>CANDZL010000055.1:0-25020 GCA_947425205.1 uncultured Hungatella sp. | reverse complement strand
CAAAGAAAGTAACAGGTTATATTAAATTGCAGATTCCGGCAGGAAAGGCTACACCAGCTCCACCAGTTGGTCCGGCACTTGGACAGCATGGTGTGAACATTGTACAGTTTACCAAGGAGTTCAACGCAAGAACTGCTGACCAGGGCGATCTGATCATTCCTGTTGTTATTACCGTGTATGCAGACAGAAGCTTCAGCTTCGTAACCAAGACTCCGCCGGCAGCCGTGCTTCTTAAGAAGGCATGCAAGATCAAATCCGGTTCCGCAACACCCAACAAGGCGAAGGTAGCTTCGATCTCCAAAGCAGAGCTTCAGAAGATCGCAGAGCTTAAGATGCCGGATTTAAACGCAGCAAGTGTAGAGGCTGCTATGAGCATGATCGCCGGTACTGCCAGAAGTATGGGTATTACGGTTGAAGAGTAATATTCCAGGGCGGCGCTTGGCTGTAAGACAGGCCTTATGGCCATCGCAACATACACAAAACCGTGGGAGGGCTATCCCCGACAATACCACTAGGAGGTTATAAAAATGAAAAGAGGAAAAAGATACGCAGAGGCTGCTAAATTAGTAGACCGCAGTAATCTTTATGACGTAGCAGACGCAATCGCACTGGTGAAGAAAGCGGCTGTTGCAAAATTCGATGAGACCGTTGAAGTTCATTTGAGAACAGGCTGTGACGGACGTCACGCAGATCAGCAGGTTCGTGGCGCAGTGGTTCTGCCTCACGGAACCGGTAAGACTGTCAGGATTCTGGTTTTCGCAAAGGGAGCAAAGGTTGACGAGGCTCAGGCAGCCGGTGCAGATTTTGTTGGCGGCGAGGAGCTGATTCCGAAGATCCAGAACGAAGGCTGGCTGGATTTTGACGTTGTGGTTGCTACCCCTGACATGATGGGCGTTGTTGGACGTCTGGGCCGTGTGCTGGGACCGAAAGGTTTGATGCCAAACCCAAAGGCAGGAACCGTAACCATGGATGTGACCAAAGCCATCAATGATATCAAAGCCGGTAAGATCGAATACAGACTTGACAAGACCAATATTATCCACGTGCCAGTAGGAAAGGTTTCTTTCACAGAAGAACAGTTGGCGGACAACTTCCAGACGCTTATGGATGCCATCATCAAAGCAAAACCAAGTACCTTAAAGGGTGCATATATCAAGAGCGCTACCATCACTTCCACGATGGGACCTGGCGTGAAGCTGAATGTAAGCAAGATCATCGGCTAATTGATTATTGATTTTACTTTCTTGTTGACAACACAGATAGATTATGATAGTGTATATGAGTATGAAGTGCCGAAGACAGCAGGTGCCGTAAGGCATAAGTTGAATACGCCTGCCGAGGATACGAAGAGGATTTACTTTCGTGATACGTATGCCTCTCTGTCTTGGGACAGAGAGGCTTTTTGTGCACATGGGCGCTCTAAGGAAGATTGTCAGTTAAGCTGATGAGTGCCTGGCGCGGGAGCAGGGGAGGAGCCTTCCCTACTCGATTTCATCAGGAAAGCTTGTCCTGTAAAAAGCCAGTATCCGTTATGTCGGAGGATATGAAACTATAAAGAAGGAGGCAGACCATTCATGGCAAAAGTTGAATTAAAGCAACCGGTTGTTGCTGAGATTTCCGAACTTCTTGACGGAGCAGCGACAGCGGTTGTTGTTGATTACCGCGGCCTGACTGTAGAGCAGGATACCCAGCTGCGCAAACAGTTAAGAGAAGCAGGAATCACTTACAAAGTATATAAAAACACCATGATACGTTTTGCAACGAAGGGAACTCCGTTTGAAGCCCTGGACGTGAATCTGGAAGGACCGACAGCATTAGCTGTTTCCAAGACAGATGCGACGGCCCCGGCAAGAATCCTGGCAGAGTTCGCAAAGACTGCAAACAAATTGGAGTTTAAGGGCGGTGTTGTAGAAGGAACCTACTACGATGCCAAGGGCATGCAGGTGATTGCTACAATCCCATCCAGAGAAGTACTTCTTGGCAAATTGCTTGGAAGCATTCAGTCGCCGATTACCAATCTGGCCCGCGTGCTGAAGCAGATTGCAGAGGCATAAATTTCTTAAAACGAGCACGGCCAAAGGGAGATGCGAATTTTAGAAATTCAGCCGTTGGACGACAGACGGGAGTCCAACTTCCTTAACCACCCAGTAATGGGATTCAATATTAAAATAAGAATAATAAAACGATACGGAGGTATATAAGAATGGCAAAGTTAACAACTGCTGAGTTCATCGAAGCAATCAAAGAGTTATCTGTATTAGAGTTAAACGAGTTAGTAAAAGCATGCGAGGAGGAGTTTGGCGTTTCCGCAGCAGCTGGTGTGGTTGTTGCAGCAGCTGGCCCTGCAGCAGAGGTTGAGGAGAAGACCGAGTTTGACGTTGAGTTGACAGAGGTTGGTCCCAACAAGGTTAAAGTTATCAAGGTTGTACGTGAAGCTACCGGCTTAGGCTTAAAGGAAGCAAAAGATGTGGTAGACGGCGCTCCGAAGGTAGTAAAGGCTGGCGTTTCCAAGGAAGAGGCAGAGGATATGAAGACCAAGCTGGAAGCAGAAGGCGCAAAGGTTACCTTAAAGTAAGTTTTGTTTTACATGAACACGAATCCCGAAGTTCAGAGATGAACTTCGGGATTTTTATGTTGAAAGGAATGCCGGATATATTTGGGAAAACAAATAAATAAAAAACCCCTTGCATATTTTATATTATTATGATATGATTTTGATATCATAATAACTGCAAAGGAGAATGACATGATGGAAGAGAAAATTTTAGGTGGAAAGAAGAATGGTATGGTCATATTGCTGGCAATCCTTTTGGCCTACACTGCCGCTATCCTGCTTCTGATCGTTTCCATAATCAGCCAGGAGAGACAGGGAGATACTCTTTTCAACACAGCAAGGTTGATCGTAAGCATTGCATTCATCAGTTTGGGATGGATTCTTTTTCTGGGACTTAAGGTACTGAAACCGCAGGAAGCATTGGTGCTGACCTTATTTGGGCAGTATGTGGGAACGTTAAAGGAGAATGGTTTTTATTTTGTCAATCCCTTCTGTGTGGGAGTTAATCCTGCTTCCAGGACAAAGCTGAGTCAAAGCGGGGATGTGTCAGATGCCGGTGGGATAGGGGTTGCAGCAAATGGCAGCCAAAATGTAAATGTGTCCGGAGACTATGGAAACAAGAAGCTGTCTCTGAAGGTTATGACACTGAACAACAGCAGGCAGAAAATCAATGACTGCCTGGGAAACCCTATTGAAATTGGAATAGCTGTAACCTGGAGGATTGTAGATACGGCTAAGGCTGTATTTAATGTGAACAATTATAAGGAATTTTTATCCTTGCAGTGTGACAGTGCTTTAAGGCAGGTGGTCCGAATTTATCCCTACGACGTGGCACCCAATATAGATACTACAGGGGATGGCGTGGCGGATGAGGGAAGCCTGCGGGGCTCCAGCGAGGTGGTTTCTCTTCGGATACGGGATGAGATCCAGAAACGTGTGGAGGAGGCTGGAATTGAGATTATAGAGGCCAGGATTACCTATCTTGCCTATGCGCCTGAGATTGCCGCTGTCATGCTCCAGCGACAGCAGGCTTCAGCGATAATCGATGCCCGTAAAATGATTGTGGACGGCGCAGTGGGAATGGTGGAGATGGCTCTGGAACGCCTGAATGAAAAGGATGTGGTGCAGCTGGATGAAGAGCGCAAGGCAGCTATGGTCTCCAATCTTCTGGTGGTGCTGTGTGGAAATCATGACCCTCAGCCGATAGTCAATTCAGGGAGCCTGTATTGATATGGGGGACGAGAAGAAACAAGTGCCCTTAAGGCTGTCTAAAAAACTCTACGATGCCATTGCAGCGTGGGCAGAGGATGATTTCCGCTCCGTCAATGGGCAGATTGAGTATTTGCTGACAGAATGTGTCCGGCAGCGTAAAAAGAATGGAAGCTATGTGCCGGAAGAATTGGATGTGCCTCCGGAGTTGGATCTATGAGGGAATGTCTGAAGGTTTATTTTATGTTCTGTAACGGATAGGAAAACCGTCAAGAAATTAGAGAAATCACCATGGAAGCAGACAGATTCTGCTGCTATTTTTCATAGACTGGTTGTTAAAAAGAGAACGATATGAGACAAAAGTAGAGAATTCCATTGAATGATGGGGTTCTCTGTTTTTGTTTTCAAGGCCCTTTCAGATTGGCCTTCATGAGCGCCTTCCAAGGGCAGTGGTGATAAAAAATAACCATGAAACAATCTGTAATAAAAAATATAAAAAACTCTTGAAATATACCCATATGGGGTATATAATATAGGAGAAGATGTAAAAAATAGTACTGAACCATATAATGTACTCCAGGAGTTTCTACTATGAATGGCAGGGGCATATACAAAAAGATTCCGAGAATACATTACAAAAGCCAGGAGGGATTGAGATGAGGGAAGAAAATGGTTGCTGCCATAAGACAAAGGAGCGTTCTGAAAAGGAGTACCAGGATCTGATCCATCGCCTGAATCGTATTGAAGGGCAGGTAAGGGGAATCAAAGGGATGGTGGAGAAGGATGTTTACTGCACTGATATTTTAATCCAGGTTGCGGCAGTGAATGCAGCACTGAATAGCTTCAATAAAGTGCTTCTGGCCAATCACATACGTACCTGTGTGGCAGATGACATCCGGCAAGGGAAGGAAGAGACCATCGACGAATTGGTTGCTGTGCTGCAAAAGGTGATGAAATGATGGAGTGTGTACTCTCAGAGATTCTTTTGCTTCTCCCCTTGCAGATGGTTTTTGCCATATGCATCGAAAGCTATTCAACATGTATTTCATGGGTACGCCCTATAAATGGATATACATCTGAAAAAGAATCATCGCAAAAAATCAAGCACAAAGAGGCTCTGAGAATGCATAAGTGACGAAGGGAGGGGTAATTTATGGAGCAATATATAGTAACTGGTATGAGTTGCGCGGCATGTAGCGCCCGGGTGGAGAAGGCGGTTTCCAAGGTGGAAGGAGTTTCTTCCTGCTCAGTCAGTCTTCTTACCAACTCCATGGGAGTGGAAGGAACTGCTTCCCAGGAGGCTATTATACAGGCAGTAGAGCAAGCCGGATATGGTGCGGCCAAGAAAGGACGGGGAGCATCCCAGGCTGGCTTGGGAGCATCCGACGCGGCAAGCAGCGGCGGGGCAGCCGGAGAGGAGTTGCTTAAGGACAGGGAGACTCCTGTGCTCAAGCAACGTCTGGTTGCTTCGCTGGGATTTCTGGTGGTTCTCATGTATTTTTCCATGGGGCATATGATGTGGAACTGGCCGGTTCCGGCGGTTCTGGAAGGAAACCATGTGGCGATGGGGCTTTTACAGCTGATTCTGTCGGCGATTATTATGGTGATCAACCAGAAATTCTTTATAAGCGGCTTTAAAAGTCTGTGGCACAAGGCTCCCAATATGGATACCCTGGTGGCTCTGGGCTCTACGGCATCTTTTGTATACAGCACGTATGCCTTGTTTGCCATGACTGATGCCCAGATGCGGGGAGACATGGGCGGTGTCATGGAATATATGCATGAATTCTATTTTGAATCTGCAGCCATGATCCTGACATTGATCACAGTCGGGAAAATGCTGGAAGCCCGCTCCAAGGGAAGGACAACGGATGCGTTGAAGAGCCTGATGAAGCTGGCACCCAAGACGGCAACCCTGGTGAGGGACGGTGTGGAGGTTCTGGTATCCGTTGACCAGGTGCAGAGCGGTGATATTTTTGTGGTAAGGCCGGGAGAGAATATCCCGGTAGATGGATTTGTGCTTGAGGGAAACAGCGCGGTCAATGAGTCAGCTCTGACAGGGGAAAGCATTCCGGTAGACAAGGAGGAAGGCAGCCATGTGTCAGCGGCGACGGTGAACCAGTCTGGCTTCCTTCGCTGCCAGGCTACAAAAGTGGGGGAAGACACTACTTTATCGCAGATCATCCGTATGGTCAGCGATGCAGCGGCTACCAAGGCACCGATTGCCAAAGTGGCAGACCGGGTATCAGGAGTATTTGTCCCCACGGTAATTGTCATTGCAATTGTGACCATGGCGGTGTGGCTGATAGCAGGGCAGGGAATTGGCTTTGCATTGGCCCGAGGGATTTCTGTGTTGGTTATCAGCTGTCCCTGTGCTCTGGGGCTGGCGACTCCTGTGGCCATCATGGTGGGAAACGGGATGGGTGCCAAGAATGGAATCCTTTTTAAGACTGCAGTTTCACTGGAAGAAGCAGGGAAGGTGGAGATTGTAGCCTTAGATAAGACCGGAACCATCACCAGCGGAGAACCCAAGGTGACAGACATGATACCGGCGGATGGCTTCGACGAGACACAGCTTCTTGGTGCTGCCTGTGCCCTGGAGAAGAGGAGCGAGCATCCTCTTGCAAAGGCTGTGCTTAAGAAGGGAGAAGAGTTGGGAACAAAGATATCGGAGGTATCCGATTTCCACGCTCTTCCGGGAAACGGACTGAGGGCTATTTTGGATAGCACGGCCTTATGCGGTGGGAATCTGGCCTTCATAAGCAGCCAGACCCAGGTGTCCCAGAAGATGAAGCAGCAGGCAGAACAGTTGGCCCAACAGGGGAAGACACCGCTGTTTTTCAGTATTGGAGGAACACTGGCAGGAATCATTGCAGTGGCGGATACGATCAAGGAAGACAGTCCCCAGGCAGTAAAAGAACTTCAGAATATGGGGATACGCGTGGTTATGCTGACAGGGGATAATGAGAGAACCGCCAAGGCTGTCGGAGCCCAGGCTGGGGTAGACCAGGTGATTGCAGGTGTGCTTCCAGACGGGAAAGAGCAGGTAATCCGTTCCTTAAAAGAACAGGGAAGGACAGCTATGGTAGGTGACGGGATCAATGATGCCCCGGCTCTTACCAGGGCGGATATTGGAATCGCCATCGGGGCAGGAACAGATGTGGCCATCGACGCAGCGGATGTGGTGCTGATGAAAAGCCGCTTAAGCGATGTCCCGGCGGCGATCCGACTAAGCCGGGCGGCTCTGCGCAATATTCATGAGAATCTGTTCTGGGCATTTTTCTACAATGTAGTAGGAATTCCGCTGGCAGCCGGCGTGTGGTATCCTATCTTTGGATGGAAATTAAATCCCATGTTCGGCGCTGCAGCCATGAGCCTCTCCAGTTTCTGTGTGGTAACCAACGCATTAAGGCTGAATTGGTTCGATATGAGAAATTGGAAAAGAGACAAAAAAATAAAATCAAAGGGAAAAGAAAAGGAGAACAAAACCATGACAAAAACAATGAAGATTGAGGGAATGATGTGCGGACACTGCGAGGCAAGAGTAAAAAAATGTCTGGAAGCCCTGCCGGAGGTAAACGAGGCTGTCGTAAGCCATGAAAATGGCACGGCGGTGGTAACATTAAGGGGGGACATCGCGGAAGATACGCTGAGAAAGGCTGTAGAAGAGCAGGATTATAAGGTTGTGTCTGTACAGTAGGCAGGCGGAAAGATTGGTTTATGAAAGGGAGGCAGCGCCAGGGGCGCAAAAGCCTCCTTTTTCCAATCCGAAGAAGTTAAACCTGTCTCACCACATCACTGTCCAGAGTTCCCTCTGACTTTGCTGTTCGGTATAGTTTTATGATCTGGCGGATCTGAGCGGTTGTGTAGGGTTTGATGATAAAGCCAAAGGCCCGGATCTTCCAGGCTTCCAGGGAAAAGCCAGGTATTCCCGACAGAAGCACCACTTCCGGGTGGACAGGGCGGCTGTAAATGGCGGAAGCCAGAGTAATTCCACTGATCTCTGGCATCACCACATCAGAAAAGACTAGATCCAGAGGGTGTTCTTCTATATACTGCATAGCAGCTACGGCATCGTCGAAGCTGCCCTGTACGGTTACACCGTCCATACTGCTTAAAATTCTTGTCAGCCGTTCTTTTAAATCCACAGAATTATCTACTACAATCACATTCAATTCCATATCCATTTCTCCGAAGTCTATATTGAAACCGTTAATCATCATAACATAGGAAGGGCATTCTTTCAAGATAAATATTTGATCTGGAAGATAAGAAGAAGGATAAAACAAGATAAAGTACTTGACCGTTGACGGTAATAAACATATAATAAAGACAAGAAGGGAATGAAGAGCAGTCATTCAGGGTGTACTAAAACGGATGTGATGGAGAAAACAAAGAAATGGAGGGGAGCGTATGATGAATCTGGAGAAGATGAGGCAGAGGAAAAAAGAACTTCATCTGACGAATCAGGAGTTGGCAGAACGGTCAGGAGTGCCTTTGGGTACAATCAATAAGATATTCAGTGGAGCCACCAAGTCACCAAAATACAGCACGCTTCTGGCATTGGAGACTGTGCTGGGGATGTATTTTTATCACGATGCAGATGGACCTTATACCAGTATGGTGCGGGAAGAGCCTGCAAGATATGGGGCAGAGTATACGATAAAGGACTATTATGCCCTTCCAGAGAAGGTGCGGGCAGAATTGATCGATGGGGAGTTTTACTATATGGCAGCGCCAGGGCGCATGCATCAGGAAATATTGGGAGAGTTGCATTACTTTGTAAAGGATTATCTTCGAAAGAAAAAAGGAAATTGCCGGGTCTATGCAGCTCCCTTTGATGTGCGCCTGGATGAGGATGACCGAACTGTGGTTCAACCGGATTTGGCTATTGTGTGCCATACAGAGCGCCTGGACGAGAAAGGGATGAAAGGTGCCCCGGATTTTGTAGCGGAGGTGATTTCGGAGAGTACAGGAAAAAAGGATTATACCTTAAAACTTCAGAAATACTGGAATGCAGGGGTGAGGGAGTACTGGGTCATTGATCCGTTCAAGGAGAAGATCGTCACATACCAATTTCAGGGAGAGGAGATGGATATAAAGATTTATGGGTTCAAAGATAAGGTACCGGTGGGGATTTATGAGGATCTGATTATTGATTTCGAAGAATTTGATCTGTGAGAGGGCAGCAGTCCGCTGTTTCTTTCAAGATTCAGTAGAAAAGGGAGGGGACTTATGGTATAATCTCGACAGAGAAGATACCAGCGTTGATTTGCCGTCCGGCGAAGATGGACAATTTCCTTGGCAAATTATGTGCATTCCCCGGAGGAAGCATGTCCGGAGGACATGATATAATCTCTGTAGAGAAGATACCAGCGCCGCAGGGAATCTTCTTAATTGGAAAGATGAAGGGAGGCCTTTGAAGTGGAGACAATAAAAATCAAGTATTTTTCAGATAAAATTGAGAAACTGGCATACATAGGAGGAAAATCCGATTGGATTGATCTTCGGGCAGCGGAGGATGTATGTCTGAAAGCCGGAGAGTTTAAGCTGATTCCGCTGGGAGTGGCTATGAAGCTGCCTAAGGGGTATGAGGCCCATATCGTGCCCAGAAGTTCTACGTTTAAGAATTTCGGTGTTATCCAGACCAATCATTATGGAGTAATCGATGAAACTTACTGCGGAGACAAGGATCAGTGGTTCTTCCCGGCGTATGCCCTGAGGGACACGGAGATTAAAGTGAATGACAGGATCTGCCAGTTCCGGATCATGGAACACCAGCCGCCACTTGCTTTTGAGGAGATGCCGCAGCTTTTAGATGCGGATCGAGGTGGAATTGGAAGTACAGGGATTCAATAAAGGGCGCAGAGGAGTAATCTCCAGAGACGCGGCAAAAGCAAAGCAACAACAGGGAATCTTCCGGAGGTGCCTGATACATTGCTAAGTGAAAGGCCAGATATTCAAAGGATACGGATTGCTCAAGAAACAGGGAGAGAATGGGATGAGGAGAACAATACGCAGGCTGGCGGTGCTTCTGTTGACAGTACAGGTATTGGCCAGCGGATGTTCAGGAAATTCAAAAGAAAAGTATACATTTCGAACCACCGGAATCGAACAGCTAAATGCCGGTGATTTTGAGGGAGCTATCCAGTCTTTTGACCAGGCGTTGGCAAAATCCAATAAGTTGGTCGGAGAGTTTGAGAGAGACATCCTGAAGTACCGGGCGGAAGCAGAGGCAGGAGCCGCAGATTATGAAGCGTCTGCCCATACCTATGAGATCTTATGCCAGATAGATGAGGAAAGGACAGAGTACCTGTACCGGATGAGCATGCTTCATGGAAAGATGGGCAAGCCGACAGAGGCTTTGGATGAGTACAGACGTGCATATGAACAAAAGCCGGATGCTCCGGAGGCGGCTCAGGCAGTTTTGATCGTGGGACAGGCCCTGACAGATGGGGAGCGATTTGATGAGGCGATGGAACTTTATACCCAGGCTGTGAATGGGGGAGTCCAAAGCGGAGAATTATATAACCGAATGGGAATCTGTGAACTGGATGCAGGAAACTATGACCAGGCACTGGGATATTTTGAAAAAGGGATGCTTCTGGGAGATGAAACCTGTAAAGGAGAACTTCTGTACCATCAGGCTTTGGTCTATGAGAAGAAGTCAGACTTTGCCAGCGCATTGGGATGTCTGGAAGCCTATGCCGCTGAATTTGGGAGCAGTCCGGAGATTGATAAAGAGATTGCTTTTTTAAAAACCAGATAAGCCTGTGTCCTGCCGGCATTTCGTTGATACGATCACTTTGAAATAAGGCTACAGCCCCTCATTGGCGTTAGACAGTGGGGAGTTCACCCTGCGGGGAAGAAAAAGGAGACAGTAAGTGGCAGAATTGATTGAACTGAAAGAGATAGAGGAACGAGTCATTCTTGTTGCGGTTCAGACCAATGAAGGGGATGACACGGAGGCCTGTCTGGATGAATTGGAAGAATTGGTTCAGACGGCAGGCGGCATTGTCGCTGCAAAGGTGATCCAGAAAAGGGAAAGGGTTCACCCTGGAACGTATCTGGGAAAAGGAAAGATCGATGAGATAAAGGAGCAGCTCTGGGAACTGGAGGCCACGGGAATCGTTTGTGACGATGAATTGTCCCCGGCTCAGCTGCGTAATCTGGAAGATGCCCTGGATACCAAGGTGATGGACCGTACTATGGTGATTCTGGACATCTTCGCGGCCAGGGCCAATACAAGGGAAGGAAAGATTCAGGTGGAGCTGGCGCAGTTAAAGTACCGTGCCGCTCGTCTGGTGGGTCTTCGCAATTCTTTATCCCGTCTGGGAGGCGGCATTGGCACCAGAGGCCCGGGAGAGAAGAAGCTGGAGATGGACCGCCGTCTGATCCATGAGCGCATCGGACAGCTGAAGGAAGAATTGCGGGATGTGGTGCGCCATAGGGAAGTCCTGCGCCAGCAGAGAGAGCGGAGCCATATTCAGGTAGCAGCCATTGTCGGGTATACCAATGCCGGGAAATCCACGCTGCTAAATTACCTGACGGATGCCGGGATTCTGGCGGAGGATAAACTGTTTGCCACTCTGGATCCCACCACAAGGAAGCTGGAGCTTCCCAGTGGGCAGCAGATCCTTCTGACTGATACGGTTGGATTTATCCGCAAGCTGCCCCATCATCTGATTGATGCATTTAAAAGCACTCTGGAAGAGGCCTGCTACTGTGATATCATTCTGCATGTGGTGGACAGTTCCAATCCGCAGATGGATATGCAGATGCACATTGTCTATGAGACGTTAAAGCAGCTAAAGGCGGCGGACAAGATTGTGGTGACGGTATTTAATAAGATGGATAAGCTGGAGCAGCAGGTGATTTTAAAGGATTTGGCGGCGGATTACCAGGTGAAGATCTCCGCATTGTCCGGGGACGGGATGGATGCGCTTTTGGATACGCTGGAGACCATCCTGAGAAATCAGAAGGTTTATCTGGAGAGAACATATTCCTATCAGGAGGCCGGAAGGATCCAGCAGATTCGCAAGTTTGGAGAACTGCTGGAGGAAGCGTATACAGAGGACGGGATACGGGTGAAGGCCTATGTTCCCGCAGAACTTTATGGGGGATTGGTGTAATGCAGGTGAGAGATATCCTGTAAGGTCCGCTTCGGAGGGATTGTAGAATGTCTTCCGACAAGCTTTCGCCAGGTTTCCACGTAACAGTACTAAGCGCCCAAAAAACGTGCGCTAAGTGCTGACGTGGAAAATGGTCTACAGACATTCTACAATCCCTCCGAAGCTACTGTGTGGCCGTCCTATAGTGTGACGCAGCCTATAAGTTACGGTTGCCATAATCTATCAGTTGCAGCAACTATTTGTCTATGGTATTTAACACAGGCTTTTAACTCATGACTGCCAAAAAAGCAGCTTTGAAGTTATTATGGAACGTATGGAGGCTGTCTTTTCACGTCAGCACTTTGCGCCTGTTTTTTAGGCGCTTAGTACCGTTACGTGAAAAATCAAGCGCAAGCGTGCCGGAAGGAGTCCATAATAACTTCAAAGCGGACCCCACGCGAATCAAAACAGACCCCAATGCGAATCCAAAATGGATCTAAAGTGGATTCCACATATCCCCCCAATAACCTATATCTTGTGTTATTTTCAAAAAACAAAATCTATATCTTGCGTTTTCTGGAAGGTTCTGCTATAATAACCCTCGTAGCGCTCCGATCCACCCACAGGCGGCGGATCGGAGATTTGTTTTTTTAGGAATGTGAATGACGGGAATTGAAAGGGGACTGGAAGATGATTCATGTAGTAAAGCGCGACGGAGAGGTGGCAGAGTTTAGCCTGAATAAGATAACCGAAGCGATTAAGAAGGCGTTTAAGGCCACAGGAAATGATTACAGCAATGAAATTCTGGAACTGTTGTCTCTGCGTGTGACAGCAGATTTTCAGAAGAAGCTGAAGGACGGTCATATTACTGTGGAGGAGGTTCAGGACAGCGTGGAGCATGTCCTGGAGCAGGCCGGATATACGGAAGTTGCCAAGGCTTATATCCTGTATCGGAAGCAGCGGGAGAAGATCCGCAACATGAACAGCACCATCTTGAATTACAAGGAAGTGGTGGACAGCTATGTAAAGGTGGAAGACTGGAGGGTGAAGGAGAATGCTACGGTTACCTATTCCGTAGGCGGCCTGATCTTAAGCAATTCCGGTGCTGTAACAGCGAACTACTGGCTGTCTGAGGTGTATGACCAGGAGATTGCAGATGCCCACCGCAATGCAGACATCCATCTTCACGATCTGTCTATGCTGACCGGGTATTGTGCAGGGTGGTCATTGAAGCAGCTTCTTCTGGAGGGATTGGGAGGGATTCCAGGTAAGATTACCTCTTCCCCGGCAAAGCATCTGTCTGTCCTGTGCAACCAGATGGTGAATTTTTTGGGAATCATGCAGAATGAGTGGGCAGGCGCTCAGGCATTTTCTTCCTTTGACACCTATCTGGCACCCTTTGTGAAGGTGGACAGACTGACCTATCCGGAAGTGAAGAAATGCATTGAATCCTTTATCTATGGTGTCAATACGCCCAGCCGCTGGGGAACCCAGTCTCCGTTTTCCAATATTACGCTGGACTGGACGGTGCCGGATGACATGGCGGAGATGCCGGCTATCGTAGGCGGTAAAGAGATGGATTTTACATATAAAGACTGTAAAAAAGAGATGGATATGGTGAATAAGGCTTTTATTGAAACCATGATCGAAGGCGATGCCAACGGGAGAGGGTTCCAGTATCCCATTCCAACCTACTCCATCACCAGGGATTTTGACTGGTCTGAGACAGAGAATAACCGACTGCTGTTTGAGATGACTGCCAAGTATGGAACACCGTATTTCTCCAATTATATCAACAGCGATATGCAGCCAAGCGATGTGCGCAGCATGTGCTGCCGGCTGAGGCTGGACTTAAGGGAACTGAGAAGAAAGACCGGAGGATTCTTTGGATCAGGGGAGAGCACAGGATCCGTAGGCGTGGTGACCATCAATATGCCAAGGCTTGCGTATCTGTCTAAGGATGAGGCGGACTTTTACAAGCGTCTGGATCACATGCTGGATCTTTCCGCACGTTCCCTAAAGACCAAGAGGCAGGTTATCTCCAAGTTGATGGAGGGCGGCCTGTATCCATATACGAAGCGATATCTGGGAAATTTTGATAATCATTTCTCTACCATTGGCCTGGTGGGGATGAATGAGGCCGGACTCAATGCCAAGTGGTTGAAAATGGACATGACCCACAAGGAGACCCAGGAGTTTACGAAGAATGTGCTGAATCACATGAGGGAAAGGCTTTCCGATTATCAGGAGATGTACGGAGACCTGTATAATCTGGAGGCAACGCCGGCGGAGTCTACCACCTATCGCTTTGCAAAGCACGACAAGGAGAGATATCCGGATATCATCACGGCGGGAGGCGCATGTGGAACACCGTATTATACCAACAGCTCTCATATGCCGGTGGATTATACGTCCGATATTTTCGATGCCCTGGATGTTCAGGATGATTTACAGACGCTTTATACGTCAGGAACGGTGTTCCATGCATTTTTAGGGGAGAAGCTGCCTGACTGGAAAGCAGCAGCCAAACTAGTGCGCACCATTGCAGAAAACTATAAGCTGCCCTATTATACCATGTCCCCCATCTACTCCATCTGCAAGGAGCATGGATATCTGGTGGGAGAGCATTTCACCTGTCCGGTATGCGGGCAGGAGGCAGAGGTCTACAGCCGGATCACTGGGTATTACCGTCCGGTGAAGAATTGGAATGCAGGCAAGACCCAGGAGTATAAGAACCGTACCTCCTATGATGTGGCCAATTCCGCCTTGAAAAAGGGGGAGAAGGCAGTTGCCAAGATTGTGGCGGCTGTGGAGAAGAAGAAGGATGAGAAGCAGTCAGGGGTGTATCTGTTTACCACAAAGACTTGTCCAAACTGTAAGGCAGCCAAGGAGTTTCTGAAAGGGATGAAGTATGAGACCGTAGATGCAGAGGAGAACCAGGCACTGACCGAGACATTCGGGGTGATGCAGGCACCTACGCTGGTGGTGGTAACGGATGGAAAGGTTCAGAAGTATGTAAATGCAAGCAACATTAAGAGATATGTGGATGCGGTATAACCGGTTTGCAAAAAGTATTTGACAAATTTCTTCTGACCGGCTATGATATCATACATAGAAAAAGGCTGGGAAGAAGAGGAGTACACTTATAACCCTGACAGCGAGAGCCGTTCACCGGATGAGAGGCGGCTTAAGGAAGTGGAAGTGGAAGGTAGCTTTGGAGCCGGGACGGCAAAAGATTGCGGGAGTAGCCGTTCACGTTTGGTCAGCGTTAGGGGACTTAGGAGATGTGTGGTGTGAAGTGTATTATTTGTATCACATCATATAAAAAAGGTGGTACCGCGGATTTATTCGCCCTTTTCATGAGAGATCATGGGGAGGGCGTTTCTTTTTTCCAAGGTTATGGGAATGGTGCCGGAAGGCCAGTGCTAAGTGCTGACGAGAACAACCGTCTGCTATGTCGTTGGCAGATGGCAGGGATGCAGAGATGGCAGGATGTAGGAATGTGGAAACGCGGGAATGCAGGAAGGAAAGAGTGTTCAAATTTCTAACTTAAAAAAGGAGATTGATTGAAATGAAAGAACTGGAAAAGAATTATAATCCTTCGGAGATCGAAGGGAAACTGTATCAGAAGTGGCTGGATAAGAAATATTTCAGAGCCAGGAAGAATCCGGATAAGAAACCGTTTACCATTGTGATGCCGCCGCCTAATATTACGGGGCAATTGCATATGGGGCATGCGTTGGACAATACCATGCAGGATATTTTAACCCGGTATAAGAGGATGCAGGGGTATGAGGCTTTGTGGCAGCCTGGGACAGACCATGCGGCGATTGCCACAGAGGTGAAGGTAATCGAGAGCCTGAAGAAGCAGGGGATTGAGAAGGAGGATCTGGGCAGAGAAGGATTTTTGGAGAAGTGCTGGGACTGGAGGAAGGAATACGGAGAGAGGATTATCAACCAGCTGTACCGGTTGGGATCCTCAGCTGACTGGGACAGAGAGCGCTTTACTATGGATAAGGGGTGCTCGGACGCGGTTCTGGAAGTGTTTGTGAAGCTGTATGAGAAGGGATACATCTATAAGGGCTCCCGGATTGTCAACTGGTGCCCGGTATGCCAGACTTCCATCTCAGATGCGGAGGTGGAGCATGAGGATCAGAATGGGTTCTTCTGGCATATCAATTATCCTATCGTTGGAGAGGAAGGACGATTTGTGGAGATTGCCACCACCAGGCCAGAAACGTTGCTTGGGGATACGGCGGTGGCTGTGAACCCGGAAGATGAGCGGTATCAGGATCTGGTAGGGAAGATGTTAAAACTGCCTTTGACAGACCGGGAGATTCCGGTGATTGCCGACAGCTATGTGGATAAGGAGTTTGGGACGGGATGTGTGAAGATTACCCCGGCTCATGACCCCAATGACTTTGAGGTTGGCAAACGGCATAACCTTCCGGAGATCAACATTTTGCATGATGATGCTACTATAAATCTCCCTGGAAGCAAGTATGACAAAATGGAGCGCTATGAGGCAAGAAAGGCTATGGTGGCGGATCTGGAGGCGTTGGGGCTTCTGGTGAAGGTGGTTCCTCATACTCATGCGGTTGGGATTCATGACCGGTGCAGCACCACAGTGGAACCTATGGTGAAGCAGCAGTGGTTTGTAAAGATGGAGGAGATGATCAAGCCGGCGGTTGAGGGGGTGAAGAACGGGGAGATCAAGCTGATTCCGCCTCGTATGGATAAGTCTTACTTTAACTGGACAGATAATATCCGGGATTGGTGTATTTCCAGGCAGCTGTGGTGGGGCCACAGAATTCCGGCTTATTACTGCCAGGATTGTAATGAGGTGGTGGTTGCAAAAGAAGCGCCGACGGTTTGTCCAAAATGCGGTGGCACTCATTTTAAGCAGGATGAGGATACCTTGGATACCTGGTTTTCCTCTGCACTGTGGCCATTTTCTACCCTGGGATGGCCGGAGAAGACGGAGGATCTGGAGTATTTCTATCCTACGGATGTGCTGGTGACCGGATATGATATCATTTTCTTCTGGGTGATCCGGATGATCTTTTCTGGTTATGAGCAGATGGGGAAGGCACCATTCCATACAGTGTTGTTCCACGGACTGATTCGGGATTCGGAAGGAAGGAAGATGAGCAAGTCTCTTGGAAATGGAATCGATCCGTTGGAGGTGATCGACAAATACGGGGCGGATGCCCTGCGTATGACCCTGGTCACGGGAAATGCACCTGGCAATGATATGAGATTTTACTGGGAAAAGGTGGAGAACAGCCGCAATTTCGCCAATAAGATTTGGAATGCTTCCCGCTTCATTATGATGAATATGGAAAAGGCGGATAAGGCGCAGATGGAAGCTTATGACAGGGCTTATGGATGGAATGCCGTAACGTTTGAAGATCAGACAAAGGCTGCCGGGGAAGCGCCTCTTACTATGGCGGATAAGTGGATTCTGTCCAAGGCTAATGAACTGGCAAGGGAAGCGACGGAGAATTTGGATAAGTATGAGCTGGGAATCGCCCTTCAGAAGGTGTATGATTTTGTGTGGGAAGAGTTCTGCGACTGGTATATCGAGATGGTGAAGCCAAGGCTGTGGAAGGATGAGGATTCCACCAAAGCGGCGGCGATCTGGACGTTGAAAACCGTGTTGATTCAGTCCCTGAAGCTTCTGCATCCGTATATTCCATTTGTGACGGAGGAGATTTTCTGCAATCTTCAGGATGAGGAGGAATCCATCATGATCTCTTCCTGGCCGGAGTACAGGAAGGAGTGGGAGTTTAAGGCGGAAGAGGCATCTGTAGAGACCATCAAGGAGGCGGTTCGGGCGATCCGTACGGTTCGTACTTCTATGAATGTTCCGCCCAGCAAGAAGGCCAAGGTGTATGTGGTTTCTGAAAATGAGAAGCTATTGGAGATCTTTGAGCACAGCAAGGTATTTTTTGCTACTTTGGGGTATGCCAGCCAGGTAAGCTTACAGAAGGATAAGACGGGAATCGGCGAGGATGCAGTGTCAGCGGTGATTCCTCAGGCCGCCATCTATATGCCATTTGCGGAGCTGGTGGATATCTCCAAGGAGATTAAACGGCTTGAGAAGGAGGAAGAGCGGCTGGAAAAAGAGCTGGCGCGGGTCAACGGTATGCTTAAAAATGAGAAATTTGTGAGCAAGGCTCCGGCGGCAAAGATTGAGGAGGAGAAGGCCAAGAGAGAGAAGTACAGCCAGATGATGGAACAGGTGAAAGAGCGCCTGGCTCAGCTTCGATAAGAGGTTTTTGTCGTTTCCCGCGAAAAAAATGGGTTGCATAATGCGGGAGTTATATTATAATGAATAAGGTATGAAGGGTGAATTGCCCTTCAGACAGATTGCACATTTACCCCGCTGATCGTACAAAAGCGTGGTGATTGTAGGCATCCGGCCTATCGTACAGCGATTCGAAAGACCGGATGCTTAAATGGTGCAAGGGTGATGGAATCGGCTGCAAGGGCGGAGCAGAGTGTATGACAAATATCGAAGAGTATCTGGAGCGGATTCCCATGTGGGCATCCAGGAAGAATAGTTTGGACAATGTCCGTGATTTTTTGGAAGAACTTGGGAATCCGGACAGGGAGATGCGGATCCTCCATGTGGCAGGAACCAATGGGAAAGGGTCTGTATGCCAGTACCTGACTTCTGTGCTGTGTCAGGCCGGATTCCGGGTGGGAACCTTCGTTTCTCCTCACCTGGAGACGATTCGAGAGCGGTTTTTGATGGATGGAAATCCGGTGGATCAGGACGGGTTTGAGGAAGCTTTTTGGCAGGTGAGAAGCCTGGCGGACAGGATGGCCGGCAGAGGATATGCGCCGCCTACGTATTTTGAATTTTTGTTTTATATGTTTCTGGTTATGATGAAAAGGGCTACCCCGGATTTTGTGGTGTTGGAGACTGGGTTGGGGGGAAGGCTGGATGTCACCAATGTGGTGAACGTTCCCATACTTACCATATTGACCTCCATCAGTATGGATCATATGCAGTATCTGGGCGATACTCTGGAGAAGATAGCGGCGGAGAAGGCCGGGATTTTTAAGAAAAATGTGCCGGTGATTTATGATGATTCCTGTTTGGAGGGCAGGGGGATTATTGAAAAGAGGGCAGAGGCGTTGGGATGCCCCAGGTTTCCGATAGGTTCTAAGGATTATGTATTTGTCCGACGAGAAGAAGAAAAAACCCTGATTCAGATGGACACCGGAATCTGGGGCCGGCTTTTGATTGGGATTCCTTCCCAGGCAGAGTATCAGATGATGAATGCGGCAGTGGCGGTTCGGGCGCTGGATGTGCTGGTGCAGGAGTTGTGGCGGAAGGACAGCGGCGGTCTGGAGACGCAGGGGGAGCCTGAAGTGTTGGGACAACAAAAACAGTGGCGGAAGAACAGTGGCGGTCTGGAGACGCAGAAGGAACCTGAAGTGCTGGTGCAGAAGTTTTGCCGGAGGGCCAGCTTTGTTCAGGAGACATCAGACGGACTGACGAAGGATGACTGGACTGGAAAGAGTGACAGTAGCCGGAAGGAATTGGAGGATCTTCTTGAAGCGTGGATAAAGGATGGTGGAGCCGGGATCATCCAGGGGATTCAGAGAAGCTATTGGCCAGGGCGTATGGAACAGGTTCTGGAGGGTGTGTATCTGGATGGAGCCCACAATGTGGGGGGTGTGGAGGCCTTAAACCGTACCATAAGGAGAATGCAGGAGGAGACGAAGAAACCAGTGTCCATAATGTTTGGAGCTGTATCGGATAAGGATCACAGGCAGATGATCCGAAGGTTGTGTGACAGGATTTCTATTGCCCAGGTGACCATCGCCCATATGGATACAAAGCGAAGTGCCGGATGCAGGGAACTGGAAGAGGAGTTTAAGCAGATAATCAACTGCCCTATCAAGGTATTTCCAGAGGTGGGACAGGCTTGGGAATATTTTTTGAGAACCAGGAAAGACAGCCTGGCCTTCTGTGCAGGCTCCCTGTATCTGGTTGGGGAGGTTAAGGGGTTTCTTGGAAAAAGCAGAGCCCCCGGGTTTGTTGAGGCTGTTGGGTTTAAAGGAGGAACAGACAGATGATCGATTTTGAAGAGGAACTGAAGCGGTTTAAGCCTAGCCTGGAGATTGAGGAGGCGGAAGATGCCATTGTAAAAAGCGATCTGACGGATATGACGGACATCATGATGGAACTGATTAAAGAAAGAAGAGAGTAACTGGCACTGAGACATATGGCAATAGAAAAGAGTAAACTATGGATTACGCAAAGCAATGCCGTCTGATTTCCAACAGCTTCTACAATATCGGCCTGGAGAAGGCCAATATTCGTGATTTAAGCGGGGCGGCAGATTGTCTGAAGAAGAGTATTCATTTTAATAAATACCACATAGAGGCAAGGAACCTTCTTGGACTTGTCTACTATGAGATTGGAGAGACAGCGGAAGCGCTGGTACAGTGGGTTATCAGCAGTAATCTGCAGCCGGAGAAGAACCGGGCGGTTCATTATCTTCATGAGATACAGGGAAGGCCGGGCCGGCTGGAGGCAGAAGGTGTTAACATTAAAAAATATAACCAGGCGCTGGCCTATGCTCAGGGGGGAAGCGATGATCTGGCAATCCTGCAGTTAAGCAGGGTAGTGGAGCATAATCCTCATTTTGTGAAGGCCCATATGGTGTTGGCGCTTCTGTATATGAGCCACAGTGATTATACCAAGGCAGGGAAGTCCCTGTACAAAGTACTTCAGATTGATAAAAATAACCCGAAAGCCCTGTGGTACATGTCTATTGTCAAAGCCAACACTGGCAGGGCAGAGGTGGAGCACAGAAAGCTTACGAAAGCATTTTCTCACAGGCAGATGCAGGATGATGATGTGATCATGCCGCCTACCTATAAGGAAAATACAGGATGGCAGACCATTATCAATATGATTGTTGGGTTGGTTATGGGGGCGGTGGCGGTATTCTTCCTGGTGATGCCTACGATGCAGCAGTCCCTCAATCAGGCACACAATCAGGAACTTGCTGCTGTACTGGAACAGGTGAACCAGAAAAATCAGGAGTTGGATGGAGTTCGCCTTCAGATGGAGCAGCTGGAAGAGGAAATGGGACAAGCCCAGGCCCAGCTTCAGACCATTGACGGGGCCAATCAGGGGATTTTAAGCCAGTATCAGGGGTTGGTACAGATCCTTCAGGCCTATCGGACAGAGAATACTACAGAGGCAGTGAAATTGTACTCCAACCTGGATCTGGGAGTGATCGAGGATGCAGGGATGCAGGAGATTATCGCTCAGATCCGTCAGGATATGGAAACCAATGGCTATCAGGTTTTGGCAGAGTTGGGCAACCAGGCCAGAGATGCCGGCAACGCAGGTGAGGCTTTGGAATATTACCAGAAAAGCCTGAACCTTCACGGGGATAACCCCCAGGTGATGTATGATATGGCTATGGTGTATCAGTCTGCGGGAGATGAGGAGCATGCCAGAGAACTGTGGGGGCAAGTGATCATGAACTATCCCAACACGGATCTGGCAACACAGGCAAAGACGGCCAGAGGGTATTGATGTTACCAGAAGGAAAAGATGGTCAAGAGACGGTAATCGGCAGTACGAAAAGAGACGATTGGAGGAAGGGATGTCAGTTGTACAGCAGGGACAGCTGGTGGGCTGGATGTCAGTTGTACAGGCTGAGATTGCCGGAGATTTAGAAGGTACCATTGAGACGATAAAGATTTGGAAAGACACTACAAGAGGAATGGATTTTGTAGTGTCTTTTTTTGTTGGGAGCGGATGCTTGAGAAATGTATCGTCTCTTTTTGGCAGAACAAATATTTCAGAAGATATGATCAGAGATTTCAGTTATCATTGAAGATTCATAAATAGTTACACAAATAATGGAAGGACAGAAAGGAGAGAATCCTATATGGCGGAGACATTTTTTACGTATGAGGCAAAGGGGCAGGTGTTGGTGATCCATCTGCCGAAGGAACTGGATCATCACAATTGCAGGGATCTTTTGCGTGAGACAGACATGTTGCTTTCAGAGAATTATGTGGCCAGGCTGGTGTTTGACTTTGGCAGGACTGCATTTATGGATTCTTCTGGTATCGGGATTTTGCTGAACCGGTATAAACAGATGAGCCGAAGTGGAGGCAGTATGGCTTTCTATGGGGCAAACAGACAGGTTATGAGAATACTTACCATCGGAGGAGTGACAAAGCTGATACAGGGTTATGAATCAAAGGAGGCAGCCATAGCAGGCTAAAGGAGGAGAAAATGGAGGAAAAAATGGAGAATAACAAGGAAGTGTTACAGAATATTCAGGAAGCATCACCGAATATCCAAGAAGCGGAGGGAAGAAACCGGTTCTATATGGAGGTGGAGAGCAGATCCCAGAATGAGGAGTTTGCCAGAGTGGTGGTGGCTGTATTTATGAGCCGTATGGATCCTACTCTGGAGGAGGTGGACGACGTGAAGACCGCTGTGTCCGAAGCAGTGACCAATGCGGTGATTCATGGGTATGGAAATGGAAATGGAACCATTTACATAGAATCTGAGATTGAAGGGAAGGAACTAACGGTATCCATTAAGGATACGGGGGTGGGAATTCCGGATATTGAGAAAGCTATGGAGCCTATGTATACCACGGATACGACAGGAGAACGGTCCGGCATGGGATTTTCCTTTATGGAAGCCTTTATGGACCAGGTTTTGGTGGAGTCTCGGCCAGGGAATGGCACGACAGTGACTATGAAAAAGCAGATCGGCAGGTGACTCCATGGAAGACACAATGGAACTTATCAGAAAGGCGCACCAGGGAGATAAAGAGGCCAGGGATCAGATGGTACTTGATAATGTAGGATTGGTATGGAGCATTGTCAGAAGGTTCCAGGGCCGAGGGTACGATATGGAGGATCTGTTCCAGATTGGAAGCATAGGGCTTCTAAAGGCTATAGACAAGTTTGATCTGTCCTATGAGGTGCGTTTTTCCACCTATGCGGTGCCTATGATTGCGGGAGAGATCAAACGGTTTCTGCGGGATGACGGCATGATCAAGGTCAGCCGCTCCATCAAGGAGATGGCCATACGGGTGAAAGGGGTAAGGGAGGAACTGTGCTTTTCCATGGGAAGAGAACCTACCATAGAGGAAATCGCAGCCCAGGTAGGAGCCAGCAAGGAGGAGGTGGCGGCTTCCATCGAGGCGGGAGCCGAGGTAGAATCGCTGTACAAGACAGTGAATCAAAATGATGAGAACAGCCTGTGCCTGATGGACAAGATCGAGGATCCGAATGAGAGCCAGGAAAAACTTTTAAACCATATGGTTCTGGAGAAGCTGATCGGACAGCTGGGAGAAAAGGAGAAGGAGATTATCCTTCGGCGGTACTATAAAAATCAGACCCAAACCCAGGTTGCCCAGGCACTGGATATCTCCCAGGTTCAGGTGTCAAGACTGGAAAAGAAAATTTTAAAACAGATGAGAGATCAATTTTAGAAAAATAAAATTCGGGCATACTATGGATACCTGATTGAAAAATCTGTTTCTATCGATTGCCATGTGCAGTGCAGAAGATGTGGGAAGATTGAGATCACAAGTTGGGAAAATGTGATTAAAAGCTGAGAAGATATGATCACAAGCCAGGAAGATGTGATCAAGAGCAAAAAGATTCTGATTAAACGCTGAAGGTCAGGCTCATATACTTGTTGGATGCAGTACGGCAGTACGGCAGACCTTATCTAAACGTTGCATGACAAAGAGATAAGAACACAGGAATTTTTATGAAGGAATAAGAGAGACAGGATGTGAGAAAATGGAATTTTTAAAACACAATTGGGGATATCTGCTCTTAATTGCAGTAGTACTAATCACAGCGGCTGTTGTCTGGTATTTGCTGTTTCTGGCAAGTAACCCGAATCCTTATGTAGGCGGGCTCCTGGTTCAGGCCATTTCCGGAATAAAGGAGATGAAGGTATGACGGATAAAACCGCTTATCTAAAAATAAATGAGATTTCTGAGGTTCACGAAAAAAGTGTGTTTTTGAAAGATGTGGCGGAGGTATACTGTGACGATAATCCAACCTTAAACCGACTGAATGCCTTGAAAATCAAGACTATTCACCAGGAAAAGAATAAGCGGTATGTGGAAAATGTCCTGGATGTGATTAAAAAGATTCATGAGATGGATGCCTCGATTCAGATTACTAATCTGGGAGAGACAGATTTCATCATTGACTACCAGAAGCCTAAGCCGCCCAGGTGGGCCTGGGCTTGGGTTAAGACCATTTTTGTCTGTATGATCTGTTTCTGCGGCGCCGCGTTCGCCATCATGACCTTTAATAATGATGCCAGCGTAACCGATGTGTTTCAGGAGATCTACCGGCTGGTTTTGGGGCCTGAGGCGGAGAATTATTCAGTGCTGGAGATATCCTATTCCATCGGCCTGGCCCTGGGAGTGATTCTGTTTTTCAATCATTTCTGCGCCTGGAAGCTGAACACAGATCCGACACCTCTGGAAGTGGAAATGCGGCTTTATGAGGATAATATTTCCAAGACGCTGATTCAGAATAAGGGAAGAAAGGAGTCAGGAATCGATGTTCATTAAGATGGCATGTCTGACCCTTTTCGGTCTTTGCGCCGGGGGCATAATCGCTGCCGGCATTTTTGCATTTTTGGCTATCATTGGAATCTTTCCAAGAATCATCGGAAAGTCTGGGACAAAAAAGCATATTTTATTGTATGAAACGCTCATTATTTTGGGAGGGGCTTTTGGAAATGCGTTGGATTTATTTGAGTTCCCGGTCTGGGTCGGAGGAATCTGGCCCTTGGCAGTGTTTGGTATGTCCGTCGGCATATTTGTTGGGTGTCTGGCCATGTCTCTGGCGGAAACACTGAAAACCTTGCCAGTGATGAACCGGAGGATTCATCTGGCAGTGGGGATTCAGTATGTGATTCTGGCTGTCGGTGTAGGGAAGCTGGCGGGGGCTCTGGTTTACTTTTCCAGGGGGATGGGGAAGTAATATGCCTTTTCTATGAATAAATAATATCTGAATATCGCAAGAAATCCATAGGATTTTAGAGTAAATGGAATATAGTGGGGAAAAACCCATAGGTTTTTCCCCACTGCCAGATCGTTGATGCGTTGA
>CANDZL010000054.1:0-25284 GCA_947425205.1 uncultured Hungatella sp. | reverse complement strand
CTTACGTACCGCTATGCTCTTCACGTAGCGCGAGCGTGCCCGGGAGAAAACAACATAAGTCCCTGGCCCGGCGGACCTTAACTAAATGACATGATGTTGGGGTCAAAAGGTCTTTTGACCCCTTTGATACCGGATTGCTCCGCACTTTGTGCTCCCGCAATCCTCAAAAACATTCAAAATCCGCCCTAATCGGGCTACTTTTTCATGTTTTTGGCGGGTCCCAAGGCCAAAAATCCTCTTGCAAGCAAGCTTGCATCGGATTTTTGACCTTTTGACCCTGGTATCATGACATTGCATGATTGTCTCATAATTTCCTATTCCAGTTTTTCTATACCCATGACAGGCAGGCGAACCTGCTTAAATCCAGTTCCCCGAATCATAATCTCAGCCTCTCTCTTCCCGTCCTTAGTCACATATCGTTCCGGAAGAAGGATTGTATAGGTGCTGGCCGTTTCAAACAGAGAATTCATCTCAAACACCAGCTCCCCCTGTTCCACCTTCCATGTCTCCACCTCTCCTCCCATAGAGTAATGGGCATCGCTCTTTACAAGGTAAGCTTTCTCCTTGTCATAGGGCTGAACTTTAAACACAGCACTTCCATGAGGCCCCACAGTTCCCAGGCAGACAGTCTGTCCCACTTTCACATCTGTACGATACTGGCCTGAATAAAATTCCGCCACAAGCCAGCTTCCAGAATCCAGCCGCCGCAATTCCCGTTTTGATTTTCCTTCGACCCTTTCCTCCATCCAGTCAGATACCATATCCTGGTTCAAGACAATCTTTGCCGGTATGTCCTTCTCATCATCCCAGTTTATAAGAACCAGATTGTGCCATCCCTTCTCCTTCACCAGAATATCAACCAGACCAGGGAACCGTTCTTCTCCAAAAAGATTCCTCACTTCCACCCTCCGCTCCAACACAGGAAGGATATGCTTCATCTGATACAGCCTATCGTCATCTATCGTCTTTAATGGTTCCGTGGAGCACACAAGGCCTCCTCCCATATATTGGTTAACCACCGCTGTCTTCACTTCCTCCTCATCAAGAAGCCCCAGTGTCAGGCGCAGTCCCCGCTTCATCCTTTTCTGTCTGCGCACCATCAAAGCGTCCGGGTCATTGTTCCACCACTGATTCATATAATACCGCAACAGATTCTGCTTCACCGTAAATGGCAGCGCCTTCCCGTCCCGGTTGATGTCAGACCGCCACATAGAAAGCACATCCGCCCCCATCCGCTGTCCATCTACCAGGCCAATGACAGGATCATACAAGCCTCCGCACATGAGAAAATAGGCCCCTTCCCCCATCCCCTCACGGACAGCCTTCACTGCCCTGTAATACGCCTGTACAAGAGAAACCGTCTTATCAAAATAATTCCCTTGCCCATAAATCACCGCTGCCCTTGTAAAATCCAGTTTATGATACGTATATCCCCAGTCAAACGTCAGCTTCCGGTAAAGTTCTGTAAAATATGGATATACCTCTGGGTTGGTAATATCAAACACCTGGTAAACCGTATCATTCATGGGAAACAGAATCGGACTGCCTTCCCTGTCCCTTAACATCCACTGCGGATGGGCACTCCATACACTTGCTGTCTCATGGGCAATAAACGGACTGGTCCAGATCCCAGCTTCCATTCCTGCCTCTTTAATCTCCCGGGCCACCTCTTTCATGGGACGTGGAAATTTTTCGTTGGGCTCCCATTCTCCCAAAGTAATCTCCCAGCCCTCATCCACCTGGAACACATCAAAAGGAAGCTTTTTCTCCCTGATCTGCGCCAGGTTTTCTGCCACATCTTCGTAGCTTACCGTAAGGCCATAATAATACCAGGTACAGAAGACAGACGGTGTTTTTCTCTGTCTTCTGGCTCCATAGATGGCCGCCTTTCTCCTGGCATAATCCCCAATCAGACGATTTTCCCCTTCCCCGGTCCGAATCAGAAGTTCCTCCCCCTCAAACTCAATTCCCGGATAGAGCACAACCTGGATAGATCTGCATCCACAGATCACCAGCCCTTCTGATCCCTCCGATTCTCCTGCCTGAATCTCGCAGTCCACAAAGCTATTTCTGCCTGTCAGAAATCCAAAAAGAAGATTCATCCCACAGCCATGAAACATGGTCAGTGAGTCACTGTGTACCACATGTCCTCCTCCTGTTTCCTCCCTGTCCCCGGTCTCCAGCATACCGCCTCCGGCATCTTCCAGCCTTTCATCTGTGACCCCAGGGCAAAAAACCGAAGGGATATCATTTTTATGACGGCCCTGGCGGTAGACCATACACTCTGCCAGCCCCTTCCCTCTGATGGTAAAATCCTCCGCTTTCCTGATAACCACATAATTCATCTCCCGAAGCGTCACAGGATCTTCTCCTTTGCCCCACACCCTCATCCTCATCTTCAATCCATGAGATTCCCAGACAGAAGAAACATGCACCGCCACATGGTCATCCTCCCCATAATCCCCTTGTACTGCCAGTCTTACCCATTTCCCTCCTGTCTCATAAAGCACATCCTGGGAAAATCGGAGGCTTACACCATCCTTTTTATACTCCATACAATCTCTCCCATCCCTTTATCTGCCTGTTTTTGTTCCTATGGTCATCCCTCTCAGAACCCCTTCCCTTCTTCAGCCGTCAATATCCCCTGAAACTCATTAAATTTCGTCTCTTCAGTCTTCCTCATCAACACAGTCAACGTCCCATCCTCTGAAAACACCAGCTTAAAATGAATGGCCGCCACACACTCATCCACCAGCCAGGTGCAGATATAAAGGGTATAACGGTCACACCAGGCTGCTGAAGAGACACAATACTGATCATATTCCGGGAATCGGCATCCTATCTGCCGTCCAAATCCAAAAGACAGTCTGTGGATTCCCCTCTCATTCTCATACTCCAAAATCCCCTGATTCTTGTCATCAAACGAAACACTCATGCGATAAAAACCATCATTATTGGGATAAAAATAGTAGTCCTTCCCGTTCACCCTCTCCTGAGTCATCGGCAGAGTCAATTTCCCCATCTCCTCAAGCACCGGCAGAGTCAATTTCCCCACCATCCCGGCAAGCCTTTCCTGGCCTTCCCCGGCCCTTTGATCCTCCGGCAGCGGCTCCTCCCCTAAATGCTCAAACAGCTCCGTCACAAGATCATTTCTGATCATATCCGTTCCATTAGGTATCCCTTGCGTATCAGCAGTGGTAACGATCACCATATCCTGCTTCGGAAAACATAAAGTATCCTGGCTGCCCATCCCCAGCATGGCAAAACCGTCATCCGGCATTTTCCAAAACTGATAGCCATATCCCCAGTCAGCCATAGAACTCATGATCGTCGGTGTCTGAAATGCAAGAGCTTTGTCCAGATACCACTTGGGGTACACCTGCCGTCCCCCTTTCCTTCCATAATCCTCCGGGTGTTTCCCCCCATTTAACAGCATCAGCCCCACCAGCATCATATCCCTTGGCTTTGCCATCAATCCCGTTCCCCCCATAGAGACTCCCGACGGATCCGGTATAATATAGCTTTCCTCCGAAAATCCAATCCCTCTTAGCACCCGTTCCTTTAAGAAATCCAGAAGCTTCCTGCCTGTCAGCTTCTCCACCAAAGCACAAAGGGTATGAGATGCCGACGTATCATACATAAACACCTGCCCCGGCCGATGAGCAGGAACCGTCTGAAAAAAGCTTCTCACCCAATCCTCCGTCGTGCTGGTCTTATTGTAAGTCGTCATATTGTGGCAGCTCTCCATCTTCAGCATATCCTCAATGGTCATTTCCTCCATCCAGGGATGCACCCTCCCAGGAAGATACTCTGGAAAATAACCACAGATTTTATCCTGAAGGCTTATCCTCCCATCCTCCGCCAAAAGTCCAACCGCCAGAGAAGTATAACTCTTGGTCTGAGAAAACATCCTGTGAAGCCTGTCCTTCCCATAAGGCTCATAATACGCCTCCAGCACCAGATGTCCATGCCTGGCAATCAACAGGCTGTGCATCGGTATCTTATGCTCCTCCAATTTTTCCAACAAACGGCACAGACAGCTACTTGGAATTCCCTGTGCCTCCGGTGTACTTATCCTCATCCTTTTCATCATTCCTTTCCAAAATCAAATATACTTCAGATAACTCTCATCCGGATACGCATATTCCCCCCGGTAATTCGAGGCATTATACCTGGGAAACTTCACCGGATGATATGTCTGCGGCCTGGGGCTGTCCTCCTGTGTATAAATATACATACTGTGATAATCCCACACCACCAATTCATCCCTCTCATCCCCCGTCAAATCCATGGCCTCACAGCAAAATACCGGATGCCCGTCATCTGGAAACGCCACACTGCGGACACCCTTCCCATTGATCAGCCCGCCCTTCCCGGCATCCCCATTGGTCAGGATCAGCTCCTGCCCGTTCCCATCCCAGTTCACCGGAGTCAGAAGATTGCCGTTCATCTCATTTTCCATCTCCCACAACAGCTTCCCATCAGCGTCATACAGGTAAATGGTTCCCTGATGCCCCCAGAAATTCACCACTGCAATTTCAAATCCCGGCCGTTCCGGACAATAATTAGCCACACTCACCCTCTGGGCATGTCCGATAAAATCCCTGGCTGCAATCTTCCCTTCAAAATCCCCGATAAAAAACCCTTCCGTTCCCGACACACAGGCAAAATACCCCTTTCCATCCCCTCTGAATTTACCCACGACGATCTCATCCGTGTGATCCTCCTCAATGGGATACGTCCAAAGCTCCCGGCCATCCCCGTCCAGCATGGTATATCCCACCAAAACCTCATCCCTTCCATCCCCGTTGATATCCACCGGCAGAGGGCAATGCCCCGTATTCTTCCTGCTTTTATATTTCCACAACAGATTCAGGTTCTCATCCAGCGCGTACACCCGGCAGTACCGGTCCTTGATCAGGATATCTCCCGGCCGCTTCCTCCCCCTGAAATTGCAGATCCGGATCCCGTCCGGATTTATCCGGTCAAAGGCATACGTATTATAAGGAACACCGATCAGCTCACCGTCCTCATCATCCGAAACCGGTGTCTTTGCCGCCTTTCTCACCTTCCCCGTAGCCCCGTCCAAAATCTGAATCTCAAAATTCCGTCCAACAATCACCTCATCCCTTCCATCCCCGTCAATGTCATAGACCTGAAACGGCATATCCGCCGATATCTTCCCCAGCACCTCCGTCTGCTCCGACGGCTCCCCCAGCTGCCACAAAACATTTCCATCCAAATCAATGGCCGTCAGACAGCTGATAAAGCCATAAGCATCCCGGCTAACCCGCTTCTGCATCTGGGCCAGAACCACGTGCCATTCCTCCGTCCCAGTCAGATGCCCGAACCGAATCTGCCTGCTGGTTCCAAAATTCTTAAGGTCAATCCTCTTCCACAGCCTCATGGCCGGATGGCGCTCCATCTCCCGTCTCTCTTCCTCCTGCGCCTCCCTTTTCCGGCAAAGGATCCCCTCATACCCCTCTTTTGACACAGACACCAGAAAATCCGTAAACTGGGTAGGGCAATCCCCAGTAATTCCCACCTTTCCCCCTCTCAAAGCCAGCTTCTCCGCCACACAAAACACCACAACTCCATCAATCTTACATTCCACCTGCCCATGGCAGCAATCCACCTCCATCTCATACACCGTATCACTGTCATGAGGAAAATCCGCCTCCGCCAAAACCGACACCTCCTCCTTATGCCGGTAAGCCAACACCCCTTTCCCCCTTCCTTCCAGATAAAACACCAGAGTATCCAGGCTGTTGTTCAGGCAAAAAACAATCCCGGCCATTCCCTTGGTAGACAGCCGCCGCATTTTCACAGAAACCCTGTACTCCCCCCATTCCCTCTTCCCCGTCTCCAGCGTGGGAAACATCCTGTGAGGCCGCCCCTTCTCAATCCGCATACACTCCATATAATGAACACCCTCATACTCCGTAATCAGCCAGGTAGGCCCTGTGCCATTATATGTATAATTGCAGACCGGATCATACCACCTTCCACGGTACCCATCCTCCACCACATAATGATACTCCCCCGCAGCCGAGTGATCCTTATCATAAGGAAACTCCCCGATAGAAAAATCCTTAAAATCTTCCCTGCACAAAACAATATTTTTCTCCATTCCCTTCCTCCTCCATCTCATTCTCCACTCCCTTTTGCAGTTCCACCATCCATCTCCATACATTCCACAAGAGGATACCTTGCGATATCCTCTCCCATCTGTCCCTATATCGTTTCCGGCACCTCCACCAGAAATAAATTATCATTCCACCGATCCCTGTCCGCCGCATACAAAAGCATTTTCCCATCCCAGCTAAACGTAGGATGGCAGTGAGACCTCTGATAATGCCAGGTCGTATTATGGTTCGCCAGCACTTTCCGCTTCACCTCCCCATTTTTCTGAGGCTGGATCAGCAGAATATCCTCCACCCCATCCCCCACAAACATCGTTAAGTCCTTGTTGGCAAAATAATGATTGCAGTAAAACGGCATCTCAATCCGATGATACACCTTTCCATCCTTATGCGCAAACCCGAAATACGGCGTCTCCGTACTTGCCTTTTCCGCTGCATACACCTGCCCCTTGGTATTGGAAATGGTTCCGTCATGGCCGCCCCTGCGGTTGTCAAAGATCACATCCCCATTCTGCGCCCAGAACTCATGCCCTACACAGTCATCCTCCCCCTGCCGGAAACAAGGCCACACTTCCCCCGTTCCCATATTGATCATCCAGATTCTCTGCTGCACATAATTCCAAGGCCCCTCGTGACAGAACATGGCAACCTCCGGATCATCCGGCGAAAACTGAAAATGACTTAACCAGCAGGTATCCCGAAACACATCGTGAAACTCCGTCCCGTCAAGCCGGATCACCGATACCCTACCGTCCTTGGTGGCAAACATCTTCTCCTTAAACCCGGCATAGTTGGGGCCCCCGTCCGGCAGCGCATCCACATCCTCATTCCGGTTAAATCCCAGCCATTTCTTATCGCTGCTGAAAGAAAGATTCTGCAGCAGCATTTTGTCCGGATCCTCATACAGCAGCCTGTTCTCCCCTGTCTTCGTGTGGTAAAGCCGCAGCTGTACACCTGTGATATAAGCGATGTACTCCCCGTCCGGAGTCTTAGTCACCTTTCCCACTTCCACTCCCAAAGGATCCTCTGTCAACTGTACCATCTCACCACTTCCTATGTCCATCTTAAATAAATTACAGATTTCCGTGTCCTCATGTCCCCGGTTGGACAAGAAATAGAGGGTTTTACCGTCCTGGTCAAAAGAATTTTCCGTAAAATAAAAATGATAATTGATTCCTTGATTTGTCAGCTGTGTTATCTTGGCTCCACTTTTGGGGTCTGTGAATGTATGTTTCTCCGAAGGATATACTGTTCCTACCATGATTTTAGTTTTTCCTTTCATTGGTCATATTTTTAGAAGTATTTTAATATTGCTTCCTGTTTCTCTGTTTCTATGGGGTGAGGCTCCAGAGAGGCCGTTTTGTAGACAGTCTGGAGAAAGGTCGCTTTCTGGGATGTATCCAGAGAGGCCGCTTCGGAGTCATGATAAAACATCTTCCGACACGCTCTCGCTCAGGTTTCCACGTAACGGTACTAAGCGCCTAAAGGACAGGCGCTAAGTGCCGACGTGAAAAATGGTCTACAGATGTTTTATCATGACTCCGAAGCTACGTTATTGACAGACTAAGGATCGACAGCAAAAGAGCTGCATCGCGGCATTATTGGTTAAAACCCCAGGTGTAATAGTGCCACGCTAAGTTTTTTTACTTGCGCAATTACAAAAACAAACAAGTGGTTGGTATAATTATCTGCAAAACGAGGTACTTGTTAACGTTTCCCCAGAGATAACGTAGCTTGGAGAGGGAATCCTATTGTATTCTCCAGGGTACTTGAAGACCATCGGTACTTAGGCGCTGTGTTTTAGCGCCTTACGTACCGCTATGCTCTTCACGTAGCGCGAGCGTGCCCAGGAGAATACAATAGGATTCCCTCTCCAAGCGGCCCCTCACGATAACTCAAACACCACACCCCTACCTAACGGATATTTACACCACTCCACAATTCTACCCCCGTCTCAAAGCCCTCAGGCCGAACCCTGCAACCCTCACACCTCACAAAACAGCAGTCCCTTAATCCGCCATATAATTCGCATACGCCTCATTCAAATACTCTGCCCACATATCCAAAAGTTCCTTAGCAGTCATATCCCCAGACATCACCGACTGAATCCCCGGCTCAATATACGTAGAATTAATGGTCCCCCACTCCGGCAGATAAGACGGAGACGTATACGTAATACAATTATCCAAACTGGTAGTCTCAATAGCACACTGGATATGCTGCATATTCTGCATCCACGCATCCTCATAACAAGACTTATTCACCGGAAGCTGCCCGATAGACTCATTCCAATAACTGTTAGCATCATGTCCGCACATATACGTAATCCACTTCCATGCCGCCTCCGGATTCTCACACGTATCAAACATGCACAGCCCAGTCAAAGCCCCCCCATAATTCACATACTTCCCATTAGCCGCCGTAGGAAGAGGATTGGCCGTAAATCCTTCCGTTCCGCCAAACGCCGTCACATGGCTTCCATAAGATCCCAGATTATGAGTAAACATAGCACTTACGCCAGAGTCAAAGTTAGCAGAAATCTCCTTATAACCAGCCGTAATGTCACTCTCCGGCGTATACTCCCCGTACAGACCTAAATACTTCTCAAGAAACGCAACCGCCTCATCACAGTTGATGGTAGTCTTGCCCTCCTTGTCAAACACCTCGTTCGTTCCCAGATAAGAATAGATAAAGTCAATCAAAACCGCTGGTGAAGCCGAGCCGCCACGGATGGTATACCCATACAGCCCGTTGTCCTTATCCGTCAATTTCTGGGCTGCATCAAAAAACTCATCCCAAGTCTTAGGCGATTCCAGCCCAGCTTCTTCAAACATGGCATCATTGGTCCAAAGAGTAATAAAATTTGCAGAAGTCGGCATCATGTACACCTTCCCGTCCTTGTTGTAAGTACGACAGATCTCCATGTAGCCCTCCTCAATATTCCCACTGTCCTCCCATGCAGCAAACATATCATCAAACGCCACACAGTGGCCCTGTCCGATCACCGTAGCTGCCCAAGAATTATTTAATCCTCCCACATCCGGCGTCTCCCCAGCCGCAATGGCTGTCTGATACTTAGAAAGAGCATCCCCCGAAGACAAGCCAAGATATTCAATATGGATGTCCGGATTGGCCGCCTCAAAATCCGCAATGATCTGCATATAGTACTCCGTACGCTCATCCCCTGCATTCTCATCCCAGAATGTAACCGTCACCTGCTCTCCAGAAGGCGCTTTCGTCTCCGCTGCCTGGCTCCCTTCCGTCTCCGCCGCCTTGGTAGTTTCCCCGGAAGCCTGCGCCGTAGTCTGGGCGCTTCCCCCCTGGTCAGAAGAACCGCCGCAGGCTGTTAACGAAACTGTCATCGCTGCCGCCAAAGTGCATGCCAATGCTTTTCTCATTTTTTTCATCATTTTTCTCTCCTTCTTCTTGAATACTAGAATCCTTGCATCCTAATTTATCATCAAGGGACACGTTATCCCTTAACGGCTCCTGAACTTAAGCCCCCAACCAGATTCTTTTGGACATAGCTGAACAAGATAAGAGTAGGCACCACAGCGATGATTGCCCCTGCAGCCAGCTGTCCATAATTAATGCTGAACTCACCCACCAGGTTCTTAAGCCCCACCGGAAGAGTCAGCTTGTTCTGTTTGCTTATGAACATAAACGAGAACAAAAACTCATTCCAGCAAGAAATAAATCCATAAGCCGCAATGGTAACAATACCCGGCTTCAAGACCGGAAGAAGCACATGCCAGATGGCTCCCAGACGGCTGCACCCGTCAATCTGCGCCGCCTCCTCGATGGTATAATCGATTCCGCTCACAAACCCCTTCATCAAAATAGAGTTAAACGGAAAATGAAAGGTGGTATTTACCAAAACCAGTGCAAACAAACTATTCAACATGCCTAAATTTTTAAAGATAATAAAAATCGGCGTGATCAGCATGGCTCCCGGAATAAATTGTGTGCAGAGAAGAACCAGCATAAACACATTTTTCCCCTTAAACTTAAACCGGTCCAGCGCATAGCCTGTCAAGACAGAGAGCAAAACAATAAATACAACGCCAAACACAGAGATAAACAAACTGTTCTTAAAATAAATCTTAAAACCACTTCTCATCCATGCTTCCACATAATTCTGGAAAGTAAACGCCGCCGGCCAGTATGTCACCTCCTTCGATGTAATCTCGGCAGAAGGCTTGAAAGAAGTCGCCAGGCACCAATAGATCGGAAACAGAATAAAAGCCAAAAACACCAGAAGCCCTGCTATAAACAATCCCTTTTTCAGGATCCTCACTCCTTTATTGGTCTTCATCTTACGCCTCCCCCTTTCCATACCCAGACAACTTCAAATAAACCCCCGCAAAAATCAACAAGATAAAGAACGCCATAACCGCCAAAGTAGAACCATAGCCATAATTTCCATTTTTCACAGACATATTGGTCATGTACATTGTCAATGTAGTAGTCCGGTAAGAAGGCCCGCCTCCAGTCAACGTGAAGATCAGATCCACATTGTTAAACTCCCACACAGCCCGAAGCAAGGTAGTCAAAATAATCGTATCCTTCAACATAGGGATCTTCACCAAAAAGATCTCCTGCATAGTGGTAGCTCCATCCACAACACATGCCTCATGAAGATCCGAAGGAATATTCTGCAGCGCCGCCAGAATGGTGATGGCAAAAAATGGAATCCCCCTCCAGATTTCCGCCACTGCCGTAGCCTTAAACACCGTCTTCATATTGCCCAGCCACGCCATATTCTTGGAGATCAGCCCCAGATCCTTGCAAATCGAATTCAGAAGACCGATATTCTCATTGTAGATCAAAGACCATAACATCGAAGTCAAGACGCCAGATACTGCCCACGGGAAAAATACCACACAGCGGTAGATGCCCCGGCCTTTAAACTTTTCATCCAGCAAAAGGGCCAACACCATACCAAGTACCAGCTGAGAACAGACCTCGGTCAAAACCCATTTTACAGAAACACTCAGCGAGCGGTAAAAAATCTTATCCGCAAACAGCTTTTTAAAGTTCTCCAGGCCCACAAATCCCTTATCCGCAAGTTTCGTCACATCATAGCTCTGCACGCTGTAGAAAAAAACAGTCATCAGAGGATACGCCAAAAATGCCAAAATAAAAAGAGCCGCCGGCAGGAGGAACAGATAGGGCATCAAATCCTTTCTTGAAACACCAGTTTTCGTTTTCATGATTGCTCCTTCCTCGTATCATCAGTTATGTGGCATTGGAAAGAAATTCTGCCTTACCACATCCTTACCATTGACTCTATTTTATACAAACAGATACCCTGTTTACAGATAATATTCTATATAAAATGTTTAAAATTTTATAGCTTTCCGTTTCAATTCGTCTATATCCCCTCCCTGTATGCCCCCGGCGAAATGCCAGTATACTTTTTAAAACATACCGCAAAATACTGAGAACTGCTGTATCCCACCGCCTCTGCGATCTCGCCCACTGTAGAAGATGTGGTTCGCAGAAGCTCCTTGGCCTTCTCCATCCGAATCTCCAGAAGATGGGCGCTGAAATTCTTCTTCGTCTCCTGCTTAAACAAAACCGCCAGATAAGGGACGCTGATATTTAAAAATGCAGCCGTATCATTCAGGCTTAAATTCTCCTTCATGTAATTGCATTTTAAGAAATTAATTGCTTTATTCGCAATTTCCCGTTTGTGATTTCCTCCCTCCTTCCGCCTATTTGCAATTCCTACCGCAAATTCCGTGATATCATCCTCCAGCTCATCCAGAGTATTCAACTGCTGGATATGATTCAGATAATACAGATAGCTTACCGATTGGTCCGAAGAAGACTTCTCCCCCTTAAAAGCCGTGATCGCCAGCTCCGTAGTCACCATCTTGGCCGATGCCAGGGATATATACTCCTTATGGCGGAACGTCTCATAAATCTGCCTGATATCCTGCTCCACCTCCTTTGCCATTCCCATGCGGATATGTTGGAGAAACGTATCTGTAGGCAGCACCACCTTGTCCTTCTCCTCCTTCTCCCTCGGGAAATCCGACACATGAACCGCCTTCCACCCTTTCCCCTTTAAAATATGCCGGTCCCTGGCAGCATGAAGCACTTCTTGAAATGCCTCCGGCATATCCTCCATCCGCTTATAGCTTCTGCCTGCTGCCACAGTTACCCGGTACTGCCCGCCTTCCTCCTCCATCCCCAGAAGACAGTCTACAAACCTCCGGACAAAATCAGCAGTAAAAAGCCCTTTCCTTTTGCCCAATAACAGCATCTGGATATGAGGACTTAGATTTCTTGCAAAATAAATGTCAAAGCTTTCCCCTTCCGCTCTTTCCAACTCCTCCTTCTTCTTTAAGATGGTTTCCTGCAGCTGGTGTTTCAATTCAATAGCCTGCCCATCCGGAATCTTCTTCCCCTCTATCTCATCCACAGCCGCCATCATTGCCAGGTATCCATTGGCATCCGGCGAGATTCCCACTGCCATAGCCTCTTTTTTAATGTCCTCCCTTTTTAGATGTCCATACAGAAGTTGGTTGACAAACTCACTCTGAGAAAGCTCCAGGCTTTTTCCTACCGCCTCCTGGGCCGCCTCCTCCTTCTCAATATCATGAACCGCTCTCTCTACAGCATTCAAAAGCTGCTCTGTGGTTACCGGCTTCAAAAGAAAATCAAACGCTTTCAGCTGTACCGCCTTGTGGGCATATTCAAAATACTCATAGCCTGTCAGAAACAGTACCCTGGTTCTTAAGTTTTCCCGGCGGATATGTTCCAGAAGACTGATTCCGTTCATAAACGGCATGTTGATATCCGTCACAATAATATCCACCGGATGAGATGCCAAATAGTCCCATGCATCCTCCCCATCCTTAAACACACCTGCCACATCAAACTCACGGCTCTCCCAATCCACCAGCTTCAAAAAGCTTTGCCGAATCAACTCCTCATCATCAATAAACAAAATACTGTGCCTTCTCATCGCTTCCTCCATGGTTTTCGTATCCGTTGTTTCTTATCCTTTTTATACATTCTGCTGCTGTGTATTCATTTCTTACGATTCCTCCATCTTCCTCATAGTAAAGCATATCCTCACACAGGTATCCTGAGGAGTAGACTCCAGTTCCAGACCAGCTGGCCGGCCAAACTCAAACTTGATTCTGGAGTCCACATTTTTCAGCCCGAAGCTTATCCTTTTATCCCCGGAAACCTCCTCCTCCAGATAGCGTTTCAACTGGTTAAGCCTCTCCTCGCTGAATCCCGGCCCATCGTCATGGACTTCCAGATAGGCATGTTTCCCATCATAGCTGCCGCCCAGAATACAGATATTTCCAAATCCATGCTTCTTCTTGATTCCATGATAGATGGCATTTTCCACCAACGGCTGAAGCGACATCTTGGGAATGCAGCAGCCTAAAAGCTCCGGGTCACAGTCAATAGTGTAATCAAACAGATCTGAATAGCGAAAATGCTGGATATACAAGTAATTCTTCACATGGTTCAGTTCCTCCTCCACAGTGATGATATTGTTTCCCTTGTTTAACCCTGCACGATAAAATTGAGACAAGGCCGCCAGCATCTCACTGGCTTGTTCCGGCTTCTTCAACTCACACAGCTGCATGATGGAATACAAGGTATTGTACAAAAAATGTGGGTTAATCTGTTCCTGGAGAAGGGCCAGCTCTGTCTGGCGCTTGGCCTCCTGCTCCTGTTTCACCTGATCCAGCAGATGGTTGATTCTCTTTCGCATGCTTTCCAGGCTGTTACACAGCGTGGTGATCTCCGCATAAGAACGGAGAGAAATCTCATGATCCAGCATATCCTCCGCCTCCACCTTCTGGCTCAATATCCGGAGGGAACGGCTGATGGCCTTAGACAGCATGCCCAGGAATACTGCCGCTGCAAGAATGGTGATTCCGGTGATAACAATCATATCTGTCATGATATAATGGGCGTTGGAGATGCTGCTTTCCTCCACATTGTACACCAGCTTCCAGCCGGTTAAGTCAAGATTCTCGTACATAAAGTAATACCCGTCCTTCACTTCCGTGGTAATGACACCCTTCCCCATCTCTTTTCCCATTAGATAAGCCCGATTATCCTTCACCGCCTCCCAGGCTTTTTCATCACCATAATGGATGATCCCGTCTCCTGTCACCACATTGATGCTTGCTTTCTGGTCCAGATTCATGGTATCCATGCTGTTTTTGAACAAAGAATCCTTGATGGCAATCAGGATGATCCCGCTGTGGCTGTCTTTCGTTCCCTCATACAGATGGAACAGCACGGCCCCCACCTCTGGATCCGGTATCAGATCCCGGTAGGAATCTGCATCCAGCCAGTAATACTGGTTGTTGGGAAACCGCTCCTTCCACACCTCATAGGAATACTGAATCTTTAATAGATCCTGCTCGTACCCCTGAGTCAGTACTTTTCCGTCTCCGAAATTGAGATACACATTATAGACACTGGCGGAATTGGCACTTAGGAACTGGCTCATCAGCTTGTTGAGATAGATATAATTGCCTGCCGCATAGGACAGCTGCCGTTTTCCTCTGGAAACCTCCCGCAGCTGCATCAAATTCTGGCTGGACTCTAAAGTTTTAAACCCTTCGAAAATATTGGCGATATGATTTCCCAGATACACATCAAACTGCCGCATGACCATAGTCATGTTATCCCTGGTATTCTGCCGTATCTTCGCCTCTGACAGACATACCACAATGACGCTGAATGTAAGAAATACCACACTGACAAACACGATCATAACAGTAGTTAACAGGCGCTGAAATGTGATTTTTTCATACCATTTACGGATTCCCTCATACTTTTTCATGACTTCTCCTGTCTCTGTAAAAATATTGAACGGTTACTTGAAGTTAACTATAACAGACTTTTTTTCTCCTGAAAAGGCGCAAAAAGAAAAAGCGGCATCCGATCTTATTGACAATGCATAGGCAGCATAGTAAGATGGTTATATATGGAGGACCTGTACATCTGCTATACTTAGAGGAGAATTGTGATGAAACAGAAAATTTTCAGAATCAGTGTGTTGGCAGTGCTATTCTGTGGGATGTTTATGGGACAGGTGCTTGCTAAAGAGAAGAGTTATTCGATAGATAAACTGGTGCCGAGGGACTCAAGGACGGATGACCAGTTGAAAGAGCTGAATGAAACACTAAAGAAGGAAATAGAAGAATCGCCCATCTCATTAAATGAGAAGGAGACAACCGCGGCTAGAACGAAAACTTCCAAAACCACCCTGGCAAAAACCTCTGAGGCAGATGCTTCTGATTCCGATTCGCCCGCATCGGAAAAAAATATTATAAAGGCTGTCATTGACGGAAAAGAGGAAACTTTCTATGTGGCAGTGACAGAGGAAAATGACAAAAACGGTTGTTATTATTTCCTTGGGCTATCATTAACTGACCGCGGCGCCATAGAAAAAATGCTTAGTTTTGAAGTGAATCCTAAAGCGCAGACCGGTAATGTGACAAAATTTTCTGCAATCTATTACCGGCCGGATTATAGCTTAGATGAACAGTATTCAAAGAAAACGAAACAAAAAGCCGTATACACTCTGACAGCAAACGAGGAAAACGGCACACACCTGGAAGGAACCTTCGAGGCTGATTTAAAGACCGGAAGCAGATACGGCTATGCCGTCATACCCATCTCCGGTTCCTTTAACTTAAATTATGGCGAACAGGTGGATTCTGTGAAAGAGCTTTATGACATTGCGAAAGGCCGCAGTTCTGCTTCCGATTCTACCACTTCCGGTTCTTTATCAACAAGCGGCAGTTCGGATACCAAAACCACACGTAAGGAGACGGTGGATGATACCTGCCGTACCTGCAGAGGTACAGGACATTGCTATGTCTGTGGCGGTGACGGCCTTAACAGAACCGGGTCTGATGAGGGAAAGGTTCATAAATGCTATACCTGCCGCGGGACAGGGACATGTCAGGTATGCAATGGCAGCGGAGTGGTTCGTTAAAATTTTCCGGATCCCAGAGGCTTGTGAGACTGTACAGGAAGACAGGCGGTATCCGATCTTCCAAACCGGATACCGCCAGAAAACATATCTTTGTACTGTCAAAAATCTCCTTCCGGCGAAAGCCCATGATTCGTGCCGTATGTATCGTAAATCAACTCAAAAGTTCCTCTGGGTGCCTGAGCAATGTAGCAGGCTCCATCCCCATAAGTGCCATACAGTTTCATGATCTCTGCCATCTTCTCCTTGGGAATCTGTACGCAGCCGGAACTATATTCAGAGCCTTTTGGCATACAGTGGAGAAACAGTGCCGAACCCTGGCCTGGGATCGCCTCTTTATTAAATCCGGCATCAATGGCATAATCATAATAGCCAGCGTACCTGCTGGTGCCTACACGCTCCCCTTCCTTCTGGCTTCCGTCTACCAGGCTGTTGGTATCATCCTCCCAGACATGGCTTTCCTTCACCTTCACATAGTTAACCGGAAATCCTTCCAGAGGGTCATCCTGCCCGAAGGGAGTGTTCATCTGGAATACGCCGATAGGAGTTGTCTTATCCCCCATCACCCGATGATTGCTCATACCGTTTAAGCCCAGGTTGCCGTCCACAATAAACTTTAATTTCCAGCCATCCTCCGCTTTTTCCCAGGTGTATACCTGGCATTTGCTTTCCCCGGTTCCCTCCACCACTACCAAAACCCTGGCTTCCTCCGGAAGGACAAACCGCTGTGGATTCGCCTGCATGCCTGGTTCGATCTCCTTATGTTGCTGCATCTGCATTTCCGTATTCTGAGCTCCTCCTGCTTCAGTCTCCCCTGTCTGGATTCCCTGTCCTTCCGCCCCGACAGCGGTCATGGACAGAGACACGATCACCCCCGCCGCCACTATGGCGGCTGCCTTACATTTCCTGGATGTTTTATTGTCAAACCATCTGATTTTCATGAATCCTTCATCTCCTTTGTATCTTCTAGCTTCATACTATCCTAGTCTCGTTGGCCAGACACGCTTCCACTGTCTTCGTCTCCCCAGGGCCAATCTGGCAACGCTCTCCATCAACGTCAAACCAGATGGGCAACAATGTAGGATTGTATACGATTTTATTATCGGCACTGAACACCAGCGATTGATAGGCTGTCACATACTCATAGATCTCCATGTTGGTGGCATACCAGGTGTCATCCTGATGAGCCAGCTTCTGGCATAAGGCATCCAGAAGTTCCCAATTATGATCCTGCTCGAACTCGTAACTGTGTCCCCAGAGATAGTAAAGTCTGGGCCTGCGGGCCGCCCAGTACATGGCATTGACATCCATACTGACAAACTCATGGGCATATTCCAATGCCTTAGGATTTTTGTGGTGGGCTGTAGGCATCCAGGCATGCCAGTCACAGGGCAATTCAAACCCATTGTTATCCTGCCCCAGAGTTCGGGCATATGCAATCCCCAGATCCATCAGATATTCTTTTATATTCTCATAGGATGCCCCGTTGGCCATCCTTGTGATTCCACTGTCAGCGTACGCCATTCCCCGAATGATCCTGCCAAAGATTCGTTCCAGATCCTGGCGGCACTCCAATATCTCCCGAATACCATCAATAGGCCGAAGATTCCCCAGGGCAGCATGCCTGGCACCGTGGACGGCAATCTCATGGCCTCTGCCAAGAATATGCTGTCTTATTTCCTCTGGCGTTAAATGCTCATCCTCCGCATTCCTGCCCAGCCAGGTACTGTTGATATTAAAGGTTGCTTTTATGCCATACTTTGTTATAACCTCTGAAAGCCTGATATCCCAACGTCTCGAATCATCATAGCTGAATGTGACTGCTTTCGTCTTTCCATCTGGAAAACGCAAGAACCGATACCGCATGTGATTTCCTCCTGTGATTTCAAACGTATGCGTGTAGCCTCGCTTTCGTCTTACGGCGACTGAAACTGCAAAGCTCCTGATTAATCTATAGTATCTTGACCAGATTATATCTGGCAAAACTCCGCCGAACAGCGTGCCCCGCTTCAGCGGGCATAATTTTTCATGGGCAAGGCAGAGGACGGAGGCGATACCTTCGCTTCGCTGAGGCGGACTCTGCGGCGGCATCGTTGACCGACGGTGCTGTATGCCAGTGACATACGTTTAGCACGAACCGAAGCAGAGCGTAGACTAACACAATCCAACGGGAAATTAGACAAAGAAGCGACCGATTCCTCTCCCCTACCGAAACTCTTGACCAGCCAGCTGCCAGAATGCCACCGCACTGGCAGCCGCCACATTTAAAGAATCCACGCCGTGGGACATGGGGATGCGGATGGTGTAATCACAGTCTGCAATGGTCTCTTCTGACAGTCCGTCCCCTTCCGTTCCCAGGACAAGGGCCAGCCGGCGGGCCTCCCTCAGACGAGAGTCATTTAATCCAATGGAATCTTCTTTCAAGGCCATTGCAGCTGTCTCAAATCCCATTTCCTTAAGGCATCTCATTCCCTCCTCCGGCCAGGAAAGGTTCCTGTCAAGATAGGTCCATGGTATCTGGAATACTGTTCCCATGCTTACCCGGGCTGCACGACGGTACAGAGGATCACTGCAACCTGGAGTCAGCACAATCCCATCCATATTAAGTGCCGCTGCAGACCGGAAGATTGCTCCTACGTTGGTGGGATTCATCACCCGCTCCAACACCACAATCCTTCGGGCATTTTGGCACACCTGGGAAACAGATGGGCGGGGTGGACGATTCATGGCGCAGAGAAGCCCTCTGGTCAAAGGAAATCCCGTCAGTTTTGACAACAAGGAACGCTCTGCTGTGTAGACCGGTACTTTTCTCTTCTCACATCGTTCCATAACCATTCTGGTGTCTTTATCCGTCTGTTCTCTGGCTACCAGTATGGAAATCGGCTCGCAACCTGCATCCAGAGCCCGTTCAATCACCTTCGGACTCTCTGCAATGAAGATCCCCGGTTCCGGCTCATGGTAATGAAAAAGCTGTGTCTCCGAAAGCCTGGCATACACATCCAACTCCCCAGCGGAAAAATCTGTGATCTCGATTCTGCCAGCCATGATTCTCTTCCTTCCCCTTCTTTTCATAAATCATTATGTGACACTTTAAGCCATCTGTCAAATCGCCGGAAGGCATCCTGATAATACCCTTATGCAGCCCTTCCTCTTCGTTCAATGGCCGGCACAGGGCACTCTGCGTCGCTGCCTGACTCCGATTATAGCAGATTTTGCTGGAAAAAGCACCAGATTCTGAAAAATCCAAAATACTTTTTCTGTAATCCGGAATACTAAGAGAGAAAATATAGACGCGAACTAGTGGAAACGAGGTATGATCATGGTAAACGATAACAGAAAAGTAGTGCTGGTAGGCACAGGAATGGTGGGAATGAGCTATGCCTATTCCCTCCTAAATCAGAATGTATGCGATGAGCTGGTACTTATTGACTTAAATAAGCAACGGGCAGAAGGGGAAGCCATGGACTTAAACCATGGGCTTGCATTCTCCGCCGCCAACATGAAGATCTACGCCGGAGGGTATGAAGACTGTGGCGATGCGGATATTGTGGTAATCTGTGCAGGGGTCGCCCAGAAACCGGGAGAGACAAGGCTTGCCCTTTTAAAACGCAATGCCAAGGTATTCCGCTCCATCATAGAACCGGTTACTGCCTCCGGTTTTGACGGAATCTTTCTGGTGGCCACCAATCCGGTAGACATTATGACCAAAATCACCTATATGCTGTCTGGCTTTAACCCTAAAAAGATTCTGGGCAGCGGCACCGCCCTGGATACTGCCAGGCTCCGGTATCTTTTGGGAGAATATCTGAAAGTGGATCCGAAAAATGTCCATGCCTATGTGATCGGTGAACATGGCGACAGTGAATTTGTCCCCTGGAGCCAGGCCCAGATAGCAACCAAATCCATCACGGAATTATGTACGGAAAACCCGGAGATTGACAGAAAGCATCTGAAGGAGATTGAAAAAGAGGTCCAGCAAGCCGCTTATAAAATCATAGAAGCCAAAAATGCCACCTATTATGGCATCGGCATGGCCTTAACCAGAATCACCAAAGCGATTCTGGGAGACGAAAACAGCGTCATCACTGTTTCTGCAATGCTGAAAGGAGAGTATGGCCAGATGGATGTATTCTCCGGTGTCCCCTGTATTATCAATAAAAACGGGGTCAGAAAAGTATTGACCCTATCTCTGACCCAGAAGGAATCCAAACGCTTTGGGGATTCCTGCCAGGTGCTGCGAGATAGTTATGAAGAACTGGCCAGGGAGGGGAATGGGACAGCAGAAGAAAGCAGTAGCAAAGTAGATTAATTGGCAATATTAGGGGCTGTCCAAACCTGGGGCCGCCCCCATAGCCAATTTCCTAGTCATCGAAAAAGATTTCTCCTGGCTGCTTTGCATTCCTGACTTTATATTCTTGGATCATATATGTCACGCTCGTGCAATTGTTCATATATCTGTCATCTTTTATTAGATCATTTTCCAGTGATTTTATCCAGTTCCTTCCGAAACATTTCCTCTATCCTGGAACTGGCAATTCCTTCCTCAGCGGCATATTCTAAAACCTCTTTAAATATCTCTGAAACATAGGCCTTTGGCTCTTCTTTTGTAATTCCAATAACCACCTTAATCTTTTTATTCCAATCTGGAAATTTGTCCGGAACTTCCTTAAGAAACGATTCTACAGAAAGGTCGCTTATCATAAGCTCCCTGGCTCCTGACTGAATGATGCAATCCTCCAATGCCTTTTTTTCCACCACTGTCAGATACTTTGCCTTTGGCATACAGACAGCCACCGTTGGCCTTCGAAGAGACACTCTCCCCAATGCCTTCTTTATGAAATAAGTAAACAGTTCCACAGCTACGCTATAGTCGGCAATCTTCCCCTGCCTGAGAGGCGAAATAACTGTGATATGTTCCCCACCCTGCTTTCTTAGTATCCAGGCCTCCGTTCCATAGGCTAGAATCTTCTTCGTGATCTCATCAAAGGCTACCAGCGACGGTTCCTTAAGCACCATCCCTTTTCTCTGGACATAAAAGAGAAGATCCGCCGGTTCATACGGTTCATACGGTTCATACAATTCATACGATTTATGGTTCATGCGTAAAAAATCCTATCCCTTCTTCTTCATGATACAAACCGTAGCAATCCAAGGCATCGCTCTTCCCTTCTCTCACCAGCCAGGCATTGTGCCACCAGTCCACAAATTCCTGGTCAAGCTCTGCCACCGGCGTGCCGGGAGTGTAAAAAACAAACCTATGTCCTTGCTCCAGCCCCCTTGGCTCGGAAGCAATATACCGAACTTGATCTTCAATCCATTCTTCACCGCTCTCCTTCTCTAAAGTCAGTTCTTCCAGGACCATGGTGTAGGTATGGTCATTTACCTGATCCACACTGCCGAATGTTCCCTCAAAATTGCAGAGATAGACAGATCCATTGGGATAATCCTTCCCTCTGGATCCCAATTCATGATCTTCAAAACCCCCTTCAAAGGAGCCATCCCGATTTAAAACCATGGTAGTCCCCCATCCTCCCGCGCCACTGGAGAAAAGCAATTCCAGGGGAAATACATCCGGAAGAAGGCACGACTCCTGACTTTTCATCTGTTCCATCTCAGATGCAGAAGACTCGGCCTTTGAGGCAACGGCATCGGTAGACATCAGTATCTCTTGAACACTTGTAGTTTCTCTTGCTGTTGCTTCTATCTTTTCTGTTGTCTCTGTCCTCTCTGCTGTCTCTATGCCTCCCGTTTCCTCTATAGAGATAACCTCATACGTTTTGCCACATCCAGTTACCATCGTCACAGCCAATATTGTATATAAGCCTATGCCACATGCTTTTCCTACATATCCAATGTTCATCAAAAGAATCTCCCTCCTTCCTACAGGCACACTCTCTGTTTATCTAGGATATCCCTTCGTCTGAATACCACAAAAAACGTCATTTCTCAAAATCCTTTTCCTTGAATAGGATCTTATTTTTCCAAATGAATAAGGAGATCATCCAGCATTGCCTCAAAAAAAGCATCGACTGACTGTTCATTTTTATCTTTCATATCAATCAATTCCAGAAGGTCTTTATCGGACAGACACAAAATCAGCTTCCCGCTTTCCCGAAGGCTTCCTTTTGCAGCCGCCAATGCATGCTCATCGGCACCATTTTTTGATATAATAATCGCAACCCTTCGCAGAGCCTTCTCGTATAAATATTTTTCCGTTGTATAGATTTCCTGCTGGGTAATTTTATCTGCGTAATTTTTAAATTCAAATACAATATATTTTGTATTGAAATAGTTCTGAATGGATTCAAAAAAATCCTGTTCCACTCCGCTTTTTATCTTACAGCACAGGTCAAATCGGTACATCCCATGATCCGTATTTTCCTGAACATACCACAATGTCAGATAATCGCCCAAAACATATTTTAGAATCTCAATGCAGACCGCCTCATATTCCTGATACTGTTTACGTCCAGGCTCGATCCGCTGCAATCGTTCTTTTAAGCTTAAATCTTTCTGCCGTCCTCCTGTCACATGAAAAATATATGGAATTGGTTTTTCCGGCTCAATATTTTCTATTGAAAAATTCAAAAGTGCAATAAACTCATTCTTTATATCTGAAAATTCTTCAAACAGCCAGATCAGATTTTTTACATCCCACACGAACATTCCATATTGTTTTTCACAGGCTCTCTTGATCTCATCAGGAACAACATTCGCCACCGCAAGCACAAGGTTGTCTTCCTTCTTCAATCGTTTCTTTGACACCCGCATGCATACCCGATCTATGTTTTGTTTCACAGAAAAATCACTGCTATAAAACTTCAGGATAAAATAATAGGATGCATTGTCATATGTATAAACAAAATCCCATTCCATATCCGAATCCGTGCTCTGAAACTTTCCAGTTCTTCCCGTTTTCTGACATAAATATTCATTAAAGATTACTTCGAATGCTCGCCCAGTCGCTTTCTGTATTTTTCGAAGGGGAGTCGGTGTCAGGTTATCCTTTATATGCTCTGCTATCCTTTTGGTCACCTGAACATTCGGCGCGTAGTGCAGCATTTTGACAAGCCACGCTTTATTCGATGCAGGCAATTCAAAAGAATCCGGAAACCCTTTCAGCCTTGCGATTTCACGGTATGACAACGGACGTGCCGTTCCATTTATCCGTACAAAGGGCATTTTTATGAAATTCCAGCTCACACAAGGGCATTCTACATAGTTACCTTTTTTCCAGCAAAGAAAACTGTCGCCCTCGGAATATTCTTCTATTTTATCCCTGCCTGCCATATCCTGCTGCTGCCCTTCCCTTTCCCCGTATACAATTTTACGGATAGGAACTAGATCTGCCAGATGCGGATATCCTGGAAATCCCATAGGAAACCCAGACATGGAACTGCCAAGTACATAGAGCTGCTCTTCTGTTACAGGACTGCCTGTCATCTCCTTGACACTTACCACTTTCCATTCCCAATAATAGCCCAGATTTGACATTTCCTCCAAAAGATTTGTCAGAAAAACACTTTTTCCCATCCTCTTTTTCATTACAAAGCAAAATGCCAACGGCCTTTTTATATCTATGATTTTCTGGATTTTCATTAAGGCTCTGATACCAAAAGGATCCTCTTTCTCTTGCCGCAGCCCCTCCTTTTTGAATGGAGATGCCTTCATCAGGTCAATGGCAATCACATCCGTATCAGGAATGTCTTCGGGCAATAGTTCTAACAGACTACATTCATATATTTCGTTTAGATTACGCCTGTAAGCTTCCACAGCCTTCTTGTCTTCCTCAAAAGCAGCAACTACCTGGTATCCGGCCTCCTTAAATCCCAAAGATAATGCGCCTATTCCGGCTTCAATAACGGCAACAGTGCTCATTCCCATGTTCCCCGCCTCCTCTCTTACCTGCGATTTATCTTCTCGCATTATTTCCCTTATTTCTATTGTCAATTTATAAATATGTTTTCTAAAATATAAAACATCAATATATCATGCAAAAACCTTTTAGATCCTTGATTGACAAATAAATTCTTTTAAATCCGCAAAAGCAAATAATGTAGCTTTCTTAACGTCAAGTTTTCAATTATCAACCCAATTTACATCATATAATATTCTGTTTCTATTCATTCCCAATGTTTCAATATCTCCCAGTTCGGCAGCATAACCCTGGCTCTCGCCACACTCAAACCAGGCAAATCGGCAATATCTTTTGGTCTTGTGGTCTCATGGTCTTGTAACATAACCATATTTTCACACGGTTTACACAAGACAATTATATCTTTTTTCTCCTTTAAAACATACATTATGACACTATCCATGATTATATCAAATACATAGCAAAATTCCTATCCTTTTCTATACGTATCTTCAATTCTCGTTCAATGCTAAGCGTCAGCTGAGAAGCCTGTTCTCCGCTTATTACAATTTACCGAAATGCTATGTATAATAAATAGAGCTGTATTTCTATGGGGGACGAAGTAGTAAAGATATTCCTGAATGCAGGTGGGATAATGGATGATGCCAAATGGAATAAACGGTGTTCCCGGACTATGCGGCAGGTCCAAAGCCGTGGGATTCCCGTATTGAGAAATTGGGGAAGAAAAGCATTGAACCTCTAATGTTAAACCGGAAATAATAATTAAACACTTTTGCATATTGGGGTACAATATGGAGAAGAATTCTGCAGATAAAAAGCGAGAACACCCAGAGGAAGGTGTTTGAAAATGGAATTGAAAGATAGAATAAGATATGCCAAACGCGCGCCGGACGGTATTGCGTTGACTTTTTTCATGCTGGACGAGACAGTCCGTCAAAAAATAAGAGACAGAGAAATCATGAATGACACCTAATGTGCTGACCAGATATACTGTACGGACAATACCGTAATGGCCATAGGGGGGATTGTATTCTGGAAAAATGTGGAGAAAGAAAGCCAATGTCATTAAGCTTAAGTTTGGCTATTTGAAAAATCGCGATGGGGCCGCCTGAGGAGGGAATCCTACTGTATTCTCCTGGGCACGCCCACGCTTCGGTGAACACTTGGCGAGGTCTTTTCGAGCCTAGTGTGAACACATACCCGGAGGGTAACGTGAAAAGCATAGCGGTACGTAAGGCATTGCCTAAGTACCGATGGTCTTCAAGTACCCTGGAGAA
>CANDZL010000053.1:0-25359 GCA_947425205.1 uncultured Hungatella sp. | reverse complement strand
GATAATGTGAGCATGAGTATTCTTTCCATGGGGATGACGGGAGATTTTGAGGTGGCCATCGAGGAAGGAGCGACCATGGTGAGAGTAGGCACCGGTATTTTTGGTGCTAGGCAGAGGATAGGAGAGTAGCAATGAGTCTTTTGGGAAAAATTATGGATAGCATGCGGCTAAGTGATGACGAAGACGATTACTTCTTAGATGACGATTATGAAGACGAAAAACCGGCCAGAAAAAGCATTTTTGCGAAGAAAGACAATGACTATTACGACGATTACGATGAGGAGGACGAGCCTCCCAAGTTCAGGTTTCCAGGAAGGTCCTCTGCAAAAGTAGTGCCTATGAAGCAACCGCAGCATGCGGCGGAATTTACGATGATCAGGCCCACCTCTATCGAGGACTCCAAGGAGATTGGGGATTACCTGTTGGCAGGGAAGGCCGTGGTTCTCAACATGGAGGGGTTGCATATGGAGGTGGCTCAGCGGATCATTGATTTTACCTCCGGAGCGACTTATGCCATCAACGGGAACCTGCAGAAGATATCCAACTATATTTTTATTGCTGCACCGGAATCGGTTGCCCTTTCCGGCGATTTTCAGGATTTACAGGGCGGGGCGTTGGATATTTCAGGGATGAACCTGCGACTGTAATGGAAGTTCCATAGCAGTTGTTTGTAAAGCTGATAGATAAAAGAACGGAATGGTGAGCAGACGGTCTTTCGGATCGTTTGCTTTCTTCTGTCATGGGAAAGGAAGGCATACGATATGAATGACAGAATTGCAGTGCACCGGGATGGAAGGCACATCTATGATATTTTATTGTCAGAATCTTTTGACCGACTGCCGGAAGAGATGGGAAAGCTAAAGGTGGAGAACCGGAAGATTTGTATTGTGACAGATTCCACGGTGGCAGGGCTTTATCTGAAATCAGTGGCAGACCTGTTGACCGGCTGCTGCAGACAGGTGATTTCTTTTGTATTCCCGGCGGGGGAGGAGAATAAAAACCTAAAGACTGTTCAGGAACTTTACGAGACGTTGATTGCCCACCGGTTTGACAGGAAGGATTTTTTAGTGGCGTTGGGAGGCGGAGTGGTAGGTGATCTGTGCGGTTTTGCTGCGGCCACTTATCTGAGAGGGATTTCCTTTATCCAGATTCCCACTACGCTGTTGTCCCAGGTAGACAGCAGCATCGGCGGAAAGACTGGGGTGGATGTGGGATCTTACAAAAATATGGTTGGAAGCTTTCATATGCCAAGACTGGTCTATACCAATGTCAGCACCCTCTTAACCCTTCCAGAGGAGCAGTTTACGTCCGGTATGGGAGAGATTGTCAAACACGGCCTCATAAAGGATGTCAAATATTACCAGTGGCTTAAGGAGCATGCAGGCCAGATTATGGATCGAGACATAAATGTGTGCATGGAGATGATCTGGGGAAGCGACGAGATCAAGCGGAAGGTAGTGGAGGAAGATCCTACAGAACAGGGAGAGAGGGCCCTTTTAAATTTTGGACATACCCTTGGCCATGCCATCGAAAAATGGAAAGACTTTCAGATGCTTCACGGCCACTGTGTGGCTGTGGGGGCGTTGGCAGCTGCCTGGATGTCCGTGGAGAAGGGGTGGATCTCCAGGGAGCAAGTGGCAGAGTTAGAGAAGTTGATGGAAACATTCCATATGCCAGTATCCGTCTCAGGAGTGGATCCCCAGCAGGTGATTGATGCCACGAAAAATGATAAGAAGATGGATGGCGGAAGGATTCGTTTCATCTTGTTAAAAGAAATCGGGCAGGCTGTCATAGACAGCCAGGTGACCGAAGAAGCCATGAAAAAAGGGCTTTCTATGGTTTTAGAGTGAGGAGAGAGCATGAGTGGAAGAGGGAAGACGATGGTTGGGTTTCTGACAGGAGCGGCTGTGCTCACCGGATTGGATCAATGGACCAAGAAACTGGTGATAGACAGGCTGAAAGGAAAGCCGCCAGTGGTTTTATGGGATGGGGTCTTTGAGTTTTGCTATTCAGAAAATCAGGGGGCAGCCTTTGGTATGCTTCAGGGAAAGCAGCTTTTTTTCTTTCTTGTGGCATCTTTGGTGTTTCTGGCAGTGCTCTATGCCATGTGGAAGCTTCCCAAGGATAAAAAATATGTGCCTTTTAAGATATGCCTTACCTTGATTGCATCAGGGGCATTGGGGAATCTGATTGACCGGACAGCCCAGGGATATGTGGTGGATTTCCTGTATTTTAAGCTGATTGATTTTCCGGTTTTCAATGTGGCAGACTGTTATGTAACCGTGTCTGCGGCGGTGTTGCTATTTTTGGTATTGTGCTACTATTCAGATGAAGATTTTGAGGTGCTGAAGCCGGGAAGGCGAGACGGCGATGAAGGCAGCAGGGCAAAGGCAGGAAAGGAGTCCTAAATGAGACAGATGTTTCAGGTGCCAGAGGGCCAGGCGGATGTCCGCATTGACCGCTATCTGGCAGAGGTCTCGGAAGGCCTGTCCCGGTCTTACATTCAGAAGCTTTTAAAAAGTGGCGGGGTTCTGGTAAACGGGCTGGCTGTGAAAGCCAGCTATAACGTATGTCCGGGAGACGCGGTTGTGCTTGATGTGCTGGAGGCGGTGGAACCGGAGATCCAGGAAGAGGAGATGGATCTGGATATCCTGTATGAAGATCAGGATGTGATTCTGGTCAACAAGCCGAAAGGGATGGTGGTTCATCCGGCAGCCGGACATTACAGCGGCACCCTGGTAAACGGGCTCATGGCCCACTGCCGGGATCAGCTTTCCGGAATCAATGGGGTGATGCGGCCAGGGATTGTCCATCGGATCGATAAGGACACTACTGGGGTCTTGATTGCCTGTAAGAATGATTTTGCCCACAACAGAATTGCCGCACAGTTGAAGGAGCATTCCATTACCAGAAGTTATCTGGCAATTGTTCACGGTGTGATAAAGGAAGAAGAGGGGACGATCGACGCGCCCATCGGCAGGCATCCGGTGGAACGCAAGAAGATGAGCATCAATGAGAAAAACGGCCGTTCGGCTGTGACTCATTACCAGGTTCTCCAGAGATTTTCCCGCTATACGTACATCCAATGCCGGCTGGAGACCGGGAGAACCCACCAGATCCGTGTCCATATGGCAAGTATTGGCCATCCCCTTCTGGGAGATGAAGTCTATGGGCCTCATAAATGCCCGTTTGCTCTTGAAGGACAGACCTTGCATGCGGAAGTATTGGGGTTTGTCCACCCCAGAACCGGGAAGTATATGGAATGTACGGCTCCTTTGCCGGAGTATTTTGAACAGCTGTTAAAAAAACTGGAACGTGCCGGATCATGACTTTTGGTCACTGGGTGCGTTCTATTTACAAGAAGCCCTTGAGGCAGGAGACAGAGGATGAATATTTTTGATATATTGGGGCCTGTGATGGTAGGGCCTTCCAGTTCCCACACCGCAGGGGCGGTGAGAATCGGATTGATCACGAAAAAATTGCTGGGATCCGTGCCGGTGAAGGCGGATATCACCTTGTCAGGATCTTTTGGGGCTACCGGCGTAGGGCATGGCACGGACAAAGCGTTGGTGGCAGGGCTTTTGGGAATGGACACGGACGATATCCGAATCCCGGAAAGCTTTGACATTGCCAGAGAGCAGAACATGGAGTTTGCTTTTTCTAAAGAAAATATCAGAGATGCCCATCCCAATACAGCTCTCTTAAAGGTGGAGGCAGCCAGCGGACGGGCATTGGAGGTGCAGGCATCTTCCCTGGGCGGAGGGCGGGTCATGATCAACAAGCTGGATGGGATTCAGATCAATGTCACAGGAGAGCGCCCGGCCCTGATCGTCCACAATTTAGATCAGCCTGGCCATGTGGCGGAGGTGACTTCCCTGATGGCCCACAAGTCCATCAACATCGCTACCATGAATGTGTACCGGGACAAGCGGGGAGGATATGCTGTCATGGTATTGGAGACAGACCAGAATATTCCTGATTCTGCCATTGAATGGCTGAAACGGGTAGAGGGGATCATAAAGGTGACTCGTTTGAATATCGGAGAGGAAGGATAAAGGATTCGGCTGCAGAAACCATCTACATGGTAGAATACCTAGTGTCATGACACTAACATGGAGGAAAATGTATGGCATATCATTCATTAAAAGAGATTGTTGACTACTGTGAGAGAAGGAAGGTATCCTTTTTCCAGGCCGTTCTGGAAGATGATATGGAGGAGCGGAAAGTGACCCAGCAGGAGTCCATGGCTTCCATGTACACAATGTGGGATGCCATGCTGCTTGCTTCCACCGCCTATGACGGCAGCTTAACATCTGCCAGCGGCCTGACTGGAAGACAGGGAGCCCTGATGGAGGAATACCGAAAGAAAGGAAAGACCCTGTGCGGAGACTTCATCAGCCAGGTTGTGGCACAGGCCCTGGAGATGGGAGAGTCCAACGCCTGTATGAAACGGATTGTGGCGGCTCCCACAGCCGGTTCCTGCGGCGTGTTGCCGGCCGTGTTGATTCCCTATTACCAGATGCATCAGCAGGAGGTGGAGGATATCCATAAGGCTGTGATCGAAAGCTTATATGTGGCGGCTGGAATCGGCCAGGTGATCGCCTCCAGGGCCTTTATCGCCGGAGCTGCAGGGGGGTGCCAGGCGGAGATTGGTGCCGCTTCTTCCATGGCTGCCGGAGCCTTGGTTTATTTAAAAGGCGGGGACAACCACCAGATTTGTCATGCCAGCGCCATCGCCATGAAAAGCCTGTTGGGCCTTGTGTGCGACCCGGTGGCTGGCCTGGTGGAGGTTCCGTGTGTGAAACGAAATGTGACAGGCGCAGTCAATGCCCTGGCAGCGGCGGATATGGCCCTTGCAGGAATCACCAGCGCCATTCCGGCGGATCAGGTATTCGATGCCATGAGGGAAGTGGGAGAGAAAATGCATGTGTCCTTAAAGGAGACCGGGGAAGGGGGCCTTGCTGCGACACCGGAGGGAATCCGGATCACAAAATTATTAATCCGGAGTCATTAATCCGGTAATTATTTCTATACATTTTCAGCCTTTTGATGTATAATAAGATATATGGTAAACATTTGTATTTACAATATTATCTCAGAAAAGCCATGGAGAAGGTATATGATCGCGACTGTTTTGGCGGCACAACCAGGTATAGGAGATGCAGGGCCTGCGGGGGGAGGCCTTTGATAAAGAAAGGACGGACCGTGCAAAAGGAGAACAGCCGCATAAGGGGGAGAAATCCACGGCTGAGACAACCATATGGGAAAGACATCGAAAGGAGGATTTTTATGAATGGTAATTTAGTACTCACGATTGGAAGACAGTGCTGAAGCCAGGGAAGGATCATTGGACAGAAGTTGGCGCAGGCTATGGGGGTAAAGTGCTACGACAAGGAGCTTCTGTCTGAGGCGGCCAAGAACAGCGGCCTGTGCGAGGAACTGTTTGAGACACACGACGAGAAACCTACCAACAGCTTTTTATATTCCCTGGTTATGGACACCTATTCCATGGGATACAATTCCTCTGCTTATCTGGATATGCCCATCAACCATAAGATTTTTCTGGCACAGTTTGACACCATCAAGAAGCTGGCGGACGAGGAGTCCTGCGTGATCGTGGGACGGTGCGCTGATTATGCCTTAGCAGAGTATCCCAACACTGTGACTGTATTCATCACAGCTAACGAGGCGGATAAGCTGGCATATTTACAGAAGGTGAACAACGTGACAGAGGCCAAGGCCAAGGATATTATGGTGAAGACCGACAAAAAGAGGGCCAGCTACTACAATTACTATGCCAGCAAGCGTTGGGGCGAGGCCAAGGGGTACGACCTGTGTATCAATAGCAGTGCAGTAGGGATTGAAGGAGCGGTAAAAGTGATTCAGGAATTTGCGAAGCTGAAGACGGAGAAGAATAAGAATAATTAAGATGGTGAAAGAATGAGTAACCAGGAATTTCGTATTCTGTGAATCATTACTTGCACTTCTGGAGACGAATAATCGTGAGAAAGCGAAACATGTCATTGAAAATACAATCAGGCGGCTTGATAAAAATTAAAAGCCTGATGGCTATGATGACAGAAGATAACGTATAAAAATGCCTCATCAGGAACAGGCTTCCTGGTGAGGCGCTTTTTATGCACACCTGACTCATCTATTCTGCGATGATCACAGATACCTGGTGCTGCGCAGCATACTCACAGAAATCCGAATCTGGCCTCTGATCCGTGATGATGCCGGTTAAGTCTTTTACCTCGCAGTACGTAAGCAGGGACACACTGCTGAACTTGCTGGAATCTGCCAGCAGGTATTTCTCCATGCTTTTTTTCACAGCCATTTCTTTAATGCAGGTTTCCTCAGGGGAGGAATTGGTGGCGCCGTTCTCCAGAGTAATTCCGGTGGCGGACAGAAAGGCCTTGTGAATGTTGTAGGAAGACAGAAGCCTGGCGGCATTATTTCCTGTAAAAGACAGGGTCTTCCGGTTCAAGGTGCCGGACAGGGAGATCAGACTGATATTGTCATAGGGGATCGCCTGGACCATCACCTCAATGTTGTTGGTAAGAAGAGTGAGCCGTTTCTCTTTTAGGTGTTCCAGCATGTACAGAGTAGTAGTGCCGGAGTCTATGAAGATACTGTCACCTTCAGATACTAGGGAGGCGGCCCTGGCGGCGATCCGGCGCTTGTTCTCCTGGTGCTTTACATTTCGTTCAGCAAAGGAGATCAAAGGCTTTTTGGGCTGAGTGCTTACCATAACGCCGCCATAAGTCTTGACAATGTCCGAATTTTGGGTAATCTCATCAATGTCCCTGCGAATCGTATTTTTTGACACCTGGAAAATCTGGCAGAGATCGTCCAGAGTTACGGTTTTGTGGGTATAAACGTATTGCTCAATTTCAGAAATCCTCTGAGAACGCATGGAATCACCTCCCCTTTAAAGGTACTCCTAGAGCACACGGGAATGTCTCATTAGATGGTTCCGTCCCAAGTGGAAACAGTAGTGGCTTTCTTCTCCTCCTCGTCGAACCAGCGAGTGGTAACAACCTTCTTCTCCGTGAAGAAATAGAAACCGTCTTTTCCCAAGGTGTGCAAATCGCCAAAGAAGGATTGCTTGTGGCCGTTGAACGGGAACATTCCGATGGGTACCGGGATACCTACGTTTACACCGATCATACCGCCGTCTGTGTGGCGTGCGAATTCACGGGCATAATGTCCATTCTGGGTGAAGATAACGGAACCGTTGGCAAATGGATTGGCGTTCATCACAGCCAGGCCTTCTTCGAAGTCCTTTACACGTTTGATGCACAGAACCGGTCCGAATACTTCTCTGTCGCCGATAGTCATACCAGGCTCCACATGGTCGAAGATGGTGGGGCCTACATAAAATCCGCCCTCATAACCTTCTACGACGGTGTCACGGCCATCCAGAACCAGTTTGGCGCCTTCTTCCACGCCTTTGTTGATCCAGCCTACTACAGACTCTTTATGTTTTGCATTGATAACCGGTCCTAACTGAGTGGTCTTGTCATAAGCTGGACCTACCTTCAATGCTTTTGCTTTCTTAACCAGAGCTTCCACTAACTGGTCTGCGATGCTTTCCTGGGCAACCACAACAGGAAGAGCCATGCAGCGCTCTCCGGCGCAGCCAAAGGAGGCGTTGATGATACCGGCAGCTGTTCTCTCAATGGGAGCGTCCTCCAGAACCAGGGCGTGATTCTTGGCTTCACACAAAGCCTGTACACGTTTGCCGTGAGCAGCAGCAGTAGAGTAGATATGTTTTCCAACGGAGGTGGAGCCTACGAAGGAGATACCCACAATGTCCGGATGAGTTAAGAAGATCTCAGCCTCATTCCTGGAACAGGTTACGATGTTTACCACACCGTCGGGAACGCCGGCTTCCTTGTAAATCTCAGCAATCCGCATACAGGTCTGAGGAGTGAAGGTAGCTGCCTTAAGTACAATGGTATTGCCGCATGCGATACAGATAGGGGTCATCCATCCCATAGGGATCATAGCTGGGAAGTTAAATGGAATGATTCCGGCAAATACGCCTAGGGAGCAACGGTATGCAACGGTATCGTATCCCTTGGAGGCATCCATCAGGCTTTCTCCCATCATCAGAGACGGGGCAGAGATGGCCTGCTCGGTTCCCTCGATTGCCTTTAACACATCGCCTTCGGACTCGGACCAGTTTTTGCCGTTCTCTCTTGCCACGGACATGGTAAGTTCTTCCATGTGGGCATATAACAATTCCCGCACTTTATAGAGAATCTGTACTCTCTTCTTCACTGGTGTTGCGGACCATGCCGGATAAGCAGCCTTCGCTGCTGCAATGGCTTCCTCTACTTCCTCAGCGGTACAGCAGGGAACCTTGGCGATCACCTCGCCGGTGCTGGGATTGTAAGCGTCCGTATACTTGTCGGTCTTGGACTCTTTGAACGCACCGTTTACATAATAGCCTAATTTCTTGATCTCGCTCATGCTTTTGAAATCCGTCCTTTCTTAAAATGGATAAATAATTGTTAACTGCTGGATAAATCTTATCATATTTTGGGTAAGTTTACAAGATGTATTTGTGAAAAAATATCTTTTTATACTATTCTTCAAACTCTGGAAAGGCGGTTTGAAAAAATGGTATTTCTGGTTGAAAGTGTCTTGAAAAAGTCCTGGATTTTATAGTATACTGTTTTTGAGTTAGAATTTACTAACAAACAAGAAAGCCAGGAGGAATAGTATGGAGCGAGAAGTAATGCAGGGAATCCTGATTCCCTTTTTTGGCACGGCCCTTGGGTCAATGTGCGTACTGTTTATGAAAAACAAAATGAATGCCCTGCTTCAAAGGGCTCTGACAGGATTTGCAGCAGGAGTTATGGTGGCAGCCTCTGTCTGGAGCCTTCTGGTTCCGGCTATGGAGCAGGCGGACTTTATGGGGAAGTGGGCATTCCTGCCTGCAGTGGCTGGGTTCTGGCTTGGAATCCTGTTTCTTCTGCTGTTGGATAAAACCATTCCCCATCTGCATATGAACAGCAAAATGGCGGAAGGGCCTAAAAGCGGTTTTCAGAAGACGACAATGCTGGTACTGGCGGTGACGCTTCACAACCTGCCGGAGGGCATGGCCTTAGGCGCAGTCTATGCAGGGCGGATGTCCCAGGAGGTTGGCATAACCGCCATGAGTGCCATGGCGCTGTCTTTGGGAATTGCCATACAGAACTTTCCAGAGGGCGCTATCATTTCCATGCCCCTTAAGGCTGAGGGGGTCTCCAAGGGGAAAGCCTTCCTCTATGGAACCCTTTCTGGAGCAGTCGAGCCAGTGGGGGCCTTGCTTACGATTCTGGCTGCAGGCTATGTGGTCCCAATCCTTCCCTATCTGTTAAGCTTTGCGGCAGGAGCCATGGTCTATGTGGTGGTGGAAGAACTGATTCCGGAGATGTCGGCAGGGAAGCATTCCAATGTGGGAACCCTGCTGTTTGCAGCTGGTTTTACTGTGATGATGGCACTGGATGTGGCGCTGGGATAGAGAAGGGGGTCATGTGAGAGATGAGTGTGTTAATGCGAATAAAGGCGAAGGACAGGCCGGATACGTATATTGTGGTGACATTTGGGCTAAAGCGTCAGGTGGAATCGCCGCGTATTGACGGAGCAGTAGAACCCTATCCCAACCGCTGGACCCACCATGTGCTGATCTCCCGGGAAGGGGAGATTGACGATGAACTTTTGGGATGGGTGAAGGAGGCGGCTGTGTTTTCGGAGAAGAAATGATGATATAGAACAGGGAGCTTCTCCGGCTGATCTGGAAAAGCCCCTTCATTTACGAAAACTACCGTTTGATCAACAGAACGGAAATATCGTTTACATTGGTACCTGTAGCCCCGGTTTTTAACAGACCGTCACATTGTGCCAGGGCGTGATAGGAGTCATTGTCCTGAAGGACAGCAAATATATCAATTCCCTGCTTGGCCAGATGTGCGGCTGTGTCTTGGTCCACATAGCCTCCGGCGGCATCGGTAGGGCCATCGGTTCCGTCAGAGCCTAAGGAGAAGACTGCTGTGTCCTTCATACCGGCGATGCCTGGAGCAGCGGCCAGAGCCAGTTCCTGGTTCCTTCCTCCCAGCCCGTGGCCTGTCAGATGAACCACTGTTTCCCCCCCAGCGATGAAGGCCAGGCTCTTTAAGGAGTCCTGATGGTACTGGGCGATATTGGATAAAAATCCACCGGCTTCCCTGGCGGCGCAGGATAAGCTGGCGGTCAGTACCACCGGCTCATATCCCAGCTGCCGGCAAGTCTCTTCCGCTGCCAGACACAGCTGCCGGACGCTGCCAGTGATGTGGGTTTCTACATTTTCCAGTATCTTGGGCGTCTCCACATTTAAAAGTTCCTTCATCTCATCGGTAAGGGTTAAATGGTATTTGTCGGCGATGCGGGCTGCCTGGGCGGCAGTGGAAGAATCCGGGTATGCAGGACCGGAGGCAATCATATCCAGAGGATCGCCGATGATGTCTGACAGCACCACAGAAAAGACCTTGGCAGGTGCACACAGGGCGGCAAATTTGCCGCCTTTCACTGCGGAAAAGCGTTTGCGGATGGTATTCATCTCCACGATATCTGCACCGCTGGCTAAAAGTTCTTTGGTGAGCCGTTCCATATCCTGTGTAGGAATCAGAGGTTTCTCAAACAGAGCAGATCCGCCGCCGGACAGCAGGAATAAGACGGTATCTTCAGCGGATAGTCCGGTGACAGCATCAATTGCTGCCTGGGTGGCTTTGTAGGAATTGTCATCGGGAACCGGATGGCCGGCCTCGAAAATCTCCATTCCATTTAAGGGCCCTTTGCTGTGTTCATATTTGGTGATGACCACACCGCCAGACAGCCGGTCTCCCAGCACATCGACAGCAGCTTTTGCCATCTGCCACCCGGCTTTGCCGGCAGCCACCAGGATCAGCCGTCCCGTTCCGAAATCAGCCTGTTTTAAAGCCTTCTTAACGGCAGTGTCCGGCTGGGCGGCATGAAGAGCATGTTTTATAATCTGTTCAGCGTCATTGCGCAGAGTCATAATGGTCTCCTTTCCAAACCTTATATATGACGGATAAAAAAGGCCGCTGCAGCCATCCTTTCAAAACCGAGGCGAAGGCTGCGGCGGCCTGAACCGTCAAAACATAAACAGATGGGATACTACACGAACAGAGAAACAATAAATAACAGAATGATAATAGTGATACCCATGACAGCGGTCATACCGGTCTGGCACTTGTAAGCTTCCTCTGTCTTCATGTCGGAGAACTGGGAAACCACCCAGAAGTAAGAATCATTGGCATGGGATGCCACCATGGAGCCGGCACCGATAGCCAGAACCACCAGAACACGGGCTACAGGGGAAGTAAATCCCATGGATGCCATCAGAGGAGCCATCATACCAGCAGTGGTAATCATGGCAACGGTGGAAGCGCCCATAGCCAGCTTCAGGATCATGGCGATGATAAACGGAATCAGGATACCGATCCCTGTATTTACCAGTCCGCCTACAGAATCCGCGATGGGGAGCAGTTTTAAGATGGCACCGAAGGAGCCGCCTGCACCGGTGATAGCCAGGATTGCGGCAGAGTCTGTGACACCTTGGGTAACCCATTTCAGCGTATTCTCTTTCTCGCTGGACGGGATCAGGCTGGTAGCCAGGAACACGCCCAGAATCAGGGCAACTTCAGGCTTACCAATAAAGGTAATCAGGGTAAAGAAGAAACCTGTACCGAAGGGATTGCCTGGGAAGCTGGCTACAGAGGCCAAAGCGATCAGGATGATCGGCAGCAAAATCGGGGAGAAGCTGTGGAGTGCGCCTGGCAGCTTGCCGTATTTTGCCTGTAACTCCTCATAGGTATATTCGGAGTTGGCAGGGATATCGATTTTGCTGGAAACCTTCAGTGCATAGAGAATGGCTACAATCACAGCCGGAATGGAGACAACAAGGCCGATTAAAATGGTCAGGCCTAAGTCAGCCTCCAGGGTTCCTGCCATTGCAATAGGGCCAGGGGTAGGCGGAACCAGGCAGTGGGTGGCATACAGACCGCCGGACAGGGCAGTGGCCATTACCGCCAGAGAAATGTTGGACTGGGATGCCAGCGCACGGCTGATGGGGGATAAAACGACGAAACCGGAATCACAGAAAACAGGGATACCGGTAACATAACCCATGGCACCCATAGCCACAACACTGTTTTTCTTGCCCACTAACTTAAGAATGGTGTTGGCCATGGTTAAAGCAGCGCCGGTCTTCTCCAGAATGGTGCCGATGATGGTACCACACAGGATGACAATACCGATGCTTGTCATGATACTTCCGAAGCCGCTCTTTACCGTATCAATAGTGACTGCCGGCGTAAGGCCGGAATCGGGGTAGAGAATGCCCCAGATCAGACCTACCAGCATAGCGATCACGGTCATCACGATAAAGGGGTGAAGCTTCAGCTTGGAAATGGCGATGACCATCAAAACCACGGACAGAATGATCAGCGCGAAGAGTAAAAATGTTTGCATAACGTTACCTCCTTTTTGTTGCTTTTTATTACAAAGCGTCAAGTGCTTTGTTTTCGCTTGTGGTGCTCCAGAAGGAGCCGGATCAGATATTCCTGTTGGAAAGCTGTGCATTTTTTCAGTTCCAGGATTTCCAACAGCCGGCGTATCCGGTATTGAAGCGTGTTCTTATGGATAAATAATGCATTGGCAGCCTGGGATACGCTGCGGCTGCAGTCGTAGTAGCTTTGCGCAGTGACAAGGATGGCGGTTAACTCCGGCTCATGGAAGACAGATGTCAGTTTATGGTACAATCCCTCCATAAACTCTTCACAGGAAGTGGATGTGGTATAAAGCAAATAATCACACCGGGTAGACAATTGCCCCATATCGTTAAACGGCATCCGGGACATCCGATCCAGTGCAGAGGCCTGTTCATAGCCCTTGTGAATATCCCAGATACTAAGACAAGAATCGCTGATGCTTAAGCGGCAGTGATCAAAAAATGCCAAAGAATCTGTCTCTTTCAGCCGTTGCCATGAGATACCGCCTTCCTTTCCAAGGAGGATCAGCCGGTCATTCACCATGCCCCACACATCTTGCTCTGTCTTAAGAAGGTGATGGGCAGATAGAAAATCGATGAGATGCTCCTGCTCCATGACATGGACATCATCCAAAAAGGAGATGACTGCCACCGTAAGAGGAAATTCCAGCCGCAACTTCATGGAATCCATCAGCGATTGGGCCTGACTAATGGAATCCCTGGCAGGCATCAGAAGAAAACACAACAGCCGGCTGCGCAGTTCACTCTCTGCCAGCCTGGGGCGGGCAATAGCCTCCAGCTGATAGTATTTGGCGGCATACACTTCTAAAAGCTTGGCAAGATACTGGATCTCGGAAGGTTCCCCCCGCAGCCCTACCACGCCGATGGTGGAGCCGCCTACACGCAACGGCATGTTTAGGCCTTCCCTGGCTCCGGGATACTGGTTCAGCTGGTCGGAACGAATGCTGACCAGCTTTCCGGACCGTACAGCCTCCAATGCTCCCTGGTGGAATGTGCCGATACGGGTTTTTTCTGTGGAAGCTACTATGATACCATCTGTATTCATGATGTTGACGGTGCGGCCCCCTACCAGGGAAGAGGTAACCTCCACCAGTTCTTTGGCTAAATCTTCTAAGAGCATAGCTTAATCAAGGAACATGCAGTCGCCTGCAGCCAGATGGCATCCCAGGACATCGGGTGTCTGGCAGACCGTCTGTTCTGCCGGCTCACCGGAACAGTGACCAAGGCCCAGAGTTTTAAGCCCCATCTCCTTGAGTGCGGCTACTGTGGCACGGATCCGTTCCTCATCTGCCTCCACAAGATGGACACCACCAAATACCGCCGATACCGGTTTGGACAGCCGGGCGTGAATGGACTGGATCATATTGAGAATGCCAGGATGGGAACAGCCAACCAGTACAGCCAGCGATTCTCCTGTATCCAGAACAAGACAGATCTCATCACAGAAATCATCTGGAATGAAACCGTCTTGGGTCTGGCGGACGAACCGTTCTGGGATCGTCTCAAAATCGTGGATTCTGGGAAATCCTGCGGCCAGAAAGACACCAGGGAACAGTTCCGTCATATCCAATACCACCTGATGACGGATGCCATGATCTGCCAGAAAGCCCGCATCAAAACCGCAGGACAGATCGGTATAGCGCACACCGTCAAATGCAAACTTCGGTTGGAAAAATTCAGGGCCGGTGCAGACGATGGGGCTACCGCCGCCAAGCTCTATCAGATCCCGATATCCGGCCGCATGGTCATAGTGGCTGTGGCTTAAGACCACCGCATCAAGATTGTGTATCTTGCGTCCCAGCCGCCTTGCATTGTGCCAGAAACCAGAGCCGGATCCGCAGTCAAACAGAAGACGGCGGTCTTCCCATTCTAACAGGTAAGAAAGACCGTGTTCCGCAATGAGAGCCTTGTGTTCGGAACGGTTATTATCCATGAGTGCTGTGATACGTACCATCCGTCATACCTTAACCTTTCCTGATTTTTAGTGATTATTGATAATTAAAATATTGTATTCATTCTTTATATAGGCATTATAACGGATAGATGCCAGGATTTCAAGGGAAAGTTATTGGTTTGCATACCAAAACACAGCTGAATTTCCCGTGGACTTTTGTTCTGGAAACAAAAAGTATACAAAGACATAGCGGAAACTTGTGTGATATATAGGAAAAGTGTATAATAATAAAACGAAATGCATATGGAAACATATATAGTACATGTATAATATATAGAACAGATGATATATGGGGACGATATGGGAACGGTGTCACAACTGAAAGGGAACTGTATGGCAAAGTATATGATGGAAGAGAAGGGAAGATGCGTATGATTCAAGGATTTTGGCAGAGCAGGATGGCTGTGTATGGATCGGCAGTGGCTGCAGTGGCGCTTAGCGTGGCAATATGGATCTATGATAGGGGGAAGCCTTTGTATATTCCGATCCTGGCTATCCTTCTTCTGACCGGACTGTGCGGCGTGGTAGGGCAGATGGCCGGAAGGATTATCGCAGACAGTGTAAACACCCGGTCTTTAAGTTTCCTTCACGTGGAATTGGATCCGGAGGCATTTTTGGAGAGATATGAAAAGGTGCCTGGGCGATTGAAAAAAGGCAGCAAAGAATATGTGCTGTCTTGCGCCTATCTAGCACAGGGATATGCTGCTACTGGGGAATTTGACCGGGCAATGGATGTCTTATGTTCAGACTACTCTGGAAAAAAGGGGGAAGATCAGGCCTTAAAGGGATTATATTATTACAGTTTTGCCTCCTATGCTCTGTCAGGAGGGCATCTGGAAGAGGCCCAAAAGGCAATGGAAGGATTAAAGGAAGTGGTGGAGGACAGCAGAAAGCAGAATCCTAAGTTATCACAGAACATGAAAGAATGCCTGGTTCTATGCCAAAACCGTTTGGCCTGTCTAAAAGGTGAACAGGCGGATTCCCAGTGGTTAAAGGGGCAGTTAAAAAATGTTCCATTTGCCCTCAGACGGCTGGAGGTACTGGAGACCCTGGCTAGGCAGGCTTTGGCTGACGGAAGGAAAAAGGATGGGTTAAAGTGGCTGGATCAGATGGAGAAACAGAGCGGGAAGACTTGTTATGGGGAACGGGCCAGGGAACTGAAAAAGGAGTGCTTAGGCAGCAGTATTGGGGGTTGAAAGAAAAAGGGCGTAACGGTTTAAGGGGGAGCTGAAATCAATGTCGTTTCGTTAAGGTTCCTCTCTCGGCTACGTTCTCTCTAAGGGTTGAGTGTTATCTAAAAGGACAATGACAGATGCTATTGATGATGGGAACGGGGTTTACATATGGTGAGGGCTTGTGATATAATTCTATTTGCAGCAATCTGTAAATCCGGCATAAATTTGACAAAAGCTTGACCCAATAGAATGAAGATAGGAAAAAGATTAGCCAATAAATGCCCTTGGTCAGAATGTTTTTTAACATAACGACTGAGGGTGTTTTGTATGACGTAGCGTAAAATAAACGGGGAAGGACAAACATGAAGAAGTTTTGGTTTTATTTGGCTGTGCCGGCAGTTTTGCTAAATGGCTGCCAGCGGCAGGAGATTGCTTTGGAAGAAGCGGAAAATCTGGTTATGGAAAGTCGTGAGACAAAAAGCCAGGATGATAGCGAAACAGAGAATAAAGAAGAACGTGAAACGGGAAGCCAGGGTGAAAGCGAAACAGAGAATAAAGAGGAAAGGAAAACAGAAAGCCAGGGAAAAAGTGAAATAGAAATCCGTGATCAAAACGAGAGCGGGGATGAACGGGAAGCAGATGAGAATTTAGTAGGGAGGCCAAGAGCAGTCAGTGGCGAGATCAACCAAAATCAGATAGGAGAAGCTCCCTTTTTTGGCTCTACGGTTTCTATTGTCCAATCAAAAGAGGCTCAGGCATGCCAGATCACAGAGGCGGAGATCGAGGCTATGGTTCGGGAAGCAGCGTGGGATCTGAATACGGTGGTGAAGAATGGGCAGACAGTAGTGTTAAAGCCTAATCTGGTACAGATGATTGTGGATTCCACAGGAGAGGTGTTGGATCAGGAAGTAAATGGAATTACAACGGATTGGCGAGTCACTAAGGCGGTTCTTAAGATGGTGAGAGAGTTGAATCCGGATGGACAGATATATATTATGGAAGGCTCTGCCACTGGCCCTACCAGAAGCGTGATGGAACATTTTCATTATACGGAAGAATACATGGAAGGGGTGGATGGTTTTATCTGCCTGGAGGAAGATTGCGGAGGATGGAGGGATTTCGATGCCCCGCAGGTGGTGAAGGTGGATACGCCAGAGGGGTTGCTCCACAAATCTTACTATTTTAACAGAATTCTCTACGATGCGGATGTGGTGATCAGCATTCCCGCCCTTAAGACAACGTCCGGCGTGGTGGTGACGGCAGGGATCAAGAATGTCAGTATCGGAACGCCTCCCGGCAACCTGTATGGCATGGGGCCGGATACTCCAAGCAAACAGCGGATGGTTTCCCACAAGATCGTGGACGGAGAACTGGATAAATGGATATACGATTACTATAAGGCAAAACCGGTAAACTATGTGATTGTGGATGGGCTTCAAGGCTTCCAGAGTGGGCCGGTTCCCATGTCTTCGGAACGGAGAGAAACCGACAAGATGAATATGCGCCTGCTGCTTGCGGGGAAAGATCCGGTGGCTGTCGATACCATATGCTGTCTGGTTATGGGCTGGGATCCGGAGAGCGTAGGATATCTGAATTTATTTCGGGAGAAGGACGGTCTGGGAAGGTTGACAGACATCCGAATCAAAGGAGTCTATGCAGATGAAGTGAGAAAACCCTTTACTATTTTCAGGGAGAATCTGGGAGGGCTTCCCATTGAGGCGGGAGGCGGGCCGAAACTGTCTGCAAAGGCTGGGACAGATGGAAACCGGATTGACATTTCTTACCAGACAGGGGAGGAAGCCAGGAAGATAGAGGTTCTGGTGGATGGAGTGTTTCAGTGTTCAAAAAAAGCGGAAACAGATGGGGAAATCCATCTGGTGGTGCCGGATTTTTCGGAGGAAAGCCATGAGATCCAGGTGGTGGCATATGACCGGTTTTTGAATAAAACCGTAATGGAGCCTGCATGTGATTCAAATCATTAGATTCTACGGTATGGAAATGAAATGCACTTCACTTCAGGAATCGTTCTTGCCAAATCAGGCACGTAGAGGCTACAGGCGTACATTAGAAACAGGAGGAGGACAAAAGAAAATGAAAAAATGGAACATAGGGTTCGCTTTTATCCTTATAGGTGCAGCGTTTTTTACAAGCGGGTATGGGCCTTATGAAGGGGCTAAGTTGGAGAAAAAGCAGGAAACGGTCACTATTTCGCTGGCAGGAGACTGCTCTCTGGGAAAGCTTTCTGTTCATGGATATGAGGGCACGTTTGAGGAGATGTACGACAAAAACGGGCCAGGATACTTCTTTCAGAATGTAAAATCTATTTTTGAGGCGGATGATATGACTCTGGTGAACTTTGAAGGAGTCTTAACAAACTCGGATAACAAGGTTCAGAAGGCATTTAATATCAAGGGAAAGCCGGAATACATAGCCATTATACCAGAGTCAGGCATTGATGCAGTCAGTTTTGGCAATAATCACAGGATCGATTACGGACAGCAGGGAATAACGGACACCATCGCTATGTTTGACAGCATCAGCCTGCCATATGCCTATGATGACAAGGTAGGAATCTACGAGCTGGAAAACGGTATAAAGATCGGCTTTGTATCGGTCAATGAAGTGTATGACGGGAAGGCTGTGGAGACATTTCTTCAGAACGGCATAGAGAAGCTGAGGGAAGAAAAGGTATCTCTGATCCTGGCTTGCTGTCACTGGGGAATCGAATCCGTGTATTATCCGGAAAGCTATCAGACCGAATTGGGGCATAAATGCATCGACTGGGGTGCAGACCTGGTGGTGGGCTGCCACCCCCATGTACTTCAGGGGGTGGAAAATTATAACGGAGCGTATATCCTGTACAGTCTGGGAAACTTCTGTTTTGGCGGAAACCGGAACCCAAAAGACAAGAATACCATGATTGCCCAGGCAAAGTTTACCCTGGAAGACGGGGCAATAACCAAAGAAGCAGAGTTAACTTTGATTCCATGTACCTTAAGTTCGGTTACTAGCCGGAATGATTATTGTCCGACCATAGCCCAGGGGGATAAGAAGACATCCATTATCCGGAAATTAAACGAGTACAGCAATGGATTTGGAGTAATTGTGGATGAGGAAGGCAACGTAAGCCACAATTGACTCTACATGGAACAGATACAGGTTTTGTTATTCTGTGATCAAAGAATAGTATCCGGTTCCATAGAATCCTCTGGCATCCAATTGCTCCTTATCCCACTCTGCAGTGATGGCATATCCCATACCTGGCTTTAACTCAATAAACAGCGAATCTTCATATGTTTTTGTAGAGACAAGCATATCTTCCGATGGCTCCTCTGGCGGCGTACTGGGCAACTCATATTCATGTACAAGGAGCCGGTCCGGGAGAGCCAGGGAGGAAACCAGATAGCATACAGAATCCGTCTTGTTATATTGTGGAAGCTTTAAGTGCTCTTTCTGTCTGGCTATTGTCAAAGGATGAGCTCCGCAGGAGACAAAACCGATTATAGTATCATCCGTTTCCTGCCTGTAATTCCAGGAAGCAGTGTCGCATGTCAACTTAAATTCATTCATTGTACTGGAAAGGGCATCCTGAAAGACCAGGGCCGGCGGCTCTGTCAAGATCTGGTTTTCAGAGGAAGCCTCATGTAAGAATGCTTCCGGCGACAAAAGCAAGCCGGTATCGGAGTCGTAGGTATACGACTCTATGATATTTTCTGTACCATATTCCTTCTTGGTAAAGAAAATTTTTTTATTTTCCTTATCGAAATCCAGGGCATACACATACCGAGAGCCGTCCTCCAGGCGTTCTATATTGCCGATCCAGTAAGGATATCTGTCTAAATCTTTGTTCTCCACCAGAATATTGGATACATTGCTGTTGACTCCCTGCTCCGTTAAAAGGGGGTGTTCAAAGTCCCTGTACTCTCCGACTGGGGCAGGCCTTCCCAGCTGGTTTAAATAGGCATAGGCATAAGATTCTTCCATAGATTTTAACTGTTCATGGGCGCTTTCCGACGGGGATATGCACGCATCCCACCATGTTTCTGGAAACATGGCCTGAATGGACTTCTGGTAATTGCTGCCGTCTTCCGGATACGTTAAGGACGTAAGCAGATATCCTCCTTCCCCGTCTGATGAGAAGGTTATAACTGCCGGAACAACTCCGCTGCCAGCTGCTTTTACGAAATTTCCGTCCTGAAACTGATATTCTCCATACATGGTAAGGGCATATACGGTCAGGCCATCGCTTTGTTCCTCGCTTTCTAGAATTATGTGGCCTTCACCGATGCATTCTTCTCCGGGATAGTTTTCCCGATTGGCAGACAGGATGGCATCTGCTGTCAGCTGCTCCAGATCAACAGACAAAAAAGGAACGCTTTCTTCTATATTCTCCGTCACTTTTTTGACAGAAGTTATGAGATGGCTTTCATCATCGTAGTATACGGTCAGATGCCCTTTCCTGTCTTGAAACTCAAACGAGTAGACTTCTCCGTTCATACCAGACAATTCCATATCAGGTGCTCCCCATGCCTGGGCCAGATCCTCTTTTGCAAAACCATTTAATGTATCTGCAATCTGATCTTCCGGCATTCCTGCTGCTTCGACCAGAGGAAGAGGGTGGTTCTGGCTGCTTTGGCCGCTACATCCAATTAAAAGGATGGAAACAACAAAAAGAAGGGCAAGACGTTTTAAATATCCCATAGAATTCCTCCATTTATTTATATTTTGAAGAAACATTATAACTATATCAGATTTCCGGCTGTTAAACATTAAACTTTGCTTACGATTGTACTACTATTCCTTTAAGTCGTAAAAACTTTAGAATAGACACAATATATTTGTTATGATATACTTAAAAGAGTCAAAAGATGGAAAGAATAGCAGTATAGAAAATAAATGAAGAGAGGGAGGGATCGCTATGAAGGGGCGAATCAATAACAAACTTGGTGAAATTCGGATCAACCCGGAAGTGATTGCAAAATATGCCGGTATCACGGCGGTGGAATGCTTTGGAATCGTCGGTATGGCGGCTGTCAGCATGAAAGACGGGCTTGTAAAATTACTGAAGAGAGAAAGCCTGACCCATGGGATCAATGTTGACATCGAAGAGAACCATATCATACTGAATTTTCATGTGATTGTGGCGTATGGCATCAGTATTTCTGCAGTTGCGGATAACCTGATCGAGAACGTAAAATATAAAGTAGAAGAGTTCACCGGAATGGAAGTCGACAAGATTAACATCTTTGTCGAAGGCGTACGAGTGATTGATTAAGGAGGAGTACACCCGTGGGTATGAATACGATTGATGCCAAGACGCTTAAGAAGGCTTTTTTAGCAGGAGCCCAGGGCCTGGAGGCCAAAAAAGAATGGATTAATGAACTGAATGTATTTCCGGTTCCCGATGGGGATACGGGAACCAACATGACTATGACCATCATGTCAGCAGCCAAGGAAGTGGCTGCACTGGAGGATCCCACCATGGAGGCGCTGGCTAAAGCCATCTCCTCTGGCTCTCTGCGTGGTGCCAGAGGAAATTCTGGTGTTATTCTGTCTCAGCTGTTCCGTGGCTTTACCAAGGAGATCAAGACCGTAAATGTGATTACCACCACCGTGTTGGCGGATGCATTTGTCCGTGCTACGGAGACTGCGTACAAGGCAGTCATGAAGCCCAAGGAAGGAACCATTTTAACTGTAGCCAAGGGAATGGCGGAGAAGGCTTTGGAGTTGGCGCCAGAGACGGAAGATATCCTTATATTTGCCAGGGAAGTCATTGAACATGGAGACTATGTGTTAAGTCAGACACCGGAGATGCTTCCTATTTTAAAGCAGGCAGGTGTGGTAGACTCCGGCGGCCAGGGCTTGATTCAGGTGATGAAGGGGGCTCTGGACGGGCTCATGGGCAAAGAGGTTCAGGTGCCGGTGGAGGCCGCTGTTCCCAAGACGGTGATCCAGTCTTCCAAGCTGGATACTGCGGATATTAAGTTTGGCTACTGTACGGAATTTATCATCAATGTGGAGAGAAACTATGAAGATTCCGATGAGTTGGAATTCAAGGCCTATCTGGAATCCATCGGAGACTCCATTGTGGTGGTGTCAGATGATGATGTGGTTAAGGTTCATGTCCACACCAATGACCCAGGGCTTGCCATTCAGAAGGCATTGACTTATGGATCCCTCTCAAAGATGAAGATTGATAATATGAGAGAGGAACACAACGAAAAGCTGATTAAGGAGGCGGAGAAGCTGGCCGCTTCCCAGGCAGATGCCAAAAAGCAGGCTGTCTCTTCGGAGAAAGAGAAAAAGAAGCCTTACGGATTTATTGCAGTATCTATCGGAGATGGGTTTGGAGAGATCTTTAAAGGTCTGGGAACCGATTACCTGATTGAGGGTGGACAGACTATGAACCCCAGCACAGAGGATATGCTAAACGCCATTGACCAGGTGAATGCAGATACAATCTACATCCTGCCGAACAATTCTAACATTATTCTGGCTGCAAATCAGGCGGCGCAGCTGACAGAAGGGAAGGAGATCATCGTGATCCCGTCTAAGACGGTTCCTCAGGGAATCACGGCGATCATCAATTTCGTGCCGGAGTTGTCCGCGGGAGAGAACAAAGAGGTTATGATCCAGGAGATGTCCAAGGTAAAGACCGGCCAGATTACGTATGCTGTGCGCAACACCATGATTGAAGACAAGGAGATCAAAGAAGGGGATATCATGGGGATTGCCGACCAGGGAATTGTGGCGGTGGGACAGTCTGTAGAGGGAACTACCCTCGATACACTGAAAGCCATGCTGGATGATACAGCGGAACTGGTGACTATTTACTACGGTGCAGAAGTGAAGGAAGAGGAGGCAGAGAACTTCCTTAAGAAAGTGGATGCAGTCTGCCAGAATTATGGTGTGGAGGTAGAGTTGCAGGCCGGAGGCCAGCCCATCTATTACTACCTGATTTCCGTAGAGTAAGGCTATGGATCAGGAACCTATCCGTTCTTTAAAAGGGATCGGAGAAAAGACAGGAAAGCTATTTGAGAAGCTGGGCATCCATACAGTGGATGACCTGCTTCACTATTATCCGCGGGCATATCATGCTTATGAGGAGCCTGAGGCAATCGGAAAATTAAAAACCGATTCGGTGGGTGCTGTGGCAGGAATTCTGCAAAAAGATGCCTCTGTCCGGCGCTTTCAGAATATTCAGGTGATTACTGTTTCATTGAAAGATACAACCGGAACCTTGCAGTTAGTGTGGTACAATATGCCTTTTCTGCGAAATACCCTTCAGGCTGGAACCTATCATATTTTTTGCGGAAAGGTGGTAAAAAAGAATAACCGCCTGACGATGGAACAGCCGGAGATCTATACAAAAGAGGGCTATGGGGCTGTCATGAAGCATATGCAGCCAGTGTACGGACAGACCAAAGGCCTGGGGAATAAAGCCATTGTCAGGGCGGTGGCTCAGGCCTTGGATATGCGGCAGATGGAACGGGATTACATGCCGGCTGATCTGCGCAAAAAGCATGAGTTGGCAGAATACAATTTTGCTGTGGAGCATATTCATGTTCCTACAGACCAGAAGGATCTGTTGTTTGCCAGAAAGAGGCTGGTATTTGACGAGTTTTTTCTGTTTCTTCTGGGGGTAAGGCGGCTGAAAGAAAGGCGGGAGAATGTCCGCAGCAGTTGGGTTATGAAATTGTCCCCGGAGGTCAAACGTCTGAAGGAGCGCCTTCCATACCGGCTGACCCATGCACAGGAGACGGTACTGCATGAGATCGAGTGGGACTTAAGTAACGGGCTGGTAATGAACCGTCTGATACAGGGAGATGTAGGATCAGGCAAGACCATTCTAGCTGTTTTAGCGCTCCTTCACACGGCGTATAACGGATTCCAGGGAGCTTTGATGGCACCCACGGAGGTGTTGGCAAAACAGCACTATGAAAGTATGTGGGAGTTATTTGAGTCCTATCAGATTCCCAAGAAATTGGTTCTGGTGACTGGTTCCATGACGGCAAAAGAAAAACGGACGGCCTATGAGAAGATCAAAAGCCATGAGGCGGACATCATAATAGGAACCCATGCACTGATCCAGGAAAAACTGGTGTATGATAAGTTAGCTCTGGTGATCACGGATGAACAGCACCGATTTGGGGTTGGACAGAGGGAGATGCTGGGGGAAAAGGGGCAGGAGCCTCATGTTATGGTTATGAGTGCTACACCGATTCCCCGGACGTTAGCCATCATTCTGTACGGCGATCTGGATATTTCAGTCATTGATGAGTTGCCAGCTAACCGGCTTCCTATCAAAAACTGCGTGGTTGATCCCGGGTATCGGAAAAAGGCCTATGAGTTTATAGCCAGGCAGGTGAGGGAAGGGCGGCAGGCTTATGTCATCTGCCCAATGGTAGAAGCCAGCGAGATGATTGAGGCGGAGAATGTTCTGGATTACAAGAAACGTTTGGAAAAGGAGTTTCCTGGCGTTTCTGTTTCCTGCCTTCATGGAAAAATGAAGGGCAAAGAGAAGAATCAGATCATGGAACAGTTTGCCGGGGGACAGATTCAGGTTCTTGTGTCCACCACAGTTGTGGAGGTTGGAGTCAATGTGCCTAATGCGACGGTCATGATGATTGAGAATGCGGAACGGTTTGGGCTGGCCCAGCTCCACCAGCTGCGGGGACGGGTAGGAAGAGGTCTGCACCAATCTTATTGTATTATGGTAAACTGCGGTGAGGAAGAGACTGGAAAACGACTTGATATCCTGAACCGTTCCAATGATGGATTTTATATTGCGTCAGAAGATTTGAAGCTTCGCGGGCCGGGAGACATTTTTGGAATTCGGCAAAGCGGGGATATGGAATTTCAGCTGGCAGATATTTTTACTGATGCAGATCTGTTAAAAATCGTATCCAGAGAAGTCAATGAACTTCTTAAGTCGGATCCTGATCTTCAAAAGGAGGAGCATCAGGACTTGAAACGGCGCATGGATGGTTATCTGGCCAGAAATTATGAGAAGCTGAATTTATAAATTTCTAAATTATGACAGATTACGAAAAACCTTCTAGTGTATTATTTTTCTTCAGGCACATAATAGGAGTGTAGCAAGTAAACAAATCAACTGAAGAACAAGGAGGCGTTTAATATGTCAAACAAATCTTCTAACACAACTAATGTACCAGAAGCAAAAGAGGCTATGGACAGATTCAAGATGGAAGTAGCAAACGAGTTGGGCGTACCGTTAACCAATGGTTATAATGGTAACCTGACTTCTGCACAGAACGGATCTGTTGGTGGTTATATGGTGAAAAAGATGATCGAAGCTCAGGAGAAGCAGATGGCCGGCAAGTAAGCAGGGCTTAACTATCCTGAATCGAAATAAGAAAAAAGAAAAACAGATGAAAACCTGGCCTGCTATGATGTTGGCCAGGTTTTTCTCTGTAATCCTTTGGATAAATTCTTAAATGGCTCTCTTCTCTTTGAATAAAGGCCGTAAGAAAAGCTGAAAGAAAAGAAAGCGGAGGGTGACATTTAAGATGATGTATGTTACAATAAAAAACGGAGAGATCGTACTTGCGAGAGCTTGTATTCATTTATTGGCCATATGGAAGAGGAGGTGATAAATATGGCGCTGGCAAATGAGGATTTACAAGCAATTGCTCATTTACTTGATA
>CANDZL010000052.1:0-25824 GCA_947425205.1 uncultured Hungatella sp. | reverse complement strand
TAGCTTCCCAGAACATTGCAACAACACCTCGCTCACTGCGCCGCCATCCTCTGCCTCTCCCCCATTCTCCGCCGGTAAATATCCCTTATCTCCCGTCTCATATCAGCCACTCTCCCATTCTCCTCTCGTTTTGCAGCCCCCGGCCCTCTCACTTCCTCCAGCCGGACCACATACCCTCTCATAGGAAACATACTATCTTTCTTCTTCCCTGAAGCCTCACTGCTCTTCTGGCTCCTCTCCTCCGCAGACGTTGTATCCTGTGCATCCTCCCACCGAATCCCGTCTTCCAGAATCACTGCCTTCCGAAGCTCCGTAACCACCTTAAACTCTGTATTAGCCGGAATCAAAACCTCCGCCTCATTCTGAACCTTGGACACCCCCGAGATATCCACAGCTCCCTTCCCAGTCATCGAATACTCAATCAAAACTGCATTATCCTCTCCCTCCTTATCCTGGCTCTTCTTAAAATACTGTGCAGCTTTTGCAATCCTTTTCGAGCTGCTCATCATAGAATGAATCGTAATAGTAGATCCAGCTGAAGCCCTAAACCCTCCAGTCAGCCTGCCGCCCCGGAAAGTAGAGCCCACAAAAGCACTTTTCCCTTCCATATTAATCCCTGCGCCGGTATCTCCCTGTCCGCCCTCATTCTGCCCCCTCTCCTCCAGGGCATCCTGAGACATTCTGGAAGAAATCCGGATCATCCTAAAAATAGAGTCCGCCACCTCCTTATCCCCAATCTCTGAGCCAGACGAGAACTCATAAGACCCAAACCCCGTCTGCTTGTATTGATCCACACGGTCATCCCTAAGAGCCTTCCGCGCAAATCCCTCCCAATACTTCTGCCCTCTCGTCATCGCCAGGAACGCTCCCGTCGTATAGATATTCAAGGCAATGTCCTGCGCCTGGGCATTGTTGGCATCCTCCCCAATCTCCTTCATAATCCCGTCCGAAGACTTCCCATACAACGTAAAATTATACCCGTCAGTAACCTCATACCCCTTCTTGGAAAGCTTCTCCCTCCCCAGAGCAATCTGCTCCTCAACATACTTTCTCTGCTCCTCAAAAACCTCCAGATCCCGTCCGGCCTTTCTCTCTTCCTCCTGTGCCCTCTTAAACTCCTCCACCTTGGCCATCAGGTTGGCTCCCATCTTCCTCTGCCTGTCATCCGCCTTAAGAACCAAAAGCCCCGGCACATCCATTTCCAGAAGTTGGTCAAAAGACATAGCCTTGTACGTATCCCCATAAGCCTGATGAAGTCTTCCCGTCTTCACCAGCTGGTCAATAAGCTGATTCACAATCTTTCGGATAGGCTCCGGCTTCGAAGCCACCCTTCCCGCATTCCTCTTCCTCGTCCGCAGATCCACAATAGCCGCCTTCAGTTCTTCCAGATGCTGCTGCAGGTAATCCCTGTCCCCCACCATGCTCCGGACATCGCCGTTATTCATAGCCGCTTCATTTCTCTTGCCATACCGTTCCTTCCTCTTATCCCTCAGTTCATTTAACATCAGCCTGTAGACACGTTCATGGGGAAACTGATGCTCCGGCGCAAACTCCTGCCGCAGCACATCCACAGGAATCGGATCCACCGTCATATACATGGTAGCAGGCTCCGACAAATCCTCCTTGCCTGTGACGCCTGCATTCCGAGACCCTTTCATGATCTCATACAGAGAATGATCCTTGCTGGTAACCATCCACGCAATAAGAGCAAGCCGGAAATATAAAAGATCCTTCAAAGAAGCACCCATCAATTTATAAGCCCCAAGCATCCTAAGAGTTGTCCCCGAAGGCCCTGCTGTCTGCAACATCCCCTCCCCGTTGACCCGTTTCTTCATCTCATACCAGGCCCTTCCCTCCTGCCACTGAAGCTCGCCATCCCTCATTCCATTGGCCCGCTCCCGCTCAGACAAATCCAGCCCCAGATTCTCATAATACTCCGCCCCCAGCCGGTTAGCCATCCGATCCTCCCTGCTTCTTGTCCTTCTCGTAAACTTGCTGGACATCCCCGCATTAAACCCTCTGGACAGGCCTGCAAAAAATCGTGTCAGCCAATTCCCCCTGCCATTTCTCCTATCCCCGCTTTTCTTCAAATCCCTGGCAATAGAAAATGTGTCAAACACATCTCCCCTTTTTGCCCTCTGCTTCATCCCCTCCAGAAGATCCAGACGAACCCCCTCAAGCTCCGGGCTCCTCGCCCGCTCCTCCTCCGAAATATAAGCCATCATATTCTTCAAAGAACGGCTCCTGGCAATTTGCGCCCTCCCCCGTCCACCATTTACAAACATGCCATTATACAGCATGGTCATTCTCTCACGCAGGTTCCCGTCACCGTTGATAACCTGATCCAAATTTTCCCGATCCATCCGATCCGCCACCTGTCGGTCCATAGCATTGCTGCCTTCATTTAAAAACTGTCTGTAATTGCCAATCTGCCCCGCGCCTCCTGAACTGTCTCCCTTGGGAAGCAAAGCCTCCAGAAGAGTATCCGTAATCTCCACACGGTCACTCCCCACCTGCGGCCTCTGTTCAGCCGCCAGCCCCTCCCCGGCCTCCGGCTCCGATACCTGGGATGTTCCAGCCTCGCCGGTTGTCTCAGGCACAGGTTCACCTGCCACCTTCGCAGCCACCTGCCCCAGAACCTGGGCATCTTCCACAGCCTCCTCATTCATCCCCGAAGTCTGGTTGGGATTCCTGTAGTAAGCATTCAGCATCCGGCTCAACTTCGTCAGAGCCGTCTTAGCCGCCTGTTGAACATAAGGTGTCTTATACAATCTGGCAGCAAACTCCTCCTCGTACTTATCTGCTGTCTGCTCCCAGGCATTGTGCCTGTAAATCTCCTGATACGCTTTCCTGTTAAAATCTGCCCCCATGGTTCACTCCCCTTTTCCCGGCATCGTAAAAATTAATAGATATAATACCTGGCCGTAGCCCGCCCCACGGGCCTGGCCTTTCGCTCCGTCAGCTGAAGCACCAGCTTTTCGGCCGCCTTCGTCAGCACATTCACATAAATCTTATCCGAGTCATGGCACTTTTCCTTTAACACCCCATAGCTGGCCCCCAGAAGCGCCATCATCTCCGGCGGCAAGTTTTTTCCCAGCACACAGAAATAAGAAAAAATGTAGCCATCCTCCGTTCGTTCAAACAAAGAGCACCCAGCTGCCTCTCCCCTTTTCACCAACAGAAAACTGGCATCCTGATCATACAGATACTTGCTGTCCAGGGAGGGAATATTGCCCTCCTCATCAGGCAGGCTCTCCAGCCTCTCCAGAAACTGATTCCACAGCCTTGCAGTCACAGCCGATAAGGGGACCGCTTTCACTCCCGCTCCCAGAGCTACCGTCTTTGCCCTGTCCCTTCCCTGGCCGGATCCGCTGCCTTCCGGCGCCGCCTGGCTGAAGAACTTATGGGATACATCGCAAAAGCTAGTCACATAGACCGTGCTTTCTGCCTCATCCCGCTCATACCGGTTGCCGGCAAAGCAGGCATCCAGTCCTTTCATGACTTCATTGTCCACAAACTGGCACAGTTCCCCGTCCATCCGGGCTCTCCTCCCTATCCGGTGAAGCTCCCTCAAAAGCCCTGTAGCAATCCCCTTCCTCCGGTAATCCTCCGCCACATATAGATAATGAATCTCCAGAAATGTTCCCGCCTCCTGCACCGCCAGCACGCCACAGGCCGTCCCCTCTTCAATCGCTCCCAAAACCAGGTCCGCCAGCTGCCACTGCTCCACAGGCATGAGGGGTTCAAAAAATGACTTGTTCTCTTGTCTCACAATTGTAATTTCCATCTTTTCTCCTCCTGCCCTTTACTCTGTCATGTCTCTCATACGGTTCAGAATCCCATTCCAACGCTCATAGCAAGTACTAAGCCGGTTATAAGCATCAAACTGGAAAAATCCCCTCTTATGCTCCACCGCCTGCCACAAAGGCTCACCTGCCTGTCCGCTGTCAGTCTCACCCGCGTCAACAATTCGCTTCAGCACCTTAAACCTGGCATATTCCCGGTTAAAATCCGAGAGAACCTGACCAAACACATTCGGATCCTGCCCCTCCTTTAATTTTCTGCCCTGAAGCAGTTCAGCGGCCGGCCCCTCAAACGTCCTGGCCTCCACCCCTGATATGCTAACAGGAATCTCCGGCTCCTGCCTTGCAATCTCCGGTTCCACCGTATTCTCCATAACCTGTCTGTGCTCCGGGAAAGACCACATGCCAATCCTCTCCCTGAACTGAATAAAACGAGTAAAAATATCGCTGCCTTCCCCTGACCGATACTGCCGGTTTTGCTCAATATAATGATTTGCCGCACGGTTCAAATCCCCAGCCAGCTGATTACACAAAGCCGCTGCCACATCATTCATCCCGTTTCTTTCCCGATTCAGACGATCCCTCATCTCCAACGCCCGGTCAGCATACGCTTCACTAGTCCGTATCGCCTCTCCCGCATCCTCGCACTGCCTTAAAAACTCTCTGTACTCAGCCAGGATCTCCGGTGTGTTAATCCCATACTGACCCCGAATTTCCTCATCCGCCTCAATTCTTCTGTAAAGGTCATTCAAAATAACAAAATCATCAGTCCCCAAGCCAGGATACGTGATTCCCCCAAACGTAAATCCCCCTTCCCTCCACTGCTGCCGGTTCCTTTCGATTATTTCCTCCAGACCTTTCTCCACCATGTTCCGGGCCAGCTGCTCCCTGGTCTGGCCTCTGGCCTCCACAAACAACATATTCCAGGAAACCCGGCTGGTCTCCTCCGGGGTATACAGTCGCTTCAACTCCTCCCTCATCTGAGGCACATTAAGAGAAGCCAGATGCTCCAGCACGCTGTCCAGAGAAAGTTCAAAATCCGTATTCCAACGAATATCCAGGTGCATGGTGTCACTTAATGTAATCTGCGCCTGAGATGTTTCCTCCCCACTCACAGACATGTAGGCAGCACGATACTTATAATCCCCATAAGTAGGCATATATTTAGGATCCCCTGCGAACATATTTCTCGCCATACCCTCTGCCATACATCCATTCTGATAGAACGTAACCAGCCGATCCAGTTCCTTGTCAAATGGGTCATCCTCCCGAAACACTCCAGGCAGTTTCTTCATATATTTAATCAATTCAGAGAGCCCCTGCATATTCGTAAAATCATTCTCAAACTCTGCTGTATGCTGCCCAATCTCCTGAGGACTGATAAGAAGGAATCCGCCTCCATACTTCCTCTTCAAATAACCCATCTGCCGCCACATCAGATCCTTAAACTGCCGAAGCCCCTCTAGGTTGCTCTGCTTGCACGCCTCCACCTGTTCCTGGTCAGCATCGTCTGCCGGCATGCGAACCAAATTTTGAATCATTGCATCGATCTGCTGCAGCGGTGTATTCTGCACTGCCTTCCACCGGGGAAGATTCGATATATGCCGGACAAAAGATTCACTCATCTCCACATTCATCCCGCTTACCCGATAATTCCTCTGACTCAGCCGTTCATACACAGGATCCCCTGGTTGATTATGCTGCCGGAAATACTGGGCATGCACAGAATTCTCAATATCTACGGCATTCTTTCCATATTCCACCAGCGACGTATGCTGTAGGAAAAACTGCCTGACCGCCTTCGTATTCTCCCCCTGCCGCTTTTCCTCCATATAATCAAACGCAGCCTTTTCCGTCTGCTCCGTCCCCGTCAGTTCCTTCCTGGTGCGGCAAAACTCTGCCTGCTGCTGGAGAATCACCAGATTCTTCTGCTCCAGAGTATCGTTCTCACTGTACCGCACAGAAATCTCCGACTGGTAATGAGTCCGGTAATAAGGATTCATTATCACCTTCCTCTGAATCTCATAATAATTCTGAATCTTTTCCCCGATACTCAGCTTAACATCCAAATCCGCCCTCTCATCCTCAGAAAGGTTCGCCAGAAAATCCGGCCGCGTACGTATAAGCAGCCTCATAGCATCTGTCTTCCCCGCAATCTCCTCCATACGCCCGCTTTCAGCCGCGAAGGCCTTATCATCACTTAAATCCAGGTTAAAATCAAGGGCCATAAACTGGCGGAAACACTCCTGCCCCACCCTGGCCTCAAAATGTCCTCCGTTATTTATATTGTGAAGAATATAGCGGTTCTGGGCCTTATCCTCCGTCAGAAACTGGCACACCGCATTCTGCTCCAGAAAAGACATATCCCCAAAATCCACTGCCACATCCTGTCTTCTCCTCTTAAGTTCCTCCTCCCTCTGATGCCTGGCCTGCTCTACTTCCTCAGCATTCAGCCTTTTCCGGCGCAGCGCTGACCCCCACATCTTAGAACGGACATTCCTTTTAGAAGCACTCTTGGTCTCCGTAAAAACCTGAGGAAGAGATCGGTTCAAGATACTCTGCCGGGGCATAACAATCTGGCTCTCCGCAACCATCCCCTGCGTCCGCAGTTCCCTCTGCTGCTGTGCCCGTTCATTCTCCTCTATCTCCCGGCGCAGCTGCTCCAGCTCATTTAGTTCCCGACGCTCTACCTCCACCGGCTGATTCATACGCTGCTCCACCTGCCGGTTCTGGCTCTGTACCTGCAAATTCCCGCCTCCCGCTGCATTCATTCCTCCATTTGGCATAAAATTACTCCTCCTTCTATACGTTCATCCACTCCATGAATCCTTCCCGTCCGTCCCCCAGACATCGCCTACAGTCCAATTAAAGATGCATAAGGCTCAAAATCAGATCTGGTAAACACCTTCCCTGTCTTTACAAACTCATACCGGATAGCCTGCAAATAATGTTTCATACACACCTCCCTGCCATCCCCATCTGCCGCAGCCAGAAAAGCCGCATTCAAAATACAGTTCTTAATATTTCCCCCCACAAACTCAAACTTCTCCGCCAGAAAACGAATATCCACATCCTCCCCCAAAGGCGTACCCTTAGGAATGGTAGTCCGCCACAACATCTCCCTGGTATCCGCATCCGGAAACTGAAACTCTACAATATACTTCATACGTCTGAAAAAAGCCGGGTCAATATTGTGTTTGTAGTTGGTAGCCAAAACAGACACTCCGTCATACGCCTCCACCTCCTGCAAAAGCAAAGCCGTTTTATTATTATTGGATGCCTGGTTGCTCCCCCCGTCATCTGACCGCTTGGCAAACAATGTATCACACTCGTCAAAAAATAAGACCACATTACACTTTTTCGCCTCCCGGAAAATCATAGAGATAGACTTTTCCGTCTCACCCACATACTTATCAATTACCTTAGACAAATCCACCCGGTACAGCTCCAGATTCAGCTCATGGGCAATTACCTGGGCGCACATAGACTTTCCTGTTCCCGGAGCCCCGAACAATAAGATAGAAAGCCCCCTTCCATAAGGGTACTTCTTCGTATAATTCCAGTTGTCATACACCCGTTTCCTGAAATTCATCTGGTCGATAGCATGCCCCAGAGTCTCCCTCTGATCCCGGTTCATCACAATGTCTTCAAACCCAAAATTCGCCTTTACCTTCGTAGCCTTCTGAGTTAGCTCCGAACTCATCTGGTTGTTGCAGCCTTTAAAAAGCGTATTCCTGGGAATCACAACCTCCTTATCCATAGTGGCAAAGCTTCTGGCCTGCTTAAGAGCCGCTTTAATCTTCCCTGGCGTAAACAAAAACTTGGTAGCCATCTCCAGAAGATCCACCTCCTTTGCCAGCGCATACCCCTTTGAAAAATAGTTCCAGCACTCCTCCCTCTCCTGGTTAGACGGCGTAGGCAGCTCCAGCTCCGTAAACTCCTCCTTGGTCATCTCCTTCAAAGGCAGCCTCTCCCTGCTTACAGCAAACACCATCAGCCCCCGCTGCGTCAGTCTGGAAAACGCCAGATCCATATATCCGAAAAACTTATCCTTCTCCTCCTCCCGGTAAGACAAATCGTCCAGGCAACAGCAGGCATTTGTCAGAATACATTCCCTTGTCACCGCCCACAGAGCCTTGTCTACGAATGAAAAATCATAGACAAACAATTTTTTACAGTTGATGGAGATAGCCCTCATTCCATGATTTCTACAGAAATGCTTTACAAAAAACTTCCGTCCGCTTCCCTCATCTCCAAAATAGGCAAAGATCCTGCCGCCCTCCCCATAAGATATTTCCATGGCCTCCAGTACTCCCTGGTTAGCCAGAATCGGATCCAATTCTTCATCCGTAGTCAGCATCTGGAAGAACCGGTCATAATTCTCATCCAACCTCATGGGATTCTTGCCAAACAGATAATCAATCATCCGCTTATCCGGCGAAACCACGGTAGAAAAAGGCATGTTGTCCTGAACCCGCAAATCCAGAACCGGCAGAAGTTGTTCCAGGCACACCGACATGTCCCCGTAAGCCCCCGTAATAGAAAACTGGTCTCCATAGTACAATTTTGCCGCGGACTCAATGGTAGGCGCCGGCAGCCCTCCATTCTCATTGATTACCTGAAAAACACCGGCATAATCTGTCTGAGTAGACGACAAGATCCCACAGGCCAGACAGAAAACAGTAAAGTTTTCGTAGTCCATCTTCTTACACAGCTGATAGAAAGGAAGGGAGATCCCATTTTCCAGAGCCAGCTCCGCCCTGGCACCTATGTAATCCACCATCTCCTCCACAGAAAGCTCCTTAGGTGAATCCCCGATGTTCTCCCTCAATGCCTGGCTGCTTTCCATGGCAAAATCCGAGAACAGCGCATCCAAATCCAGAAAATCATCATCCCCTTCAGAAGCTTTTTCCTCCTGCCTCCAGTCATTCCCCACCGTCCCCTGTATTTCGCCGCCCGCCTCCTCAGCCCAGCTTACTTTTTCCTGGCTGTCCAGAAAACGCTCAATCTTCTCAATACAGACATCATGGGCAATCTCCAAGTCCGGATACAGAACATTCTTATATCCACCCTCCCCTGTGGCATAGACTTGTTTCAGATTCGCCAGGTACCGGTTCAACCCCTCATTCACACTGGCAAATAAAAACTCCATATATTCCTCATAGCTGCCAAACGGCTGGTCATTTCCTACACTGCCAAACAGATTCTCCATACTCCCTAACATTCCTTTCCCTTCTCTCATTTTCCCTCAGCCTATGGCCCGGTACTGGTGCTGTCAAAGATTGCCTTTTCATCAAATATACTTTTCCTGGAATTGATGCCCTCCAGTTTTCCCTGATGAAAAGCTCCCGCTTGCCGGTTCAATGGCTCCTGCCGTTTCCATGAAGCATAGGACATGGTTTCCTCTTCCTGGAAAGTGCCAGTCTGTTTTCCTTTTTTCTCATTGCGATTGCGGATCAGCCGTTCCGTAACACCCATCCCATTTCCTCCGTGCCGAAAAATTCATTACCTATACTATAGCACACCTACCCATATAACCGAACCTAGCCAAACGGCCAGTCTTGCCAGCGGTTTCCCCCATGTTCCCTCATTGTCATTAAAACCCAATTATGTTATGATAAAAAAAATTACAACTCTATAAAAATTTTAAACTGTTCCAAAAAACATCAGAAAGGACTTCCTAATGAATACCACTCAAAAAAGCCTTCTGGCATGTTCCGCCATATGCTATGCGCTGGTACTTTTCAGCTTTTTAAACTCAAGTCTGTGGCTGGTTCTCATATTCTTTATCCTCCATAGCCTGTCCCTGCTATACTTTACCTATCTTACCTATTCATACAGTCAGGCACCACAGATAGAAGAAGAACTGTCCACCCTAAAAGAACAATGCAAACAGTTGGCCAACGAAAATACCCGGCTTACTTCCCAACTATCCCAGGCTCATAAAGAGAACCAACAACTAAAAACCATTCAAAACGACCTGGAAGCCGCCCGGCAAGAACTGGCGACCGCCTCCAAAGAACCCGCTCCCGAAGATGCCCTGTTCCCTCTTCTTCCTCCTATCGACCAGGATGCAGAGAACCAGGAGACCATCAATATCATCCAGGTAGCAAACGATACCATTCAGGAGTTCCTGCCATTCTCCGCAAAAGAAGAGATACAGATCCTGGTATCCGCATCCACAGAAACATTGCTGGTAAAGGCCAGCAGTCAGCGGATCCGTATCCTGTTCCGCAACATAATAGACAACTCCATAAAATACATGAACCAGCCTGGAACCCTGGTTATTACCATTTCCACAGTAGGAGACGATATCTTCATCGTCCTGAAAGACAATGGCAAAGGACTTCCCGCAACAGAGACGCCACACATCTTTGAGATAAACTATCAAGGTTCCAACCGAATCAGTGGCAACGGCTTAGGGCTTACCCAGGCTAAAGCCATCGTAGATTCCTACGGCGGCACCATATATGCCAAGAGTACCGAAGGAAAAGGTATGGGCATCTACATCCAGATTCCCATTCAATAAAGGAGGTAATTACCCATGAAAAAAAGCAAACTCTCCATGGCGGCAGTCATGGCCTTCTATATAGCAGCTGGTATTCTGGCCTGTACTGTCTTCTTCCTGCAAGGCTCCTCCCTCACAGGAGAAGAAGCCTCCGCTCAGACAGAGCTTTACGATATCAAGCCCCAACTGTCTCAGGCTTCACAACCTGCAGATTCCGATGCCACAGCTTCACAGCCAGAGACTTCCCTGGCCGAATCCGAATCAGCGCCAGAAATGTCTGAGGCGGCCCATTCAGAATCTGCCGATGACATAGAAGAAGAAACCAGGTATTATTCGTTTGTTACATTAAACTTTGCAGGTAATCTCCATGTGCGGGAGACAGCCAGTATAAACGGTAAAATCATTGCCCGGTTCTCCCCCGGAGTCACTGGATACGTCATAGAACGAGGGCCCGCGTGGAGTTTAGTTACCTCCGGGGATATTACGGGGTATGTGTTCAATGAATATTTGGAGTTTCAGGAGATTCCTGAAGAGGAGTATCCGTTGCAGTGATGCGGGTTTGGTTACAGGATGATTTGCGGGAGGTATGATTCGCGGGAGATACGCTCCGGAACAAGTTGGGGTGGGGGTGCGGGTTTCGGAGCCAGAACCTCTAAGCTTGCGAAAATCTGCTAAAAACAGGGGCAAAAATCCGAACTCGCTTCGCTCAAACATGCGGATTTTTGCCCCTAACGCAGATTTCCGCAACCTAAGAGGTTCTAAGCCTCCTGCAAATGCACCCCCACCCCAACTTGTTCCGGAGCTGAATATTCCTTGCGCTACTTTGTGATGTCATGCTGAATATTCTTTGCGCCACTTTGTGACATCGTAATGATAGCTATAGGATACAATTTTATTCAGCAACCTACTTACCACCGCGGCAACGGAGCGCGGGTGTGCCCTGTAAGAAACGATATCATCCACTCTCCCAGTGGCCCTTCCGCGACTCCCTCTCCTATAAATTTTTCTCAATCATCAATACATTACACCCGTCCTCATATCGATATTCTACTTTATCCATAGACTGCTTCACCATAAAAATCCCCAATCCCCCAATCTCCCTCTCCATAGCCGAAAGTGAAATATCCGGATCCTCTTTTTCCAGTGGGTTGTATGGCACCCCCTTATCCCTGAATACCACCCTGCAACACTTGGGATCCTGGCATACTTCCATCCCTACAACCGCCTCTCCCTCATGTCCGCCATAGGCATAATGAGCAATATTCATGTAAATCTCCTCCGCGGCAATCAAAATCTCAGCTTTCACATCCGCCGGACACCCATTCTCATCCAAATGTTTTTCAATGGTATCCAACACCGTATACAACGTATCATCACTAGCCCGCAGTTTTAAATCCTCCATCATTACCCCCTGTCAGCACGATTTCTCGATATTCCAGCCCCCTGGCACTCACCTTATCATGGGTAGCTACCACAACCGTAATCCCCTGCCTGTGAACCAGTTCAAAAAGCCTCATAACCTCCGCTGATTCCTCCGGCGACAGATTGCCCGTAGGCTCATCCGCCAAAAGAATCGAAGGATAATTCACCAGCGCCCTGGCCAGACAGACCAACTGTTTCTCTCCTCCTGACAGCTGAGAAGGATACCTTTTGTATAGATGCGAGATTCCCAGCAAAGTAAACAAAGATGAGATAACCACACGGTTGCTCCTTCCTCTGCCTCCTGCCACAATCCTGGCAATCTCCACATTCTGATACACCGTTCTCTCCGGCATCAGACAGGCATCCTGAAATACAATTCCCATCCTTCTCCGGTAAAAAGGTACTTCCTTCTCACTGAGTTGTCCGATATCCCGGTTCAGTACATAGATCGTTCCCGAAGTAATCTCTGTGTCCTTTAATAGAAGGCGGATAAACGTGCTCTTTCCCACTCCGCTCTCCCCCGTCAAAAGCACAAATTCCCCGGCTCTGATCTCCACACTGAAATCCCGAAACACATCCTCCCCAGAGCCATCATACCGTTTTGTCACATGCGTAAACTCAATCATAGTTCCCTGATTCACGATTCAATCGTAAGCATTCCGGCAAATCCGGTCATCTGAAACACTTTCATCACCCCATCACATACGTGAACCAGCTTCATAGAACCGCCTTTCGAATTGGCCGTCTTCTGTCCAATCAGAAGCGCCCTCAACCCCGCGCTGGATATGTACTCCACCTTCTCCAGATTCAGAATCACCGTTGAACCTTTCTGAAACGCCTGAAGAATCCTCTGCTGAAGCTGGGGGCTGGTGGTAGTATCAACCCGCCCATCAATATCAAGCTGTATAACCCCTTCTGCCCTAGTCTCCGAAATTGTCATCTTATCCCTCCGTTTTCCATTAAAAAACTAATATTCAAAAAAGAACACATCCCTGCCTCCATGCGCCTTACTATTTCAGACGAACCATTCCGTCCAGTTCCTGGCTGGTATCCAGGCTTCCCATGCCCTGTTCCTGAATACGCGCATTCATATCCAGATACGAGTAAGAATCCAGCTGCCCTGCCTTCTTCAGCCGGATAATATGAATCCTGGAACGCACTGGCTTAAACTGATCCAGCAAAAATAAAAGTTGAGACTTCTGCACCTCTGTAACAGACTCGTTCACCAGGATGGTTACGTCAAAGGCGCTGTTGCCGTAAAGCTTCTCGAACTCCGCCATTTGTTCCCTCTCAATATAGTCCTCCATCACATTCCGCTCCAGCACCAAAGCCTCCTCCCCCAACACAATCCAGGCAATCCGCTCCAGCACCGCCTTGGTGCCTTTCATCCGGTTCAAACAGTAGGCCTCCTTGACTAACGGCCGCAGAATCCCTTCATCCAGGAAATCATCCCCCACATCAATGCCTAGCCATCTACCATAGATCGGCAGAAATTCAGGGGGGCATGTATCCAAATCTAAAATCCGGGGCAGATGTTCAATATCTTTCTGAAAATCGTTGTACACACTGGAAAACACCGACAGATACCGGTGGAAAAATCCGCCTCTCTCCCGATAAATCTCCGGAAACGTATCCATAAAATTGTCCCCCTGCAAATCCACCCTCATATCCCTTATCCGGCCCTTACCCTGGCCTATAAGCTCCAGCATCAGATACAGATATCTGCCTTCCAGCTCATAGAGAAGCACATCCGTCTGATTCACAAACCGAAGAGCATCCACCTGACGGAAAAACTCTTTTTTTATGGTTACATCCTCCTGGCTGTCACACAGAAAATCATCAATTCTCACCGGATGGCCCTTGCGGTAGAAAGAATCCTCATTTAGTGCTGCCACATACAGATAACACACCATATTCTCCGAAAAAGAGGCTGTAAAACTTAATCTTCCCCACCGGGAATCCGAGACCCCACTGTCAATCGTTCTCAGACACAGACAATGAACCGTGTCCTCTGCCAGAACAGCCAGTCCACCGTCTGCCTCAAGTTCAAAACCAGGGTGATATCCCGCCCCTATGCGGTTCCCCCTTATAGAATATGTCCTTCCCGCCATTCCATCCTCCTCATACGATCACCTGCTAATTCCCCCAGTCACACGCCTCCACTAACCATAACTCCCCGTCTCAATTACAATATCCCCACAATAACACAGGCAATTCTCTGCCAGAACAATATCCGCCTCCACCAGCCTTGCCTGCCCCGGATTCTGAGGGATCAGAGACAGCTCATAGATAAACTCCACACAATCCAGGCTCTCAATCTCATGGAACACCTGCTCAAACTTCAGCACCTCCCCGAAATTTCTGTCCGAGTGGATATAATCAATCTTGTTCCGTATGGCCTGCTCAATCAGTTCTCTGCTGTTCTCATACTGCCGTTTCACATAAATCGTACCATGGACATCAATAGGGGAATACACCGGATCCACAATCCGAACCTTGGTAGTCAGTAGCCTCTTATCCTCCAGCTGCTTCTCGATCGCTGTCCGATACACATCCGACAATCCAGGAAACACTTCATCCGTTCCAGGTTTCACCGCAATACAAACCATGTTTCCATCCTGATTCATCCACGCCTTCACCTTGTGAATACAAAGCTCAGGCGTCTCCATAACCAGCCTCTCATAATCCTCTGCCGTTACCGCCCTATAAGGTTTCTTTAAATCCTGAAGAAACCGCTTCTTTACCTCCTCCAGCGTCTCCCGAAAAGCTCCGCCCGTTCCCTCCGTAGGATTATAAAACTGTATGTAAGCCGGAAGTCCCCCAGCCATAAAACGGTTGCCTGCCCGGATATTGCCTGCTCTTCCCCTGGTGACGCTTAAGTTTCCAATATACAAATCAGCGCCGATAAAAGCTCCCCCATCCTCAATCACAAGCCTTCCCTCATTCTCATACAAAAAATAGGTCAAATCCTCTGTCCCCCGGCGGCTTGGCCTTACAAAATCGTAGATATCCTCCCCGTCCTGTCCCGTCCTTCTGGCAATAATACAGAACGAGTCCGCCACAATGTGTTTCCTGGGAAGCTCTATGGTCTGGCCGTCATATCCCAGAACCGTTCCCAGGTAATACTGCCGCATCATCTCCTCCGTGTAAGCCCCAACCTTGACAGCATTTTTCACCTTCTCCGGCCCATACCCATACGCCTTCTTATCAAACTGCCAGGTATGGGTTCCATCCTGGTCTGTAGTCTCCCTGTAAAACCGTCCCGTCCCTTCCCCTCCATAAGCAGGAAGATACCTTTTATAAGAAGCTCCCTTCTCCTCCTTACAGAAAACAGTCACATATCCTTCCTCCAAAAGATCCCCCAGAAGACTTACAGACGATACCTTATTAAACGTATGGCAGGCCGCCATGGTCTCCTTCTGCCAGACCTCAAACAAGAAGCCAGCGACATGAATTAATTTAGGCCGTACATCATAATCTGCCCTCTCCAGCGTGGCCCGTATCACAAATCCATGGCCCGGAGCCTCCCTGCAAGGCACCCCAGGACTGTCCGGAAGACGCATTCGCACCTCTCCGCTTACCAGGAAACATCCTGTATAATCCTTTGTATGCATCTTAACAAACCCGTCTCCGGTAAAACACTCCCACCTCATATCCGCAAATGTATTGTTCCCCTTCTCCATAAAAGGGTTCCGGTTATGCCGATCCGCCACCGTCATGCTGAAAAGGATCTCCTCCCCTGGCTCAGGCAGCCCGTCCAGGGTAAACCACAGACTGTCCCCCCGTTTGGGCTTTTCCCCGAAAATATATGCCGGCACAGAAACCTCCCTATCCAGAAGATAGCTGCAGTCATACCACCTGTCGTCCCGCATGCCCCATACCCCGGTCACATGGTAAGGCTTCAACTCCAGGCTCCGGTTTGTCTCAAAACACAAATCCCCTACCATAAACTTCTGATTGGCTGGAATCCTCACCGGCTCCGTCAGATTCCCCGCAGCCAGAAGCACTCTGGCACACCTTCCCTTCTCCGCCTCAAAGCCCGCCAGCTTCAAAAGTTTTCCCTGAATCTCCGGGGTAATCTGGTCAATAAATCTCTGCTGAAGAGCCTCAAAAGCCGTCAGGTTCTCAAGGATTGTAATGCCTGGATCCGAAGGATTAAAATTGGTCCATTCATCCGAATACAAAGGGATAGAAAGGAGCCCTTCCGCCAACAGCTCTTCATACGTCTTATCATTCAGACTCCGACTATTTAACATAAGCGCTCCCCTCCTCCGAAATCATAATATTCACCCTGTGCCTGCCGCTTTTACATATGACAAAAGGACTTTCCCCCATATCATCCAGATCCATCTCATGAGTCCCTTGCTGATCCGTATAATTCACCGTCACCACCATCTTCTTGATGACCGCCTTGCTTTTCAGCACATTCAGCCGCATCATCAGCTGAGGTTTTTTCGGCATGACACCGATTTCCCATCCGTTTCCATACTGAGAGCTAATAGGATTCAGATACCGCTCCAGAGTTTCCTGCAAAAGATTCTGAACCTCAAAGCTGTCATCCATCTCCAGTACCTCAGCCCAGATATCCACAGAAACCTCCGCAAAAATCGGCTCCACAATATGCAAATCCTCTGGCGCTATGGTCAGCTCACAGGAACCTAACAGATGCTTTTTCAACATTCCAGACACACGGTGGAAAGAATAAGACCCTGCCTGAAAATCTTTTAAGAGAATCACAAAGCTTACAGCACTGTCCTTCCTATCCCCGTGAATCGTCCTGCCTGCCACACACCGCACCTTGTCGATGGTGTCCGAAAAACATTTAATCTCCTGTATATAATCATCCACAGATACCAGCCGTCTTCTGGATCTTAAGATGTTGGCTCCCCTCACAAGGGCACTGTCCAGATCCTCAATGCTGCTTCCGCCATACGCTTTCACCGGATTAAAGATGCTGTCCACAAACATCAGATTCTCCAGAGAATCATTGATTGCCCCCGACTCCACATTGCCTTCCTTCCCATTGCAGCACCGGATCACCACCTTAAACCCCACATCATCCACCACCGACGGAATATCCCCGTGAATTCCGTCTCCGAAAATCAGACAACTATTCATCCGGTCCAGTATATAAGAGCGGGAAGACGGTGGATCCTCCAGCTGGTCCACCTCCTGCCATTTCACATAAAAAGAAGAAATCTCACCCAAAATATCATATTCTCCCCGAACGGTCTCCGGGTTCTCCTTCATCATCCGCTGCATCTGCTGCCTGGAAAACTTCCCTTTCTCATTGACCCACAAGTCCACATCCAGAATATTGGAAACCCCCAGATTCACTGTCATATCAGGCCCGGGCTCCTCCAGATAAAAATCCTCCTCCTCCCTGGTCTCAATATTCATGGCCTGCACCCCATTCAGTGAAATTCCCCTTATAATCGGTAGCGCCTCATCCCTTTTCTTTCCTCTGGGATTCACAGGGCTGATGCGGATCCAGTACTCCTTCTTTCCTTCCAGCGTTACGGCATGCATATCTGCCTGAGGCATAAACATCACCGTACCAGAACGGGACATGTCCACTGTATAGTCCAGAACCTTCATCTGCTTAAAGCCCTTTAACGTGCTGTATTCAAACTTACACTTGGTTCCCTCAAACCGTACACCGTCCTCCATCTGGAACAGGATACTGACCGGCCCTGATTCCATCTTCCTGGAAAATCCCAGATACAATCCGTCTCCCGTGTATATCCCCTTAGAAAAGGCTGTAAAATCATTCCCTTCCTTTACCCTTTTCGTTAAGTCAATCCGTTTGGTTCCTGTAACTGCGATCATCCTTTCCGCATCCATATAATGGCTCTCATAAGAAAAAGAAACCTCCAGATTCCTTATAAGAGGATAATGATGGATACAAGGACGCATATAACAATTATCCGCCTTCAAAACCTGCATCCGAATACATCTTCCCTGATAAGCCCCAACTCCCGTCTCCCGCCAGTCATCCGGACACAAAAACGCAATCTCATAGCTGCCCTTGCTGTCATCAGCAAACATCCTCCTGGTCTCCTGGAAGGTATTCAGCTTCTTCCACCCCAAACCATTAAAGTATTCAAAAGAAACCTCCTCCACCCTGGCATCCGCCGCAGCGTCCACCCAGATTACCTTTGGCTTTCTCTTGATAATCTTTAGTTCCGGATCCTCCCCCTGAACCGCATTCAGCATCCGATGCTCCGGATAAGCCACATCAAACGTAAGCTTTACCACTGCCCCTGCCTTCCCAAAATACTCGTCATGCCCCACGAAACAGTCCTGGAACAGAGACAAGGTATCCCCAAACGGCTCAAACTCCCGGGTGTCAAACTCCGTGTCCCCGTTGCCCACAAACTCTGCCAAAGCCCGGTCTCCGGAGGAAGACATAGCAATGCGTGAAACCAAAAGGTTCTCCTCCACCGGTTCCTCAGCCACCAGGGCCAACAAGCTGTATTCCATCCCGTCTAGTTCCAGCTTTGCGTTCCTCTTCTCCTTTCTTAAAACCACAGTCTCACCATCAGAAAGCACCTGAACCTGCTCCACAGGAATCAGCCCCTGTCCTGCATGGTAATAGAACCTGTAAACATTGTCCTTTATTTTCTGAATCAGCCTTTCTCCGTTGTGGAACCTTACATAGATATTATTATTCTCCACATCCAGAACCACCGAATGGTACAAAAGCAATGCATGTCTCTCAATACCCTTCCTCCCGCTGGCAAAAAGCCGGAATGGTTTCAGTTCATACTCACTGTCCCCAGGGCGAGGCCCCTCATCCTCCCCGGCTCCTCCTTCTGGCTCCGGCTTCTCCTCATCCTCAATCAGCCTGGGAGGCTCAAAATTCCCTTTCAGAGGAACAATCTTCCCTTCCCGCTCCTCCGTCATAAACACAGCTTCCAGAACCGAGTTTGTCACATACAGATTGTGCATTGTCTCAAAGACAATCTGTTCCCCGTCCCCATCCGCCTCCGCCAGAAGCTTGGTTCCCTTGTAAACCTCTATCCCCGGTATGGTATCCCCCACCAGGTTCATCAAAACTGTGGCCGCCGCTGGTTTAGCCGGAAGCAGAGAGATTCCCAGCATATTCACAAACTCTGTATGATACTTTTCCAGCACCTGATTATACCGCAAAATATTTCCGGCCATCTGCCCCGCAAAAATTCGGGCAATAACCGATCCCATATCCGGATTCTCCCTGTCAAAATGCCATTCTGGCACATAGGAAGAAGCCAGCGCCTGGATCCTGTCCTCAATATCGCTCCGGGACCGTTTATCAATCTTCCACTCATTCCAATTCTTCTGATTCATATTGTTGTTCTGGCTCATATGCTTCTTCCTCGGCTGTTGCATTTAGATAAAAAGGAAATACCAAGTTGTCTTTTACATTGCTGCTGCGAACGGTGTAATCGATATTGATAACCAGGCAGCCCTCTCTCACCTGAGAGTCTGTGGTAATAACCACATCTCGCACCCTGGGCTCCTGCTGCAAAATCTGCTGCGTAAGATCCCGTATCATCATGTTCACAGAAGTGATGTTGATGTCCATAAATGTATAAGACATCAGATTGCTTCCGAAATCCGGCCTGAGAAACCGTTCTGTCCTCTGCGTCATCAGAATCAGATATACCGACTCCTTCACACTCTCTTCTTCCGACGAAACCACAAACCGTCCGGTAGCCTTATCCACCTGGGGAGGAAACTTCATCCCCGTACCTAAAAATGTATTCCCCGGCATATCCTTCCCCTCTCTTTCATATCACCCAATCTTAATAGGCGTTCCCGATACGGTCACCGCTCCGCTGCTTTCCAGCTTTAGCATAGCATTGGCCGCCACGGAAATATTGCCTCCCTGAACCTTCGCCGCCCCATTGGAATTCACATTTATATTTCCGCTGGTCTCTATCTTCAGCTTGGACGATTTCAGCTGAACCGTCCCATTGCTTCCATTCATAATCATTTCAATACTGTCTCCCACCTTTACGGTCAGTTTTTTCTCTGCAGTAATCTCCATCTCTCCGGCTTCCGTCTTCATCTGAATATGGTTCTTCCCATCCTTGTCAGACACCAGAATCACCTTCTTCTCATTATCCAGTTCAATCCTGTGAGCTTCCTTTGCGGTGACGATATGGATCTTATCCTTCTGGCCCTCCCCCTCTTTATTATCCTCAAAATAAATGGTATTGCCGTTTTTCGTTACAATCTTCTTGTACTGGTTATCTTCATCCACGGATTTTCTCAAGATCTGGTCATTGTCCTTAGGGACACAGCCGATAACATATGGTTTTTCAATGTTACCCTGCTCAAACACCAGAAGCACCTGATCCCCCACCTCTGGAAGGAAATAATGCCCCCACCCAGAGCCGCTGGAAGGCATAGCCACCCTGGCCCATTTTAACTCATTAGAGCCTTCGTCTCTGGTAGGCACTGTGACACACACCCTTCCCGGCATATCCCGGTCATAATTCTTTGCCACCCTTCCCACTACCACTCCGAAGATCCGGTTATCCCCTGTATCCGTCTTCCCAACCTGCTTCTCCGCAATATCATCAATCACATCAAACAATCCCATATCATACCCCCATCATCCCGTCTCCATACTGGCCGTCTTCCCAATCACCTTAGTCACATACCCTCTCTCGCTGTCCATAATATGCCGAACAGTCACCAGATAAAACGTATTAGATGCTGCTGGCCCCAACCCCTTTAGCTTCATAAACCGTCCTGGTGTCAGCTCCGGAAGCCCGATAAACTCCGCCTCTAGGGTTCCCAGTCGGTATGATATATCCTCCATCAGGTACTCAGCCCGATAACCCGCCTCCTCCTGAGAAGAAACTGTAGGATCTAAGTACACTTTCTGGGATTTACTGATAAGAGGCTTGGCCTTATTGCCCTGGGACACCTTATTCTTAAGCTTCTGGGAAGCAGAAATCTTCTTGGATTTCCCTACATCTATTCCCCGGACCTCCACCTTCTCCACAAGTCCCGTAATATCATAACCCACATCAAACCTGTGAAGCCCGTCCCCCGGTCCCGCCTCTATCAAAATCTCCTTATTATTCTTGGCCCTCCTAAAATATACAGTTCCACCTATGGAAAAAAACTCATAATTAAACTTTTTGGCAGCCTTCACCACAAATTCATAATCGCTTTCACAGACCATCTCAATCGTCTTATCTGTTGCCTTGTCTCCCTGGGATGTACCGCCTCCCAGCTTCTTGTCCGGGGTATCCGTAATGTCCAATTTGGTGATAATCTCATTGGACTGCAGCTTTGTGTATGCCGTATTCTGAAGAATCTCCTTGACCCCGTCCGAAAAATTGGAAGCCTTCAGCTGTTTAGAATAGTTCCCTGCCATCATGATCCCCTTCACATCCATGGCCGTAATTTCCACTCCCGGCATATCCTCTTCATGAAAAGAAAAATTAACCCTGGAGATAAATCCTCTGAAAATTTCACGGAGAGAAATGCCATATCCCAGGTTTATAACCACGCTGGAACCCATAAAAATATACTTTTTTATATCATCAAACCGAAACCCGCTGGCAGTCTTGTCATAACAGCCATAGATCCAGAATGTGGCAATAGCCGCTTCAAAACCGCTGGTCATCTCCACCTCAATGTCAGCAATGCGAAAGCCGCTTTTATTGTCCACAACATTTTTCCCGTTCACCAGAATCTGAGCCACAGGATGGGCAAACTCTTCATACTTCTGTTTCAATTTTCCATATTCAAACGATGCCATAGTACCATCCTTATAGATTAAAATTCAGCAGATTCCCTGCCTTCTGTGCTTTCCCCACAAAACTCTGATTACCAGTCTGAAAAAGTTCCTCATAATATTTCTGCCACACTCCCATATTGTTAGGCGAAACATCCTTATCAGCACAGACCAGAGAAAGGCTTACGCTGGCCCGGATAGGCTCCCCCAGCACATTAAACATGGTATACTGGGAAGAAATCCTGTTTAAAACTCCAGAATAATTCATAGTACCCCAATGAAACGTAATCCGCCTGGTATATTTGGAGCGCAAAGCTGCAATAAAGCCCTCCACCTCTGTCCGCACCGAATTATCCTTCTTTCCCTTACGGGTTAAGACTCCCTTGGCGATTCCTGTACCCACCGCTGTCAGAGACGGATTCAGCTTATCTCCCATAAAAGCATCCTGAGGATCTACCTTATCGAAAATCAACTTTACATTCAGCGAGATCCTTACATCCGCTTTTTCAAAAGAGATTCCGTTGCCTTCTTCTGAAAAGTCAGTTTTTTGAGTCAGGCCGCCGCCGTATCCAGTGAGGGACAATTCACTGGGATTAAATTGTACATGAAACAGTTTTCTGGTAGAACCTGCCGCAAAGCCCAGCAGCCCTTTCGTGGCATTTAGGACATCCAATCCTGCATTCTCTTTCAGGTTACTCACAGAATCCGTCAGTGCCGCGGCTCCGGCAAATGTGTCAGAGACATCCAGAAAATTCACCGAAGACATACTGCCGGCTAATCCGGCTGCCATGCCTCCACCCTGCACCTGCACCGGTGGTTCTACCTTAGGTGTCCGCCCTCTCATATCAATAATCTCTATAATCGCTTTTTCAATATTTCCGCTTATCTGGGAAGCGGCTGTTTCTGCCATGGATTTAAAATCCATATGCCAGCCTCCTTACAAATTCAAATTCAAAAAATTATTGTTGGTTGCCTTGGTAAACATGCTTTTCATACCGCTTTCCAGGCTTTCATCCGCGTCTCCAAATGCTTTGCTGAATGCCTGGTCCCAGTATATCTCATCGTAGTCATAACAAGCTTCATCCCCCTGCCGTATAGACAGCTCCACCACGCCCCGGATGGGATTTCCGTCTTTATTAAACATGGTATACCGGGTGTTAACATTGGTTAGCTCCCCTCTGAAGCACATTCTGGACCAGAAGAAAATCACCTGCCTGGTGGTGTCCTGAATAAGCAGAGACATCAGGCCGTCAATCTGCTTCTGTACCGAATATCCTTTTCCTGCCGCCTTTTTTGCAATGCTACTGATTCCTGAGACCGCATTCCCTACGGTGGGGGCCATATTTTCTAGCATAAATGCATTGCTGGGATTCATATCATCAAAGATCAGCTGAAAACTCATGGTAGTAGATACTGGCTGGTATACCTGGACAATCTGATTACTGCTCTGGCTTCCCAGATTCCCGCCGGAATATTGCACCTGCTGCCCTGCCAGAGTATCCATATAGATGGCATTGGGATTATACTGAACCTCCATAGCCACATAGCCGGAGCCTGCCATGAGACCTCCCGACCCTGTCAGAGAGGCAAAGGTGGACACGCTCTTTTTGGACAGAGATTTCGGCTCCGAGATATCCAAAGCCTCTTCTGCTGCCGCCAATAAATTTTCCTGAAGGCTCCTGGCATCATCCACTGCTTGTTCCAGAGTATCATTTGCCGTCACCTGCCGGACACATAAAATAGCCTTAGGTATATTACCGGTTAAGCTGCTTAGTGCATTCTGAACGGATGCTTTCAATTTATTTTATTCCCTCCTCAAAAGCCCCTGCGTTTTTTTTCGTTTTGGAGGCGTTTCTCCAGTTTTGTATAGATCTGGTCAGATATGGTGCCTATCTGTCTCTGGACACCTTTTTGAATTAACTCCGTAAGATCCTCTGTCTCTTTTACCAGGGTATGTTGTGCCTGATGGTGTACCGTGGTTCGGACTACCTGTTTCTCCGCTTCCTCCTGCTCTGTGACCTGTACCTTACTGCTTAAGGTTCGGTTCTGTTCCATTAGCTGCTGCAGGAACACTTCGTCTATTTGGTGCTCCAGAGACTTATGCACCAGTGAAATATCATTTCTCTCTGGCTTTACCCTTCTCTGGCTTCCCCCTTCGGCTTTCTGCCTCTCTTCCCACTTCTCTATGACAGTCTCCGAAACCTGGCGCAGCTGTTCTTTGTCTTCCAGGAAAACCTGCTGTTCCCTACTGCTTTCTCTCTCAATCTGTCGGATGTCATGAAGGAGAAGGCCGATATTGTTCTCTGTTCTGTCTGCCAGGCTACCTGCCTGTCTGCGGCTATTTTGGTATTGCTCCAGCTGTTCATAGATCCTTCTGGTCTGTTCTGGCAATCGCTCCGCCATACGCCGCAACCCCTCTGTCCGTTGCTGCTTTCTCACCTCTTGTTCCTGCCGGTAGTCTTCCAGAAGTTCTTCCGGGTTCTCAAGGGCTTTTAAACTTTCCCGGCGCATCTGCATAACCGTAGGTTTCCATGGGCTCTTCTGTCCTTCCTGCTGCTGTAAGATCTCCTGATAACGGTTAAAATTCTCTATGTTCTGCTGATTGATTTGTTTTAGCTGTTTCTCAATCTGTTCTAAATTCTCTTCCTGCCTGGCAAAGGTCTGCTGTACCCGATTCCCCTCTACTGCTGTCACATTCTCCACATGCTGCTGATAAAATGAAACATCCTGCTCCTGTCTCTCCGTCTGCTGCGCAGAATCCTGTCTTAAAGGACTTTCATAGGTTTCTGTCAAAATCTGATTTTGCCGTTCCTGTGTGTGGTAGAACTTTGACTGTTCTTTTGAGATCCGGTTTTCGTATTCTGCCAGAAACCTCTGAGTCTCCTCCACAGCCGTAATATTCTCATCACCTTCCTGTATATGAAGCTCTGCCTGGATGAATTCCGGCTGCTGTATAGAAGCCTGTCTCTGATCCAAAGGACGTTCATAAATCTCTGTAAAAATCTGGCTTTCCTGCTCCTGCCGGTAAATGGTCGGCTGCGTTTTCACAAGATGGGACTCATATTCCGATAGAAATTTGTGGCTTTCTCTTTCCATGAGCCTGCCTTCCTGCTGCCTGCTATACTCTGATGCCTGTGTTTTGGTCTCTTTCTCTGCATCCGCCTCTTGTCCATACTGTAGGTTTACCGGCTCCGGGTCTTTTGCTTCCCTTCTGGAAGGCTGGACCAATTCCATCTCCCTTTTTAAGCCGGGACTCCTTTCCTGCCTCTCCTCCACCAGAAACCTTTTAGCAATCGCTGGTTCATTTTCCTGCTGCTCTCTGCGCCCTTGCCCAGGCCATGGAAAGCTGGCAGCCTCTATAAATCGTTCAACCTGTTTCTCCAGCTTTAGCTGATATTCTCTAAAAATCCTGCCCGCTCGTTCCTCTGGTATGACAGCCTGTTCCTGTTTTTCTGTGGTATCAGGATACCAGATATCCGCCTCCTGATGCGTTCTGTCCGGCATCGGTTCCTGAAATGGAATCCCCGGTTCCTCTCTTCCCTCTTCAAAGGGATTTTCCTGGTTGAGAGCCAGAAGCTGATAAAGAGCCTGAACCTCCTGCTCATATACTTGCCTCTGATATTCAACCAGGTTTTCTTTGCTGTTTTGTGTCAAAAACGGATAACTTATCTCATTCTTAATTCGCCACAGCGTGTTATCTGCTGTCTGATACAAAGCATTCTCTATATTAAGCCAGGCCTGCCGGTCTCTCTTTTGCCGTTCAAACCGGCTGAAGTAAAGATTATCAATCAGATTCAGCAGCACGGCTGACGTAATCTGAGTACTGACCTCCTTACTGGTAACCTGGCTCTCTTCCAAATCCATGGTCTCATAATAATTTTGGTGCCTGTAGACCAACGGCACCTTCTGGCCCTGGACTACATTTTTCAACTGATTTAATAAGATACTGGAAGCCACCCGTTTTTGTTCCGTAATCTGCAATTCCTGGCTTGACATATACTGGCTGCTTCCATTATAACTGCTGTAAAAATTGTGAAGAACCTGATATACCGCCCCTGTCTGGAGCCGGTTCATAATGTCCTCATGAAGGTGAATCTCCTGTTGATTCCTGACATCTTCCGTTACCCTTTTGCCAATTTTCTCCTCATGATGGTACTCCTCCACCAACTGGGTCAGTTCCTCCAGATGGTTCCAATAAAGGCTTAGGAGCTGCTCTGTGGTCTGCGTCTCCTGCTTCAGCCTGGCAACCTGGCTCATAAACTGATTCACATTCTCAATCCCCAGCTTTCTCAGAACATCTGTAATATACACTCTGTCCTGATAGGTCAAATCGATATGTTCTGTCAAAGCCA
>CANDZL010000051.1:0-26099 GCA_947425205.1 uncultured Hungatella sp. | reverse complement strand
TTTTATAGGGTATTGCATTTACTGTTACATACCGCATTTACTTTTACAATTCACGTAAAAAACTTTCTGTAAAAAGATTTTATTGCACAAAGTCCGTCCATTAATAGCATCATTTCTCAAAAACTCCTATCTATATTTTCGGCGAGCCCACAGTAACTTTGGACGCATATACCTTGTGGTATTTTATAGATAGGTTAAAAACACAAGATAGAAAAATTCACAGCCGTATGCTAAAATAATACAGAAAATGACAAAAAGGGCTTCCCAACCAAAGGTTGAATCTCCCCAATCCAACCTTTGGTTCGTGTGAAAAACATACAATCTGATGTATCGTTCAAGGCAAAAGGAGAAAAAATGATGAATCAGACAGAGATTGGAAAATTTATTGCCAAATGTCGTAAAGAGAAAAAATTAACTCAGGCGCAGTTGGCAGAAAAACTGAACATTACAGATAGAGCTGTATCTAAATGGGAAACCGGTAAAAATATGCCCGATTCATCTATCATGTTAGAACTTTGCGAAATATTGGGAATCACCGTTAACGAGTTGTTAAGTGGGGAGGAAATTGATATGGAATATTATGAAAAAAAGGCAGATGAAAATTTAATCGCATTAAAAAGAAAAGATGAAAATAACATGACAAAGAATGTGATTATTTCAATTCTATTTTCAGTAATACTCTTGATAGGTATTATGGTATGTCTTATTTGTAATATTGCAATATCCAGCAATTTAACATGGTCACTAATCCCGGTCAGTTCCATTATTTTTGCATGGGCCATATTATTTCCAAGTATCATACTGGGAAAGAGGGGAATCATCGTAAGTTTAATATCGTTAAGTGTTTTTATTATTCCATACTTATTTTTGTTAAGCCGTTTGATAAAAGTAAAAGAAATAGTTTCAGTTGGTGTTGTTATGGCGATAGCTTCCATCGTTTTCCTGTGGATAATCGTCGCAATTTTTAACCGCATTGGGGAAACAGGAAAATGGATTGCTTTAGGAATTATTTTTTTATTAGCTATTCCATTTATGTTTGTCATCAACATAATGCTATCGAAAATGATATCAGAGCCTATTTTTGACATATGGGATATGCTGTCTGTCTTTATTTTGTTAATATTGGCGTTTGTTTCATTTCTTTGTGACTACGCTAAGAAAAAGGGGTTGATGAAATAATAAGAATGATTATGTACAGATAGTAAAACCAGCTGAAAAAGTCAAGGACACCTTTAAACCTTTTACAATGCAGTGACCTTGACTTTTCTTTTAAACGTTTCTGTACTCTAAAAAACGTCTTCCCCTTTACAAAAACTGACTCAAAAAATCTTCAAACGCCCATGTATCCATAACAAATTTATGAAAAGAAATCGAAAACTCCTTCAACATTTTTTTAGAAGAAGATGTCATGGAAAATGTATCTGCCTCACAATCAAACCGGAATGTTTTATCTACATCTATTCCCTGTTTTTGGATAAATGCAGATGCGACTTTTTCCCAATCATATCCATTCCCCAGCATATGATTCTTTGCAAAACAATCGCCATTTAACATGCCGGCATCCAAGCTTAATGTATATCTCCCTCCTTCTGACATCCAACGGAACGGGGCAATTTTTTCTTTTAGCGTTTTATCCGTCTCTCTTGGTTTCGGATATTCCGATTTTCGTTCATCAACAATCTGCTCATAATTTAACTTTATTCCCTGCGTTTCAAGCACTGAACGAATTCGAATTTCCAAATCTATTCGGGAATGCATAATCCACATCGGTGTTTCGGCTTCTTCCAATTGGATACGTTTCTTCTCGGTAATTTTGATTGTTTCTTTTCCCTTCCACATATGCCCTACAGGAGATAGAAAAGAAATATTTTCATAATCAGAATCCTTCCACATATCATAATGTGGATCGCTGAATATGGCTTTCCAACGTCCTTTTTTAGAGAAAGGATGTCCTATATGTTCAGGCGCAAACATTCTTCCTGAATGTATTATACATTCAGGACTTTGGGGTATTGATCCAAAATAAGAAAAGACCTCTATCAAATCTACATTTCCCCCCTGTATTTCAATTAATCTTCCAAATGCATGACTATCATTCAAGTGAAATTGGTATTTGCTATAATCAAGAACATAATCATCCAATTGGCGTGATGGCAAAAAAAGAGGAATCATAAAAATATCGCCTGGATTAACTTCCGTTGTCTTTTTTCCCACAATCAACGCTCCTTATCGAATAGACAAGAATTTTACTTTCTGACTTTATTTACTGTTTTGTGGTTTCCAAAATATACTGGTATGCAAATTCAATCCCGTCACAAGTCAGATTTTCACACATATGTGGCGGGTCATTCTCTGAAAAGCCTGTAGGACGTAATTCCAAACATCTCAATGATCCAAAGGTTTTATCAAAAGCCGATGCAAAATGAAAGCAGGCAGACACAATTTCACTGTCCGTTTTCCCAACATGTGAAGATATATCCCCATAAATATAAGCGCACCTTCGACTAAGCCGCACTGTGCTCGGTATCCACCTGCTCCATGCAATCCAATCGCGGACCAGATTGTCTGTGGTTCAACATTCGTTTCAAATAATTCGCTCAGACAAATGATTGCTGTCCTGGCACAATTTATATCATCATTCCAATATAATTCATGTACCCGATTCCTTATATACTCTTTCATCAAATAATGTCTCCCTCACATTCCCTTATCACAACATAGTATAACAAAACATGCTGAAATTGTGAACGGAATCTATTCGAAATAATTAGCAAATAATTATTAATAGAAATCAGATAAATAGCCTATACTGTAAGAAATGATAATGACATCCGTCTTTACTGCTCTGTTTAAGTTGGGAAGAAACCATGGTAAAGCCCAATGCTTTTGCCAATCCCCTGGAGGCTTCGTTGTCCTCTCTTGTCGTATATATAAATTCCTTTGCATCAAATTCTTCTTTACAATATTGAATTAACCCTTGAATAATTTGTTTGCCAAATCCTTTCCCCACATAATCCGGACCTAAACAGATTCCTGTTTCTTGATACCGGTAAGGTTCGATTTCTTCTACCCCGGCGAACCCAATCGCCTTGCCCGTTGATTTTTCATAAACCAAATAGGTATCATGCTCCCTCTGAAATGCAATGGTTTTCATGATTCTTTTTTTGGCATCCTCTTCACTTGTAGTAATATTCCATGCCATATATTTGGCGCTTTCTGGCTGTGACCAGACATTATGGTACATTTCTGACCAATCTGAAAATTTTGCCTTATCAAGAATAAGGTTCTCTGTTTCGATCATATCTGAATACTCCTCTGACAACTGGAAACAAACATCACTTAATCAGCCGTGCAATTCTTACGGTTAGTGATATCACACAACCTATTTGTCCGATCTATAATCGCAACACTACAGGCAGAAGTCAAAAATAAGGAAATGCCGCTATCCGAAGTTTTATCCATACAGCGGCATCTCCAGCTGTTCCGATTCAAACAAATGATTTACAAGACAGCAACAAATGGCTTCGCTGTCGCAAATGGCCCTGGAATGGGATGAAGCCCTCTATGCTCTCCCAGATAATCTCTGTCAAAGGTAATCCCTGTCCCGTCCGGGTTCTCGAAACGTTGCTCGGGCTCAAAGGCGAAGCCCAGGATATCGCTGTTTATCATGCTATTCTCAAAGTCCTGAAGATACTGGTAGAGGTTGGTCTTCAAACAGAAGGTACCATCCTTTTCCACTAGTTCCACTGTCACAGAATGTTCCCCATCAACCAATGCATTTTTTTCGTTAACACAGGCTTTTGCCCCGTTGAAATAAGCGTTTCCATCCACCCACACCGGGAGATGGGAGAAATGGTATTTTGCCTTTTCACTCATATTGACATACGGCTTATCCATCTCAAACCAGCTGATCCATTCATCATACGTCGGATACTCATCGAATACATGGGTACCAACGATTTTATTGTCCTTGTCATCTCCTACAAAAGCAGACTCCGGCCAGTGCTGGACAAAAATATTGTTGTAGAACCGATCATCTCCATGGAGGATCGTCATAAAGCCCGCCACCTCGGTGCGGTGCGGAATGTGATACGGCGTATAGCGTTCCTGTGTATGCATGCCTGGATGGTCTGTGCAGGCACCGATAGCAGTGATTGACCCCAGGATCAAGTTATGTACTACAGCAACACCCTCCGTGGGAAGGCGCAGGGCCATCTGGGACATCATAATATTGTTGTCGATCAAAGTCGGTCCGTGGCTCACCTCGATAAAAATATCCTGGCTGATCATGCTGTGGGGGGAGCGAACCGACCCCTGAGGCACAAAATTGTCGTGAAGCAGATTCTGGCTGATCCGTGTTCCCTGAGCCTCCCAGTCACACCAGATTCCCATGGTACTGTGGTGGATGTGGTTTCTCCGAAAGATCACATCTATGGCGGCATGCAGCTTGATAGCCGAAATTTCAGCGCCGCACAGCTGCATCATGTTGTTGATATGATGAATGTGGTTATCTTCGATAATACTGAACACACATCCCATGCGTCCCACAATGCCAGTCTGCTCACAGTGGTGGATGTTGCAGCGACGGACGATATGGCTGCCTACTTTTTCTTTGAGCCATCCATGATATTGCCCGCGACAGACAGCGTCACGCTCCATCTGCGTAGGGCTTTTCACGTGCTTGTAGGTGAAATAATGGTCGTTCGCTTCATCATAGTATTTACCCAGGGAAATGCCACAACACCGACTGTTGCTGATCTCACAGTCCTCAATAACCCAACCCTTTGACCAATGGGGCCCGATCATGCCGTCCTGATAGGCCGCTGGAGGTGCCCAGGTGGTGGCCGCTTTGGTGATCTGGAATCCCCGAACCGTAACATAGCCTACGCCGGTTTTGGAAGGCAGAAAACAGTTTCGTCTCACATTGATCTCCACATTTTCCTGATTGGGATCAACTCCCTGGAAGTTAGCGTAGATAACCGTTTCATTCCCATCCTGCTCTGTGTACCATTTATATATGGAATGTTCCTGCTCCCAAGACGGAAGCCAGACCTCTCCCTTCAAGCATTCCTCCAGCGTCACCGCCTCGTAAAGCTGCTGGCCGTTCAGATAGACCGCTCCGGTGTGATAGACGAAATCTCCTGAGTACCAGTCGCCTTGGATCTTCGTGGTATAAGGGTTATAGCTGCCGAATACACTATTATCCACGCGGGAAACCCATACGGTTCCTTGATAAAGTTTCCACCCTTTCTGTACCTCAGCGCCTGTGATGACAGCTCCCAATGGTTCCTGGCTGTAATAGGTGATCCTGGCATCAGCAAGGCCACTGTTTACCGGGTCAACATATTCCCGATAGATCCCAGAGGCCACACATATTTCATCTCCCGGCAAGGCAATCTTGGCGGCATCATTGATCCAGCGGAATGGTGTTTCTTTTCGCCCATCCCCATCCCTTCCTGCATTGGCGTTTACATAAATCTTCATACAATCTTCTCCTTTCGCCATTTTTGATTTGTCACTGGCCTCATTATACCTCAACGACTATCCGGATGGAATAGGCTTTCTATAAATTCCTTCGGAACCAGATATCTACTCCAATATCCTATATGTTTTCTATGACAGATTAAAGATAGATACATGGAGGCAGTCCCGGTCATATATGAAAAACATGGCCTTATCAGGATACAAACAAGTTTATCTTTTAGGCCTCCCCCACCGCCTGTTTGACACAGGCTTGCCATGCCCAAAATAGATCATCCTATCGCCAATACTACTTATCCTTCTTGCGCTCTCCATCATAGCATCCCTGTCATGATACATCATCGAAACTGTAGGATAAAACATATTCATCAGCGCATCGCCTGCCAAAAAGTATTTCTTCTCTACATCGATACCAATAGAGCCGTCTGTATGTCCTGGCAAAGCAAGAATCTGCGCGTCAATTCCATAGTCACACAAACTATCACCATCGTGCAGCCATAGATCCGGTTTGAAGCCAGGCATTGCGCGAACCGAAAACTCCTTTAGCGATGCCGATAACACCACTTTTCCCAAAAGAGTGGATGCCAAAAGGGATTGATTTGTATTTGACAAAATCAAATTACCATCGCGTTCATTCATTCCAATAGGGGCTCCCAATGTATTTGATATCTGGGCTGCGTTTTCGGCATGGTCAAAATGAGCATGGGTTAAGACAATCAGTCTAATGTTATAACCTCTACACGCTTCTATTACCTTGTCAACAAATTCTTTTTTCCCTGTGTCCACCAATATTCCATTGGTTCCGCTTTCGACAATATAACAATTGACGTTACCACATTTTATCCGATGAATTTTACTCATTATTTGTTGTTCCTTTCCATCACAGCTCACAGCAGTTAATTTAACCAGAAAACAATTGCCCGAATCTGCGGAGCGAACAGACCGACTAACGAGAACACCATACCTACACCGCATAAAAGCATTCCCCAGCGCTTGTCGTGTTTCTGCATGACCGGAACATAAAATACTTTGGGATTCTCTGGTGCATAATATAGTTCCACACGCTGTCCTTTTTTCACATAGCACTGACTGAACCCACTGGGAGACTTAACACGATACAACATTTCCCCAACCTGAAATTCGTACTCTGGAAAATAGCATCGTTTGTTTCCCTCTCCTATATGCATCGTTTGTTCAATGGAAACAACGGTAGCAGATGCCAAAGCCGTCGCATATCTTTTCTCTTTTAAGAGACGCCTCTGTATCTTCATTCCAATTGCAAAAAAGATCAGCGGAAAGACAGCAAATACTGCATCCACAACACGTTGTTCCCCTCCCCGTCCAGGCTGCGAGAGAATAATTCCTGCAAAAATGAAACACACCAGAGGCCAGCTAATCGCCAGAAATCGCCATCTTTTCAGCTTGTAATCCGGCTCAATCGCGTCCCGGATGCTTCCTTTTATGGTCTCCTTTTTAACAGGCCTTACCTTTTTGAAAAACCATACCAGAATAATCGCTGCACTGATAAAAGATACTGCCATGATGATTATGGCTATCTTCCAAATAGACATTTCCATCTTCATAATACCAAGCACCTCTGCCCCATGTCATTACTAGTGTACTGACACATTTACATTTCGTCAAATGACTTGCCTGAATTTCCATATGCGTCATTTCCCTGAAAATAAATCAAGCAAGGCACTAATTCCATTATAGTACACAAGTTTAAGAAAAGGAATCTTTTTTCTACAAAACCATCTGACCAGAAATGGCAGCGAAACAGCCCATACACCTGCCTTTCCACAGGTACATGGGCTGTGATATCCGTTTATCTGGACCGAATCTCCTGCCTCATGAACGATACATATGAGACGGCAAATGCAATCAGCATTAATGCTGCAAGGGCTGTCAGATGAGGCCATACAAGCAGTATGCTCTGTCCTACCGATAATGTGCTGGTCAGGGCTCCGGTCAGTTGTGCCATTGTAACCGCATTGATGGTTCGGATCTCAGGATTTAGCAGTGTGGCGGTGGCTTCACCAAACAGATAGTAAGGAGAAATCCGATTGATATTTAGTTTGCAGGTATAATTGTCCATTTCATTCATCATTGCCTGCAAATCGTTTCCGCCTGTGGGATACAGTGCGTCCGCAATAATTCCTGCCAGCAGACTAACGAAAATAGCACAAAACAACCAGACTGCAATGCAGGCGAGGGCTGATGTGGCGGCATGCCGACAGACTGTAGAACACAAGATAGCCTCTGCCAGCCAGAATCCGATATAGATAACGCAAAAACACAAGAATATGAAAAGCCGCAAAACCTCCTCTTTCGTAGGCACCAGTCCAGTAAACAGCATTCCTACTCCGGCAATCAAAAGGCCGGAGGAAAACACCATGACCGCCGTAAGGAACATACCTGCAAGAAATTTTCCGATGATGATGTTATCCCGGTATAACGGCTGGCTCACCAGGCGGTTCAAGGTGCCTTCTGTCCGTTCGCTGTTGATCGCGTCAAATCCCATGAAAATTCCAATAAAAGGTGCCATAAGCGCCATAAGGGAATTGTAGGATGGAATGGAATTGGCATTCACGGTGAACAGACGGAGAAACAGAAAGCCGGCCGACGAAGTACCGTTATCTGCAACATCGGAAGACAATCCGGATATAGCTGCATAAAATCCGGTCACTGTGATCAGGGCAATCAGTATGGTAAACAATACCATTCGTTTCCCATTGATAAAATCTGCTGTTTCCTTTTCAAACAGAATCTTCAGGGTGTGGTAATTTCTTTTTTCCATCCTGCTCACCTGCCTTTTCAAAATATTTACGGTAAATCTCATCCAGGTCGCTGCCAGCTTGGCGCAGATGCATAATCGTATACCCTTTGTCTGCCAGTTCCTTGGACAGTGCCCTGCGTATATCAAACAGAGAATGAATCACATACAGATCGCTGTTTCTTTCTATCTCTGTCACACCTTTTATCTCTCTTAAAATATCCTGAAGCCTGATGTTATCCGGATAAGCAGACAATTCCAGGGTTCTCACACCGTCATGGTCGATCTGGCTCCCCAGTTCCTCCAGAGTGCCGCAGGCAATCATTTTTCCTTCCACAAAGATTCCCATTCGGTCACAGACCTGCTGTACCTGATGCAGCTGATGGGAAGAGAGAAGAATGGTACGCCCGTCTTGTTCTGCCAGATCCCGTATCAGCCACATCAGTTGCCGGATCCCCTCCGGATCGATGCCAAGGGTCGGTTCATCCATAATAATTATTTCCGGATCCTTCATCAGTACATCTGCAATCCCCAGACGTTGCCGCATGCCTCTTGAGTAGGTTCCGGTCTTCCTGTCTGCTGCCTCTGCCATGGCTACCCGTTCAAGAAGCCCGTCAATCGTTCTTTCCCCCATCTCTCCCTCAAGGCCGTTGAGGCGGCCTGTAAAACGCAGATTCTCCCGGCCTGTCATCTCCGTATAAAACCCTACATTATCCGGCAGATATCCGACAGTCTTTTTTACCTCCAGAGAATCTCTGGTGCAGTTTAAATCGTGGATCATCGCTGCGCCGGCATCCGGTTCCGTAAGGCCCAGAAGCATAAGCGTAGTTGTGGTCTTGCCTGCCCCGTTGGGTCCTAAAAGGCCAAAGACTTCTCCTCTGTATACAGTCAGATTCAGGCCATCTACTGCTGTCAACTCCCCATACCGCTTGGTAAGCCCTGTTGTCTGAATAACAGGAATTTTCATATGATCAGAAACTGTCATAGCCTACCTCCTGCCGTATTTTTTCATGACATAGTAAAGCCCTGCTGCCACAGCCACAATGATAATCACAGCCACAATCCCCCAGCTGGTCTGAGTTTTCACTGTAACACGAAATTCAAGGGAATCGGATCTGTTATCACATTCTGCATGGATAAGCGTAATATAATCACCAGTAAGGGCATTATCACCAGGTGTTACATGGGCTGTGATTTCTTTGGATGCGCCTGCGTCCAGCTTATCAATGGCTGTCGTGTCCAAAGATACCTCCCATCCGGCAGGGGCACTGGACGACAGAGAGATATGTTCCAGGTCAATGTTTCCATTATTGGTTAATTTTAACGTTACTAGGGATTCTTTTTTGGCAAACGCGTCAAACGAAAGCCGTCCGTCAACCGTAGATAATTCCATATTATATGTACCAAGAATTTTGACATTTAAGTCTGTGGAAAGCTGTTCCCTGGCTGAGGTAGCGGCACAGCCAATGGTGTACTCTCCGGCTTCTACTGAATCCGGAGGAGTCACGGTAATGGTGACGCCTGCACTTGAGCCGGACTCCACTTCCAGGCTGGAGATCTGCTTGGAATCACTGACAAAGGTTACCATCCAGCCTGCTGGCGCATTGGACGAAAAATTGTAATTCTGGGTGGTTAATGTATTGTTGGCTAGAGTAGTGGAATAGGAAAAGGCTGTTCCGGATACTCCTTCCTGATCTGGGTATTCCACATAGAAATTGCTCTCCCCAGACTCCAGTTCACTGACTGTCAGTTCTATAACTAACTCATCTTCAAAGCCTGTGTCAGATACAGCATGCAGTTTAATCTCATGAACGCCTTCGGCTGCTTCCGGTGGAACCGTCACTTGAAAGGACGCTATGGTATCCTGGCCGATTCCACTGGCATGAACCTTTGATACCTCATAGTTTCCCTTTTTTATGTACCCCGTAAATCCCTGAGGCATGGATGCAATGGAAAGGGCAACATCTGTCTCCGCCGCATTGCCTCCGGACAAATGCAGGTCAAACCCTACCGAATCCCCGGCGGTTACGCGAATGCCAGGATTATCTGTAAAAAGATGGAATCCTTCGGCCCCATATGTCCGTAAAGGGGCAAAAAGCAGATACAGAACTGCCAGAATTGCCGCTGCCGCCATATAACCATGTGTGTGTAACAGAACCTTTTGTTTCATCTTTTCGTTTGGAGCCGCTCTGCCGGCTCCTTCCCTCCCTCTTTTTTGATGTACTCTTTAAATCCCCCAACCAACAGGGTTCATTTTCAGAGCCTTAGATGTTAAAAGAGAGTTTACACACAAGATGTGATACAAATGTGGAATTTCTGTGAAACTATTGTGTTTTAGGAAGATGCTTTTTGTCATACAAAAAGAAAGCCATTCCTCTACAACTCCCTTTTGGTCATGGCTTTCCTACTCTATACTCTGTCTCACAGCGTTCCATAGGAACTTGCTTTCATCCTATTTTCAATCGAAATTTCTGTGCGTCCTTATCGGAATCTACCTTTTCAATCAACGCGCCTAAACTGCGCAATTTCTTCTCAAAATGCTCGTAGCCTCTCTGAATATAGCCGATCTCGTCAACCACTGTATAGCCTTCGGCCGCCAGCCCAGCAATCACCAAGGCCGCTCCGGCACGGAGGTCTGGCGCATTGACCTGTGCTCCGGTAAATCCGGGCACTCCGCTTATGATGGCTACATTTCCTTCTACCTTGATTCCTCCGCCCATACGTGCCAACTCATCCACATATTTGAACCGGTTTTCAAAAATACTTTCGGTAACCACACTGGTTCCCTCAGCCAAGGCCAGGGTCACTGCCATCTGAGGCTGCATGTCCGTAGGAAACCCGGGATACGGCAGCGTGTTGATATTGGTATGGTGCTGTCTGGGCTTCCCAACCACCCGTACTGCATCATCAAATTCCACAACCTCACACCCAATCTCCAAAAGCTTGGCGGATATGGCCTCCAGATGCTTGGGAATCACATTCTTTACTGTGATATCACCACGGGTAGCGGCAGCAGCACACATAAAAGTTCCTGCTTCAATCTGATCTGGAATGATGGAATACTCGGTTCCATGAAGCCTGCGGACACCCCGGATTCGGATAATATCCGTACCCGCCCCCTTTATGTTGGCCCCCATGCTGTTCAAGAAGTTGGCCACGTCAACCACATGAGGTTCTTTGGCCACATTCTCGATAGTCGTCAGGCCCTCAGCCAGGGAGGCAGCCATCATGATATTGATCGTGGCTCCTACCGACACCTTGTCCAGGTAGATATGGCTTCCAACCAGATCAATTGCATGAGCCAAAACAGCTCCCCGCTCAATGTCTACCTTTGCGCCAAGAGCCCGAAAGCCCTTGATATGCAAGTCAATGGGACGGCTCCCAATATTACAGCCGCCAGGAAGGGGTACCTGTGCGCTTTTGTATTTGCCCAGAAGGGCTCCAATAAAATAGTAAGAAGCTCGTATTTTTCTGATATAGTCATCATCCACGGATACTTCGTGAATGTTGCTGGCATTAATCTTTACGGTATGGCGGTTTACTCTGTTTACGGAAGCTCCGATCTCCTGGATAGCCTCCAGCAGTACATTAATATCTCTTACATCCGGCAGATTGTCGATGACAACATCTTCATCTGTCATAATGGATGCTGCAAGAATACCAAGGGCTGCATTCTTAGCTCCACTGATCGTTACTTCTCCTGCCAACGGATTGCCGCCCTTCATGATATATTGTTCCATACTGCACCTCGATTGATTTTTATAAAAATGGGTAAGTGTTCTTATTATACCATATATTACAAATTTGTAAAGAAAACAGACGTTCTTCCCAGTCTCTCAATCGACGTTAATTCCACAGATAAAATCGTTTCTATACCGATTAAAATATTCATTGGCATCATTCAGACCCATTTTGCTTGACTCTCCGGTCTGTGAATTGTATATTGTCACATTATATTGGTCATATCCGCTTAAAAGCAGATAATTCTCACTATCTGCATAGGCGACTACCGGAATTCCCTGGCCGATAAAATATAGAATCTGATTCAGCGTGCAGCCTCTGGCATCCAGAATATAGAGGCCATCTCCTATCCGCCTTCCTTTTTCCAGCCCTTCTATGTTCATGAGAAGTTCGCCGGAAGCTGCCAGAGGCTCCCGGATATTTCGTATACTATCCCGGTCTACACGGTTCCACAGAATATTCTGGTTTCCGTCTGTTACAAATCCCATCAATTCGTAAGCTGCCTGTAATGCATCCGTAAAATCTGTGTAAATTCCCTGTAATCGCCCGCGGCCATATGCATAAAAAACCATCCCGGGCTTCGGGGTTCTGACATCCAGATGCATTTCCTCGGACTGATCATAGGTTAACTCTTTGGACATGGTTACGGTTATAGAATCACTGTTTTTGATATCCAGATCCAACTGGATGAAATACAGCTTCCTGCGGATCTCTGAGGCGTACCAGCCAATCCCCTCCATGTAGCGTTCCTCTGATGGGTCATTGCAGACAATGGTATCGCTGTCATGGTAGGCATATTGATGTTCTCCCAGACTGACCAGGCGATCCACATGGATTCTACCGCCTTCTACCAATGCATTGGCTATGTGGTATCCGTCCCTCTCATATCTGGTCTGGATCTCCAGTTCTTCATCTATGATCTCCAGCGCGTACATCGGCATCTCTTCGTCCCTACCATTCAATATCCACATATCTCCAGGATGAGCCAGCCCGTACACCAGATCTCTCTGTACAAAGCCCAGGATTCTAAGCAAGGATCCGTCTTGCGTCTTGATCTCCTGTTTGCTTCCTGAAGACATATCAAACACATGAATGGTATCGGAACTGTCCGCACTGTATACTTCCTGCCATGCCAACCGGGTTTTGTCCTCGCTTATAACAAATCTTCCGTCTGTCAGATTGTCTGCCACCACAATATATTCTTTGCTGTGCAAGTCAATTCCCAACACTTCCGAATCCTGATACAGATACAGCATCCCTTGCTCATTATAATAGCTTAAAGTCTCCACATCCTGTTTTATCCGATCAAAGGATTTGGTGGACGGTATAAAAAGCCGTTCCCCTACATTGCCGTCGCTGGAGTATCCGTACAAGCCGATTCCATGGAAGCCTTCGTGATTGCCGCGATTCATATACCCATATACAAGAAATTCAACATCCCCGTTGTCATCTACCGACAAAATCTTGATTCCATGGTGCTCCAGATCGCTACGCCCGCTGTCATCTCCAAGGTCCCTAAAGGAAAATATTCTGGAAGCCTGGTTCTCCTGCTGGTCGAAGCACCACAGATCCCGGTTAAATACAAAAGCACGATAACGTCCGCTGCTGCTTTTTACCAATGACACCGCTTCATCATTTCCGATTCCCAGAAGAATCCTTCTCCCAGAAAATAATTCCGTATGCCCGGAAAAGATCTGGTTGGTAGTGCGGTTAAAATCCATAAGGTAGATTCTCTTCTCGCTCCACTTCATGGTATAGTAATCTTCCACATCGTACAATTCTTCTTGTCCGCTCTCGGAAATCCTGCTCACCTGGTAACGAACCTGAACCTGCCCCATGATGCCATCCAATTCCCGCATGTTTACCTGCATGTTCCCTTTCAACTTCATATCAAGTCCAGCCCAGGTCAATTGGGAAAAACTAGACTTGATGGTTACGTTGCCAAGGGAAGAATTGTCTGCTGTATCGGTAGTCTCCAGATAGGTCACCAGTTCCGCAGCCTGCTTCTCAGAAAGGGTCTTGGTGGAAAATTCTCTGGCCAGCGCTGCCATTGCCTGTCCATAATCATTTTCCGGATACAGCACCCGGGTATAATAATGAATCATCCCATGCTGTTCTGTCTCTAAGGTAAGGTGAAGAAGGTATTCTTTTCCTGCCATGAGAAGATTCTGAATGGGCAGAACCACCACGTTCTCTTCCTCCCCGGCATTCCACGACTCCACCTCTGTCTTCTCTACCAGCTGTTCCTGATCCAGACTGCGGATCTCATAGCGGATCTTCACAGGATTAACCCCGTAGCCTTGCCAGTACACCTTCAACTGCCTGTCCTGAGGAAGAATGGTTAGCGTCTCTCTGGCTACATCTGGATCCATCTCCTGCCGGTAAGCAATGAGGCGATTCCTCTCTGTGCCAAACAAATCGGTATACACCACCGGCAGAGTGGGGGCCTTTAAGGTGGTATATACCGTCTGAGACTGATTCATGTTTCGCAATGTCACTATAATATAAATACCTACGGCAGCCAGAAAAACAACGGCCAGTATCATCATTCTTTTTATTGTTTTACTCATTTCGTATTCCTTTGCTGCTTTTTCTTTCCATATATTGTAAAGGGTAACCGAAAAAACTACAACTTAATCTTTTCTAAAATTTATTATTAAATAATGTAAAACAAGATATCTTTACAAATTCAGCAGCGTCCTGACCTGCATCGGCGGTTTTGTATTTCATTTGTTAAAAGCACCTGGACGATATCTTGCAGCCAGCCACTGGGTGGGCTCCCTGGTCTGTGGTGGCCAGGTGGCGGAGCAGGTGGGCCAGGTGGACGGCCGGGGCCAGGCGGCGGGCCCCACGGGCCAGGTGGACGGCCAGGGCCGGGCGGCGGGCCCCACGGACCAGGTGGACGACTGGGGCCAGGTGGCGGGCCCCATGGGCCAGGTGGACGGCCAGGGCCAGGTGGACGGCCGGGGCCGGGCGGCGGGCCGGGTGGACGGCCAGGACCAAACTCCCACCTTAGCTGTTGGCTTACTTCTGGCTGTCTGCCCCTTACTTCGTAGGTTTCTACCTGTTCCACATCCATATCATCCGTTCTCTCCCAATCTCCTTCCGGCTCTGGAATACTTCTGCAAATTCTCCCGCATGCCTGTCGGATCATCTGCATATCCGGATACTCATCGTATATCGGGCTGCCTTTGTAATCCATACGGTCACACTCTTTTATCACATACTTCTGCAGCATCTTTATGTTTTGTGGATACATGCTTTGGAAATATTCGATCTCATTGATTCGGCTCTGGTCTGGCAGAATCGCTTTTCTTGGTTCAGAAGAATATCTGGTCATTTCACTCTCCTTTTTTCTTCCTCTCCATTAATATATTCTCCCTCTACACAGCCGGAAACTCATCCTTCTAAATAAAAACTGCATTCCCTGTAAAAACTTATTACAAAAGAAATGCAGCTTTTCCCATTCTGTTATATACTTTCCACTTCAACACTAAGGTTTTTATTCGTACAACTGTTTCGGATAAATCCCTTCTGCAATCAGTCTCCGTATGGAATCCACCACAGCCGGCTTATCCTCTTTATATGTCACACCAAACCACCTGTCCGATGTCTCCAGAACTTTCACCCGGGCTTTCCCTTCCATAACCAGGTTATCAATGATACGCGGAAGAAGATACTCTGATTTCACATCACCATCTTTCAGTCCCGCCAGAAACTCTGGAAATCCTCGTTCCAGTTCCTCGATAAAGGACATTGGAATTCCCCACATATTCATAGATACGTGGCACCCGATGTCGACAACTGCCGGATTGCCTGATTCATCCTTGGCCAAAAGGCTATCACCATCTCTCTGAATCTCATAGGTCTCCGTCACTTTCTTCAGGAATCCATCTCCATCAATCTGGCAGATGCCTCTGGTAACACCGCCATTCTCACTTAATGTGTTGGCTAACAGAAAACCGCTCATACACAGATCATATACCTTGGACTCTTGATTCATATCATGTACCAGATAATCGTGAATCTTTCGGATACCTTCTTTTCCATAATAGTCATCTGCGTTGATTACCAAAAACGGCTCCTTTACCAGACCTTTGGTGCAGAGAACCGCCTGTCCGGTTCCCCATGGTTTTTTTCTTCCTTCCGGCCTTGTAAATCCTTTGGGCAGATCATCCAGTTCCTGAAAGGCATACTCCACCTTTACGATCTTTTCAATCCGGTTTCCAATAATCTCCTTAAAGTCTTTTTCCAGATCTTTACGGATGATGAAAACCACTTTATTAAACCCCGCCTGAAGAGCATCATAGATGGAATAATCCATGATGATCTCTCCTCCGGGACCTACCGGCTCCAGCTGCTTGATACCTCCTCCAAAACGGCTTCCGATTCCGGCTGCCATGATCACCAGCGTTGTATCCCTCATAACCCTTCCTTCCCCCGTTTCATTTTGCGTTCTGTGGAGATTATACCATGTCCTCCGGACATGCTCCCTCCGGGGGATGCACATGATTTGCCACGGAAATTGTCCGTCTTCGTCGGACGGCAAATCAGCGCTGGTATAATCTCTGTCGAGATTATACCATGTCTTCCGGCAAAAAGCAAATTTTGATTAGTCAGTCCAAATGTATCAAAATGTATGAATTTTACTCCACTGGTCCCTTATACTCCAGACAAAGCATCGTAATATCGTCAAACTGCTGCGCCTCCCCAACAAACCGATCCACATCCTCTTTGATCTTCGCCAGCAGTTCTTTCGGTGTTTTATCCTTATTCTGGTTCAGAGTCTGGTACAGACGTTCATTTCCATACAATTTATTATCCCCATTGGTAGCCTCCGGCACCCCGTCTGTGTAGAGAAAGATCCTGTCTCCCGCCTGAAGTTTCATGCTTCCTTCCCTGTATTTCATATCCTCCATTCCGGCCAAAACGAATCCAGGACGCACTTTATAAGGTTCATAACCTTCCCCTGCCTTACAGATATACGGCACTTCATGACCAGCATTTACATAGAAGAATTCTCCTGTTGCCAGATCCAGAACCCCCTCAAATGCCGTGATAAACAGTCCCTCGCTGTTGGAATCACACAAAAGATTGTTCACATCGGAAAATACGTCTCCCAGAGGCTTACCCGGCTGTGTGTGGTCTTTAATTAGTGTTTTTCCGATCACCATAAACAGGGCTGCCGGAACGCCTTTGCCAGATACGTCTGCCATAACCACTGCCAAGTGCCTGTCGTCCACCATAAAGAAATCATAAAAATCGCCTCCCACCTCCTTGGCTGGATTCATAGTCGCATAGATGTCAAGCTCCTTCTTACCTGGAAAAGCAGGAAAGATACAGGGAAGCATAGAAGATTGAATCTGAGCTGCCACATCAAGTTCTGCTCCGATCCGCTCTTTTTCGGCCGTAACCTCCGTAAGATTTTTTATATATTCTGACAGTTCCACAGTCATATACTGAAAGGCCCTGGCAAGATCCTCAAATTCATCGCCCGAATGAATATCAATGGCAAAATTCTCCAGGTCATCCATTTCATCCTTTACCAGTTTCTCAGCCGCCGTGTGAAGAATTCCTGCAGGCCGGATGACAATCTGTCGTACATAGTAGTAATACGCAAAGGCAGAGAGCACCAGAATCAGGCAGGATACCGCCACCGCGGTAGCCACAAAATCGGTAAGTTGCCGGTTAATCATCTCCATAGAGACATCCACGCTTGCCAGTGCCACCGGGACGCCTGCAGAGTCCAGAATTGCCACATAAGCGGAAGCCAGATACCCGTACTCTGCATTTCTTGTCACCAGAATCTTTTTCTCCGCACCCACAGCAAAGGCCTCATGCATCAACTCGTGGCCTCCGCCATAGTAGGCATCCTCATCCAGCAAATCGCAGACTCCTTCTTCTCCCTCCACTCCGGAGTCCCAGATATAGACCATCACATCTTCCTCAGGCACCACCACATAGAAGTACTTTAAATCCACCTTTTGTTTTACCATAAGAAGATACTCATGAATCTGATGATAATATTCATCCTTTTGTCCTGTCTCATAATATCTTCTCACTGCATCCCCGTCGATAAGCTCCGCCGCGATAGATGCCTGGTCAAACGCAATTTTACTGAAGTATTCCTCCATCCGGCGGCGATACAAAGTTGTCACAACCAGCGTAAGAGATACAAGAAGGACAACCGCCATGGCCACAAGGCCCAGAATAAGCTTTGGCTGCAAGCGAACTTTCATTTTGTCAGGTTTCATCTATGCCACCTCTTTCTATATAAAGAATAAGACGAAGATGTCCGTCCTGTACCCGATACAATACCATATCTTCTCGTATGGCTCTTACATCCTCCTCCACAGAGGCGTTTCCCACATCCAATGCCCTGATAAAATATTCCTGCCCACCGATTTCCACCTGAACCAACTGGTTGTACCGCCGGAAACACTCCTTTGCCTCTTTTCCCGTCATGCTATGGGTAATGGTCAGTTTCTCCTTCTTTGGCCGCTTCCAGTAAGGATACCTTCTGTCCTCCGGCTGCTCCCTGGCTGCATTCCACTCTTCGTCAAACTTCTCCATCATCCGGCCAATCATCTCCCTGGCCCCCTTCGCACATTCCAGGTAAATATCAATGCTGTCCCTCTCCGGGGAAATCTCCACCCTATAGCTGTCCAACACCGCTCCTCCATCCAATCTGGAAGCAATCTCATGCATGGTAACTCCTGTCTCCTTTAAGTCCCGTTCCATAGCTGCTTCGATAGGATAATAGCTTCTTCCCACAGGCAGCAGCGAGCTGTGCATATTGATTCCCTTGAATGCTTTCAATTCTTTCGGCACAGGCAGCAGCCGGTTATACTCCGCTACAAAAAACAGCCGGCACCCTTCTTCCGTAAAATACTTATATGTCGTCTCTTCCGAAATATCCTCATAATGTACCGGTATCCCCAGCCTATCTGCTTCCCTTACAATACCGTATTCCGTAAAATAATCCTCATCGTTATGATATGTGTACAAAGCCAGAATCTCATGGTATTTTACAAAATAATGAAAGCAAGACAAAAACACATCGGTTCCAAAGTAAACAATCTTCATAACATCTGCCTCTTCCATCAAATAGTAAGAACCAGCGAATTAAATCCCTGGTAACGCTGATAATAAAAATCTTCCGCCTTCTCCTTCAATACCAGAATCCCCATAGCATCCAGATTGACCCCTTGTGAAGCCCCAACCTTCTCAGTCTCCAAAGAAAACGGATTGAATGTAACAGCATTATCCCTTAAATGCAATTTAAACTTCCCGTCTTCCCCGGCGATGACAGTTATCTGAATATACCCTTTGGCATTTTCCCGGATACCGTGAGTCAAAATCGCCATTCCCAATTCCTCAAGGGTCATGACCACAAAATACTGTTGCTTCATGCTTGCACCCCACTGCTCACAGAAGGCTTCCAGCCCCCGGCAAACCTCCGCCAAATCCGTGACATTTCCCTCAATGGTATACTGAAACACCCGGTCAGAATCCTCCTCCCCCACCTTGTAATGCACAGCCCTCTTCCAGATAAAAAAGATAACACACGTACTTATCTCCGTAACCGGAAACAGCCACCAAAACCTCTCCAGTCCAAAATTCGCAAACATCAGCGTACAAGGCAGCAAAATAGCAATTCCCCTCATAGTTTCAATAAGAAACGGTGCCAAAAATTTCTCACAAGATTGATAATAATTGCAGACCAATATACTGATTCCCGCAAAAAACGCCCCCAATCCATATATCCGTAAAGCTCCCGCTGCTGCCGCCTGAAGACCCCCGTCCCTTATACCAAACAGCAGACAAAAATACCTTGGAAGCAAAACCACCAGGAAAATCATTACACTTCCCGTCAAAATACCGGATCCAAATCCCAACACTTTGGCATATCTTCTTCCGCGATAATTATGCTCTCCATGGTAAGTAGACAAAATCGGCTGCATCGCCCGAGCCGTCCCCTCATACAGATACAAAATCAGATAAGAAGTGTTCTGAACCAGATCAAACACCGCCACCCCATTCTCTCCACCAACCCGGATTAAAACATTGTTGCAGATAAGGAAAAAGATCATCTGATACAGGTACTGAACCGAGGTAGCCATCCCACCTCTCATACAGACCAGAACCGTATATACACCTCTTCCTTCAGGAAGCCCCATCTTCAGATGATGCTCCCTCCCCCAAAGCCCTGCAACATAGATGCCTATGGTTATCAACTGCCCCAGTGCCGTGGAGAGCGCCGCCCCCCTGGTTCCCATATTCAACCCCAGAACCAGGAAAACATTCAACAAAATATCACAGACATTGCCTGTCACCGACCCAATCCCCGCCACCTTCTGGTTGCTGTCACTGCGCAGAAAATAATACAAAATAATATACACATCAAACAACGGCGTAGCCCACAAAAGTATCTCCAGATAATCTCTGGTGGAATGAAATAGCCCGCCATCCTTCACAGTAGTACCCAAAAGCCCAAGAAGCTTGGTAATAAACAGATTTCCCAAAAATGCAGTTGCCAGGCTGCACACCAAGGCTCCCCATATCGTTGCCCGAAAGACCCGTTTCGCCTCTGCCTCCTGCCCGCTGCTAAGAAGCGTGGAAAATTGAACAGACCCTCCCAGCCCCAACCCGTGAGCCACCATACAGTTAATCATATAAACAGGAAGAATCAGGCTGATAGCCGCAAGGCCCGTAGCCCCCATTCTCTGTCCCACCACCACCGCATCCGCCATGTCACTGAAAGCCCACCCTGCTGAAGACAACATGGCAGGCCACCACAGCTTATAATACATAGGCCCGGTAAAACGATCCCTCTCAATCCTCCATTTTAGAATTTCCACTTTCTTAAAACCGCCTTTCCCAGCGAACCTCCCCTACTCAATCCTCAAAATATCACTAAATCCTGTCACCTCAAACACTTCCATAATCACCTCATTCACATGCCTAATGCACATACTACCCTGTCTGTTCATAATCTTCTGAGATGCAAGCAGTACCCGAAGTCCCGCAGAAGACACATACTCCAGCCCCTCAAAATCAAACACCAGCTCCTTAACACCCTCCACGCTGCCTTTCACCTCCGCCTCCAGCTGCGGCGCAGTCATTGTGTCCAGCCTGCCCTCCAACAAAAATGTCAACCTGTCCTCGTCCCTGTTCTTTACAATCTTCATCCGTTTATCTCTCCCTTCCTAAAGTTTCTCCCCTTATAGCTGCCACTTCGGCAATTCCATCTCTCCAAACTCTATCACAAAAGTTTCCAGTTCCTGGCCTCATTCACCGCAGCTGCTTTGCTGGTAACCCCCAGTTTCTTATACGTTTCATGACTATGATATTTTACCGTGCTTACCGTAATGCCCAGAATCTCTGCAATCTTCTCCGTAGAATACCCCTCCGCCTGAAGACGCAAAACCTTTAAAGCATTCGGTGACAACGTAATCTTATGCTCCGTCTGTTCCTTCAGATACGAAGGATAAAACGCAGCCATCCTCTCACACTCCTCCATAACCAGCCTTTTAAAAGTCCTGTTCTCCCACTTACACGCCCCCGATTTTAAAAGCTTCCATATACCGCTTCCCTCCCTGGAAAGCAGCCGCACAAAATGGTACTCCTCTGCCATCACAATACACTGTTTAAGCTCCTCCTGCCATGCCTTGTTCCCCTCCCGCTCCAGGGCTATAGCCAAAAGCATATGGGATTCCATCTCCACATATGTCCTGTGCATATTCTGCGCATAATACAGCAGACGGTGAAGCAGCCCTATGGCCTGGCTGTATCTCCCGCTGTAAATATAGATACGCACCTTCGTCAAATACCGAAAACGCTCCATAATACAAAAATCCGTATTCTCATCCGGAGCCTCCCTCTCCCACTCCTGAATCTCCTTTGTCCTACCCCTGTACAGCGAAAACCGACACTCCAGGGCTCTTATATTAGGAAGCAGATGAGGCGCTGTCCCCTTCGCCTTACTCTCGAAGCTTTCCAGCATCTCCATGGCATCCTCCGCATGTCCTCCTAAAAGAGACAGCCAAGCCAGAATATTCACCGCCACAAAACTCTGCTCTGGCCTTCCCGCCGCCTCCGCCTGGATTCTCCCTCTCTCCGCCAGAGAAGCAACCTCATAATTATCCCTGCCCTTCTCAAAAAAACTTTCTGCCAGTCCCAGATTCACCACAGCCTTCCCATACCTGCCAAGAACCAGTTCCACCCCTCTTCCCATACTGGCCGCCAACTCCTTATCATGCTTGCTCCACTGGCAGAAATCCTTCCCCCCATTCATCTGCGACGGTAGATTGCTGGTGACCGAAAATTCCGGAAGAATGATCATTCTTTCCTTAATAAGCGCCCCCGCATACCTAATAATATCCGTCAGCCGGACAATTCCCCTATGAGGAAGGCCGATATCCAGATAAACCAGCATACTTCTAGCTTCTTTTTTCCCACTTCCCGTCTGTCCTGCCTCAAATTCCTTCAGAACCTGATACCATCGCTCACTTTCTTCCTTATCCATCAGAATCGAATGAAGCATACTCATCCCCGCAATCAATATTGCACTCTGCTTTATCTCATCCTCACTTAAATTCAGATAAAACCTGCGAAGCTCAAAATAATGTCCCGCAGAAGGATTCCTTCTGGCATTCTCAATGAGAAGCCGGGAAATACTGGCCTTATCCTCACATACCTCATAAACCTCCAGCGCCTTCAGAATTTGTCCCCTCTGCTCATAGCAGCGCCCCGCATTATAATACAGCCTCTTAATCGTATCCCCATCCTTCGTGCGTCTCAGTCTCCTTAAAAGAGTCTTTCCTAAAGGCCTGCGGAACGAATAGACCCCCGCCTCCGCCAAAAGAAAATTTCCAGTCTCCATCGTCCGGATAATCAGCTGCTCTGCGTCCGCCCTTCCGGTAATCATCCGCGCCATCTGAAAATCAAACTTATCCACTATGGCAAGCTCCACCAAAAAATCCTGAAGCTGTTCATCCCATTGGTCACAGACATAAGTCTCCAGATAATCCCACGCATCCCTGGCCACCTGCTCCAGACACCTGCGTTCCAGCCCCTCTTGATCCGAATCTACAGTTCCCCTCTGTCCATAGCCAGCCCGTGACATCTCCATAGCCACCAGCTTCACAAATATGGGAATCCCCTCCCCCATACGCCATATCAGTTCAATCGTCTCCTCTGTCATGTGGACATCCCATGCCTCAAAATACAACCCCTGTTCCTCTATGGTGAGATACAACTCCTTCTCCTCAATCACACAAAAAACATGGCGGATATACAAAGGCATCAGCCACCGCGGCACCTGACATCTGGCAATCAGAATTAACCATACATTCCTCTGCCCCATCAGACGATCCAGCACAGGATACAACTCCTTCTGAGCCTCAGGCCTATTCAGCCTGTGAAGGTCATCTATTACAACAATACGCTGCTTATCATCCTCCGCAGACATCAACTGCTGCGGAGAGACTGATAACCCACTATAATACTCATAAGCTCTGCGGCCCAGAAAATCCTTTACGAGAGATGTCTTCCCTGTCCCCGTAACACCATAGATATAAACCGTCTGATACCCTCCCTGAGCCGCCTTCAGCTTTTTCGCCGCCTTTTTAGGGCGTAAATAAATGGCCTCCTGCATATAAATTCCCTTTCTTATCCCACCGCGCCAAACTGGTTGTAGCGGGTCATAAACTCATTCCGCTCAAGCAGAAAAATCCCATGGTTGCCGTCTCCCGCTTCCATTCTCTCCACTTTTCCGCCCTGCCCTCATGTACAACTCCTCATACAACTCATTCCCAATTCCCATACGCCCTGTCCTGCGGTACTCAAAATCCACTGCTTCAACCAAATCCTGGTTTCCAATCCTCCTGTGCTCCGCCGCCGCCCGGTAAGCTGCCGCTAAAGCCGCCGCCTTGATACTGCTCCCTGTAAGCTCCGCCCTCCTGGCAAAAATCCCAAAATCAATGTCCTCCTCAAGAGGCGCATCCTTCGGAAACACTCTCTTCCACAAAAGAAGCCTGGTTCCCTCATCCGGCTGCTCCACCGGAATCATAAACGTCATCCGCCGTTTAAACGCACTGTCAAAATTCTGCATCACATTGGTAGCCAGAATCGATACCCCCGAATACTCCTCAATCTTTTGAAGCAAAAAGGCAGTCTGCGCATTGGCATACTTGTCATTGGAATTTGACACTTCCGTCCTTTTGGCAAACAGGGCATCCGCCTCATCAAAAAATAAAACCACATTAGAAAATCTGGCCGCTTCAAACACCGCCCCCAAATTCTTCTCTGTCTCCCCGATATACTTGCTGCCAATCTGAGACAAATCAATCCGGTATATATCCAGCCCCAGTTCCTTAGCAAGCACCTGAGCCGCCATAGTCTTCCCCGTGCCCGGAGGCCCATAAAACACAATCGATGTCCCATTCCCATAAGGAACCTTCCGCCCAAATCCAAAACGATCATTGACTACACTCCGGAACCGAACCCGGTCGCAGGCCGCCCGAAGAAGCTTTCTGCTCCCCTCCGGCAGCTGCAGATCCTCCCAGACAAAAGGACATTCCAGCCGGGTGGCATACTCTCCAAACTCCCCACTGCACTTCATCCGTATCTGCCGTTCCAATAATTCCTCCGAAGCCACAAACCCCCGCTCATCAATCTCCGCATCCAGCACCGCACATTCCAGCACCTGGCTGATTCTTCCAGGTGTCATATGATACCTGGACACCAGCTGATCCACGTCCACATCCTCTCCAAACCGCAGTCCCTCACGGTTTCCAAAATAATTCCAAAATCGCTTCTGCCCTCCGCTACCCGGAACCTCCAGAAAAATCGTATACCAACTGCCCCCAACAGACAACTCCTTGGGCCTCTGCCCCTGTCCCCCCACAAAAAAAAGATTTATATAATCCTGCAAAAAAGCAAAGATTCTCTGAACCCCAGGAAGCCGCGAAAGTTCAAAAGAAACCTTGTCCAGATAAAGCAGGCTCTTTTCACAGATACACTTTAATACAATATCATTCAAAACAGAATACACCGCTCCGTCATCCTGAGCCAGGAGACAGGCCATATCCACACACAACACATCCATCTGAGCCACACAGCCCAGAGACTTCATCAGAAATTTCTTCCCTACCCCTTCTATGGCACACAGATGAATAATTCCCCTACTCTTCCTCCCAGTCATAGTAGAAAACACCTGCAAAAGCTCCTCAAACTGCTTCTGATTACACAGAATCTCCTCCATATCCTCCCCATACTCCAGAACTGTGGCATACCTTGACAAGCTCCCCATCTGCATAGGCTCTCCTGCTAGAATCTGGACCACCCTCCTGTTTAAAGACAAAGGCTTAGACAGACGGGACATATTCCCTTTTTCCGTCCACGGCTCCAGAAGAAACCGATATAGAAAGCTATCCTCATCCCACAGCTGCCCCTGATACGTATCCTCCTCCAAAAACAACCCACACAAATCCCACACCAGCCCCACCGTAGGCTTAGCCACAGGATGAGCCTCCTCCTGCAAAACCCCAAAAATCCTCTCATACTTCCGGTTCAAATCAACGGCCGCCGCCATAACAAACGCCAGAATCTCCCCATAAGACAGCATTCCGCTTTTCAAAAAACCTGCAAAAGGCAGACTTCTCTGGACTCCCTGGTCTTTGGCCGGCTCCGGCTCCTTATCCAAAAGCATCTCAAATACCTGCCGGAACCTTTTCTTCCCCTCAAACTCCACCTTTCTATGAGGCTCCAGCACCTTCATCAGTTCCTGGTCGCTTAACAAGCCTCCGATTCTCTGAGCGGATTCCTCCCTCTCCTGCTCCTTAAGAAACAGCGCCGCAGCACACAACATATCCAGAAATCTCTGCCACTGCTGCCACTCCTCCTGCCTGTCTGAAAAAGGCTCCCCAGTACATCTCCCAAAATATGCCTCCACAATCCCGTCAATATCCCAGCCGGCTTCCGCCATATTATCCTCCATCCCATGCAAAATGCACCTGTTTATTCCCCAATTCTGTCAACACTGCCCTCCATCATCCCAGCCCCAAAGCAACATCCCTCTTCTCCAGCTTGTCCATAC
>CANDZL010000050.1:0-26713 GCA_947425205.1 uncultured Hungatella sp. | reverse complement strand
TCTTTATATATCAAGCATAATATGACAGTTTTATATTATTGAAAATAATGTTAAAATACAAGAGAATGAATCTTTTTATACCATACAGGGCCAGGTGGCTGCCCAGGAGATGATCGCCGCAGAGCAGCCGATAACGGATATGGAACAGCCTGTCCCCGTGGATTCCAAGGACGATGAGGAGACGAATAAGGCAAGATGAGCGTGATTGAGACAATGGTTGATATCCCTGCAGAACATGAAAAAAATGTCTGCGGGCAGTTTGACGAGTATATCAAGAAAATAGAACGGACGTTTCATGTCACCATGGTATCCAGAGACGGATGCTTAAAGGTCATCGGACCGGAGGAGATGACAGGTAAGGCCAAAAGCGTGTTTCACAATCTGATTGAACTGTCAAAGAGAGGGAATGTGATCACTCAGCAGAATGTGGATTATGCCATCGCCCTGTCCTTCTCGGAAAATGACAGCCAGATCCTTGCCATTGACCAGGATATCATCTGCAGGACAGTAAGCGGAAAACCGGTGAAGCCAAAGACTCTGGGACAGAAGGCCTATGTGGACGCTATCCGCAAGAAGATGGTGGTGTTTGGCATCGGCCCGGCCGGAACTGGCAAGACATATCTGGCTATGGCTATGGGAATACAGGCTTTTAAAGACGGCCAGGTAGGCAGGATCATTTTAACCAGGCCTGCCATCGAGGCAGGGGAGAAGCTGGGGTTCCTGCCAGGAGACTTACAGAGCAAGATCGATCCCTATCTGCGGCCTCTCTACGATGCCCTCCATCAGATTATGGGAGCGGAAAGCTATATGCACAACGCGGAAAAAGGGCTGATCGAGGTGGCGCCTCTGGCCTATATGAGAGGACGGACACTGGACAATGCCTTTATCATCCTGGATGAGGCCCAGAATACCACGCCGGCACAGATGAAGATGTTTTTAACCAGGATCGGTTTTGGCTCCAAAGTGATCATAACAGGCGACCAGACCCAGAAGGATTTGCCGGGAGGAAGCACTTCCGGGCTGGATGTGGCCGTGAAGGTGCTTAAGAAGATTGAGGATATTGGATTCTGCTACTTAACCAGCAGCGATGTGGTTCGGCACCCACTGGTGCAACAGATCGTACAAGCCTATGACGACTACGAGAAGAAAAGCCAGAAAGGCCTGACGGAAGCCAGGAAGGCTGAGAAAGCCAATGGCAAGGGAGCGCAGGCTTTTTCAGACGGCAAAGGACGTAAGAAACGACGGCTTCGGAGACAGCGTTCTATCTAAAGGTTCAACTAAGAGACAAAGGAGACGTTAGATGACCATTCATATCGAATATGAGGCAGAGAAGAAATTGGATCTTCCATGGGAGAAGATCCTGCGTGAGATGATTGCAGGGACGCTGGAGTATGAGAATTGCCCTTACGAGGCGGAGGTAACCGTGGTTTTGACCGATAATGAAGGCATCCAACAGGTGAATAAGGAGTTCCGGGATATCGACAATCCTACGGATGTGCTTTCCTTTCCGATGCTGGAATATGACGCCCCATCGGATTTTCAGGATGTGGAGGAAAGCTTTGCCGACTGCTTTAATCCGGAGACCGGGGAACTGATGCTGGGGGATATTATGATATCTGTGGATAAGGTGGAAGAACAGGCCAATGCATACGGGCATTCCATGGAACGAGAACTTGCATTTTTAACGGCCCACAGCATGCTCCATTTGTGTGGATATGACCACATGGAGGAAGAGGAGCGGATGGTGATGGAAGAGAAACAGCGGCGGATTCTGGAACACATGGGGTATCGCCGTGACTGAGATATGCGGCAGCCATCACAATATGGATTGGTATCAGGACTCTATAGATTTCGGCAACTGCCAGCAGTTCTGACCGTTCTGGCGCGATAATACATGGCAGAATTTGGCGCATACAGTACCAAAACGGTACGTGACAGCGGTGAATACAAGACAAAAAGGTGGAGATGCTTATGAAAAAGAAGGAGACAGCATGGGCGGCTGTTTTGCTGGCTATGATGGTCATGACGGTACTGTTGGCAGGCTGCGGGAAAAAGTCGGAGGAAGCTATGGCTACGGAAAGTTCTCCGGTGAGAATTGTCATTGAGACACCACAGGATGAGTCCGAAACCCAGGAGACCGAGGAAGAGACCGAAACGGAAGAAGAGACCGAGGAAGAACCGGAGGAGAGGGTTGCCGTTGATGGTAAGATCAGAAGCTATCTAACCGGGGAGATGGTGGACGTGGAAAAGGGAGACCGCAGGCCCTTAGCTGTAATGATGAGCAATGACAAGGCGGCCCTTCCCCAGTACGGCATCAACCGTGCCGGTGTGGTTTACGAGGCTCCGGTGGAGGGCGGCATGAACCGCTACATGGCAATCATAGAGGATTACGATGACCTGGACAGGATCGGATCTGTTAGAAGCTGCCGGACTTACTATACCTTTTTCGCCAGGGAATTTGATGCCATCTATGCTCATTTCGGACAGAGTACGTTTGCCCGTCCCTATCTGGACAATGTGGATAATATAAACGGAATCGAAGGGGTGGGAAGCGTGGCCTTTTATCGAAGCAGCGACCGAAAAGCCCCCCACAATGCATATACCAGTTTTGAGAAGCTTCATAAGGCCATAGAAAAGCTGGGATATTCCCAGGAGTATTCACCGGATTATGACGGCCATTACCGCTTTGCGAAAGACGGAGAGTCTATTGTTCTTGAAAACTCTCTGGATGCGCGCCGGGTAGTTCCCGGATATTCTTTGAACAACCCGTATTTTGTGTATTCATAGGAAGAAGGGCTGTATCACCGGTATCAGTACGGAGCCGAACACGAAGGCTCCGAAGGTCCCATTGCCGTGAAAAACCTGATCTTACAGTATTGTTCCACCGGGCATTATGCCACCACAGAATATTTGAATATTGATGTACATACCAGCCAATATGGGTACTATATTACCAATGGCCGGGCAATTCCTTTAAGCTGGGAAAAGGACGGACAGTTTGGCGTAACCCATTATTATAACGTGGACAAGGAAGAAATCACGTTGAACCAGGGAAAGACCTGGATCTGCATCATCCCCACCAGTGATTTCGACAAGACGGAGATCTATGGACAAGACGACTAGAGTAAAGCAGACCAGAAGTAAATATTCGGGGCCGGGGAACCGGTTCTCCCATGTACAGCGGACTGGGCAGACCACATCGGCGGACGCAGGCTTTGGCTCTATGCTGGCAGCAGAGCGGGAGCAGATGTTGGCTCGTGGAGGAAGGCAGAAAGACCAATGGGAAGGACGGGGCCTGTATGGCTCCCAAAATCCTATGCCCCAGGCCGGAAGCGGAAACCGCCAGCCGTCGCCAGGCAGTCTGCCTGGCCATCAGGGAGCGTCCGCTGCTTCAGGCAATCCAGCTGGCCGTCAGGGAGTGTCCGCTGCTTCAGGCAATCCAGCTGGCCATCAGGGAGCATCCGCCGGTTCAGGCAATCCAGCTGGCCGTCAGGGAGCACCTACTGGTTCAGGCAATCCAGTCGGCCGCCAGGGGATGGCTGCAGGTTACGGGGCCTTCAGACAGACTGCCCCTCAGCCTTCTGGATCTTCCAGGTTATCCAGGCACATGGATAGCAGGCAGTCTCCTCCAGGGGCTATGGGCTCCGGCATGCCGATGGAACAACAAAGCCAAAGGCAGCCCTCGCCGGAACGGCTGGGCAGCAGGCAGCAGGCAGCCCAACCAGTACAGCGCCGCCAATCGTTTCCAGATGTTTCTGGCCGCCAGACCTCTGTCCAGGCCGGGAGCCGGCGGATACCGGAATCAGGCAGGCCGCCTGCCAGAAAAAAGACGGGGCCCAATTTTATCGTCCAGGGGAGTATTCTTGCCGTGGCAGGGATTATTGTCCGTCTTATTGGAATGTTTTACCGGATCCCCCTGGCCAATTACATCGGTGACGAGGGGAATGGATATTACAGCGCGGCTTACAATATTTATTCCATCCTGTTAATCTTATCTTCTTACAGTATGCCGGTGGCAGTATCCAAGATGGTGTCTGCCAGGCTGGCCAAAAAACAGAATCGCAATGCATTGAGAATCCTGAAAGCAGCATTATTTTATGCCACCATTGCTGGCGGCCTTGGATTCTGCGCGCTGTGGTTCGGGGCAGATTTTTTTGCTGCCAGGATCATCAAGATGCCGTTTAGCGCCTATGCCCTTCGGGTTTTGGCTCCTACTATATGGATCATGGCTTATCTAGGTGTCTTGCGAGGTTTTTTCCAGGGACATGCCACTATGGTTCCCACAGCGGTCTCTCAGGTTTTTGAGCAGATTGTCAATGCGGTGGTCAGCCTTCTGGCGGCCAAGACGCTGTTTGATATCGGCGCAGAGTCCAATCTGGTGTATCATTCCACAGAATACTCCTATGCTTTCGGTGCGGCGGGAGGGGCACTGGGAACCGGGGCCGGGGCACTGACTGCGCTTTTGATGTTTGTTGGGTTTCTGTTCCTCTATCTGCCTTCCATAAGGAGGAAAGCCAGAAGGGAGCCGCCAGGCCACATAGAAAGCTATGGGACGATCACAGGGATTCTTGTTTTTACTGTGGTGCCCATTATCATAAGCAGTACCCTTTACAACAGCAGCACAGTAATCGACAACACCTTATTCGGACAGGTGATGTCCTGGCTTGGAAAAGAGGATGAGATTGCCTCCCAGTGGGGCGTTTACTCCGGAAAATATCACCTGTTATTTAACATTCCTGTGGCTGTGGCCAACTCCCTTTCCTCGTCGTTGATCCCATCCCTGTCCAAAGCCGTGGCGGAGAGAAACCGGAGACAGACTTTGGAAAAAATCTCCAGCGCAATCCGGTTTTCCATGATCATTGCCATTCCCTCCGCTGTAGGGCTTACGGTATTGGCTGCGCCTGTGTGTAATCTTCTGTTCTCAGGAGGGGACAATGAGATGCTGATCCGTATGACGCTGCTTGGATCATCGGCAGTGGTGGTGTACTCCCTCTCCACAGTAACCAACGCTGTGCTTCAGGGAATCAACCGGATGAAAGTGCCCATTCAGAATGCAGCCATCTCCATGGTGCTTCATGGAATCATCCTCTATGTGATGCTTCGGGTGTTTAGGCTGGGGATCTATGGCGTATTGTATTCCAATATTTTATTTGCCCTTTTCATCTGTATCTTAAATGCAAGGGCGATTTCCAGATATAAGCGGTACCGGCAGGAGATTGTAAAGACTTTTCTGATTCCCCTTGCCTGTTCTGCGGTGATGGGGGCCAGTGCCTATGGAACCTACCGGCTCTGCGCTTTAAAGCTGGGAAATCTGGTCAGTACCCTGGTTTCCATCCTCATTGCAGTGATGGTCTACTTTGTGCTATTAATCAAATGGAGGGGAATCGATGCAGTGGAAATGAAGCATTTTCCCGGAGGAACCAGGCTTTTGGCTGTGGCAAGGAAACTTCATCTCATGTAGATGACTTGATAAATTTGTGATTAAAAATGGAAAAATAGGCAGATACTATACTGTACCGCCAGGCAGAATGTGGAACCCTGGAGTACAGCATACAACATAAGGAGGTATATCCTATGAAAAAATATGGTATCTGCCTATTCCTGTTTCTTGTCATGGCCATTGCTTGCTTGACAGCCGGATATTTTGCTACAAGAACACAGGTACAGAAAGAAAGTGCTATTTCCAATACAACCTATGAGACCGAAACCGTGACGGAAAATCGGGTGGTAATCAACCAAAAGAAAGTGGAGCCTATCGCGCAGACAGCGCCCCTTGAGCAGTTTTACCTGGTATCTGAGACTGGATTTTTGCTGGTATTTTCACAGGATCAATCCACGATCTGCCTGTACACCCATATTCCCATCACGGATTTTCCGGAAAAAGAGCAGGAACGGCTGCGGGAAGGGATCTGGTTTCCCTCTATGATGGAAGTATTCCAGTACCTGGAGTCATATACCAGTTAATCTGTGGAAAAGGAATTGATGTGAAATCGTTTAAGAAAGGGCAATACATGACAAAGCGGATTATCGTTATCGGCGGCGGTGCCTCCGGAATGATGGCGGCCATTCAGGCAGCCAGAAAGGGTGCCGACGTAATCATTCTGGAACACCTAGACCGGGTGGGAAAGAAGCTGTTGTCTACAGGCAACGGCAGATGCAATCTGACCAATCTGCATCAGACAGGAAGGTGCTACCGGTGCAGCCAGGAAGGTTTTGTCTCAAAGGTTTTAGACTGCTTTTGTGTGGATGACACAATCCAGTTTTTCAGAGAACTGGGCATTCTTACAAAAGAGCGAAACGGATATATCTACCCCAACTCCGACCAGGCTTCCTCGGTTCTGGATGTGCTGCGCATGGAATTGGACCATCAAAATATCCAGGTTCTTCTGGGCTGCCAGGTGGCATCTGTCAGGGCGAAGGATCATTTCTATGTAAAGACCAACCAGGGAACCATCACCGGGGATGCGTTGATCCTTGCCGCCGGTTCCAGGGCTGCACCAGGCACAGGTTCTGACGGAAGCGGCTATGACCTGGCCAGAGCCTTTGGACATAGGATTGTGACCCCGTTGCCTGCCCTGGTACAGCTTCGATGCAAGGAACGGCACTACAAGCAGTTGGCTGGAATCCGGACGGAGGCCAGGGTGGAGGTGATGGCCAGAGAAAGAAGCCAGGCAGAAAAGAATGGAAACGACAACTGGAAGATTCTGGCTCAGGATCAGGGGGAACTGCAGCTGACAGACTATGGGTTGTCTGGAATCCCTGTCTTTCAGGTCAGCCGCTATGCTGCCATCTCCTTACATAAAGGGAATGCCGTGAAGGTTCGGATTGACTTTCTGCCTCAGATGACATGGGAGGAAGCAGATGCCATGCTTGATGAACGCCGCAACGCAATGGGGTACAAGACATGGGAGCAGTGGATCATCGGGCTTCTCAATAAAAAACTGGGACTTGTGCTGTTGAAACTGGCAGGCATTGATCCAGGCCAGACAGTCTTTTGCAGTTTAGAAAGACAGCATAAGGCCTTATTAAAGCAGATAAAGGGCTATGAGACAGAGGTGGCTGCAGTCAACCCCTTTGAACAGGCCCAGGTGTGTTGCGGCGGTGTGGACACAGTGGAAGTCTGCCCAATGACCATGGAATCCAAGAAGGTCCCAGGGCTTTACTTTGCCGGGGAGATCCTGGATGTGGATGGGATCTGTGGAGGCTATAACCTGCAGTGGGCCTGGTCCAGCGGAACTGTGGCAGGCAGATGCGCTGCTTTAGGCCACCCATCGTTTCAGCAATGAGTCCGCCCACTATGGAAACCAGAAAGGAACCTATCATGATTCGAATCCATCAGTTAAAGCTGCCTGTCACCCACAGTAAGGATGAGATCCCTGCCAGAATAGCCAGGACCCTTAAGATATCGCCGGACCGTATTCGTTCCTGGAACATCGTAAAGCAATCCGTAGATGCCAGGAAAAAGGATTCCATTGGATTCATCTACACTGTGGATGTGGAGACAGAAAACCAGAGACAGGTGATGAAAAAGATAAAAAGCCCCCAGATTATGGCGATAAATGAGACCGGGTATGTGTTCCCGGACAGAGGATGCCTCCCTCTTTCCCTTCCTCCGGTGATTGTCGGCAGCGGACCGGCCGGACTGTTCTGCGGCCTTATGCTGGCACAGGCAGGGTACCGGCCCCTTATCTTGGAGAGAGGCGAGGATGTGGATGCCAGGCAGGAGAAGGTAACCCGGTTCTGGCTGGAAGGGATTTTGGATGAACAATCTAATGTGCAGTTTGGGGAAGGGGGAGCCGGTACCTTTTCCGATGGAAAACTAAATACCTTGGTGAAAGACCCATATAACCGCAACCGGAAGGTTCTGGAAACATTGGTGGAACATGGGGCGGATCCGGAGATCTTGTACATAAACAAACCCCATATCGGGACTGATGTGCTAAGCCGGATCGTGAAAAACATCCGGAACCATATCACGCATCTGGGAGGAAGGGTGATATTCAATGCCCAGGTCACTGACCTGGACATCCAAGGGTGCCGTCTGAATGCAGTTATAGTAAACGGAGAACGCCGGATTTCAACCAATGTCTTGGTTCTGGCCATAGGCCACAGCGCCAGGGACACCTTTTCCATGCTTTTTGCACGTCATGTCCCCATGAAGCAGAAGCCTTTTGCCGTAGGCCTTCGCATCCAGCATCCCCAGGCTATGATCAATGCGTCCCAGTATGGCCCCAACGCAGAATGTGCAGGAAGGCATCTGTGGGATATTCTGGGGCAGGCGTCCTATAAAGTCACCTGGCAGACCAGCCAGAACCGCGGAGTCTATTCCTTCTGCATGTGTCCCGGCGGATATGTGGTCAACGCCTCCTCCGAGCCGGGAAGGTTGGCAGTCAACGGCATGAGCAATCATGACAGAGCCGGCCAAAACGCCAACAGCGCATTGATTGTAACTGTGACTCCAGAAGATTTTCCAGGTGACTTTCCTCTGGCCGGGGTGGAGTACCAGCGGAACTTGGAGGGCCTGGCTTACAAGTACGGGCAGGGGAAGATTCCGGTTCAGCTCTATGGTGATTTCAAGCTGGGACGTGACAGCCACACCTGGGGAGACATAGCGCCGGAATTTAAGGGCGGCACCCAGTTTGCCAACCTGCGGGAGATGATGCCAGACTATCTGTCCCAATCCATCATTCAAGGCGTAGAACAATTTGAACACAAGATCCGCGGCTTTTCCAGGTATGACAGCATCCTGGCCGGAGTGGAGAGCCGAACCTCCTCGCCAGTAAAAATTATCCGGGATGAGCAGTTTGAAAGCCAGATTGGCGGGCTCTATCCCTGCGGTGAAGGAGCCGGTTATGCAGGAGGGATCACCTCAGCGGCTATGGACGGAATCAAGGTAGCCGAAGCCATTGCACGCCGGTACAGCATGCCCACATAGGGTGCCATTTTCCCTTCTTGAATGGAGCCAGATTGATGGATACCATTCCAATTCATTTCGTTATGGCGACTAGTGTTGTGGCCACTAGCGGATCTCCCAAGATTTTCTCAATCAATAAGTCTTTAACTAAGGAAACATTGTTTTAACAATCCGTCCACTCAGCTTAAGACGTTCCTTCGGGAATGGTAAAACTTTACAAACCATGCTCCCTGATATATAATTGATCTTAATATTACGATAATTATGGAGAAGACAAACCCACTATGGAGACATCAGAGCGAAGCAACTTAAAAACAAAACAACGCATTGTCATAAAGATCGGTTCCTCTTCCTTAACTCATCAGGAGACCGGTGATTTAAACTTTCTAAAAATAGAGCGGCTTGTCCGGATCATCAGCGACCTGAAAGGAAGCGGAAAGGAGGTTGTCCTGGTATCTTCCGGTGCCATCGCAGCCGGCCGGCAGGCTCTTCATTTTAAGGGAAAGCCGGAACGCTTATCCCAGAAACAGGCCTTTGCCGCCGTAGGCCAGGCTAAGCTTATGATGGTATATCAGAAACTGTTTGCCGAGTATAACCAGACAGCCGCCCAGGTTCTTTTGACGAAAGATACCATGGTCAATGATGCTTCCAGATACAATGCCCAGAATACCTTTGATGAGCTTTTAAAACTGGGAACAGTTCCCATCGTCAATGAAAATGACACCGTGTCCACATCAGAGATCCCCCTGGTGGACAATTTCGGCGATAATGACCGGCTGTCCGCCATTGTGGCTGCACTGATCGGGGCAGATCTTCTGATTCTTCTGTCCGATATCGACGGCTTATACTCGGATGATCCCAGAACCAATCACAATGCATCCTTTATCGGCCTGGTGCGGGAGATCACTCCCCAGCTTCTTTCTATGGGAAAGGAAACTTCCGGCAGCAGCGTGGGAACCGGCGGCATGGCTGCCAAGCTGGCGGCTGCCAGGATCGCCACAGACAGCGGTTCCGACATGGTGATCGCCAATGCAAAGGACGTGGAGGTCATATACCGGATCACGGAAGGGGAAGAAGCCGGAACGCTGTTTATGGCCCACAAGAACCTGGATTTTGATTTGATGCATTACCTGAATAATGAATATTAAAGATAAATGGGACTGGAAATTGCCGGAAAGGAATGGACCAATATGATCACACAGGAGATGATTGACAGGATCAATACGTTATACCACAAATCCCAATCCGTCGGGTTAAGCGACCAGGAAAAGGAAGAACAAAAAACTTTAAGGAAAGCATACATTGAAGCCATCCGGACCAATATGAGATCCAATCTGGATCATATTTCTATTCAGGAGGTGGATGGGAGTATCACCGATTTGGGGAAAAAATACGGAAAAAAGGAGACACGATAGATGCTTAACACCATTGGGATGCAAGCCAGACAGGCATCAGCTGTCTTAAACACCCTCGGCTCTTCACAGAAAAACCAGGGGTTATATAAAGCGGCAGAGGCAATCACAGACAGGGCAGGGGAGATTCTTCGTGCCAATGAAAAAGACAGGAAGGCAGCCGAAGAAAAAGGGATGCATCCAGGACTTTTGGACCGGCTGATGTTAAACGATGCCCGGCTTCAGGCTATGGCCGACGGACTTCGGGCAGTGGCGGCCCTGGAGGATCCCGTCGGGGAGGTGCTTTCCATGAAGCCAAGGCCCAACGGGCTTTTGATCGGCCAGAAGCGGGTTCCCATCGGCGTGATCGGTATGATCTATGAGGCCCGCCCCAATGTGACCGCCGATGCCTTCGGCCTCTGTTTTAAGGCAGGGAATGCCGTGATCTTAAAGGGCGGAAAGGATGCCCTGGAATCCAACAAAGCCATTGTCTCTGCCATTCAGGCCGGTCTAAAATCCGCCGGTCTTCCGGTCTTTAGCGTTCAGCTGATAGAAGATACAGACCGGGAGACTACAAAGGCTCTGATGCGGATGAACCAATATGTGGATGTGCTGATTCCAAGGGGAGGTGCTGGCCTGATTCGGTCAGTGGTGGAGAACAGTACCATTCCGGTTATCGAGACCGGCACAGGCAACTGCCATATCTTTGTGGATCGATCCGCAGACTTCTCCATGGCCTTAGACATCATTTTCAATGCCAAGACCCAGCGGATCGGGGTGTGCAATGCCTGTGAATCCCTGGTGGTCCATCGGGCCATTGCCCAGGAATTCCTCCCCCTGTTACAGAGACGGCTGGAGGAAAAACAGGTGGAGGTTCGGGCAGATGAGGAAGCCTGCCGGATTGTCCCGGAATTTCTGCCGGCTTCGGAGGAGGACTGGGGCAAGGAGTATCTGGATTATAAAGTGTCCTTAAAGCTGGTGGGCTCGGTGGAGGAAGCGATTGCACATATCAATACCTACAATACCAAGCACTCGGAGGCCATCATCACCTCTGATTATGCCAATGCCCAGATCTTTTTAGACCAAGTAGATGCAGCGGCGGTCTATGTCAATGCATCCACCCGGTTTACATACGGCTTTGAATTTGGGTTCGGCGGGGAGATCGGCATCAGTACCCAGAAGCTTCATGCCAGAGGCCCTATGGGCTTAAAAGAACTGACAACCACCAAATACATCATCTATGGCAACGGGCAGGTGCGCCCATGACCTATTATTTAGCCCCCATGGAAGGGGTGACCGGAAGGGTTTTCAGGAATGCTTACCATGCCTGTTTTCCTCCCATGGACAAATATTTTGCGCCGTTTATCACCCCCAACGACAATGGCCGTTTAAGCCCCAGGGATCACAGGGAGTTGGACAGAAAGAACAATCCAGGCCTTTTTTTGGTTCCTCAGATTCTAACCAACCATGGGGAGGGTTTTATCCGTACAGCCAGATATTTAAAAGACATGGGGTTTACAGAGGTGAACCTGAATCTGGGGTGTCCTTCCGGCACTGTGGTGTCCAAAGGGAGAGGTTCTGGGTTTCTGGCTTATCCGGAAGAGCTGGATCGGTTTCTGGATGAGATTTTTTCCGGTACAGACATGGAGATTTCCGTGAAGACGCGGGTAGGCAAAGAAAGAGAGGAGGAGTTTGGCCCTCTTTTGGATATCTACAACCAATATCCCATAAAGGAATTGATCATTCACCCGCGAATTCGCAATGATTATTATAATTATAAGCCCCGGATTTCTGTTTTCCGGGAAGGTTTTTTACACAGCAGGAATCCAGTGTGCTATAATGGAGATATCTTCACCGCTCAGGATCAGGAAGGTCTGAAAGGGGCGTTTCCTGACCTTGACCGAGTCATGTTGGGGCGGGGAATCCTAAAAAACCCAGGACTTTTGGAGGAGATAAAACAGAAGCGGCCAGTGACTAAGGAGAAGCTTTTCGCATTTCATCAGAAACTGTATTCCGGATATCAGGAGGCGCTTCTTTCCTCCTCCGGAGAGCGGGTCGTGCTGTTTAAGATGAAGGAGCTATGGAGTTACATGATCACCTCATTTCCTGGCAGTAAGCGATGGGAGAAGAAGATCAAAAAAGCCCTGTCCTTACATGCGTATGAGGAAGCAGTGGCCGGTTTGTTTGAAGAGGCAGGTAACCAATAAGAACAACGAAGAGAAATTTTTATAAAAGGAGATACGTACGATATGCAGCTATATCCGGCAATTGATTTAAAGGGCGGAAAGTGTGTGCGCTTAACCCAGGGAGTATTTGACCGCCTGACGGTTTATTCAGATACGCCGGCAGAGATGGCGGCATTGTGGGAGGAGAAAGGGGCATCTTATCTTCATCTGGTTGATCTGGATGGAGCCCAGACAGGCAGATCTGTCAATGAGATGGTGATCCAAAGGATTATTGAACGGGTGTCTGTCCCGGTCCAGATCGGAGGCGGCATCCGTACGCTGGAGGCGGCGGAACGCTTCTTAAAACTGGGGGCAGCCCGGGTGATTGTAGGAACCAAGGCAGTGGAAAGCCCCGGGTTCATGCGGGAGATGGTAGAAGCCTTTGGCGCTGAACGGGTTGTTGCAGGGATTGATGCCAAGGACGGCATGGCTGCGATCCAGGGATGGGAACAGGTAAGCCGTATCTCTGCCGTGCAACTGTGTAAGGAGATGAAAGAACGGGGAATCCGGCATGTGGTATATACGGATATTGCCAAGGACGGCATGTTGTCCGGGCCCAATATCCCGGCTACCAAGACGCTGATGGAGGAAACTGGCCTTGATATTATTGCTTCCGGAGGGGTTTCTTCCATGGAAGATTTGCAAAACCTGTACCGCCAGGGAATCCAGGGCGTCATCATCGGAAAGGCACTGTACGAGAACCGGATCGATCTGGCTGAGGCAGCCAAATATTTTGGGTAACGATTTTGGATAAAAGGGGATAAGGCATGATGAAGAGACAATTGATTCCCAGTCTGGGATGTGGAAAAGGACAGGAGGCAAACGGCGGCGATCTCGTTGCCCTAAGCCGTTTTCATTGCGATAATGGGGCGGATGAATTGATGATCCGGGATCTGTCAGAAGACGATGCAGACCATGAGCGGACCATCCACCTGATTAAGGAAGCGGCCAGAGCCGTAGATATTCCCATTCTCACCGGAGGAAGAGTACGACGGCTGGAGGATGTGAAGAAATATCTGTATGCCGGGGCCAAGGCGGTTTTCTTAGATGTGTCGGATGAGGAGAATGTGGATCTCATAAAGGAGGCTTCCAGCCGGTTTGGGAGTGAGAAGATCTATGCCTATCTTCCAGAACTTTCCTATATCAGCCGGGTAGAGGAATTTGTCCAGCTGGGAGCTTCCGTCATGGTTTTGGATATTCCATGGTGGGAGGAAGAACTGCTTTTTCATGTTTCTTCCCTGGATGTACCCTTTTTGATTGTGTGCCGGGATAAGGTTGGGGACATGGCTCAGTGCCTTAGGCTTTCCCAGGCAGCCGGCGTACTGATTGAGGGTGCCAACATCCATAAGCCCTCCACACAGACCTGCATGACATGGAAACAGGAATTGAAAAGCCAGGGAATTTCCGTGGATCATCTTGAGAGCAGTGTGGCATGGAGTGATTTTAAGTTAAATGGTGACGGTCTGATTCCCGTGATTGTCCAGGATTATAAGACGGATCAGGTGTTAATGCTGGCCTACATGAATGAGGAAGCTTTCCGTCACACCCTTGAGACAGGGAAGATGACCTATTTTAGCCGGAGCCGTCAGAAGTTGTGGGTGAAAGGAGAAACCTCCGGTCATTTTCAGTATGTAAAATCCCTGTCCCTGGACTGTGACAACGATACAATTCTGGCTAAGGTTCATCCGCTGGGAGCGGCCTGCCATACCGGGGCTCCTTCCTGTTTCTTCCAGACACTGGCCCAGAAGGAGTACAGGGAAAGCAACCCGTTAAAGGTGTTTGAGGAGGTGTTTGCCGTCATCAAAGACCGGAAGGAACATCCTAAAGAAGGGTCTTATACCAATTATCTCTTTGACAAAGGGCTTGATAAGATTCTGAAAAAGCTGGGGGAAGAGGCAACGGAGATCATTATTGCAGCCAAAAACCCAGATTCAGAAGAGATTACCTATGAAATCTCGGATTTTTTGTACCACATGATGGTGCTGATGACCCAGAAGGGAATCGGCTGGGAGGAGATCACACAGGAACTGGCCAATCGGTAGCAATGAGGAATTAATATGGAATTCTATGGAATATAGATGGAGGAGAAAACCAAATGATAGCATCATCCGTAACAGAACGTTTTTTAAGATATGTAACCATAGACACCCAGTCCCAGCCAGATGTGGAGGCAATTCCCAGCACCAGGAAGCAGTTTGACCTGGCAAATCTCCTGGCTTTGGAACTTAAGGACATGGGGGCAAAGGATGTCAAGGTGGATGACCATGCCTATGTCTTCGCCGAGATCCCGGCAACCACCTCCAAACCCATTCCAGTATTGGGCTTCATCGCCCATATGGATACTTCGCCGGCATGCTCCAGCAGCGGGGTAAAGCCTGTGATCATCCGGAATTATGACGGGGGAGACATTCTGATGAATCCTGACACTGGCCTTACCATGAAGGTTTCGGATTACCCGGAGCTTTTGCGTTACAAGGGACAGGATTTGATCACGACAGACGGCAATACCCTTCTGGGGGCGGATGACAAGGCTGGGGTAGCCGAGATTATGGCGCTGTGCGAATACCTTCTGGGGCACCCGGAGATTCCCCATGGCACCATAAAGATTGGGTTCACTCCAGATGAAGAGGTGGGAAAAGGCACCAATCTGTTTCATGTGGAGGATTTCGGGGCAGATGTGGCTTACACGGTGGATGGAGGATGTCTAGGCGAGTTGGAGTATGAGAATTTCAATGCTGCTTCCGCAGTCGTTTCGGTTCATGGCTTCAGCATTCACACCGGATCCGCCAAGGGAAGGATGAAGAATGCGGTTTTGATGGCTATGGAGTTTCATCAGATGCTTCCGGTTTTTGAGAATCCTGCATATACAGAAGGGTATGAGGGATTTTTCCATCTCAACAATCTGTGGGGGGATGTGGAAAACGCCCGTATGAATTATATTATCCGTGATCATGATATGGAAAAATTCAACGAGAAGAAAGATTTTATCCAGAATGTGGCGGATTATCTGAACAAGAAGTATGGGGCTGGAAGCTTTGAACTGGAGCTTAAAGACAGTTATTTCAATATGAAGGAGAAAATTGAACCTCATTATTACCTGATTGAGATTGCCAAGGATGCGATGAGAGATGCCGGCGTGGAACCGTCTATTGAGCCGATCCGCGGCGGGACAGATGGCGCAAGACTTTCTTTTATGGGGTTGCCCTGTCCCAATCTGTGTACAGGAGGGCATAATTACCATGGAAGGTATGAATTTATTCCGATTCCGTCTATGGAAAAGGTTGTGGAGATGTTGTATTGCATTGTTAAACGGTTTGAAACACGGTAATCGTATTTCAGAGAGGAATGGGGTTTCGTTACTGATTGAAAAGATCTGAGATCATTTTTAGGAAATGTTTGTTGGGTGTATGCCTGGCAGTTTTTACTGGCTCTGTTATGTTTGGTGTGAGAGAAGCATATCCATATATCAGGGAGCGGCTCCTATACGGCCAGTTGGCAGAACAGGTGAAAAAGGCCAGGCTGGCAGCCCCTTCCCCTGCCTTAAGCGCACAGAAGGATGCCAAAGCAGAAGGCTTGGAGGAAGTTCCCAGGCAGCCCCTTTTGCAGTATGCCAAGCTTTATAATCAGAATCCGGATCTGGTGGGATGGCTCTGGATTGAGGGGACAGGGATTGACTATCCGGTCATGTACCGGCCAGGAGAGCCGGAGTTTTATCTGCACCGGAACTTCTATGGAGATCCTGCTTTTGGGGGATGCCTGTTTATGGGAGAAGGATACGGGGAACAAGGCTTAAATCGGATCATCTACGGACATCATATGAGGGATGGTTCCATGTTTGCCAGCCTGCTTTCCTATGGAGAGCAATCCTTTGCAGATGCCCATCCGGTGATTCACTTTGACACAGTTTATGAAGAGGGGGCCTATCAGGCTGTGGCAGCTTTTTACTGTGACCTGGAAGAAGGCAGCCAGGGGGATGCATATGAGACGTTCCATGATTTATCTGAGAAGGAATCCTTCGATGAGTATATGGAATACATACAGGCCAGGAATGTGATGGATACCAGTGTGGACGTTCAGTTTGGGGATGAGCTTATCACCCTTTCTACCTGCAGTTATCATACAAAAAACGGCCGTTTTGTGGTGACGGCAAAGAAAATGAAGAAAACCTGATACTGGCCTCTTTGTATATCCGGACAGTACCCAGGATGAAAGGAGTTAATGAAAGTCATGACTGTTCTCACCAGAACCGAGGAGGCGCTTTCTGAGTATTATCTGGCGATTCAAAGCAAGGATTATATCGATAACAAGGATATTCAGCGCCTGCTGGATACCTACCGTCAGGCGTTTGATGCGGAAGCAGTGTATATCGCAGAGGTTCAGGCGGACAGGAAAAGTCTTTTGTATACCCATGGAAGCTTCTCTGAAACAGCCAGGAATTTTCTGGAAGAAGAGCGGAGGGTCTCTCCGGAGGAACGGGCCAACTTCGCGCGGATGTATGACCAGGATTGTTTGTGTCAGGACTGTCCGTATGATGAGGATGTAAAGACAAAAAAAAGTTTTCTTCATTATGGGATTTTGCGGCACGGGAAGTATGATGGAAGAATCGGAATCATCGATAGGCATCCAGACCGGAAATGGACAGAGGATGAGAGGCGGGCTCTCCAGAAATTAGGCCGTGTGCTGCGGCAGATACTCTATATAGAACGGGATCACAAAGTAAATGAAGCGGACCAGAGAGAGTTAGATAACCAAACCTATGTGCTGGAAGCCATCTTTTCCACCACAGACTGCGGTATGATGCGCCATACCCTGGACGGAAGCAAGGTAATCAGCATCAATCAGGCGGCGCTAACCATCCTTGGATATGAGAGCAAAGAGCAGATGATGGCAGACGGCTTTGACCTGATCGCCGATTCGGTTCTGGAAGAGGATAAGCCAAAATTAAAAGAATGCATCCGGAATCTGCGGGAGGCTGGCGACAGTGCCAATATTGATTATCGTGTTCTTCATAAGGACGGGAAAATCATCAATGTCATCGGAAGGATCAAACTGATTGAGGAGAATGGCACACTGTTCTACCAGCGATTCCTTTTCGATTATACTGATCAGAAGGAACAGGAGAAAGAGGAGAAAGACCGCCAGTTCCAGCTGATATACGCCTTGAGCGCGGATTTCCATTCCGTTTATCTTGCAGACCTGGATGAAGATACGGCTGTCTCAGTCTGGACCAACGGTGAGGCGGAGAAAAAAGAGCATTTTGGCTTCTCAAAAACTTTCTCTTTTTCCAAAGGGATTGAGTATCTTATCCAGAACGTGGTCTGCAACTCCGATAAAAAGGCGGTACGGCAAGCGCTTTCCTTTTCCAGGATTTCGGAAGAATTGTCAAAAAAGAAGGCATTTTATGTAAATTACCGAAAAAAAACAGAGGATAGTGTGGAATACTATCAGATCAAGATCGTGCGTGCCGGCAATTGGAGCGAGTCCCACCGGATTGTAGTGGGGCGCCGCAGCATAGACGACCAGATTCGCCATGAGATGGCGCAGAAAAAGCTGATGGAAGAGTCTTATGAAATCATTTCCGGCCTAAGCAGCGATTACAATTTTATCGCTTTGGTGAATCCGGAAACCGGAAAACTGTCGGTGTATAAGACAGCAGATAACTCCACGGAGGCCATCATCGCCCTGTCGCTGAACGAGTACTACTATGATGCCATCTCCTCCTATACGAAGTACGTCCATGATGAGGACAAAAAGATGTGGGCAGCTGCTACTAGGCTGGAATATATTCTGGAACAGTTGAAGGACAAACGAATCTACAATGTCAATATCCGCAATACGAATCCGGAGGAAACCGATTATATTCAGTTCAGCTTCACCCGGGCTTCCGGGGAAGTGGGCCAGGCTCAGATCGTCCTTGCCAAACGTGTCATCACAGAGACCGTGAAGAAAGAAATCGAGCAGAGAAGGCTCTTAGAAGATGCCCTGGCACAGGCGGAGCGGGCCAATGCAGCCAAAAGCACGTTCCTCTCCAACATGTCCCATGACATCCGTACGCCTATGAATGCCATCATTGGCTTTACAGCCCTTGCTGCCAAGCACATTGACCAGAAAGAGCGGGTTGAAGAGTACTTAAAGAAAATTATGTCTTCTGGCAACCATCTTTTAAGCCTGATCAATGATATTTTGGATATGAGCCGCATAGAAAGCGGAAAGATCGTTCTGGAGGAAAAGCCCTGTAACCTTTCCGATGTCCTCCTGGAACTGAAAAATATTCTCCAGGCAGATATAACTGCCAAGAATCTGACGTTCCATGTGGATGCCACAAGCGTGGTCAACCAGAATATTTTCTGTGACAGGCTGCGGTTGAACCAGGTCTTCTTAAATCTGTTGGGCAATGCCATCAAGTTTACAGAACCAGGAGGAACCATCTCAACCTGGATTGTGGAGAGACCAGGCCAGACACCGGAATATGCAGGCTATGAGATTTATGTGGAAGACACTGGCATCGGTATGAGCCAGGAATTTCAAAAACATATTTTTGAACCATTCGAGCGGGAGAGAACCTCTACCATAAGTAAGATTCAGGGAACCGGGCTTGGGATGTCCATCACGAAAAAGATTGTGGATCTAATGAACGGAACCATCGAAGTGGACAGCCGGCAGGGGGAAGGCACACGGTTTAAAGTATGCCTGTCATTTCGGTTACAGAACATCGCTTCCCGGGAGAGTGAAAGAAAGAAGCCAAGAAAACATGCCGAGAAGCGTACTTACAACCAGAGGATTCTTCTGGTGGAGGACAATGAGCTGAACCGTGAGATTGCCCTGGAGCTCTTGAGTGAAGTAGGATTTGATATCGAGACAGCGGAAAACGGAAAAGTTGCTGTGGAAATGGTAGAACAGTCGCTGCCAGGATATTATGAATTGATTCTGATGGATGTACAGATGCCGGTTATGAATGGATACGATGCAGCTGTTGCCATCCGAAACTTAAAAGATAAGGCATTGGCTTCGATCCCCATCCTGGCGATGATAGCCAATGCATTTGAAGAAGATAAACAGATGGCCTTAACATGCGGCATGAACGGCCATATCGCCAAGCCCATCGATGTGGGGAAGCTGCTTGAGACAGTAGGGGCAGTATTCCATTAAAATGACAAGAAAGCTATCGCGAGTAAGCAGAAAGAGGAAACCCTGTGATTGAATACATGTTATCAAGATTAGATTCTCTCGACAAAGAGGAAACGAATCTTCCGGACGGCCAGACAGCCTGGTCTGAATCCCAAAGCATCCACATGGCTCATGAGATAAGGAAGTTTATGGATGAGATGCCGGGAGGATTTTTCATCTATCATGCGGATGGGGATGAGGAGATCATCTATGCCAATAAAGCCCTGCTTCGCATGTTTCAGTGTGATACCATGGAGGAGTTCCGTCATCTAACTGGCAATTCCTTCAAGGGCTTGGTACACCCAGATGATCTGGAGGATGTGGAGAGGAGCATCAAAGAGCAGATTGCCAAAAGCCAGTATGACTTAGATTATGTGGAATACCGGATCATCTGTAAGGATGGAACCGTTCGCTGGATTGAAGATTATGGGCATTTTATCCGCAATGAGTCAACAGGGGATATGTTTTATGTATTCGTCGGGGATTCCACAGAGAAAAAAGAACGTCTCCTGGCGGAACGTATGGCCTTAATCGATGAAAAGCAGGAGCGGGAACAGGCGCTTCAGAGTATGCTGGATCAGTATGACCAGGAGTTGAAGGTGATCCGTCAGGAGCACTTGCGCCGCCTGGAAGTGATCGAGGGATTAAGTGTCAATTATGATTCTATTTTGTATGCGGATCTGGATAGGGATAAGATCATGCCATACCGAATCAGCCTTAGGATCGAGAACATGTTCGATAAAAAGTTCCAGCAGTTGGATTATCGCTGGTACGTGGACACCTATGTCAGTTCCTGGGTTTATTCTGAAGACCGGCAGATGCTCAAAGATGCAATGGCACCGGAAGCCATCCGCAACCGGCTGTCCAAAAGCAGCAGCTTCTATGTGAATTACCGGATAGCGTCCGGAAATGAAATGCTCTATATTCAGATGTTGATTGCCAATACTGGAAACAGCGGCCATATCTCCCAAGTGGTCATGGGATTTCGAAGGGTGGATCAGGAAATTCAGCATGAGATGGAACAGAAAAAGGTTATGGAGGAAGCTTTAAGCAGGGCGAATTTGGCCAATGTGGCGAAGAATACCTTTTTATCCAATATGTCCCATGACCTTAGGACTCCGTTAAACGCCATCTTTGGCTTTACGGAACTGGCCAAACGGAACCTGGAGGATAAGAAAGCGGCAGCAGGCTATCTGGAGAGAATCGAGGCATCTAGCAGGCAGCTTCTTGGCTTGATCAATGATGTGCTGGAATTGTCCTGGATGGAAACAGCGGACATCCAGCTGAACGAAGAGATGTGCAGCCTTCCAGAACTGCTGGAAGGCCTTCACAGAGAGATGATGCCTCAGGCACGGGAGAAAAACATAGAATTTTCCCTGGAAATTGGGAATATCATACATAAAGATGTATACAGCGACCGAGAAAAGCTGCGGCAACTTCTACGTTATCTGCTTGACAATGCCATCAAATATACAAATTACGGGGGCAAAGTTTCCCTTCATGTGACGGAACTAAAAAACCTTCATAATGAGTACGGTGTTTATGAGTTCCAGATAAATGATACGGGAATTGGAATCAGTGAAGAGTTTCAGAAGCATATGTTCGATTCCTTTGCCCGGGAAAAAAACACTACCTCAAGCGGTGTCCATGGTACCGGATTGGGGCTTACCATCTCCAAAAACATTGTGGACCGGATGGGAGGAACCATTGGATTCCACAGCGTTTTGGGAGAGGGGAGCCAGTTTACGGTTACCTTAAAATTTAAGACAAAGGAAGGTTTTTTGGTTTCCCTTGAAGGGCAGGAAAGGCTCTCCTCCCATGAATTGCAGAATCGCAGGATTCTGGTGGTGGAGGACAATGAAATAAACCGCGAGATTGAGACGGAGCTTCTGGAAAGCTTGGGAATGATTGTGGATACAGCGGAAGACGGAAGCATTGCCCTGGATAAGATAACCAACAGGGAAAAAGGGCCTTATTCTATGGTTTTGATGGATATTCAGATGCCGGTAATGGATGGATATGAGGCAACAAGGGCAATTCGTGCTCTTGATGACCCTGAACTGGCCAGAGTTCCCATTGTTGCATTGTCCGCCAATGCGTTAGAGGGGGATATTCGGATGGCACTGGAAAGCGGCATGAATGCCCATGTGGCAAAACCATTTGATCTGGAGAATCTGTCCGAGATGATTTCCATCTATAGCTTGAAACAGTAAGGTGTTCCAAAGAGAAAGAGGTGGTTTTATGGTAAGAGAGATTGAGACAGCGGATATCACCAAAGCAATATGCGACATGTGCATCCAGGCCAACCACGTTTTGTCGCCGGATATGGAGAAGGCATTAAGGAAAGCAAAAGACCAGGAGGAAAGGCCACTGGCGGCGCTGGTGCTTAAACAGCTGGAGGAGAATCTTGAGATTGCAGGCAGGGAGATGATTCCCATCTGTCAGGACACAGGGATGGCTGTCATATTCATGGAGATCGGTCAGGATGTCCATATTGTGGGTGGGGATCTGACAGAAGCAGTCAATGAGGGTGTACGACAAGGATACACAACCGGGTATCTGAGGAAATCTGTGGTGGGAGATCCCCTTCTTCGCATCAACACAGGAGATAATACGCCTGCCATCCTACACTGCCGGATTGTGCCTGGAGATAAGGTGACAGTCACCGTTGCTCCCAAAGGCTTCGGAAGCGAGAACATGAGCCGGGTATTTATGCTGAAGCCTGCAGACGGAGAAGCAGGCGTAAAACAGGCAGTGATTCAGGCAGTTCAGGAAGCCGGGCCCAATGCCTGCCCGCCGCTTGTGGTGGGGGTAGGCATCGGAGGAACCTTTGAGAAGGCTGCACTGATGGCCAAGGAGGCTTTGACCAGGGAGATCGGAAGCCATTCTGAGGAAAAGCACATACAGAAGCTGGAAGAGGAACTTTTAGAAGCGATCAACAGCCTGGGAATCGGCCCAGGCGGCTTAGGCGGAAAGACCACTGCTTTGGCGGTGAATGTGAACACTTGCGCAACCCATATTGCCGGGCTGCCGGTTGGGGTAAACTTATGCTGCCATGTGAATCGGCATATAAGGAGGACTTTGTAAGATGGAAAAACATATCAATCTTCCATTAAAAGAGACGGATATCCGGCAGTTTAAAGCAGGAGACTTTGTGTACCTTACAGGGGTAATTTACACGGCCAGGGATGCAGCCCACAAGCGAATGAAAGAAGCCCTGGACAGAGGAGAGCAGCTGCCAATTGAGATTGAGGGAAGCGTGATCTACTATATGGGGCCTTCGCCTGCCAGAGAAGGAAAGGTGATCGGCTCTGCAGGGCCTACCACTTCCAGCCGTATGGATCGGTATGTGCCTCAACTTCTGGATCTGGGAATGAAGGGAATGATTGGAAAGGGGAAACGTTCCCAGGAAGTAATCGATGCCATAGTCAAGAATCAGGGTGTCTATTTTGCTGCCATAGGCGGGGCAGGAGCCTTGCTTTCCAAGTGCATCAAAGAAGCTAGGGTCGTTGCCTACAAAGATCTGGGAACAGAGGCAATACGGAAGCTGTACGTGGAGGAATTCCCGGTGATTGTGGCTGTTGATGCAAATGGAACAGATCTTTATAATAATGGGGCACTATTTTGCCTATATTCAAATAAATAAGCGGAAAAAGTGGGCACTAAAGGAAATATTCAGAAAAATTTGTCGGAAAATGTAGACAAAATGTCAAGTTGTGTTATAATTAAGAAAATACTTTTTTAAAGGAGTTATGATTATGATTAAGCAAAGAAACGTCGCATTGTGCATCATCTTGTCACTTATTACCTGTGGCATCTACAGCATCTACTGGTTTGTATGTCTGACTGAGGACACGAAGACAGCAGCCAACGTAGAAGGCACTTCAGGCATTGTCGCCTATCTTCTGTGTATCATCACCTGTAATATCTATGGCCTGTACTGGGCTTACAAGCAGGGTGAGAAACTGGATATTGCAAAGCAGAACCGGAATATGCCATCCAGCAACAGCGGCGTGCTTTATCTGATCTTGTGCCTGATTTTCCCGATTGTGGCATGGGCTTTGATGCAGAACGAGTTAAATAAAATTGCCGAAGCATAATAGCATACAACGAAAGCGCTTTTATCAGGTTGGGAGGTTCATCCTCTTTTTGGCTGCTGCGGGAATCTTGTACGGTCTGTTTGTAAAAAAGACCCATCTTGGCGTTCCCTGTATCTTCCATCTGGTGACAGGCTTTAAATGTCCAGGGTGCGGCGTTACCCGTATGGCTGTGGCCCTTCTTCAGCTGGATGTTGCAAAGGCCTTTGAGGCGAATGCGGCAATCATGCTACTCAGCCCTGTCTTTTTTGTGCTTGCGGTTACCTGCACGTACACATATATAAAGACTGGTGTTTGGAAAATGGGGCGCCTTCAGAACGCAGCAGCATGGTTTTGTATTGTTGTATTGATTATATATGGGATTGGAAGGAATGTAAAACAGTAAGGTTTTGATCGGAAGATGCTGTGAGGTAGGTCTTGCAGCATCTTTTTGTGACTGTATCCGCGACGATTATGTTTTCATACGGTCGTTCCACTTTGGTCGTTGCTGAGTTATAGATCATTACAAAAGATGGTGAATTATGTGAAAATACGTGAAATTAAAGATAAATCTGTTGACAAAAAGTGGTACCAATGTTATTATATTTAAGTATGCCGCACAATGAGGTTTTAAGTTCTGGAAGCATCCAGACACCAAAATTGGCGAGTAATGATAAGAGGAGGTGTCATATGTACGCGATTATTGCAACAGGCGGTAAGCAGTATAAGGTGACAGAAGGCGATATCATTAGAGTTGAGAAACTTGGTGTTGAAGCTGGACAGACATATACATTTGACCAGGTTCTTGCAGTGAACAATGGTGAACTGGCTGTCGGCTGTCCCACCGTAGAGGGAGCGACGGTTTCCGCAACGGTTATGGGAGACGGAAAAGCGAAAAAAGTGATCGTTTACAAGTATAAGAGGAAGACCGGTTATCACAAGAAAAACGGCCATAGACAGATCTATACCGAAGTAAAGATCGACAAGATCAATGCTTAATTATGATATGTGCAACTATTTTTGTTGATTCGGAGCAGTGTTATCAGGGGATTGATCTGTCTGGACATGCCGGGGATGCTGATGATTACCAGGAGGGACAGGAGCTTGTCTGTGCAGCGGTTTCTGCCCTGGTTCTCAATATGGCCAACTGTGTGGAGCAGTTTACAGATGATATCTTTGAGGCAAAGGAAGAGGAGGAAGGCGGCGGATTTATGTTCCGTTTTCTGTCTGAGATCAGTTCCGAGTCAAAACTTCTTATGAATTCTCTCGTATTCGGATTGCAGAATATTGAGGAAGACTACGGAGAGCCATATATTAAAATCCGATTCAAGGAGGTGGAAAGATATGTTTCAGATGAACCTTCAGTTATTCGCTCATAAAAAGGGAGTTGGTTCTACCAAGAACGGCAGAGATTCCGAGTCTAAGCGGTTAGGCGCTAAGAGAGCGGACGGACAGTTTGTTCTGGCCGGCAACGTCCTCTACAGACAGCGTGGTACCAAGATCCATCCAGGTATCAATGTAGGCCGTGGTGGAGACGATACGTTGTTTGCCAAGGTAGATGGCGTTGTCAGATTTGAGAGAAAAGGCAGAGACAAAAAGCAGGTTTCTGTATATCCCAAAACAGTGAATGAGTAATTTGGATGGCTTCATACATTTTGTATGAAGCCTTTCCTGTATCAGTCTGTGGTGTTTCATAGGACAGCCGGTATCATGCCAGCAGTTGCAGGAATCTTTAGAAAGGATACGGTGTTTCATGTTTGCAGATCGTGCAAAGATATTTATAAAGTCTGGAAATGGCGGAGACGGCCATGTCAGCTTCCGCAGGGAACTATATGTTCCATGTGGCGGACCGGATGGTGGAGACGGCGGGAAAGGCGGGGACATCATCTTTGAGGTGGACGAGGGTCTTAATACATTGACAGACTTCCGCCAGATTCACAAATATGTGGCGAAAAACGGAGCCCCAGGCAGCAAGAAGCGGTGTCATGGCGCCAGTGCAGAGGATCTGGTCATCAAGGTTCCGGAAGGAACTGTGATCAAGGACTTTGAGACTGGCAAAGTCATCGCCGACATGTCTGGAGAAAATCGGAGAGAGACGATTTTGCGAGGCGGAAAGGGCGGGTGGGGCAATATGCATTTTGCCACCCCTACCATGCAGGCTCCCAAGTATGCTCAGCCTGGGAAAGAGGGGCAGGAACTTTGGGTGCAGTTGGAACTTAAAGTGATAGCCGACGTAGGCCTGGTAGGATTTCCCAATGTAGGGAAATCCACACTGTTGTCCAGGGTCAGCAATGCCCGTCCCAAGATTGCCAATTATCACTTTACTACCTTGGATCCTCATCTGGGAGTGGTGGATCTGGAGGATGGAGCCGGATTTGTCATGGCCGATATTCCGGGGCTGATTGAGGGAGCTTCCCAGGGAGTCGGGCTGGGGCACGATTTCCTTCGCCACATTGAGCGGACCAAGGTGTTGATCCACATTGTGGATGCTGCTTCCACAGAAGGGCGGGATCCGGTAGAGGATATCCGTACCATCAACGGAGAGCTGAAAGCCTATGATCCGGAACTTTTAAAGCGCCCCCAGGTGATCGCTGCCAACAAGATCGATGCGGTTTATTGGGAGGACAGCGATCCGGTAGAACGGATCCGCCAGGCCTTTGAGCCAGATGGAATCAAAGTATATCCGATTTCCGCCGTCAGTGGAAAAGGAGTCAAGGAGCTTTTGTATAGCGTGTATCATCTTCTCCAGACCCTTGATCAAACTCCGGTGATCTTCGAAAAAGAGTTTGATACATCCCTTCTCAATGCAGATGCCAATCTTCCATATACGGTTGAGAAAAACCAGGAGGGAGAGTATGTGGTGGAAGGCCCTCGTGTTGAGAAGATGCTGGGGTACACCAACCTGGAATCAGAGAAAGGATTTTTATTCTTCCAGAATTT
>CANDZL010000049.1:0-27171 GCA_947425205.1 uncultured Hungatella sp. | reverse complement strand
TAAGGGATCGGTAATCTTCCACAAGACATAACTGTCTGTCAGCATAGTCTTCTTGTCCATGGTGATCACATCCGAGGCTGCCAGGTCATAAAGAAGGATTTCCTTGGGAAGTGTGTCCGCACTTTGAATAAACGGCACTTTAAATGAGATCCCTGCCTGGCTCACCACCCGGTTCACCCTTCCGAACTCTCTTATCAGCTTATATTCATTTTCCTGTGTAATTACCAGGGAATTGCTGATTCCCACCAGTACCACCAGCCCAATGATCACTGCAATCCCTTTTCCTATGGCTTTCTTCATCGTCCTATTCATCCTTTCTATCTTCTATTTAACTTATATTTGGCTTGTATCCGTCCTGTGTCTATCCTGTATCGGTCAGTTTTTTCCCTTTATTCCTGGCTGGATGGGGCACTAACCCCTTGCTGGCTTTTTGCACTCTCCTGATTCTCTGATGGCTCTGATGCCGTAAAACTGTCTAAGGGAAGCAGCGTATTGGTCTTATCTGTTCCGTCAATAATCACCTTAAGCCTTGGAAGCACATCCTCCATCGCCTCATAGAACATACGCTGTTTTGTCACCTGAGGATTCTTCATGTATTCCTCGTACATGGCGTTAAACTTGGCAACCTCTGCATTGGCCTCATTGATCCTCCTGGTCTTCTGGGCTTGTGCCTCCTGCATGATCTTATCGATCTCTGCTGTCGCCTCAGGCAGCTTTTCATTGCGGTATTTATTGGCATTGTTGATGGCGGTCTCCTTGCCCTGCTTTGCTGTCTCCACTGCCTTAAACGCCTCCATAACCGCCTCTGTAGGCGGCTCTGAGTCCTGGATCGTCACCTGGGTCACCTGAAGCCCGATATCGTGGGTTTCCAGCTGTTTTATAATCATATCCCTTATTTTCGACTGGATCTCATTTTTCCCTGTGGTTAAAACCTCATCCACATCATAACTTCCGATGACGCTGCGGATACAGCTTTTGCTGATATTTTCCAGCACCAGCACCGGCTCCTTGGAGGCATACACCGCCTTTACCGGATCCGCCACCTTATACTCGATGAAGAAATCCACGTTGACAAAATTGTAGTCCTTGGTTATCATCAGGGAATCCCGTTCTTCACTCTCATTATTCTCCAGGTTATATCCAATAGAAAATCCCTGAATGGTGGTATTCACTTTCCGTACCTTCTGTATCATGGGAATCTTGAAATGCAGTCCTGGCTCGCTTACATTTTTCGCCACCCCGAAGGTGGTTAACACCGCCTGCTCCTGCTCCTGAATATTATAGAAACAGTCCAGCCCCAGAATCACCACCAGAAGCGCGACCACAACCCATCCTGCCGTTTTTCTTGCTTTCTTCCATTTTTTTACCACATCATTATACCGTTCCATTTTTCCCGGATCATACGTTTCCATACTGTTCTCACCTTTCTTTTTTCTAAGCCAAATACCTATCGGTTACCTTGTCTCCATAAAAGGACGCTGTGGGGATCCTCCACAAAAGCGCGTCTGCTTTATCCCAAACCGTTCTGATAAAGCAAAAAGACTTTTACTGACACCTAATGGTTTCAATAAAAGTCTTGCAGTCTTTCAAATAGTATGCGGATAGTGTTCCTCTATCGTCTTGACGACATCTATTCATCGTTGCCGATGCGCTACTCCCTCTTATGTTGTGTCTACTATATCACATTCCCCGTTGTTTGTCAATAATTTATCAATCTCTTGTAAATATTTCATGATATGGTAAAATGGTAGAATCTAAACTGCTTTGACCCTGGGAAGTCAAATGTGTGTATATCCCCAAAATATTGTTCTTTCAGGAAGGAGAACTCACATGAAACAGAAAACAGGCATCAAAGTATTTCTCGAACGCAAGGGCGTACATATCACGCCGAAAACGTATCTTATCGATGCGATGGGGGCCATGGCCTTCGGTCTGTTCGCATCCCTGCTTATCGGAACCATCTTCGGCACCCTGGGTGAAAAAACAGGAATCCTCATTTTCCAGACTATAGCGGAATATGCCAAAAGCGCCACTGGAGCGGCTTTAGGCGTGTCTATCGCCTATGCGCTGAAAGCTCCGCAACTGGTACTGTTCTCCGCTGCCACAGTAGGCATTGCCGGAAATGCGTTGGGAGGTCCGGTAGGGGCCCTGGTATCCACAGTGATTGCCACAGAACTTGGAAAAATCGTCTCCAAAGAGACCCGGGTTGATATCCTGGTTACTCCTGGCATCACCATCATATCCGGTGTGCTGGTGGCTCAGTTTGCAGGTCCTGGCGTATCCGCGTTCATGACTGCTTTCGGCAGCCTGGTTAAAACCGCCACGGAACTCCAGCCATTCTTCATGGGAATCCTGGTGTCCGCCCTCATTGGTATCGCTTTGACTCTTCCCATCAGCAGCGCTGCAATCTGCATTATGTTAAGTCTGGATGGCCTGGCAGGTGGAGCGGCCACAGCTGGCTGCTGTGCTCAGATGATCGGCTTTGCCGTCCTAAGTTTCCGCGAAAATGGCATGGGCGGCCTTCTGGCCCAAGGCCTGGGTACTTCCATGCTTCAGATGGGCAACATTGTAAAAAACCCCAGAATATGGATTCCTCCTACCCTGGCCTCCATGGTGACAGGCCCAGTGGCCACCATGGTATTCCGTCTGGAGAACATTCCGGCCGGCTCCGGCATGGGTACCTGCGGCTTGGTAGGTCCTATCGGAATCTACACGGCTATGGGCGGCGGCAGCCGTATGTGGCTGGGGATCCTGCTGGTATGCTTCGTCTTTCCTGCAGTCCTTACCTGGATCTTCGGAACGCTTCTCCGGAAGACAGGTTGGATCAAAGCCGGAGACTTATCTTTAGATCTGTAAATCTGCAGATCCAGTGCACATCCGGATAGTTATAGAAAACCTTTAGGCATGGGTACAGCCTTTCGTCTCATATATATAGAAACAACTCTGTTTCCATAAAGGATTTCCTATGCATTCTCTCTCTGATTTGTTGAAAGGTGTTCTCGTAGGGGTAGCCAACATACTGCCTGGAGTAAGCGGCAGTGCGCTGGCTGTCTCCATGGGAATTTACGGCACCTTGATCCATGGGATTACCATGTTTCCGAAACAACCGAAAAAAAGCCTACAGACGCTGCTTCCCTATCTCATCGGGGCTCTGTGCGGCGTCATCGGCCTTTCATTTACCATCGAATATCTCTTTTCCCACTATCCATTACATACCAGCCTTCTGTTCATGGGCCTGATTCTGGGAGGGGTTCCCTCTATCTTTTCCCGTGCCGTCAAGGGAGGAAGCCCTGGCTCCTGTATCAGCACATGCCTCATTGCCTTTATGCTGGTCATGGCCATGTCCATGATGGATCATTCCGACTCCCAACCTGTCACCTTGTCTTTCTCTCTTTCCTGCGGCCTGAAGCTGTTTCCTCTGGGGGTTCTGGGAGCTGCCACCATGATCATTCCAGGCATCAGCGGTTCCATGATTCTAATGATGTTAGGGTACTACCAACCTCTTCTCACATCCGTCAACCGGTTCCTTCGCTCCATAGCCATGCTGAACCTTTCCTCAGCATGGGCAGAATGTTTAATCTTGCTGCCTTTCTGCCTGGGAATCCTTGTAGGCTTTTTCCTCTGCGCCAAATTGATTGATGCACTCCTAAGCCATTTTGCCCCTGTGACTTACTGTGCAATTCTGGGGCTGGTTCTGTCCTCTCCCATAGCCATCCTTTCAGAAATCCCCAGGCAGGCACTTACACCATCCGGAATCATCAGCGGAATCCTGCTTTTTTCCATCTCCCTTGTGTTTACCTGCTGGTATTCTCAGAAGGAAGAATAGGCTATCCCTCTGTTTTTTTCACTGGAGCCGGAGCCTGTGCCAGAAGGATAGCGCAGAATACCAGCACACAACCAAACAACTCCTTTGGCGACAGCTTCTGCCCCAGAATCACCCAGCCAGCCAGAAGGGAAAATGCAGACTCCAGGCTTAGGATCAATGCCGCAATGGTAGGATCCGTATGCTTCTGCCCTACCACCTGCAGAGTATACGCCACGCCGCAGGACATAATCCCCGCATAACTGATGGGCAGCCACGCCTCCAGAATGGAAGACCAGGACGGCCGTTCTGTCAAAACCATAACCAGAAAGGCCAGAATCCCTGCCGTAAAAAACTGGACGCAGGAGATAAAGACTCCGTCTGCCTTGGGCGAAAAATAGTCAATAATCAGAATATGGAAGGAAAAGGCAATAGCGCAAAGGAACAGGTACACATCTCCTTTTCCGATGCCAAATCCACCGGTCATACACAACAGATACATGCCTACCGTAGCCACCGCCACACTGACCCACACGGTCCATCCTGCCTTTTTTTTCATAAATATCCCCAATACAGGAACAATCACAATATAGAGGGCGGTTATAAAACCAGCCTTTCCTACAGTGGTATAGGCGATTCCCATCTGCTGGAGAGAACTGCCTGCAAATAACGCGGTTCCACAGCAGATGCCGCCTATGATTCCAGTCTTAGGCCCTTTCTCAGACAGCCATCTTCCCTTTCGGTCTCCTGCCTGCCTACTACCGCTTCTGTCATTCCCCATCTGTGCGCCGCTGCTTCTGTCGTCTCCCACATGCCCGCTGCCACTTTTCCCGTCTCGCTCCCTGGGCCGGCTGGTTGTTTCAGTTTTATTTCCTTTTTTAAGAAATGCCAGAAGCGGAAGCAACACCGTCCCGCCAATCAGGAAGCGGGCCGCATTGAAGGTAAAAGGCCCCACATAGTCCATCCCCACGCTCTGGGCCACAAACGCTACCCCCCAGATAAATGCTGCCAACCCCAGTATCATGTTGCTGTACATTCTTTTCATAATACGCTATCATTCTCCCTATTCTTCCGTCATGTATGCTCGAAACCCGGAGCTGTATTCCTCGGTTCCGTCCGGGTATATCCACATCGCTTCCACGCCATCCAAACTCTCGATCAGTGCCTTTCCTGCATCCGGCTCCATGTTAAAGACGGCCGTGGACAGACAATCCGCCATCCCGGAATCCTGGCACAGAATCGATACGGATGCATACTTGTCCCATGGCATCAGAAGATCCGGATGGATGATATGATGATACCTTTTCCCGTCCACCGTATAAAATCTTTGATAAACCCCGCTGGTTACCAGCGACATTCCTTTCAGTTCCAGACGGTGAAGGTAAGTCTGGTCGCTGCCTAAATCCGGATTCTGAATGCCGACGAGCCAGCTTACCTCTCCTGGCTTAGATCCAATGGCTTTCACATTTCCACCCACATTAACCATGGCGCTGGTAAGTCCGTCTTCCTCCAATTTCCTGCATACCATCTCCACCGCATATCCCTTTCCTACCGAACCTACGTCAAGTCTCATCTGGGGATCCTCCAGGTACACCGTAGAGTTCTCCCGGTCTATGATGATCTTGGAGATGTCCGTATGGGCGTTTGCTTCCTGAAGCTCCTCCATAGTGGGAATCCGGGCATGTTCCGGATCGTTGGTTCCTCCCTCCCGGCACACATGCCAGAGGGAAAGCACGCTGCCCATGGCGATGTTGATCCGACCATCCGTCCTCTCATACATCTGAATGGACCTATCCAGGAGATCGATGATCTTCTGGTCCACCTTAACCGGCTGGATGCCTGCATTGTCATTGATGGTCTTTATATTGGAAACTCCCGGGTAATCCGTATAGATATCATACAACTGATGATAAATCTCCAATTCTTCATGAAGTTCCTCTTTATAGGCTGTAAACGTCTCTTCATCCTTCGTGTACCCGATGATGCTGGTAACTGTATCAAACAACTGAAAAAACTGTGCATCGTATCTGGTAAGCTCCGGCTCCTTTTTCTGTCCGCAGCCAGCCAGGACAGCACACACGCTGCATAGCAAACACATTTTCCTTAATGATGTTATCGATTTCACTGATGGCTCCTCTTTTCCTCTATATCCTGAACCATTTTATCATAAAAACAGAATGTTGCAAGCAAAAAATACCTGGCCCTACACCCAAACATCCATCGTGTCATAGTTTCTATGCTTCTTTCATATATTAGACTGTTATGTTAAGAAGGATTTTGAAGGATTGTTACAATTCACATCAAAGTCAGTTAGATAACCCTTGGCCTTCCAAGATAACGTAGCCGGGAGAGAGCGCTTAACCAACTGGCATTGATTCACACCTAAGCCAGATTCCATCCGATTTTTACATTATAGGAGTGTAAAAAGAAAGGAACGATTCCATAAACTTTCTTAACATTCTCTAAAGCCCCTTGCTGTCCGACTTAACTTGTGCTATAATCCGAAAAGTTACCGAAAATTGCAATGGATATATTTTAGAACGTTCTGAGGTGTTTTATGAAACAATTGCTGCAGCGGTATAAACATGCATGGATCCTGCTTTATGGCTTTATCTATCTTCCATGGTTTTTATACCTGGAGAGACATGTAACCAGAGATTATTATGTGCTTCACACCAAGCTGGATGACCTGATACCATTTAGCGAATACTTTATTGTACCGTATTTTTTATGGTTTCTATACGTAAGCGTTGCCATCCTCTTCTTCTTTTTTAGAGATAAGGAGGATTATTATCGACTGTGTGCCTACCTTTTTACTGGTATGACCATAAGCCTGATCATCTGCACCATATTCCACAATGGCACGGACTTGCGCCCTGTGGTGGATCCAGAGAAGAATGTATTCTCATGGCTGGTGTGGAAGCTTCACCAGGCCGATACTTCCACCAATATTTTTCCCAGTGTTCATGTGTTTAACTCCATTGCAGTCCACGTGTCTGTCATGAAAAGCGAGCACTTTAAGCATCACCGCTGGGTTCAGGTCACGTCCCTGGTACTGGCCGTATCCATCTGCCTGTCTACCGTTGTTTTAAAGCAACATTCTGTTGTAGATGTTATGGGAAGCATGCTGATGGCGTATGGACTGTATCCCATGGTTTATGGACATCAATTTGTCAGAGAACGGGGCAATGCCCATTCGAGAAGCATATTTACCTTAAGACGCAGTGCATAGCTTCCTACTTCAATGGATCAAAAATCCCTCAGCAAATGCTGGGGGATTTTATTTTCAGTTTCTATTTGGCTAGTGTTTCTATATAGCTAATGTTGCGGTTCGTTCTCTACTTTGTCCTCTCAAATCCAACACTGCTTAAGAATTTCTCAAATCCGGCTCTGCCTTCTTCTGTACATTTATACACCCCGGCATCCTCCAAAACCCGCTCAAACACCAGGCCCACTTCCTTCTTTAAGATATCCTGTACATTTTCCGGCGTAATATGATCATAGTTTGGCAGGAACTCATCCACCCACTGTTTATGCTTTGCGATAGCATCGTTGGCTCCAATATCTTTCCCTTCCAGTATGTATTCTCCCAAGAGAGCCAGCTCTTCTTTCAGCCTGGACGGCAGAACTGCAAGGCCCATCACCTCAATCAGGCCGATGTTCTCCTTCTTGATATGGTGCAGTTCCTGGTGGGGATGGTATACGCCCAGCGGAAATTCTTCTGTTGTAATATTGTTCCGCAGAACCAAATCCAGTTCAAAATACTCCCCATTCTTCCTGGCAATGGGAGTAATGGTATTATGGGGCTCTCCCTTCGTCTCAGCAAAAACAAATGCCTCTTCATCCGTATATCCGCGCCATGCCGTAAGCACCTCTGTTCCAAGTTCCACCAACCGGTCTGAATCTTTCCCTCTCAAACGCAGCACGGACATAGGCCAATACACGATGCCTGCCTCCACATCCTCAAAACCTTTCTTCACAAACATCCGTTCCATAGCGGCCTTCGCCATAGCAAAGGTGTAATGCCCGCCCTGGAAATGGTCATGGCTTAGGATGGAGCCGCCTACGATTGGCAGATCCGCATTGGAGCCCAGGAAATAGTGGGGAAACAGCTTAACAAAATCAAACAACTTGACAAAGGTATTCCTCTCAATCTTCATAGGCACATGCTGTCCATTAAAGACTATGCAGTGCTCATTATAATACACGTAGGGAGAATACTGAAATCCCCACTGGCTGTCATTGATGGTGATGGGGATAATTCTATGGTTGTTCCTGGCTGGATGATTCGCCCGGCCTGCATATCCTACATTCTCCATACACAGAAGACACTTGGGGTAACCGCTTTGCTTTGCCAATTTTGCTGCTGCAATGGCTTTCGGGTCTTTCTCCGGCTTTGACAGATTCACTGTGATATCCAGATCCCCGTATTTCGTGCCTGCAGTCCATTTCATATCTTTGCACACGCGATACCGACGGATATAGTCTGAATCTTGGCTAAGCTTATAAAAATATTCTGTTGCCTCTGCCGGCGACGTTTCATAATGTTTCCAGAATTCATGGATCACCTGACTGGGCCGGGGCATCAGACAATTCATCAACCTGGTGTCAAACAAGTCACGGTAGGTAACGCTGTCCTCCAGGATTCCAGCCTCGCAGGCATAATCCAACAGTTCCTTCAAAACCGCTTCCAGATCCAATGGTTCCTCCTTGTGCTCTGGCTCCTCATACTCATCCAAGCCAAGCACATCCAGAATCTGATTGGTCACATAAATTGCATCTTCCTCCATGATCAGTCCTGTATTAAGACCATATTGCACCAATTTTCTGACTGCCTGATAAATCATAACCATTCCCCTTTCTTTTTACATCCTCTTTTATTACAACTTTTGAATCATCTTCTGAACCCGAACTGTCACCAAACCTCCTAAAAGCCCTATGACAGCCCCAGCCACCACTCCGGCCACCATCAGAAACGGCAGATAGTAAAATACACCTGCTGTCTGGGTAATCAAAGCCGCCATAGTTAACTGGCCAATATTATGGCCGATGCCTCCAATGATGCTGACCCCAATCTGACTGAACCAGTTCATCTTCTGAAACAGAATCATGAGAACCAGGCTGACGATTCCTCCTGCCATGCTGTAGATCATGCTGGAGGCATTGCCGAAAGTAAATCCAACAAAAACGATTCTTACCAGAGATACTGCCACCGTTCCTTTGACCCCTATTGTGTAGAGCCCTACGATCGCCACCAGATTGGCCAACCCCAGTTTCACACCGGGAATGGGTATGGGAACAGGAACAATGGCCTCCACATAGCTGAATATACATGCCAGCCCAATCAGCATCCCATACGTTGCCACCCATTTCGCCGCCGCTTTCCCTGAATTCATAATTCCTCCTGATAAACGCTTTTTCCTTCCCCTGCCTTTCCCCTCTCATCCCATTATTCCCCTTCAGGCGCAAAGCGTTCCAAAAGTACCCGTCATCAAAAAGAAGGTGCTGACCATATCTGACAACACCCTCTTTGAATTATCCTTCCCAGCTGCCCAAATCAAATCCTATGCTACTGGGCTTGATCCAGCGCCGCCTGAACTGCTGCTTTCGCTCCGTCGCTGGTAACTGTACAGCCAGCGATGCCGTCAATATCTGCAGACTGCGCATCTATAAACAGATCCGGAAGTTTCTCCAAGGCCTCTCCCCCCAGCTCCGGGGTCTCATCATTCCCTGTCAATTTCACAGATTCCACACCGGAATCCCCAATGACTACTTCCGCCTTTATCTCCCCGCCGAAACCTTTTGCTGAACCCTCATAGGTTCCTGGCGTATACGTGACATCCGATGGTGCCTTTGCCTCCTCTTTCTCTGGCTCTGCTGTTGCACCTGCTCCTTGGGAAGCCTGATCCAGTGCAGCCTGCACTGCCCCTTTCGCTCCATCGCTGGTGACCGTACAGCCAGCGATGCCGTCAATATCTGCAGACTGCGCATCTATAAACAGATCCGGAAGTTTCTTCAAGGCCTCTCCCCCCAACTCCGGGGTCTCATCATTCCCTGTCAGTTTCACGGATTCCACACCGGAATCCCCAATGACTACCTCTGCCTTTATCTCCCCGCCGAAACCTTTTGCTGAACCCTCATAGGTTCCCGGCGTATAAGTGACATCTGACGGTGCCTTTGCCTCTTTCTGCTCTTCTTTCGCTGGCTCTGCTGCCGCTTCCGTCTGCTCTTCTTTCACTGGGGCAGCAATCACATCCATCTTGCCGGAAGCCTGATCCAATGCCTGCTGGACAGCTTCCATAGCTGCATTGCTGGTGATGGTACAGCCTGCCACACCATCTATCTTGGATGTACCTGCCTCTACAAACGCGGGCCCCAACTTTTCCAAGGCAGCTCCTCCTAACTCCGGAGTCTCCCCGCTGCCATCAAGCTTCACAGATTCAATCCCGGAATCGGTCACCGTCACAGTAGCGGTCACCGGACCTCCAAAGCCCTGAGCACTTCCTGTATAGGTTCCGGCCGTGTAGCTTACATTCCCTGCTGCTATGCTGTCCACCGCTTTGTACAGGGGATCTGAACCTAACACTGTGCCAGCCGCCAGTACCAGCATAACCCCTAAGCCAACATATCCTTTTTCCTTCTGTGTCATATCGAACTACTCCTTTTATTTTTCTTTCATCGTGCAACTTGCTAAGAGTTATTCTAACACATTCTTCCCTGTACTTCAATCTATATTTTCATAAGAGTCCCAGCCTTACTCGTACCGCGCCCATCTGAAATTTGGGATCACATCCGACCACTTCTCTATTCCGATAATCTGTTTTGCAAAAGCTGATGTCTCCAACGATTTCTGAGTCCCCATATCCTTATACACTTCCCATGCCTTCTTCTTGCTGGTTGGCTTTACCGTTCCCGGGAAGTTCATATCACATTTCCACAGGCCTACCGCTACATTGATATTGGTCTCACTGACATTGTCTACCTGGCGGTGGAGAAGGAATACATCAATATACGGATTGCTCTCCGCAATAAAGTAAGCGTAGGCAAGTGCCGCCGCCTGAATCTCCTCAACCTCGCCTCTGGTAATGCTCTGGGAAGTAAATCCCTGCTCCGACAGGATAATGTGTCTCACCTTGCCATCCCGCATCAGAAGTTCCGGACGGTTGAAGTAATCCGTCAGCACATGCAGGTTGTTGAAATTCACAATATAAGAGTCCACGCTGTCAACCACACGGCCGCTGACCCCGTCATCCCAGAATTCCGGCTCCACCATAGGATCCGAATAGGGATGGTACGCCAGTCCCCAGTCCATGTCTCCGCCTTCCCTGGACATCCGGGCAAAGATATCGATCACGTCTCTGGCGGCATAATTCAACAGTGTAGGGTTGGTCTCTTTCCAGAAAAAGTCGGTGGAGAAAAACAGGCGGTCACTGCTGTTGACACTTTTTATGGCTGTATAGAAGATGCGGAACCCTTTGATATACTCTCTCACATATGCCTCCACTTCCTTGGGTCCGGCATAATTCCAAACCTGATTGTTGATCTCATTTCCGATAATCCAGTTGGAAACCTTCCCTTTTGACCCCTCCTGCCCGGAATAGCGTTCTGCCAGGAATGAGGCCAGGGCTTCTATGGTCTCCGCCCCTTCCTTGGTGGAAGCATTAAACATATAGTAATTTGCAGAACCGACTCTCTGAATTCCCGGCGGCATCAGTTGCGGTACCGAATCATTCCATCCATTCAGGATAATCGCTGTAACCGAAATATCTTTTCCGGAAAAGATCCCGATCCGCCTGTCGTAAAACTCAACCATCTCCTTATTGAAATGGTAGACTTTTCCATTGTAGGTGTAATCGATCCCCTGGCCGATCAACTGATCAAATGTCATACTGACAGACGTATTATCCACTCCTAAGATCATGGCATCAACCAACATATCTCCATCCAGGTACAGCCCCTTCTTGGAATGGGGCTCCTGATAGGAGCTCTGATTCCTGGCTAAAACTTCAGGGTTTGACACATAGGCCATGTTGGATATGGCATGATAGGACGAGCCGTCAAAAACCGCCAACACGAAGCTGGAATACAGCTTGCTCTTGTTGGTTCCTGCTTCCAGCGGCAAGGTAAAAGAGACCGGATCTCCCCGGTTGATCCATGCCGCGTAATCGGTTCTGCCTCCAATCCCATCCTCGTAAGCCTTAAGTTCAAACAGGTAGAGATAATTGTCATAATACGCTGGATTCGACCGCTCTCCTGCCACATTGCCCTGAATCACCACATGGTCTCCATCTATCACACAAGACAAGGCTCCTGTCTCCGTGGGCTCCGGGATTCCCGTTCCTGCACTATTCGTTACCGTATTCGCCGATGCGTCATCCATCGCAAAACATACAAAACATAACACCAGCACCAGCAAAATCCATGGCAGGCTCCTGTGCAGCTGTTTTCTCTTCTCCATCTTCTCCATGCTGTCCTCCTAACGTCACTGATGCGTTCTCCCAGCCTGGTCCGGCCCCTGGGAACACATACCATATGTTGGGTTATTATAACCGATTTTAACCAAAATACAAGTTCCAATCCCCTTACATAGTATTACATTTTCCTTAAATCCCAAAATCTTCTACTTAAATAAAGAGTCAGGCTCGCCGGACTCTCGCGCCGGATCGCGGCTGCGACACCAGCCATTTTCCTTATGCGCGCAGGCATTGGCTCACTTAACGAATGCAACGAGCTTAGTGAACATGCCCACACTGCGTTGCGCATCCACCTGGAGGGTTTTGTTTCACAGGACGCATTTTGTTCCTTAAGACGAACGTTCCTATAGAATAAAAAACAGCGGGACTCCAATTTCTCATGGGAATCCCGCTATCTGCTTACACTATAGCGATCTCACATTCCTATTGAATCACTTTCACCGGACATTTCTGGGCACACTTGCCGCAATTGGTACATTTCTCATAATCGATCACAGCCAGGTTGTTGTCCATATGGATGGCATCAAACTCACATTGCTTCGTGCACAGTGTACATCCGATGCACCCACTGTCACATTTTGCCTTCACATCCTTGCCCTTATCATGGGAAGAACACTGAACCAGGTGCTTGGCATCATAAGGAACCAACTCAATCAGATGATTGGGACAGGCAAGCACGCACTTCCCGCAGGCCACACACTTCTCCTTATCAACCACAGCCACCCCGTCAACCACATGGATGGCATCAAACCCGCAGGCCTTCACACAAGACCCGTATCCCATACACCCGTAGGCACAGGCCTTCTCTCCGGCACCGGGAACCACGGTCACTTTCTGGCAGTCATCCATGCCGAAATAATTGTACTGAACTCTGGTCTTGTCACAGGTTCCTTTACATTTGACAAAGGCCACCTTCTTAACCGCTCCGCCACTTTCCACGCCCATGATCGCAGCAATCTTATCGGCCACCGTAGCGCCTCCCACAGGGCAGGCATTGACTGCAGCCGTCCCTGCAGCAATGGCATTGGCCAGGCCGTCGCAGCCTGGGAAACCACAGCCGCCACAGTTGTTGCCTGGCAACTCTGCACGGACCAAGATCTCTCTCTCGTCTACCTCTACTTTAAATTTCTCGCTGGCAATCCCAAGCAGCACACCGATAATAATACCGATGGCACCGATGACACCGGCCGCCAAAAGCAAACCCATCATATTTTCGCTGCCTCCTTCCTTAAATAAGCCCAGCAAATCCCATAAACGCAATCGCCATGAGACCAGAGGTAATTAGGACGATTGGGGATCCCTTAAAGCTGTTTGGAATATCATTATCTTCAATGCTCTCCCGGATACTTGCCAAAAGCACGATGGCAATGGTAAAGCCCACTGCTGTCCCCACGCCGTTGAATATGCTGAGCAGAATGCCGTATCCTTTCTGCACATTGGTAAGGGCCGCTCCTAATACCGCACAGTTGGTGGTGATCAACGGAAGGAACACACCCAGAGCCTGATAGAGGGACGGAATGCTTTTCTTCAGGAACATTTCCACAAACTGTACCAAGGCAGCGATCACCAGAATAAAGGCGATGGTCTGCAAGTACGTAATGTGCAAAGGCACCAGGACAAATTTGTAGATCAGGCTGGTGACAAAGGAAGCCAGGGTAATAACAAAGATTACGGCCACACCCATGCCTGCCGCCGTATCCGTCTTTTTTGATACGCCTAAGAACGGACATAACCCCTGGAACTGGCTCAGGATAATGTTATTGACCAGGGCAGCGCTGACAATTACTAAAATCAATTCTTTCATGTTCCCGCTCCTCCTTAATGTTCTTTCTTATCCAGCTTCGCACTCAGTTCCTTCTGTCTTGCTTCCAAATCCGCCTTCTTTGCTGCCAAAGCATCCTCTTCTGCCTGAAGGCGCCTGGTTTCCAGTGTGGCGTGGTTTGCCATGCAGGCAGAACCGGTACAGTTCATGCAGTTACCGCCGCAGGCCAATACAGACTCCGGCGCGTTTCCATTGGTGGCGGACGGCATCTTAAACAAGTTCTGTAAAGCCGTCAAGCCGGCCAAAACAAAGAATGCTCCCGGTGCCAGGCCAAAGATGCTGATCTTATAGTCCTCTGGAATAAACTGGAAGCCAAACACAGAGCCAGCTCCCAGGATTTCTCTGAAGATCGCAATGCTGGTAAGTCCAAGGGTAAAGCCCAGTCCCATGCCAATACCGTCAAAGGCGGATTCCACAGGACCATTTTTTGCAGCATAAGCCTCTGCACGGCCAAGGATGATACAGTTTACTACAATCAGAGGGATAAAGATTCCCAGTGATTCATTTAAGCTTGGAAGAAATGCCTGCAAAAGCAGGTGCACAATGGTAACCAGAGAAGCCACGATCACAATATATGCCGGAATCCGGACTCTGTCAGGTATAATCTTCCGCAAAGAAGAGATAATAAGGTTAGAGAAAATCAACACTGCCGTTGTGGTCAGACCCATGCCTAAGCCATTGATGGCTGTGGTGGTGGTGGCCAGCGTCGGACACATGCCCAACATCAGGACAAAGGTCGGATTCTCTTTGATAATGCCGTTATAAAGACGCTCTACACATTTATTCATCATCCCACCTCCTACTGATTCACGCAGTGATTGACAAAATAGAGGGCCAGATTGACCGCGCCTGTCACTGCGTTGGATGTGATGGTTGCACCGCTGATGGCATCGATCTCCCCGTCAGAGGATGCACCGGATTTCGTTACCGTAAACTGCTCCACCGCCTGATTGGCATACTGGGCTTTCCATTCCGGCTCTGCGGCATTCATGCCCAGGCCTGCCGTCTCGGCAAGGGTTAAAAACTCGATTCCCTTTACCTCGCCTTCTGTGGTAATGCCTACGGATACGGTGATATCACCGCCATAACCATCCTTGGAGGTAGCGGTCACCACATAGCCGATGGCTGCGTCGGAAAGGTCTGCCCCGGTGGCGCACTCATCCACCGATACATTGCCGAATCCCAGGCCGGAAGCATCTGCATTGGCCTTCTCCAAAGCCTTGGAATAATCGTCCAGCTTAAAGTGGTCCGCATCTGCCAGGACTGTGCGGAAGGCCTCCTCTTTCGCAGCCAAAGCCGCCTGCTCAATAGGTCCCTTTGTAATCTCATAGACACCGCCCAGACATGCACCTGCGATCAGAGTGATGGCAAACAGAATCAGGGCGTCTTTCATAAATCCACCTTTACTCATGCCTTTTTACCCTCCTTTCCAAATGCAACGGGATAGGTCACTTTTTCGATCAACGGCACCAAAAGATTGCTGATGATAATGGCATAGGATACGCCTTCCGCCGAGCCGCCGAAGATACGGAACAGTCCGGTCAGCACTCCTAAAATCACGCCGAATACAATCTGGCCTCTTGGGGTTATAGGGCTGGTCACATAGTCCGTCGCCATAAAGAACGCGCCAAAGATCAGTCCGCCACCGCACAGATGGGCCAATACATACCCCAGGTTATGCTGTCCGAAGACAAAGACAAACACGGCAAAGGATGCCAGATATACCACTGGAATCCGCCAGCTGATTACCTTTTTAATCAGCAGATACGCCGCGCCGATTAGCAGGGCAACCACGGACACCTCTCCGATGGTTCCTGGAATCTTGCCTACAAACATAGCCGCAACATCCACAGAGCCGCCGTTTTTCAGTACAGACAAAGGCGTTGCCCCGGATACTCCGTCCAGGGTAAAGGTAGACATTTTATTGGCAAATGAAATGAGGAGGAAACATCTGGCTGCCAGCGCAGGGTTCATAAAGTTCTGCCCCAGGCCGCCATACAGCTGCTTTACCACAATGATGGCAAAGACACCGCCTAGATACGGAATCCACAGTGGGATCTCCGGCGGCATGTTCAGTGCCAGAATCATGCCGGTGACCAAGGCGCTTCCGTCCATGATGGTAATAGGCTTTCCCATAAGGCTCTCATAGACATATTCACTTAAGATACAGCTTGCCACTGTCACAAAAAGAATCAGGAATGCTTTCATTCCGAACTGATACACACCAAACACAGCCGCAGGAAGCATGGCAATAACCACATCCCCCATCAGGTTCTGGGTCAATACGCTGCTTCTTACATGAGGTGATGATGATACGTTTAACAATTTATTCATAATCCGCCTCCTATGCTTTCTTGCGGCTCATGGCCACGGCTTTACGCATCTCTTTGAATGCCTGAGTCAACGGCCTTCTGGCCGGACAGATATAGGCGCAGCAGCCGCACTCGCAACACTCCATACCGTTCAGCTTCACAAACGCATCCAAATCATGGCGCTCCGCCGCCTTCATTATCTTCTGAGGCACCACTCTTCCTGGGCACACGCTTACGCACCGTCCACAGCGGATGCAGGCCGTTGGCTCCAACTCTGCAACCTGGTCTTTGGTTAAGCAGGTCAAGGCTGATGAGGTCTTGGACACTGGAATGGACAGGTCAAACAAAGCCTGTCCCATCATAGGGCCTCCGGAGATCACTTTCTCTGGCTCTGTCTTGAAGCCGCCTGCCGCCTCGATAAGCTCCTGATAACTGGTGCCCAGGCGGACGCTGAAATTTTTCGGGTTCGCAATGGCATCTCCTGTTACAGTGATAATCTTCCTTATCAGAGGAGTCTGCTTGCACACTGCACGGTAGATGGCTGCCACTGTATCCACATTGTCCACGATACAGCCCACATCTGCTGGAAGCATGGAAGAATTGATCTTCCTTCCGGTGGTGGCATAGATCAGGGTCCGCTCACCGCCCTGGGGATATTTTGTCAAAAGGGTACGCACCTCAATCCCTGGCTCATCTTTTACCAGGGCCTCCATCTTCCTGATGGCCTCCGGCTTGTTATTCTCAATGCCGATGATTCCCTTTGCATTGTCAAATAGCCGGAGCATGACTTTAAGCCCTTCCACCACAGTCTCCGGCTCTTCCATGAGAATCCGGTAGTCCGACGTTAAATATGGCTCGCACTCTGCGCCGTTGACAATAACATAATCGATTTTCCCCGGCTCCTTGGGAGCCAGCTTCACATGAGTGGGAAATCCTGCGCCGCCTAACCCCACGATACCGGCTTCCTTCACAATATCGAGAATGTCCTGCTTTGACAGGGATGACACATCCCTGTCCTCACCAAATCCCGGTATGGCCTTGTACTCCCTGTCATTCTCCACAATGATGCTGTCCACCATAGCCCCATTTGCTACAAGACGTTTCTCAATCCCTTTCACCGTTCCGGATACGGAGGAAATCACGTGGGCAGATACAAACCCTCCGGCTTCGCCGATTCTCTGCCCCACAAACACCTGATCGCCTTTTTTCACCAGGGGCTTCGCTGGCGCCCCAATATGCTGGGACAGCGGATATACCATCTCTCCCTTTGGCGTCAGGATTTCCATCGGCTGATTCTCGGACAATTCTTTTCCTTCATATGGATGAATGCCGCCTATAAACGTAGCCAATCCCATCTAACCAACCTTCTTTCTATACGTTTTCTATACCTCTTACATCCTTTTGTGAAACTTTGCAGCAGCAAAAAGCGGTTAACCACTGCAAAATCTCTATCCCTGCTGTCATCTATCTTATGGAGTATATCATAAAACAGAATTCTTCTCAATTAAAAAAGTGAAACTTCTAAGGCAGGTTTATGGCTTTTCAGGAAAATAACGGTTCATGAAGTTTGTTAAAATATTTACGAATTCTGGCAGAAAATCCCACGAATTCCATCTTTTTCCCTGATTCAAACCTAGAGATTCCAGATTCCTTATGGCCCTCTTTTCGCTTTGTTCTCAAAAAAGAAACCTACCTGCCCCAGCTTGTCTGTCCCCCCTTCCCACAATTAGGCTTACATCCCTTTCAATTTTTCAAATACTTTGTGATTTTTTTGTTAATTTTTTATAAATATTTCAGATATTTTTGGAGATTTACAGTATTTTATTAATTTTTCTAATATACTTATAAATTATTTTCATAAAACTTCACCAGGAAATCTCTGCTCCCTGCCCTGTCATTTGTACCATACTTTTAAGTTACGCCATAGTGGGATTCTTTTCTCTATATGCCTTCCACACTACCTCAAAAGCCTGTGGGGAAGGAATCTCCTCCAGCTTTCTCACAGGCCGCCAAAAAGCCTTACATGTTTTGGTGTTCTTGTCATATCCGATCTCCTGAACCTCATGCTGGTGTGCTCTTCCGTCCGGGCCGTCCAGGGAAAAGGCAGGCAAATAGGGAGGCCAACCGGTACATGCCTCCTCCAGGTAGATGGCTGAGCCTCTGCTTTTTCCTCCATGTTCTATGTATTCCATCATCGCCTCCAGATAGACCTTCTGACAGAGGCGCATATCATAATAGCGATAGAAGAATCCTATCTGCCTTGCCTTCCTTCGTTCTTCCTTTCTCTGTCGGTCTTTTTCATCTGTTTCCGCCGGACTTCCCGTTTCCGCCTGTTTTTTCGTTTCTACCTGTTTTTTCGTTTCTGCCTGATCGTTTGTTGCCTTCAGCTCTCCTGCCTCTGCCTGATCGCCCGCCGCCTCACTTTGGCTTATAGCTTCTATTTCTTTTAACTCCCTGTCAATCTCTAAAAGCATCTGTTCTATGCCTTTTCTGTCGCGAAGCATGGCTCCATAACGGCTCATCTGCCTGGCTGCATCCTGAAAACGTTTGGAAAGCGTCTCGTTTTCCTTGTTTTTCAAAATCTCAAGAATTCTTTCTCCCACAGCAATCCGCATCCTGGCCTGTTTTAAAAAATCTTCCTCCTCTTCTCTGCTCCATGTTCTTTTCTCGCTGCTGTGAGTCCCAATATACTGGGCGGCTCTGGTGGAGCCTGCCTGTCCGGCATTTAACGCGCTGCCTCCCGGGCGGTAGATTCCATGGGTTCCTGCCGCTTCCCCCACGGCAAAAAATCCCTTTATGTTCGTTTGCCACCAGGCATCTACAGAAAGCCCTCCATTGTTGTGCTGGGCACAGACCGCAATCTCCAGCATTTGGCTCTTCAGATCCACGCCATGCTCATCATAAAAGGCCACCGCCGGCTGGTTTAACCGGCACAGGCGTTCATATGGAGTCTGCCCCCATGCGCCTGCCTGTACCAGATACTCTCGCGTCTCCTGGGAAAGAGCTGCAAAGTCTACCGGCCTTTTTCCTGGATTTTCCCGATAATCCAACCACACCCGGCGTTTTTTTACACAGGTTTCCCGATAAACCAGAAGATCAATCATGGAGGAACCGCCGGCTGCCTTTCTGGCATCAAAAGGCCACTGGTATCCTTTTAAGAATATCAGATCCATCATCTCCTCTGGCCTCGTTAAAACGTCCATGAGAAACTCTCTCTGATTTCCTCCGTCTTGGTCTGTGGAGACAAACCTTGGCAGCGCCTGCATATAACTTCCACTGACATTCCACCGCGGCGTTACGGATGCCAGGCCATACTGCCATTCTGTCAGATTCTTTCCCAAAACGCCTGCCTCCAACGCCAATCCATTGGACCCAAACTGGCTGACTGGGTATACGCTGTCTCCATACATGCCAGCCGGCCCTCCGGTGGCATAAACTAAATTCCTGCACTGAATCAGAACATAGCTTCCGTTTTCCGTGTCAATGCACAAAACTCCGTACAGGCATTTTCTGGCACAGAGAATCTGAATCACCTGGCAATGATCCAGAATCTCTATGTTCTCTTGCCTCACTGCCTTTTCCAAAGCTTCTGTCATATATCGGGAGGTATAGGGGCCTGCGCTGGTGCCTCTGTCATTGGGATCATGATCCGTCTTATATCCTACAAATTCTCCGTAGGTATCATGAGGAAACGGCACCCCCAGCTCTACCAACTTATAGAAACTCTGAGCGGAAAGTGCTGCCTCACACAGCGCATGATCTCCATCTACGCATCCACCGTCATACAGCACCTGGGCCAGCCTTCGCACACTGTCCGGCTGCCCTCCGGACAGCGACAATTTATAATAGGTCTGCTTGTCTGAGCCAGTATTTCTGGATGTACCGGCATTCTTCTGTTCTGTCACAAGAAGGACATCCTCTATCCCATAGAGCCTTAACCGGTGGGCCGCATTGAATCCGGCTGCCCCGGATCCTACCACAACAGTATGGACTTTCAATTGTTCGATCTCTGCGTCTTTCCCTGTCATTTCGCGCTCTTCCTTTCTCTCGTGCCTAGGGATTCCTGGGGCGCATTCCCTTCCAAGTGCTGCAAAAAACTTGCAGGATGGCATGCCCCGCTTTATTTCTTTGGCCCTTCTGGCCAGGGATTTACAGCCTTTTAATGTGGAATCCTCCGTCTACATCAATATAATTCCCTGTGGTATACAAAAACTGATCGGAGCAAAAAGCACTGACCGCATCCGCCACGTCCTGGGCAGTTCCCCATCTTCGGATGGGAAAGGTTCCTCCTTCGATCAGGGCATCATATTTTTCCTGAACCTTACTTGTCATATCGGTCTTTATCACTCCCGGCCTTACCTCATGAACCAGAATCCCCTCTCCGGCCAGTCGGTCTGCATACAACGTGGTGATCATGGTCATAGCACTCTTAGAAATGCAGTACTCACCTCGGTTAACAGAGGAAACCTCTGCGGAACAGGAACCCACATTGACAATGGTTCCTCGTTTCTTCCCCAACACTTCCTGGGTCAGCATCTGGTTAGCCACCTGCTGGGTCAAAAACATGGTTCCTTTTGCATTGATTCCCATAACCCGGTCATAGCTTTCTTCGGTCATATCCAAAAGATCGGCTCTTACAAGCGGGGCCACACCTGCGTTGTTCACCAATACATCGATTCTTCCAAACCGTTTTACCGTCTCCCTCACCAGGCGTTCCCTGTCCTGGCTGCAATCTAAGCTACCCTGGATATAGTGCCAGGTAATACCCTCCTCATCCAAAATCTTTAATTGTTCCATACATACCTCTCTGGGCCTTGTGGCGAACACCGCAACCTGATACCCGTCCAACCCCAGCTGCCTGGCAATGGCCAACCCGATTCCTCTGCTGGCACCTGTGACGATGGCTGTTCTCTTCCATTCCATATGGTTACTCCCTTATTTTTTAATTCCTTGGCAAAAAGTGTGGGTCTTAACGCCCACCCGCGCCACGTGAAGGTCTGCATTCCACTTCGGCCTTTGCTGAACAAGTGCCACTGGCCTGTCTCCTTCCCCTATTGCAACCTTCCATTATACACATGTCTCGTCCAGCTTTCTAAGCAGCTTTAGTGCCCTGGCCCCATCCTCTTCTATATTCTCTGTCTTCCCTTCGATGCTGATTCTTCCGTCATAGCCGATGGCCTTTAAGGAGCGGAAAAATGCCTCATAGGATTCTCCTTCCTCAGACATGGGATATCGTCTCCCATTGCCGGAAGCAATGTGGATATGCCCCAGCTTCTTGATGGCCTCCAAATCCTTAATCCGGTCATGATTGGCGATCACATGGAAATAGTCAGACAGAAGCCCTACATTGGGATGATCGACATCGGCTTCCAGCATAGCGCCTTCCAGCATTGTACAGATCATATTGGTCTCGCTTCTGCTTAGAGGCTCAATGACCACTAAAATACCGTACTCCTTTGCTGCATCCCCTGCCATACGGTAAATATCGATGATTTTCCGGTAAGCCTGTCCGAACGGGACCGTGTCTGGACAACGCCTGCATTTTCCGCTTCCGAAGACCACGGTCTTTGCCCCAAAACTGCCTACAAACGCCATAGCCCTGCGAAAATAATCCTTTAACTCCCCATCTCTTATGCTTCCGTCCAAAAGAGTCATGGTGCCAGGAAACAGAACATTGAATGCCTCACATTTTATCCTGGATCCTGCCAGCTGTCTCCGATAATTGTCTAACTCTGCCTGGGGCAAAGCCATATTGGCCACTACTTCCAACTCGATATAGTCATATCCAAGCCGTTCCAAAACAGGTAGATTGCTTAACGGTGTACAAATACCAAATCTCATATTTTCTCCCCTCTCCGATTAAAAGATACAGGCCTGCCTCCTGCCAGATTCCCTTCCAGGCAATAACCAGACTTTGCTTTATAAATTATAGCATTCAGAGATTCTGAACACAAGAGTGGAAAGGGTGCAAATTCCAGATTCAAATTTATAATATTGTCAGCACAGCAAGTGCACAGGCATCTGCGTAAACAGCAAAAAAGCAGCCATCGGTTCACACCTGGCTGCTTTCCGGGTACTTGAGCATCTCTACTTATTCTTTCCACAGCACTTCTTATATTTTAAGCCGCTGCCGCATGGGCATGGATCATTTCTCCCCACCTTTTGCCCTTTTACAATGGTTCCAGATGCTTTCTGCTCTTTATACAGTTCTTTTCTTCTCTCCTCTGTCAGAATGTCGTCCCACATAGGAAGATTGTACAGCCAGTCCGCCTTGGCTCCTACCATATTGTAGTACAGCTTTTCCGGATCAATCTGGATCTTAACCACAGTGTCCTCTTCCATGGTATCGATTGGATTCTCATACCCCTTAAGGCTCTCGTTGATCCCGTCCAGAAATCCTGTCATGATGAGAATTTCCGTTTCGTATCGCTCTGCCAGTTCCTTCACAGTTCCTTCAATGACCTGATCTGGATCGGAAAGGATCTTCTCATAGATCCCTTTCTCAATTGCAAAGTATCCTGACCACAGGTTCTCTCTCTCTTTATCATTCAGCCCATTGCCATAAGCCAGATTCCGCCATGTCTCCAATAATGCCATATCGATCCATCCTTTTCTTTATTAATTTGTAGGGAGAAAACAACCATTTCCCCTGTCCTATTACTTCGTTCGTTACAGTAACGATAGTATATACCAAGTCCAGGAATTTTGCAATGAGAAACTTCTTGCCTTTTCCTATCCTTTTTCCATTTTGCTGTAACAGTTCACAACTTCTTTCAGCCTTTCCATACACTGCCATACCGGGCAAGTTTCGCATTCAGCTTTTGGTAGATCCGTTCTCTGAACCAGCTCTCCGTAGATGCCATAACCGCCTCATCAAGCCCAAACCAGGCGACACCACTGTTCTCATCCGGCTTCATCTGCAGTTTGTCCTCCTCCTTCGCCTCCAGAAGATATGTAACATTTAAGTGCAGATGAGAGGAGACGTAGCTTCCATTCTTCTCATGTCCGTCTACTGTCAGCACCTCCACGGAAAATATGTCTTCTGTCACAGGCTTTACATGGCAGACCCCGCTCTCTTCCATAACCTCTTTTAGTGCCACTTTAAGAAGATCCTGCTGCCCGTCCGCGTGTCCTCCCAGCCAGGACCAAGAATGATAGATATTGTGATAGGCCATCAAAACCTTGTTCCTCTCAGCATTCACAACCCAGGCAGATGCCGACATATGCGCTGCCCTATTGGATCTCAAAAAGATATCTGGCTGGGACGTAAGCTGCCAAAGCAACATTTCCTTATCCCTGGCTTCCTGCTCATTGAATGGCCGAAATGCCTGAAGCTGTTCCATCAATTTCATCTAACTTCCCTCCCACAGGCGGATAGCCTTTTAAATCTATTGTCAACAGATTGTAATTTTTTTCTGAATTCCATGTATAATGAAAAAATATTCCGTCAATACTATCGACATACACCAGAGAAAATTAATACTTATCCTCCCCTTTTTAATCGGCCCGTTTGTTTTTTGGCAGACGGGCCGAATTTTTGCTGCTATGAGACAAAACAGGTATACACCAACAACGCGTATTTTGAAACTGTGCATGCAAAAGCAGAGCTCCCTTAGATGGTAGATCGTACAAATAAAAGGAATGATTGTGCAAACAAAAAAGGCGTCTGCCTATTGCATTTTTATAGGTGGTTCCGCTATACTTAGAGAGTAATCTTTATCATCTTAGATAAGCAAGCCAAAAGGAGGCAACATTATGGGAGAAGAGAAAAAACCAGTACTGGTGGTTATGGCAGCTGGAATGGGAAGCCGCTACGGAGGGTTAAAACAGATCGACCCGGTAGACGAGTATGGGAATATTATCATGGACTTTTCCATTTTCGATGCCAAGGAGGCAGGGTTTGAGAAAGTAGTCTTTATCATCAAGAAAGCCATTGAAAAGGAATTCAAGGAAAATGTAGGCCGGCGTATGGAACGGCATATGGAGGCTGAGTATGTGTACCAGGAACTGGATAAGATTCCGGATGGTTTTTCGGTTCCGGAAGGCCGGGTAAAGCCGTGGGGAACTGGGCACGCCATTCTCTGTTGTAACGATGTAATTGACGGGCCATTTGCCGTGATCAATGCAGATGATTATTACGGCAAGCAGGCTTTTAAGGAAATGTACCGCCAGCTGACATCCTGGGGGGACAACGATAAATATCAGTATGCCATGGTTGGTTATCATCTGAACAATACCATGACAGATAACGGTTATGTGGCCAGAGGCGTCTGTTCCACTGACGGCCATGGAAAGCTTGTGGATATTCATGAAAGAACCCACATTGAGAAGCGGGGAGAGGACGGCGCATACACAGAGGATGACGGTGCCACCTGGGTGACGCTTCCCGGCAATTCCATTGTCTCCATGAACCTGTGGGGTTTCACCAAAAGCATCTTAAGGGAATTGGATGACCGTTTTGCCGCGTTTTTGGAAAAAGAGATTCCTGGGAATCCACAGAAATGCGAGTATTTCCTTCCTTTTGTGGTAGATGAGCTTTTAAAGGAGGGCAAGGCAGAGGTAACGGTTCTGGAAAGCAGGGATCGTTGGTACGGCGTAACCTATAAAGAAGATAAGGAAACTGTAATCCAGGCTATCCGCCATTTAAAGGAACAAGGCCTTTATCCAGAAACCTTGTGGGAGGACTGACATGAACAACAACTATGAGAAAAGGCTGGAGGCCGCCGGGGCATTTTCCATAAAGGGAACTATAACATCCTGTGAACCCTATGGAAGCGGCCATATCAACCATACATACCGCCTGGTCTGTGAGGAAAACGGACAGGAATATTCCTACATCTTGCAACAGATGAATCAGGAAGTATTTAAAGACATTGAAGGGCTTATGAGCAATGTAAAGGGCGTTACTTCTTTCCTGCGCCGCCAGATCATCAACGATCACGGTGACCCGGACCGGGAGACCTTAAACCTGGTTCCCACTAAGGACGGGAAAGATTACTACAGAGACAGCCTTGGAGGGTACTGGAGAATGTATCTTTTCATCTCTCAGGCTACCTGCTACAATCTGGTGGAGGATCCCAAGGACTTTTACCAAAGCGGAAAAGCCTTCGGGCGGTTCCAGTGCCTTCTGGCAGATTTCCCTGCCAGTGAGCTTCATGAGACCATCCCTGATTTCCATAATACTCCCGCCCGATTTCAGACATTTGAAAAGGCTGTGCGGGAAGATGTCATGGGCAGGGCTTGTCATGTGGCAAAGGAGATTCAGTTCATCAGAGACCGGAAGGAGGATATGGGACTGGCTCTGCGCCTCAAGGAAGACGGCAGGCTCCCTGTCCGTGTAAGCCACAATGACACCAAATTAAACAACATCATGATCGATGATGCAACTGGCCAGGCCTTGTGTATTATCGATCTGGATACCATCATGCCTGGCTTCTCCATCTTTGACTACGGAGATTCCATCCGGTTTGGTGCCAACACAGCCCAGGAGGATGAACAAGACCTATCCAAAGTCTCCCTGTCTTTGCCTCTGTTTGAAGTCTACACCAAGGGCTTTCTGGAGGGAAGCCAGGGACGCTTAACCCAAACAGAGATGGAACTTCTCCCCTACGGTGCCAAGATGATGACCCTGGAGTGCGGAATGCGGTTTTTGACCGATTACCTTCAGGGAGACGTTTATTTCCATATCAGCAGGGAAGGCCACAATCTGGACCGGTGCCGCACCCAACTGGCTCTGGTTGCCGATATGGAGCAAAAATGGGCTGAGATGGCAGCCATCGTAAAAAAATATCAGGGATAATTTTCTGCATAAGAAGGCGCCTTCTGTCAAATCCGGTCATTTCCCAAGCTGCTGCTCTTCTCTGAGAGAAGCCGGATGGAGGATGCATATTCTGACGGTGTCATATGGGTAATCTTTTTAAACTGTCTGGAAAAATAATGAACGGATGTATAGCCCAGACGGTCAGATATCTGGGTAAAATTTAACTGATTGGTTCGTATCAGTTCCTTGGCAGTGTTGATCTTCATCAGTGTAAAGTATTCCATGGCACCGCAACCGTGAATCTCCTGAAACAGCTTTTGAAGATGGGAACGGCTTACCAGGGTGTCCTTACAGATCTTTTCGATGGTCATCTGCTCATTGATATTCTCTTCCATACAGCGGATGATCCGGTTATACGTTTCATTAGGCCGTCCTCCGATTCTGGGACGCTCTGGGTTCCGGCTGGGAACCGGAAGCGGATTGGCAAAGTGACGGCGGTAAAGGTGAATCAGCAGCTCTTCCAGACAGCTGCTGATAAGCTGTTCCGCCCCAAAGACCGGAGATTCTGTGTTACGGATCAGTTCCTCCTGGTAGGGGTCGTCAAGACGGCCGCAGAACGCATGGCGTGCTTCGATGATAATCTGGGCTAAAAGGGCGCGCTCCGTCTCCTGAGCAGTCAGGATCTGACCTCTGAAGGCATCCATGTACGGGGAATTGCATTCAAAGCCGATGACCACCAGGCTAGGCGCGCTGCGGCCGTTGGTGATCACGTTGTGGAACTCATCCGGCTGATGGAAAATGATACTGCCTCTTTTTAAAGTATGGCGTTCATTGCCTGCTACAGCATCAATCTCACCTTTATCCACACAGAGAATCTCCCAGAAATCATGGCTTTCTCCAGGGAAGGTAAAATCGCTCATATAATCAAAATAGTGAATGGAAATAATGCTGCGGACAGACAGGACCGTGCGCAGATGGGTACTTTTATATGACATGGGAGA
>CANDZL010000048.1:0-28055 GCA_947425205.1 uncultured Hungatella sp. | reverse complement strand
AATGCCCGCTTTTGGCATTTTGTGTGCATCCCCCGGAGGGTTCATAGTAACCCCCTTTCATTCATTTTGGTGCCGGGAAGGCAGCAGGGGGGTTTACTATGAATGTAACAGCGGAGAAATGGTTTGAGGATAACCAGGCAAAGATAGAAAAGCTGGCGGAGGATATCTTCGAACACCCGGAGGTCTCCGGGGAGGAAGAATATGCATGCAGAACCACGGCTGATTTTATGGAACAGTTTGGGTTTGACGTGAAACGGTTTGCAGTTCCTCCTGCCACTGTGGAGAACGGAATGATTGCCAGGTGGGGAAGAGGCAGGCCGGTCATCGGGATTCTTGGAGAATACGATGCCCTTCCCGGGTTGGGGCAGGAAGCGGTTCCCTATCATGCACCGAAACCTGGCCCTGGCCATGGGTGTGGACACTGTCTTATGAATGCCGGGTGTGCATCTGGAGCCGCTGCTTTAAAGGCAGCGATGGAGGCGGAAAACCTTGGGGGAACCATCGTATATCTGGGATGCCCGGCAGAGGAAGGCCTGTCAGGCAAGGTACACATGATGGAGGACGGATGGTTTGACGGGATTGATATTTGTATTGCCTGGCATGACGGAGGACCCTTCCGGGTGGCGGAGCATGTGAACCAGTCTATGGTCAGCGTGGAGTTTATTTTTCGGGGCAGGACAGCTCATGCTGCCTGCAGCCCAGAGAAAGGGCGCAGTGCGTTGGATGGGGCGCAGTTAATGAACCTGGGAGTGGAATTCCTTCGGGAACACTTGGAGGACGCGGTGCGCATTCATTATGTGTTTGGCCATGGCGGAGAGCGGCCCAATGTAGTGCCGGATTATGCCTCCTTAAAATATTATGTGCGGTCTTACAATAAGAAATCTGTGGATGAAGTATTTGCCCGGGTGTGTGATGCAGCTAGAGGTGCCGCCATCATGACGGGGACAAAGGCATCGTACCGGATCATTGGGGGAGGGTATGAGCCGATCCTTAACTTTACGCTGAATCAGGTGTTGTACGACGCGGCTAAGAAGGTTCCGGATATCTGTTATGATGAGAAGGATTATGAATTTGCCAGGAAGTTGTACCAAAGCTATCATGGAAAGGAAGCGCCGGATAAGCTGGATATGGGAAACCGGAAGCACATTTATGGAGAATGCGGTCTTCTTCCCACCCATTTCTGTACGCCTTTGGGATATGGATGGGCGGAATCTGGATCTACGGATGTGAATGATGTCAGCCAGGTCATTCCTACGGTGCAGATGTTTGGCGGCGGTGTGATGGGTGTAGGGGGGCATAGCTGGGGAGTCACGGCTTCCTCCGGGTCGGCTGCAGGGCGTAAGGCTTCGATCCAGGCGGGAAAGTATATTGTACAATTCTGCCTGGATGTGTTCCACGATCCGTCGGTCGTGGAGAGAAGTAAAGAGGAATTGAGGGAAGCCAGGAAGGATATGATGCCGTATCAGCCGGTGATTGCAGATAGAAGGGAGATTGAACTGTAGAGAAAGAGGTAGCTATAGAAGGGGCTGCATAACAAGGAAAGTGAGGAGAAGAGATGGAATTCAGTGATACATTTAAGAACAGGGCTCAGAATTCGTGCCTGCAGGTCTATGATATGGCGACAAGGCAGGTAACGGTGTTGGCTGAGTTTACCCACGTGATTGAAGCGCCCATGTGGTCTAAGGATGGCAAGGCTATTCTATATAATTCGGAAGGGTTGATCTACCGATATGACCTGGAGGATGGCCAGATTACTACGGTTGATACAGGGGCGGTAACGGCATGCAACAATGACCATGTGTTGGCACCGGACGGCAGTGGGATCGCAGTCAGCGGCAATGTGGACGGCAGCGTGGTAAGCAAAATCTATAGGGTGGACTTCGAAAGCGGAAAGGAAGAGGAAGTGGTTTCTATTCCCTGGAGTTATCTTCATGGCTGGTCACCGGACGGTAAGACGTTGGCTTATTGTGCCGGACGGCAGATAGGGGATTCTATGGAGTGGGATGTGTATACCTGTCCGGTTGCAGGAGGAGAGGAAACCAGGCTGACGGATGCCCCGGGGTTGAATGACGGACCAGAGTATTCTTCGGACGGTAAGACCATATGGTTTAATTCTGTGAGGACAGGCCTTATGCAGGCCTGGAAAATGAATGCAGACGGAAGTGAACAGACCCAGATGACGTTTGATGAGGATTGGAATGCATGGTTCCCCCATATTTCCCCGGATCTGTCAAAGGTGGTGTATCTGGCTTACCGCAAAGGAGATTTGGAACCGGGCCAGCATCTTCCAGATAAGAATGTGGAGATCCGCATGATTCCGGCAGAAGGAGGAAAGCCGGAAACCCTTCTGAAGATCTTTGGAGGACAGGGCTCCATCAATGTCAACAGCTGGTCCCCGGACTCTTCAAAATTTGCATTTGTGAGCTACAGGGAATAAATTGAGACTGGCAAAAAGCTGGTGAGGAGGAGTATGGTGGACCAGAAAAACTATGATAATTATGTTAATATCCTGAAGTGCGAGTTAGTACCGGCCCTAGGCTGCACGGAACCCATTGCCATCGCTTATGCGGCAGCCAAGGCCAGAGAAGTGCTGGGAGAATTCCCGGATGGGGTCAATATGTGCTGCAGCGGCAATATCATAAAAAACGTAAAGGGTGTGACTGTTCCTAATTCTGGCGGTATGCGGGGCATTGACGCGGCTGCCATTCTGGGAGTGGTAGGCGGAGATGCATCCAGAGAGTTGGAGGTGTTGGAGGGGATCACACAGGAAGATATCCGGAAGGCGAAAGAACTGCTCGCCGGAAAATACTGTACCTGTTCCCTGCAGGAAGGGGTGGAAAATCTTTACATTGTGGCTGAGGTTAAAAAGGGAGAGCATTATGCCCAGGTCACAATCATCAACCGCCACACCTACATCACAAAAATCGTGAAAGATGGCCAGATTCTTTTTGAAAAAGGATTGGAGGGAAAAGGAGAGGAGGTTGACAAGTCCCTTCTGAATGTCAACGATATCCTGGAATTTGCAGATACGGTGGATTTAAAGGATGTGGAAGAGGTGCTAAAACGCCAGATACAGTACAACACTGCCATCTCAGAGGAAGGAGTGAAACATTCTTACGGAGCCCAGGTGGGGCGCACCCTTTTGGAGGCGTACGGGGACAATGTTAAAGTCCGCGCCAGGGCGAAGGCAGCAGCCGGCTCGGATGCCAGAATGAGCGGATGTTCCCTGCCGGTGGTCATCAACTCCGGAAGCGGAAACCAGGGGATGACCGTGTCTCTCCCTGTGATCGAGTATGCCGGGGAAATGAAGGCTTCCAAGGAGAAGCTTTATCGTGCCCTGGTGGTCAGCAATTTGACTGCCATCCACCAGAAGAAGTATATTGGAAGTCTCTCCGCTTATTGCGGTGCCGTAAGTGCGGCCTGCGGCGCTGGTGCCGGGATCACCTATCTGGCAGGCGGAACCAGGGAAGAGGTAGGCCTTACCATTGTAAATACTATAGCCAATGTAGGCGGTATTGTGTGCGACGGGGCCAAGTCTTCCTGTGCAGCCAAGATTGCTTCTTCCGTTGACGCAGCAATTCTGGCCCACCATATGGCTATGGAACATCACGTATTCCAGTCCGGTGAGGGGATCGTACAGGACAATGTGGAGGATACCATAAAGAGTGTGGGGTATGTGGGCCGGGTAGGGATGAAAGCTACGGATATCGAGATCTTAAACATTATGATCGGCCGGGCGGATGTACATAACCAGACAGCGGTATGAAAGGGGGAAGAAGCGTATGGAAAAGATCAATCAGCCTATCGCCATTAATCAGATGAAAGTAAAGAACCGCCTGGTGATGCCGCCAATGGCTACAGGTAAAAGCGCCCCTGGAGGGCTTGTAAGCCAGGAATTGTGTGATTATTACAGAGAGCGGGCTTTATACAGCCGGATCGGAATCATCATTATGGAACACAGCTATATCAGTACGGAGGGAATGGCGGGAAGTAATCAATTGTCCATAGCGTCTGATGGGGTATTGGAACAGCTGAAAACCCTGACCGGCAAGATCCATGAAACCGATGTAAAGTTTATGGTCCAAATCAGCCATGCAGGAAGCCGGGCGGAAGCGGAAGTGACTGGTTGTGAACCAGTTGGACCAAGCCAGGTAATCCATCCCAACTCTGGGAAACGTTCCCTTTCCGTTCCCCATGAACTGACAAAAGCAGAAATAAGGAAGATTACGGATGATTTCGCTCAGGCAGCCAGAAGGGCGAAAGAGGCAGGCTTTGATGGTGTGGAGATCCATTCCGCTCATGGATATCTGCTGAACCAGTTTTACTCTCCCCTAACCAATAAAAGAAAGGATGAGTATGGAAATGACACCATAGAAAACCGTGTCCGGTTCCATATAGAGGTAATTCGGGCTATAAAGGAAACGGTAGGGGCTGCCTATCCGGTTGCTATACGCTTTGGAGGATGCGATTATCAGGAAGGCGGGAGTACAGTGGCGGATTGTGTGGAGGCATGCAGATGGTTTGAGAAGGAAGGCGTGGATTTGCTGGATATTACAGGAGGCCTTTTCGGATACATGAGGCAAGGCCATACAGAGCCGGGATACTTTAAGGATATGTCCCAGGCAGTGAAAAAGGCGGTGCATATTCCCGTGCTGCTGACAGGAGGGATAAAGACAGTAAGAGACGGGGATCAGCTTTTGAAAGAGGAAGACGCAGATTTAATTGGTGTTGGACGGGCGATTTTTAAGGATGCCAAGTGGGCTGGCTAGAAGGATTGCCTGTATGAAAAAAGTGTGGTATACTGTAGGTATCAAAAACACGTTTTTTATTGAATAAAGGAGGTGGCGGGGGATGCCGACAAATGAAAAAGAATACAATGGTTATCTTTTTGACCAGCTTTCTTTAATTGAAGAGGCAACGGAATTGGCGGCGGAGGAAAATGCCAAACGGACGTTGGCGTTTCTAGAAAAAAAGAGGCGGCAGGTGGAGCGTAAGCTATACCAACAGCCTCCGTTTAAAAGTGAATAACCGTTTTCTGGGAATCAGCCCCTGTCTTTTTAAGGCGGGGGCTGTATACTGGATTTCTGGATTTCATGTATGTTATTTATCGTGGACTTCCTCTGAAGCCGTATTCCCGATCAGGGAAATCATGTCGTGCATGTTGGCGGTAAAGGATTTCATCTCTTTTCTGGTTTCCGGAACATAGTGTTCCAGAATGGGAATGAGGATGAGAGCGGTGATTCCGGCGGTGAAGCCGCCGTTATATAGCACCAGGCCGCCGTGAAGGAGGCTGGTGGAGGTACATAGGGAGGCGCACAGGAATCCGGCTGCCACCCCGGCCCGCACCCCGTACCGGCCTACGATGGGGCAGAGCCCGGTTGCGAAAGCAACGCCGTTTATGTATCCTTGCGTGGACAACGTCCAGGGGAGATCCAGGCCGCCAGCCTTGCACACCAGAATAACGGTGAAGTGAAGCACCTGGTATCCCAGGATGATGGGCCATACATTTTTGGGGTGTTGTCCCATGGCAGTGAAGGTAAGGGCGGCCAATACCACGCCTACAGTGGGACCGGTAAAGCCGGCGCCGCTGGTAAAATGAATGGACAGATTCAGGTACAGAAGAAATAAGCTGCCGTGGCATCCGATATTGATCAGACACAGAGGCATGCCGTATTGCCTGGCAAAGTCGCTGGAATAACCAGTGTCTTTTATCAGATGGCCAAATCCCCGGAAGCTGTGGCCGTTAAGAAAATATCCTATGAGAATACACAGGGCAAAGACTGTAAGGAAGAACAGGTTGGCATAGACACCGTAGGAATGTCCAAAGCTTCGATAGATCTGGTTGCCTCTCACTAGGCTTCCGTGAGAGGGGATTCCCATGGTGCGGTACATAAAATTATACAGAAAGAAGCCGAACAGACCAAAGGCCAATCCTCCGTTAAACAGGTTGTATCCTTTATGCCAGGCCTGAGCTCCAGGAAGGATGGCGGGAACCACAAAACCCAGCATGATGCTGCATAAAAAGGCCAGGACTACGCCAGTTACGGTTAAAACCGGACGGCCAAAGGTATAGGTGTCGCCCAGGGTATAACGGAATAACAATTCGCTGATAAAGGGGCTGAAACTGGTGGTAAACATACAGATATGAAGGTTCTTTTTAAAATTCAGCTTTTTAAAGCGCAGATACAAAAAGGGAGCCAGGAAACAAGGCCACATATTGAGAAAATTCAGGCCGTAGAAGCAGTGGGCCACTACCAGAAAGTAACCGGCCAGAGTATTGGCACGGGACTCGCCTTTTAAAAGAACCATAAACAGAAAACAGGACAGGCCGCAGGCTCCGGCGTTGAGCATGGCGCTTGCCAGGCCGCCGATATCAAAATAGTCGGTGACTAAAGGACAGGGCGATACCATGATCAGGTACCAGTTATTAAGAACATTTCCCCATTCTCCTGTATAATGGGCAGCGAGAAAGGCGGAAATCAGAAACGAGAGGGAGAACCCCAGGGCGATGCCATTGATGATCTGGCTGTTGGTATACGTATGGGAATTTGGTATTTTCATAAGAGTATCCTTTGCAGTTTCCTATATTTTCTGAAAAGCTATCTATGATTATAATGAAAATGGCAGGGGATGTAAAGAGAAAGGATTTTTTATTCGAAAACACTTGCAAAATTTTCGGACATATGCTAGAATAACAGACGTTGCAGGAAATGATGCCGGCCTGTCGGAATGGCAGACGAGGTGGACTCAAAATCCATTGGTAGCAATACCGTGCGGGTTCAAGTCCCGCGGCCGGCACTCCTTGGCAGGGGCAAGAATCGTTGAGAATCCGGTATTTTAGGGTTTCAACGATTTTTTTCGTTGATTAAATTTGAATATAGACTTTACACCTTCCCGGGAGATTGATATAATTATATGTAGATTAGAGATCAATATCCAGGTATGTTCTGGAGAGCAGGTGTTTTTGTGGACAAAAAGAAAGGATGCTTCGATAAAGGATTTTCCATGATTGGGAGGTGAGTGCTATGCCTAATAACGGTGAAATTGTAAGAGATGTTGTAGAGCAATTTCAGAAAGTGCAGTCTCATTGCAGTCTCATATGAAAAATGCAAGGAAAGAAAATGCGGTTGAAACATATGAAGGGCTGAAAAATGATTATTTGTCATTGAAAGCGATTTTAACTTCATTAGGCGTTAACCTTACAGATATTGATAAGATAAAAGAATAAGGAAAGAGAGAGAAGTCGCTGTAATTCCTGATTCAGGGGATTGCAGTGATTTTTTGATTGTGGAAGAAAGACTTTACACCGAATCAACTATCTATTATAATGTAGAAAGTAATCTTATAGTCACAAATCAATCGGTGTAAAGTCTTTGTTTTCGTGGTTAAGGGCTTTATACCTTTGTTCTTTTTTGGAAAGCGAGGCGGGTGAATGACTTGTAAAGAAGCGGAAAATCTTGTGATTCCTTATATCCGGCATGAGCTGGAGGACGACCAGCTGATGGAGGAGTTTTTAGACCACATCGATTCCTGCGAGAATTGTAAGGAGGAGCTTGAGATATATTATACAGTGGAGGCAGGTATTCGCCAGCTGGACTCTGATACGGGGAATTACAACATTAAAGGAGATATGGAGGAAGACCTTTTGGCCTCCAGGCAGAAATTATACAGCATCCACCTGGTGGATGTCGCCCGCTATGCGGCGGATACGTTACTTCTTATCAGTCTGATTGTTATGATAGCACTACAATGCCGAATCTGGTGGCAACAAGGCTTTTAGAAAGGAGGAACGGGAAATGAACAATAAATTAGTTTTGATTGATGGCCACAGTATTTTAAACAGGGCCTTTTACGGGGTGCCGGACTTGACCAACTCAGAAGGGCTCCATACCAATGCAGTATTCGGATTCCTTAATATCATGTTCCGGATCCTGGAGGAGGAGCAGGCGGATCACCTGGCAGTGGCATTTGACCTAAAAGAGCCTACCTTCCGCCACAAGATGTACGGGGAATATAAAGGAAACCGGAAGCCTATGCCGGAGGAACTGGCCCAGCAGGTGCCTTTGATGATGGAAGTATTGAAGGCCATGGGAATTCCCATTATGACGCTTAAGGGGTATGAGGCGGATGACGTGCTGGGGACGTTGGCGAAGAAGAATGCGGCGGACGGGGTAGAGGTGTCCGTGGTGTCGGGGGATCGGGATCTGCTTCAGCTTTCGGATACCCACATCAAGATCCGGATACCCAAAACCAGCCGCAACGGCACGGAGGTAAAGGATTACTATCCGGAGGACGTAAAGAGAGAGTATCAGGTGACTCCTGTGGAATTCATCGATGTAAAGGCTCTTATGGGGGATGCATCTGACAATATCCCAGGGGTGCCCTCCATCGGTGAGAAGACGGCTACCAGCCTGATTGTTTCCTATGGAAGTATTGAGAATGCCTATGCCCATCTGGAAGAGATAAAGCCCCCTAGAGCAAGAAAGGCGTTGGAGGAGCATTACGATATGGCCCAGATGAGCAAGACTCTGGCTACCATCTGCATTGACTGCCCCATCCCATTTTCTTATAAGGACATGGAGATTGGCAATCTGTATACTCAGGAAGCCTATGAGTATATGAAGCGGCTGGGATTCAAATCCATATTGGCCAGGTTTGATGCCAATACTATGGAGAAGCCGGCTGTGGAAGAGCGTTTTGTGATGATACGGGATCTGGGGCAGGCGGAAGAGGTGTTTCAAAAGGCGGAGGCAGAAAAGATTCTGGGATTTCAGCTTTTGGTGGAAAAGGACAAGGTCAAGGGACTGGCTCTCTGTTTTGGGGAGTCTCATATCTATGGGATCGCTGCGGAGGGATTTTTAACAGGACAATACCTGGCTGAGAAGATGAGCCGGCTGATTCCTGGATGTAAGCGGGCGGCAACCCTGAATCTGAAACGGCAGCTTCCCTGGCTGGCTGTGGAGGATGGCAGTCCGGCTATGGATGTGGAGGTAGCCGGATATCTTCTCAATCCATTAAAAGATACGTATGACTATGATGATATTGCCCGGGATTACCTGGGGGTCACAGTTCCTTCCAAAATCGACCTTGTAGGGAAGTCTTCTTTAGGAAGTGCTCTGGAGGAAGAAGAGAAAAAGGCGGAGACTTGCCTCTGCTACATGGGATACATCGCCTGGAAATCGGCAGCAGTTCTTCAGAAAAAGCTGGAGGAAAGCGGCATGTGGAATCTGTTTGTGGAGATGGAGATGCCATTGATCTACAGTCTTTACCACATGGAGCAGGCCGGAATCCAGGTGGAGAAAGAGACTTTGAAGACTTATGGGGATCGCCTGAAGGTGGAGCTGGGGCGGATGGAACAGGAGATCTACAGCCTGGCTGGGGAGACATTCAACATAAACTCTCCGAAGCAGCTGGGGGAGGTTCTGTTTGACCATATGAAGCTGCCTCACGGGAAGAAAACCAAGACCGGGTATTCCACCGCTGCGGATGTGCTGGAAAAGCTGGCGCCGGAGTACGAGATTGTAAAGAAGATTCTGGTGTACCGCCAGTATGCCAAGCTGAATTCCACGTATGCAGAAGGGCTCTATGGGTTTATACGGGACGACGGAAGGATCCATGGCACCTTCAACCAGACCATTACAGCCACCGGACGTATCAGCAGCACGGAGCCCAATCTGCAGAATATTCCGGTGCGGATGGAATTGGGACGTGAGATACGGAAAGTATTTGTGCCGGAGGAAGGTTACACGTTTGTGGATGCAGACTATTCTCAGATTGAATTAAGGATACTGGCGCATATGTCGGAGGATGAGAGGCTTATCGGGGCGTATAAGGAAGCACAGGATATTCACGCTATCACGGCATCCCAGGTCTTTCATATTCCGCTGGATGAAGTGACTTCCCTTCAACGGCGCAATGCCAAGGCGGTAAATTTTGGGATCGTGTATGGGATCAGTGCCTTCGGGCTTAGTGAGGACTTAAGTATCAGCCGCAAGGAGGCGGAGGATTACATTGACAAGTATTTTGAGACTTATCCTGGGGTGAAGGCATTTCTGGACAGACAGGTGGAAGAGGGCAAGAAGCAAGGGTATGTGGTGACTATGTTCGGGCGCAGAAGACCCATCCCTGAACTGAAGTCTGCCAATTTTATGCAGCGCTCCTTTGGGGAACGGGTAGCTATGAACTCGCCGATCCAGGGAACAGCGGCGGATATTATGAAACTGGCCATGATCGGGGTAGACAGGGAGTTGCGGAAACGAAATCTGAAGTCCAGGATTGTCCTTCAGGTTCACGACGAGCTTTTGGTGGAGACCTGGAAGCCAGAACTTGCAGAAGTCACGGAAATTCTGGAGACGAAGATGAGAGAGGCCGCCCATCTTAGGGTGTCTCTGGAAGTGGAAGCCCACAGCGGAGGAAACTGGTATGATGCCAAGTAAAACGAGGAAAGCCATTCTCTTAACCGGCGGCGTAGGTTCCGGGAAAAGCCGGATTCTGGGAGCGCTAAAGGAGGAATACGGCGCGGCAGTGCTTCAGACGGATATGGTGGCCAAGGAATTGGAAGAACCAGGGCAGCCGGGACATGAAGCCCTTGTGAAGGCATTTGGAAAGGGAATTCTGGATGGGAACGGAAGACTCTACAAGCCGGAATTGGTTCGCTTAGTTTTTGCAGATGACAAGACCAGAGACCAGATCAACAGCCTGATCCATCCCCTGGTGTGGGACAAGGTAGAACAGTGGATTCAACATACCGCTGCTCCCCTGCTTGTGGTGGAGTCCGCTCTGATGCCAGAGAAGCCTCATGATCTGTTTCAGAGCGTATGGTATGTCAGCACAGACAGAGACAACCGGATACAACGTCTGATGGAAAAACGGGGATATTCCAGAGAGCGGTGTCAGGATATGATAGCAGGCCAGCCGCCGGAGGAAACCTACAGGCAGCACGCAGATGTATTGATAGACAATAACGGAACCAGCGAGGAACTAAACAGCTTAATTCAAGCCGCGGTGGAGCATCTTAAAGGAAGCGGTTAAGTAACTGTTCAGGGGGCCCCCAACGGTTACAAGGTTAACATGTGGTTCAGAGATATGATCCAGAGATAATCAAATTCAGGTGACATTTCCTATAAAATATGATATGGTTATACGTAGCGTTGTATTCTAAAGATTCTTTGAACGATATATAACGCCAACAGAACCTATTACGTTTAAAGGAAGCGTCCATATCATGAGATTAGTGAGCATTGCCAGCGGCAGCAGCGGCAACTGCATCTATGCAGGATCTGAGAATACCCACATTCTGGTAGATGCGGGAATCAGCAACAAGCGGATCGAACAAGGCCTGAATGAGATCGGAGTCAAAGGCAGCGAGTTAAGGGGTGTGGTCATCACCCACGAGCATTCCGATCATGTAAAAGGATTGGGAATCCTGGCGAGAAAGTATGAGATACCCATTTATGGCACAAAGGAGACCCTGGAGGAGATCCAGAAATTAACTTGTCTGGGGGAGTACCCAAAGGAACTTTTAACTCCCATACTGCCAGATGTGGAGTTTTCCATCGGAGACATGGTGGTAAAGCCATTTTCCATTGACCACGATGCGGCCAACCCGGTGGCTTACCGGATTCAGAGCCAGGGAAAATCCATAGCCGTTGCCACGGACATGGGACATTATGACCAGTATATCATCCAACACCTTCAGGGGCTTGACGGGATCCTTTTGGAGTCCAACCATGATGTGCGGATGCTGGAGACAGGGCCGTACCCCTATTACCTGAAACGAAGGATTTTAAGCGATCATGGGCATCTGTCCAATGACAATGCGGGACGGCTCCTAAACTATATTCTTAATGATCACCTGAAGCATATTTTTCTGGGACATCTGAGCAAAGAGAATAATTATGAGGAACTGGCCTACGAGACGGTGAAGCTGGAGATTGACCAGGGAGACCATGAGTATAAGGCTTCCGATTTTTCTATATCGGTTGCCAAGCGAGACATGATGTCGGAGATTGTTACGCTGTAGATCCAATACCCTGCCCTGGAAAGGGAGAGGCTGGATTGCCTGCGGGAGGGTAAATGATACCATATAAAAAGGAGACCGGTTATGAACAAGATTATTATTACGGTAGTGGGAAAAGATACGGTGGGAATCATCGCTAAGGTGTGTACCTATCTGGCAGAGAACCAGGTGAATATTCTGGACATTTCCCAGACTATTGTACAGGAATTTTTCAATATGATGATGATTGTGGATATGGACAACTCCCTGAAGCCCTTTGAGATGATCTCCTCGGATCTGGAGAGGCTGGGAGAGGAAATCGGCGTACGCATCAAGTGCCAGAGAGAAGAGATCTTCACAAAAATGCATCGTATTTAGGAGGAACGCCAGATGTTGAATATGTTTGAAGTCATTGAGACCAACAATATGATTGAGCATGAGAAGCTGGATGTCCGTACGATTACCATGGGTATCAGCCTTTTCGACTGCTGCGACAGCGATCTTTCAGCTCTGAATGAGAAGATTTACCGGAAGATAACGACTACAGCCAGAGATCTTGTCTCCACAGGGGAGGCCATAGCCAGGGACTTTGGGATTCCCATTGTCAATAAACGAATCTCAGTCACTCCCATTGCCCTGGTAGGAGGCTGTGCCTGCAGGATGCCGGAGGATTTCGTCTCCATAGCCATGACCCTTGACCAGGCGGCAAAAGAAGTGGGAGTCAACTTCCTGGGAGGCTATTCGGCGTTGGTGAGCAAGGGAATGACCACAGCGGATGAGAATTTAATCCGATCGATCCCAAAGGCGTTGGCCCAGACAGAGCGGGTGTGTAGTTCGGTCAATGTGGGTTCCACCAAGACCGGCCTCAATATGGACGGAGTCAGGCTGATGGGGGAGATTGTCAAGGAGACAGCCAAGGCTACCAGGGAACAGGATTCCTTAGGGTGCGCCAAGCTGGTGGTATTCTGCAACGCGCCGGACGACAACCCCTTTATGGCAGGAGCCTTTCACGGGGTTACGGAGGCGGATACCATCATCAATGTTGGCGTCAGTGGGCCAGGTGTTGTGAAGGAAGCCTTAAAACAGGCAAGGGGAGAGAATTTCGAGGTTCTGTGCGAAACTATAAAAAAGACAGCGTTCAAGATAACCCGGGTGGGGCAGCTGGTGGCGCAGGAGGCTTCCAGGCGCTTGGGCATACCCTTTGGGATCATCGACCTTTCTCTGGCACCGACTCCGGCAGTGGGAGACAGTGTGGCAGAGATTCTGGAGGAGATCGGACTGGAACAGGTGGGAGCGCCGGGAACCACAGCGGCCCTTGCCATGCTCAATGACCAAGTAAAAAAGGGCGGCGTCATGGCATCTTCCTATGTGGGAGGCTTAAGCGGTGCATTTATCCCGGTCAGTGAGGACCAGGGAATGATCGACGCAGTCTCCAGGGGGGCATTGACCCTGGAGAAGCTGGAGGCTATGACCTGTGTATGCTCTGTGGGGCTGGACATGATTGCCATTCCCGGGGACACCACGCCAAGCACCATTGCGGGAATCATTGCAGACGAGGCGGCCATCGGAATGATCAATCAGAAGACCACGGCTGTCCGGGTGATTCCTGTGATCGGAAAGAAGGTGGGGGATACGGTGGAGTTTGGCGGGCTGTTAGGTTATGCCCCCATCATGCCAGTGAACCAGTATTCCTGTGAGAAGTTTGTGACACGGGGTGGCAGAATCCCGGCACCGATCCACAGCTTTAAGAATTGACAGGCTGGTTATGGTGGAGAGAATCGTTGAAGGAGAACAATGGAACGGTTACTGGATTTTTTGAATGAGAATCTGATTCAAATCATAGTGAGCAATTCGGAGCGAAAGGAAGAGGCCTCAAAGGTGAAGGTGAGACCTCTTTTTCTTCATGGAACCTTGATGTTTCAGGCAGAAGAATTCCGGGGGAAACAGGTATTTCACAAAAATATGGACAGAGAGACGGCCTATGGGTATCTCTGCGACAGGATGGAAGGACTGTTTCGGCAGATGGAAGTGACTTCTTCCCTGGGGGACATGCAGGTTTTGGTGAGCAAATCGGGGAAGAGAACCATAAAGGTACGGAAACAGGGAGAGGAGAAACGAAATATTAGGAAGATTTCCCTGGAGCATAACCGGAAGAAGCGTTACATTCTGGAGGAGGGAACGCCGGTTTTGTTTTTGCAGGATCTGGGAGTCATGACCGGGGAGGGGAAGGTGGTACGTTCCAAGTATGACAAGTTCCGGCAGATCAACCGATTTCTGGAGTTTGTGGAGGACATCCTGCCCAAGTTCCCAAGGAACAGAAAAGTAAGGATTCTTGACTTTGGATGCGGAAAATCCTATTTAACCTTTGCCATGTATTACTATTTAAAAGAAAAGAAGGGGTATGATATTCAGATTACAGGGCTGGATCGAAAGGAAGAAGTGATTGCCCACTGCAATGCTTTGGCAGAGAAATACAGGTTTGAAAACCTTACCTTTTTGTGCGGGGACATTGCCTCCTACAAGGAAGGAGATCAGGTGGATATGGTGGTGACGCTTCATGCCTGTGATACGGCTACAGATTATGCCCTGGCCAAGGCCATTGGATGGAATGCATCGGTGATTCTTTCGGTGCCTTGCTGCCAGCATGAGCTGAACCGTCAGATTGAAAATCCAGTGCTTGAACCGGCATTCCAGTATGGGCTTGTCAAGGAACGGATGGCAGCTTTGTATACAGATGCTATCAGGGCCCAGGTTCTGGAGAACCATGGATACCGCACCCAGATCCTGGAGTTTATCGATATGGAGCACACGCCGAAGAACATACTGATTCGTGGGGTGAAGGAAGGGAAAAGAGCTGACAACGGGAAAGAGCTTCAGGCTATGATGGAATTCCTTCATGTGAAGAATACCTTGGTGGAAGAAGTGGGAATCCGAATGTGAGCGCGAAAGCAGAGAGAGACTCAGACAGATGGAAACTGTGTGAAAATTTAGCATAAACTATGATATAAGAGAGTACAAAAATTATTTTTTGTTAATTTTGACGGATATCTTGCTATAAGAATAGAAATGTGTTAAAATAAAATCAATCTTTTGGAGGAAATGACAATATAAGCTGTATATATGTGAATTACAATAACAACAACAGGTTTAGGGTCAAGTTTCAGTTTCAGAAAGCAGGAGCATAATTATGGGAAAATTAAGCTTAGTAAGTTGTTTGATCGTAATGAGTATATTGGTTGGATGCAGCGAAAACAGGCATTTAGGAAATCAAACAGTTACACAAGAAAAAGACAATTTAGGCGCGGTCGGGAAGATTTTGAGAACAGCGGATCATAGCAGGGTGCTGCGGGACTATGCCACGGTGAAAAACAATGATCATGATGACCAGCAGTTAAATAAGATTCTTCAGGAGATTGACGCTTTGGTAGATGAAAAAGACGAAAGTGTGATGGTGGATGTAAGGATCGGCAATTACGGCAACGTCGAGGTAAGGAACCTGTTTCAGACGACTCCAGGCCTTATGATCGGAATCAAGGCGGATAAGGATGAGATCGAGACCATTATGGCCGAGAAAGATAAGAAGAGCAATCAGTGGAATCAGGTGAATGCCATTGATGATGGGAAGATATCCGATGAGATGTTTGAAGGGTTTGAGATGGAGAAGGACCATGGGCTTTATGTGGCCTTGAAATCCAAACTGGATAACATAAAAAACGGCAAGTGCCTGGGAGAAGTAAATGGAAAAACATATGTCTATATCGACGACGGATACGGCAGGAAGATACTGTATGTCATTGGCAGCTATGAGAATAAAAAGAGCAATAATGACTGGGACATGAACATTGTGCAGTTCATATCATCGGATGGTACGTTTCGGGACAATGACAGAGATGTGTACAACGTGGAGAATGCATTTCTCTATAAAGATGGCTGCAGAGAGGTGCGGGAAGAGGCTATGCGGGTGATCAATATGTACCCCAACAACGGCCTGCAAAAAAAGATAAAGAAAGCGTTTAAGTAGAAGGCTTGCCAAAAAAGGCAGCTGGAAGGAAGTTCTATACCATGGAACTGGCAGAACCGAGAGAAGGAGCTACAGGATAATAAGAGGGTGGGTGTACTCATTGGTGCATCGGCCCTCCTTTTTCACTCCGGCAACGGATTCATACACATGGGAACAGAACAGATCGTTATAGAACTCCTGCATAGCTTCGGCTGACAGGATATGGGGGGCATCGGCTGTCTTAGTTATGATAGGCAAGGTGGCCGCTTTTTTCAGTTGGGTAAGGAGGGGAGCCGCTTCTTTTTTAAAACCCAGGATGCGCACATAGGAGACATAATCATGGTCTTTTCTGCAGGATAATTCTTCCTTGGTGATATGGAGAAGAATGTGAATCAGGCTTCGGCTGATCCGGGTATAGGTATACTGCCTGGTTTTCAGGGTTTCCACCCGTTTTTCCAAGGAGATAGGCTCCAGGGCCTGACGGCGGATGCGGGCGGCCAGTTCTTGGGACACATCGCCAAACCGGGACAGATCCACATCCTGCCTCAATAATTCCAGAAGGCGGTAGGACATAAGGGCGGAGAAGTCATTGGGAAATACAGGGCGGCAGTGCCCCATCACCATCAGATTCCATGTTGAATCAGGGACCAGGTGCTTTAGTGATGATTCGAAATGGATAAGGGAAGCGCCGGATGGGCCGTTGTGGATCCCATTCAGGGCGTTCCGGATGGCAGATGCAGAGGCAAAACAGCAATCAGTCGAAGGAATACGGGGCTGATCGTGGATGGAAGGGAGATAAGAAGACCGGCTGAAATCGGAATTGTCCCAGCCTGGGAGGCCTATATCATGATAACCACTTCCCTGCCGCTTTAAGGTGACAGGGGTTATAGAGCTGTTTTGCCTTATAAGGGCTTTTACGTATTCCACCCCCAGAATGTTGTTGGGGGTGGAGAGAAGGGAAGCAGGATCTTCTGCAGAGAAAGGAAACTGCTTTAATGCCATTATTCTGGCTTGAGGAAAGGTAAGGCCTTTTTTTAGTTCCCTTTTCAGGGCAGTGCGAAAGGCTTCCGGCTCATGAACCAGGAGTTGGGCAACCTGGACCAGCGGGCCGATTTTTCCGGACTCGCTTCCGAAGCATAAATGGGAGACAACTCCCATCCGGTCCAAAAGCGCCACGGCGCATGCGGCAAAATCCTCTGCGCTGCTGACAGCAAAGGCCGGAGGAATCTCCACGACCAGATCGGCTCCGGACAGCAGCGCCATATGTGCCCGGGTATATTTGTCAAAAACGGCAGGAGCCCCTCTTTGAACAAAGTCCCCGCTCATGACGATGATGCAGAAATCCGCCCCGGACAGTTCCTTTGCCTTCTTGATCTGGTATGCATGCCCGTTGTGAAACGGATTGTATTCAGCGATGATTCCCACAGCTGACGGATTATCTTTATTTTGTGTTTTGGCAGATGTCTCCATAATTGTCACAATCCTTTTGGCTGGTTTCCTGATGTTATGATTGTTGCATTGTCCCCATTCTTGCCGCCTGCAGGCTGTGTTGCCTGGCATACACCCAAAATGTGTTCTTGCCATTCCAAGCCTGCAGGGCTGGCAGAAGGGGTTACTGGATCTTAGTTATCCCCTGGATCAGCTCTTCAACGACGGAAACGCTTTCCGGCAGATAGCTGACGGTTATGGTAGCCATACGGTCCCCTACATTGATACAGTAGTAGTCCTGGCAGAATGCGCCGTCCATAAGCGTTGCGGAAAGCTTGGCGAAGGTCTGGCCTGCGATCTCAACCTGAGATACATCATCCATTTGATATTTCATATCCGTAATGGAAGACAGCTGAGAGGACACCAGCTTCAGATAATCCTCCGCCTTAATGCCTTTTCCGCCTGTGGTCAGCTTGACATTCTCGTAGGCGATCTGTACATTGCTGTTTCCGTCAGGCAGAGTTACCATAAAATCATAGACGGTTAAGGCTTCCGCCAGAGCTAACTGAGATTCCGTATAGGTGCCGTTGTTGATGAGAACATCCTGTCCGGCACCTAAGACGGCCTTCATCTCTTCTTCTGTGTATACGTAGGAATCCTCAGGAAACGGAATGGTCAGATTCAGCCATGGGTTGGTAAAGGTAAGCCCATCCCAGGTTCCTGTCTGGAAGGATACCTCACCGCCAGAGTCTTTTTCATCGGATGTCCCGGGTTCCTGGCCTTTTGTTTCTTCCTCAGAAGATTCCTTGGCAGTGGTTTCTTCTTTGGATGCTTCCTTCATTGCGGTTTCCTTTTGGGTCTCTTTTGCTTTCTCAGCCTCCTCCGTTGTGGTCGCCATTCCTTCCGTCCTGGAAGGGGTTGTGGCAGAACCGCTTGCAGAAGGTTTGGAACCGCAGGCTGCAGAACTTACAGCCACAGCCGTTGCCATTATGACACATAACCATTTCTTTTTCATAGTATTCCTCTCTGATGACAATTATAATCTGATCCATCATATCACATTTCAATAGAAAATCCTATCCTTTTTTCGCCTCCTGGCTTTTCCACTCTATTGTTTTGTAAAAAGTGCAGGGCAAATCCCCGGAAGTACTTGAAAAAATCTGGCAAACCACCTAAAATAAGTAGTAGAATCACAACATTTTTGTTGATTTAAAATTCGTGGAAGAGGAGAGAATAGGGATATGAAATTTATTGTTGAGACCAGTGCACGCCACGTACATGTGACCCAGGAGCATCTGGAGATTTTATTTGGCAAGGATTATGTACTGACCAAGAAAAAGGATCTGTCTCAGCCAGGGCAGTATGCCTGTGAAGAGAGAGTGACTGTGGTAGGGCCGAAAAAGGAATTAAAGGGAGTTTCCATCTTAGGACCGTGCAGAAAAGATACCCAGGTTGAGCTTTCCTTAACGGATGCCCGTTCCATCGGTGTTGCGGCTCCTGTGAGAGAATCCGGCGACATTGCAGGAAGCGGCCCATGCAAGCTGGTAGGCCCCTGTGGCGAGGTGGAGTTAACAGAGGGTGTGATCGCAGCAAAGCGCCACATTCATGCAACTGTGAAGGATGCTGCTGATCTTGGGGTAAGCAATGGCGAGATCGTATCCGTGAAGATTGATACAGACGGAAGAAGCCTGGTATTCGGTGATGTGGTGGTTCGCGTCAGCGATTCTTACGCGCTGGCTATGCATATTGACACAGACGAATCCAACGCTGCAGGATGTGGAAGAGAAGTGTACGGCGAGATTGTGAAGTAAGAAGAGAGGACATGCCTTAAGGCGGTATGAAATCATTTGCAAGGGAAATATGCAAGATAAAAAGGAGAAGTTATTAACATGAAAATATTAGTTGTGAACTGTGGAAGTTCTTCCTTAAAGTATCAGCTCATCGACATGGACAATGAAAGCGTCATTGCCAAGGGACTGTGCGAGAGAATCGGCATCGAAGGCTCCAAGCTGACCCATCAGCCGGCAGGAAAGGATAAGTACGTGGTGGAAAATCCTATGCCGGACCACACAGTGGCCATCCATATGGTGTTGGATGCCCTGATGGACAAAGATCACGGTGTGATCCAGAATACGGAGGAGATCGCAGCCATCGGCCACAGAGTATTGCATGGCGGTACGGTTTACAGTGATTCCATCATCGTCAATGAAGACGTGAAGAGAGTGATCCGTGAGTGTTTTGACCTTGGACCTCTCCACAATCCGGCCAACCTGATGGGTATTGAGGCCTGCGAGGCTGCTATGCCTGGTAAGCCTAACGTGGCGGTGTGGGATACGGCATTTGGCATGAAGATGCCGGAGAAGGCGTATCTGTATGCCATTCCCCATGAGTATTTTGAGAAATACAGCATCCGCAGATACGGCTTCCACGGAACCAGCCATATGTTCGTGTCCGGCGAAGCCATCAAGTTCGGCGGCTTAGATCCGGAGAATGCGAAGGTGATCGTATGCCATCTTGGCAACGGGGCCAGCGTATCTGCTTCTATCGGCGGCAAGTGCGTGGATACCAGTATGGGACTGACACCTTTAGAGGGCCTGATTATGGGAACCAGAAGCGGTGATATCGATCCGGCTGTGGTGCAGTTTATCTGCAACAAAGAGGGCAAGGATGTGAATGAGGTATTAAACATCCTGAACAAGAAATCCGGAATCCTGGGCATGAGCGGCGGTGTATCCAGTGATTTCAGGGATATCGAGGCTTCCAAGAAGGAAGGCAACCACCTGGCAGAGGTAGCGCTGGATGCATTCCGTTACCGCGTGGCCAAGTATATCGGCGCCTACACGGCGGCTATGAACGGCGTGGATGCTATCGCATTTACGGCAGGCGTAGGCGAGAATGACAAGGTGGCAAGAAAAGAGATCTGTGCTTACTTAGGTTATCTGGGCGTGAAGATTGACGATGAGGCCAATGATGTGAGAGGCGAGAATGCAGTGATCTCTGCACCGGATTCCAAGGTTAAGGTTATGCTGATTCCTACCAACGAGGAGCTGGCCATCGCAAGAGAGACTCTGGCATTGATCTAGTGATTGATCTGTTAAATAGAAAATTTTGGTTGACAAATCATACGCACCTTTGTATAATAGCATAGGTGCGTATTAGGAGATAATATGCTTATTAATTTAACAGAGTTGTTTACCAGAGAAGGCAAGGAAAAAGACGTTACGGTTAAGCTTGACAGCAGCCATATGAAGATTCCGGATGGCGACTGCCAGGTGGCGGAAGCAGAACCGGTGAGACTCCATATTGAGAATATGGGGGATAAGACGCTGGAAGTTCGGGGAGAGGCAGTGTTTTCCTTGATGATTCCGTGTGACCGTTGTCTGGAGCCGGTAAAGTGTCCGTTTTACCTTTCCATTGAGAGAACCTTGGATTTAAAGATGTCAGAGGAAGAGCGGATTGCAGCTTTGGATGAACAACCCTATCTGCAAGGCTATAATCTGGATGTTGACCAGTTAGTTCGTGACGAGTTGTTACTGAACTTACCTATGAAAGTCCTGTGTGCTGAAGATTGCAAAGGGATCTGTAATAGATGTGGGGCGAATCTCAATCATGAGACGTGCAGCTGCGACAGAAGCGTGCCGGACCCAAGAATGTCTGTTATCCAGGATATTTTTAAACAGTTTAAGGAGGTGTGACCATGTCTATCTGCCCAAAGAATAAATCTTCAAAATCAAGAAGAGATAAACGCAGAGCCAACTGGAAGATGGGCCCTGTGAATCTGGTAAAGTGCAGCAAGTGCGGCGCTTTGATGATGCCTCACAGAGTTTGCAAGGCTTGCGGCTCTTATAATAAGAGAGAGATCGTTAAGGTTGAAGATTAAGATTTGAAGAATTTTCAAAATTGAAAAAGCTAGAAAACAAAAGGCTTCTGGGGATTTTCCTCAGGAGTCTTTGTTATTGACAATAGAATCCACGTTTTGTGGGGATTCTATTGTATGCATAATTCGGCTTTCCGAAAAGTTTTTAGGGGGTTTTCGAAGACTTTCCGAAAAATTGCATCCTAAAATTCCGAATTTTTCTCCGAAAATGCTGCCTCTCATCCGAAATTTTTTGCGATTTTTGAAAAATTGGCAGAATATTCTTATCTGAAGTAAGAAGTATAAATAAAAGCCTTTCCAAAGATTTTTTTGGTGGGGCTTTTATGCTAGGAAACATGATGTTTATGGTGATAAGGAAGTATACAAACTAATTTATCATCAATGCTGACAAACAGGGTGCAAAACAAGAGCAGAGAATATATCACCGCAATTAGTGATTGATTCTTTGCTCTTGCTTTGCACCCCGTTACGCAGTAAAACTCAATTACACTATTTAATTCTTCGGATATAATAATTCATATAACTTTTCAGCAAATTCTTTTGGTGTCATAAATGCCGTATTCATTGCCATTTTTCCTGCCAATGAAGGACTAAAATTTTGCACCTCTTGTTTAGTAATATTGTGCCATATTGGAAGTGCTCCTTATACATAGGCAGATATTTGATATGTGCGGTATAGTGGTGCAATACTGCATCTACCGCTTTTGGCTCTCCAGCAACGGCTTTTTCGATTACTTCAAAAGGTATCAGCTTTTTATTCCTCATGTTTCAATCTCTCCAATTCTTTCTGTAGTTGTTTCAGTGCAACATTTCTTCTGTGGTTTATCGAATTTCTGCAACATCCGTATAATCTGCCAATTGCTTCATCACGATAGCCAACGGAGTAGTAAAGCAAAAGGACTTCCTGCCTTAATTTCGGCAATCTTGATAATGCCGTTGCTAGCTGTTCATCATCAACGATAGCTTCTTTTTCCGAAATAAGAAATACAGTCGGCTTATCCTTTTTTTAAATAGCTATCAATAGCAGTCGGTTCAAAATATCTTTCTGACATTAGATAGTCAAGGGATATTTCTCTTGATTCTTTCCGCTTCAAATCCCGCCATGCATTAATAGCTTCATGGCGCAGGAAAATCTTGCAAAGCGCAAGGAACGCATATTCGATATGTTCCATGAACTGTTCAGAATATCTCATTTTCACTCACCCCCTTTCTTCCCAGTAGGGGCTATTACAGCAAAGGAAACTGTCTGCTACAAAATAGGGCGGTACATACTATGAAATTTCTACCTCCTGCGGCGACTCGGAATGGCTCCGCGACAATATGATACGGCTCATAATTGGTAAAAGAGAAAAATTAATAGATTTCCTAAATGACAGAAAGGTGATATAATAATTATAAAAAGCTTTAACAAACCCAGTCTGTATGTGATTTTTATAAATTATCTGTCTCTGTTTAATCTGGAAGGAGGAATAGAAGTAAGTATCTCTTAAAAGGACATCTTCTATAAAGATAATTTATGGAAACTAAGAAAAATCAACGTCCTAAAAAGGGAAAAGGCTACGCTACGAGAAGATATATATGGAAAAAAGAAATGGAGTGGCTTTGTATTTACATGATTATAGAGGGGCTTTTTCATTTGCGTCAGGATATGTTAAAAGTGGAAGAAAAGGTGATACCAATTCTGTAATTATGTCAAAGGCAAAGGCGATTGAGGAAAGACATTTTTATATCACATTGTGTATAAAAGAAAGCTACTCTCAAGAGAACTGGAAAGATAGATGGAAAGCGCCTATTATGAGCGTTATATTTTGTCAAAAGAAAAAGTATTGCCGGAACCGATAAAGGGACTAAAAAAATCCGTGTATGGATACTTATGCCGTGGTATTTTTGGATATGCCAAAAATCTATAAAGAACAAGATTTTAGAAAAGCTTTGATTCATAACATGAAGGATTTCATATTGGAACTGGGGAAGGACTTCACTTTTATTGATGAAGAATACAGGGTACAGGTTGGCGGAGAAGAATTTGCGATTGATTTGCTGTTTTTCTATAGAGGGTTACAGTGTCTGGTAGCTTTTGAGTTAAAAATCGGAAAGTTTAGCCAGAATATATATCCAAAATAGATTTCTATCTGGAGGCGCTTGATTGACAAAAGAAAAAAGAGCATGAGAACCCCTAGTGTCGGATTAATATTGTGTGCATCTAAAAATGATGAAGTAGTGGAGTATGCTATGAGCAGAAGTATGTCACCAATGCTGGTATCAGAATACAGGCTGCGGTTACCGGATAAGAAGATTTTGGAGGGAAAATTGTAGGAATTAATTAATATTCCTCAAATTGAGAAAGAATAGAATTTATTGAAACTGCGGTATGGAAAGGAAATATTATGTTCTATAAAATGATTGAGAATGCGCGGAATAGATGGTATGCGTCTGCTGAATGTACCATCAAACCAATGGTGGATTATATAGAATCGAAAGGTATGCTACGCGATGCGCAAATCAACGCAATTAAAACGTATCTTTTTTTGAAGATTTCCTGTGAAAGTAGACCCCTTGCAAATTTATTCACCGAAGGTAAATTTAATACACTCGATTTGGAGCTTGTGGAAATATCGAATGCTGTCCGCAGATATCTGGAGCAAAATACAGCCGCTGCGGCACTGTTTGAATATTCCTGTTTAAAAAACAATAAGGGCGAGCAAGTTTCAAAAAAGTTAGAGGAGTTCATAAAAAAGACACCGGAGGATATTGATTACAAGAAATTTTTTAGGGATGCATTTTATGGTATTACTTATACCGATTATCTTTTCAGTCTGCCAATGGGAGCAGGAAAGACATATTTAATGGCGGCATTCATATATTTGGACTTGTATTTTGCAAGGAATGAACCCCTGAATCCGTCGTTTGCCCATAATTTTATTATATTTGCACCGTCAGGGTTAAAATCTTCCGTGGTTCCAAGTTTGAGGACAATACAGAAATTTGATCCGTCATGGGTTCTGCCGGAACCAACGGCATCAGAACTTAAAAGAGTCATGTCGTTTGAGGTGCTTGACCAAAGTAAAACTTCCAAAAAATCAAATAAGACAAAAAATCCCAACGTACAGAAAATCGCAAGCCATCAGCCACTGTCGGAATTATTTGGTTTTGTTGCTGTTACAAATGCGGAGAAAGTGATCCTTGACCGCATTCAGGAAAAAAGCGGGCAGATTACATTATTCGATGAGAGTGATGATGACAAAGATAGACAGGCAAACGAACTTCGAAACCTGATTGGAAAGCTTCCTTCGCTGTCAATTTTCATTGACGAAGTTCATCACGCTGTTAAGGATGAAATCAAGCTTAGGGCTGTAGTGAATAGATGGGCAGAAAATAATACAATAAATTCAGTGATTGGTTTTTCTGGTACGCCCTATTTAGAGAAAGCGGAAAAGATAGATGTTTTAAAAAAACTGTCCGTTGCTACTGCTGAAATTACGAATATTGTGTATTATTATCCTTTGGTAAAAGGCATTGGAAATTTTTTAAAATGTCCGATCGTGAAAATTTCGGAAATTGCTGATTGTGGCAGGATTATTGAAAAAGGTGTAAGGGAATTTCTGGATCATTATAAGGATACGGTGTATGATGGCAGCCTCACAGCAAAGCTTGGAATCTATTGCGGAAGTATCGAAAAACTGGAAGAAATGGTATATCCTCTTGTATGTCGCATTGCAGCAGAGTATGGAATCCGCAGTGATGCAATCTTAAAATTTCATAAAGGAAATAAACAGCATCCGCAAGCCGCTGATAGTCAAATGCAGTTCGACACGCTTGATACATCTATGTCTAAAATACGAATCGTTCTTTTAGTTCAGATTGGAAAAGAGGGCTGGGACTGCCGGAGCCTGACAGGCATTATTCTTTCTCAGGAGGGTGACTGCCCGAAGAATATGGTTTTGCAGACATCGTGCAGGTGCCTGCGGCAAGTGGTAAAGGACAAGGTGGAAACGGCAATTATTTATTTGAATCAGGACAATGCCGAGAAGTTAGAATCCCAATTGAAGCAGCAGCACCATATTTCTTTACAGGAATTTATTAAGGGAAATAACAGTGATACGATATTGCAAAGGTACGACCGAACAAAATATCTGAAACTTCCGAAGATAGACTTTTATCAGCTTTGCATAAAATATGACACGATTGTTGTATGTGACGCAGAACCGAAATCACAGATACCTCTGGCAGTAGAATATGCAAAAAAAGATTCAAGTATAACAAAAATTACTGATTTTTCAATGAAAATATTAGGCAGGGAATTTGATGATATGGAACGAGGCGAAAAACAGGCAACATTTGTTTCGTGGATTGATACGATTGCAAAGGAAAGTTTTGGCACATTGCAGATAGAAGAACTGTTGAAATATAAAGAACAATTGCAGGGAGTTTATTTGACAATAACGTATCATAAAGGAGACATCCGCTATTATAGTTCCAAGTATGACATCTCGTCCGTAAACGCTAACATCCGCAAAGCTTTTGCAGGGAAGAGGGGTTTTACCTCTTATGAAGAAGTGATACCAGGGCAGGCGGAATTACTGAACATTAGAAATTTTACAGATGAAATACATACGGATAACATAAAAGAATATTATCCGGAACAGGAAGTAGTCGCAAATATTATTTTGGGCGATAAAGGAAAACGAAAGATTGATCCGAAGATTGAAGACGCGATTGAGGTTTTAGAGAGTACAGGAAATTCAGCGAATAGGATGGCGGCAGCTTTGTTGCGCAAACAGATTAACGCATATCCGCAAAAAAACCGTTCCTTTCATTATCTGCCTTACCATACGGACAGCGAATTTGAACAGACATTTTTAAAGGAAGTTCTTACATTGCCAGAAATGGAAAGTCTTGACCTTGAGATTTATTATAATGGGGATAATGTTATGACAGAGTTCAAGATCAAGTGCTATAAAAAAGTAAACAGCAAGTGGTTATATATAGGAATTTATACGCCTGATTTTTTAATCCTACAGCGTCGGGACGGACGGATTCATAAGGCAGTCATAGTTGAGACAAAAGGTGAAATTTATAAGAATGATCCGAAATTTAAGGATAAACGTATTTTTATGGAAACGGAGTTTGCAAAGCAGAACAATAAAGCATTTGGTTATGATCGGTTTGACTATTTGTATCTTGAAGATGTGCTGTCGGAAAATGACAGGATATTGATTACGCATAATAAAATTGTAGACTTTTTTGAAGATAAAAAATGAGGAGGAATAAAAATGCCGATGAAATATGTTCCTTTTGTGCCGGAACCCATTGAAGGACAGGCAGTTCTTGGCAACTTTAGCCGAATATTAAAGTATCGCGGCGCAGATGATGTGTCAATGGTTTTACAGCGGGGAATGCCGCTTTATGAGTTGGAGAAGAAAGAAACTGTCGGCAAAACCAATAGCGGTAATATGGTTATTCGGGGAGAATGCGTATCGGCGTGCGCTTATTTAAAAGAGCAGGGGATACAGGTTGACCTTGTATATATCGATCCACCGTTTGCGAGCGAGGCAGATTATGCAAAAAAAGTCTATGTACGTCGTAATCCGAAGATTGCAGAAGCAATTGCGAAAGCCGAGGAAGAACTTGAGATTGAAGAACTGAAAGCATTTGAGGAAAAGATGTATGGGGATATATGGGACAAGGAAAAATATTTGAATTGGATGTATGAAAACCTCATGGCGATTAAAAGTGTTATGAGCGAGACGGCATCTATCTATGTGCATTTAGATTATCATATTGGGCATTATGTGAAAATATTGCTGGATGAGATTTTGGGAGAGGATAATTTTAGGAATGAAATAGTTTGGAAAAGATCAACCGCACATAATGATAATACGGGATTTGGTAATTTGCATGATACAATATATTATTATTCAAAATCCGATGATTATATTTTTAATACGCAATATGTTCCATATTCTCAAGATTATCTTGATACTTACTATAGACATTCAGATAGTGATGGACGAGTTTTTCTTGATCGTGATCTTTCGGCAAAAGGTCTTCAAGGTGCAGGGTATACATATGATTGGCATGGAAAAGCAGGCTATTGGAGATGCCCAATTGCGACAATGGAAGAATATGAAAAAAGTAATCGGCTTTATTATACTAATAATGGTACTCCGCGATATAAACAATATTTAGATGAAATGCCCGGAGTGCCAGCTCAAGATATATGGACGGATATTTTTGCTGTAAACTCTCAAGCAACGGAACGAATTGATTATGCAACTCAGAAACCAGAAGCATTATTGGAACGTATTATTAATGCATCTTCAAACTTAAACATGATAGTTGCTGATTTCTTCGGCGGTAGCGGCGTGACTTCGGCTGTTGCACATAAACTTGGCAGAAAGTTTATTCATTGTGATATAGGTATCAATTCTATTCAAACGGCTCGCGATCGTCTTATTGCGGATGGAGCGCAGTTCGATGTACTTGAAATTAAGGATGGCGTACAGCTTTACCGAAATCCTGTACAGACAATGGATAAGATAAAATCTCTGATTCAGGGATTAAAACAGGATGATTCTTTAGATTCCTTTTGGGCTGGTTCAATCTCTGACAGCAGGATTGGCACAATACCTGTGTATATTCCAAACTTGGAGGACAGCGCTTCAAAGCTGTTAGATACTGTCCAGATGAACCGTATTATCCATCAGGCAATACCAGAACTGGAAAGCAGTGTAAAAAAGGTAATTATATAT
>CANDZL010000047.1:0-28264 GCA_947425205.1 uncultured Hungatella sp. | reverse complement strand
ATTGAAAAATACATAATATTCCGCCAGGCGGTTACCAAATCTGGTCTCATCTGCATAGCGGATCCAGTACCCCTGTCCCTTATCCCCACAGGCGGCAGAGCATACAGATATAAGTAACAGCCCCAGAAGCAGAATCCATACGCAAAGCGGATGATTCAGCCAGAGAAAGCCATTTCTTCCTTCTGGAACCTTAGCAAAAAACATAGAACAGGCCAGAACCATTCCTCCTAAAATTCTTACCCCGGCAGTAATCAGATTTTCAAACAAAACAATGGTCTCATGAAGGCCTAAGCCAGACCACTTGTCATTCTGTACAATCTGAGAATACAGATCATACGTCCCCTGGCTATCCATATGTTCATAATCCAGAGAAAACATTTTATCCATAAAAATCCGGTCATACCGGCAGTTTGCAGAATCGGTTTCATAACGCTTCACACATGCAAACACATTTCCTGCAAATGTTATCATCCCGGTCACAAACAGAAACGCCAAGACAAGCCTTAAAACCGCCTGAGGCTGTCTGCTTCCAGCCAGCTCGTCTACAATCCGTGCAATCATCCAGATTGACACATAGGGACTGACTGCAGTCATAAACGAGGAAAGGGTTATGGACACGAAAAGTCCAGGACATTGTTTCCACCAGATTCCCCAGGCCCGCCCGTTATACCGGATAGCTTTAACCAATGACATCTTCTCTTTGGCCTTATCCATATTCCTCTCCCCTCTCCCGATAATACCGGCTCTGTATCTCAAATAAGCTGGCATAACGTCCTTTTCTTTCCAGAAGCTGCCTGTGAGTCCCCTCTTCCACAATCTGTCCATGTTCCAGAAAGAGAATCCGGTCGCAAAATTGGGTGGAAGCCAAACGATGGGAAATAAACACCGATGTCCTTCCCTCTGCCATCTGGCTGTATTTCAGATAAATATCATTCTCCGCAATGGGATCCAAAGCAGCCGTCGGCTCATCCAGCAAGATCACTGGTGCCTGTTTATACAAGGCTCTGGCAAGCATCAGTCTCTGTGTCTGTCCGCCGGACAATTCCACACCCTCCTCATAGACCTGGCGGCCAATTTTCGTATCCAGGCCATAGGGCAGAGATCCTGCCTTCTCCTCCAGGCCAGCCAAGGTAATGGACTCCTCAACCCGCTTAAGGTCAATCCCATCCACCTTCTGTGCCACATTTTCAGCAACACTGGCCTCCAGAACCGAAAAATCCTGAAAAACCGCTGAAAATAACCGATAATAATCCCTGCGGTTATACTGTCGGATATCCTGCCCGTTTAAGAGAACCACTCCCTCTGACGGATCTAGAAAACCGCACAGCAATTTAACCAGCGTCGTCTTCCCGGCTCCGTTTAACCCTACTACAGCCAGCTTCTCCCCGGGAGAGACCACCAGATTCATATGAGAAATGGTATCTTTTCCGGAACCAGGATAGGAGAAAGACACATTCTTAAGACGCAACTCATAGGCCTTTCCCGCCTCCTGAACCAGCGGCTTCCCCTTTTCAAGCAAAAACGGTTCTGGCCATTCCAGATACTCCCGTATCACAGACAGATCCAAACTCTGCCTGTGGAGCCGGGAAAAATGATCCAGAATTCCTGTCACCCATAGGGTAAAGCTGTTAGCCGCTGTAACATACAAAAAGAATTGAGACACTGAAAGTCCTTCTTCAAAAATCTGATAGATAAGACTGGCAAAGACTGCTCCGCTACGTACCAGCGTCAATGCCAATTCTCCCAGGTCAGCCCACAGATATCTTTTTTCTCGTTTGACAAGGAACTTCTGATACTCTCCAAACCCATGATCCCATGTCTCCTCAAGCCACGGACGCAGACCGAAGATTCGGATATCCTTGGCATAAGGCCGTCTGGTAGACATGCGGCAGATATAATCCATCCTCTTGTGGCAGGCTGCCTCCTCCTCCCGGTGCTTCCATCCCCATCCATAAGCTTGTCTCCTCATCACATACCCTGCTCCGGAAACCACCCCTATGAGGCACATCAGAAAAGGATTCAACCTGGAAAGAAGAACCGCCCAAACCAGGAAACATATCACATTGGCAGACAGCTGCGTGAGAGAATCCCAAAAGGCCTCTGCAGAGGCGGTGTTGTCAGCACAGGCTTTATAGGATTTGGCCTGAAAGCTTAAAAAATCCGGGCTCAAGGTATTAGGGTAGGAAGTTCTGGCCGTTTTATTTCCGATCTGGCTAATCAGATCCTGCCTCACTGCAATCCGGCCAAACAACGCATTCTGCCTTACATAAGCCTCCAACCCAGCCAGAAGGAACAAACCCATGCCAAAAACAACGATTACAACGATCAGTTCCGAAAGCGGAGCAGCCGTCTCTATTTTTTGTAACATTGTGGGGGCAGCCAAAAGCTCCGTCACAGATTTGGCGGCAGTGACAGCCGCCAGGAAAAACACCATAAAAATCACAGATTTGCATACCCTCCAGGCAGTGGAGAACATAAAAACCGTGTTCTGATACAAACGATATTTGGATTTCTCTTTAGGTGGGCTGGCTGATGCTGTGCTCTGTGTTATGCTTTCTGTCATATTTTCTGCTCTGTTATCTTCCATGTTCTTCTTTCTCCATGAAAAAACCGAATACCTTTATTTTTCGTGTTCTATATCTTTACACAAAAAGTATACCACAAAAACAGCCCCCGGAAACTTCCGGGGACTAACGGTTAAAATTGGGGGATCAAAATCTCTGTCGTAAACGCTCCGTCCTCACTGTTGCGGCTTAAGTATCCACCCAGCCGTCTGACAATCTCATCAATACGGACAAGCCCCAGACCACGGCCCACTCCCTTTGTAGTCCAAAAAAGATTCCCTTTTTTCATCATCTTCTTGCCGGCCGTAAAATTGGTAAAGGAAATATAAAGCTGCGTATTTTTCATATCCATATAGATCCGGATCAGCCGTTGGCTCTCCGGAAGGGCAAGGCTTGCCTCTATAGCATTGTCAAAAAGATTTCCCAGGATCACACACAGATCCAGCTCCGACATAGTCAATTGAACTGGTATATGCGCATCCGCATGAACCGGAATCTTTCTGGCTCTTGCGAGGGAAATCTTGCTGCTTAAGATAGCATCCGCCATAGGATTTCCTGTCTTCACCACTGTATCCACTGTATTCAAGTCTGTGTCCAGCAAGTCAAGATAGGCCTTCATAGCTTCCATATCACCAGAAGCAGCATAGGCCTTCATAGCCTGGATATGGCTGCGGTAATCATGGCGCCACCCTCTGATCTGGCGGTACATGTTCTCAACCTCCTGGTAATGAGTTTCAATCAACTCCTTCTGATAAGCGGCGATCCGCCTGTCTACGTGTCTGGAAAAAAATGACATAGAGTTTCCTCCTAACTTCTCAACACCGAGTAATAATTTCCCGGTTCACCCGTTCATAGGCTCCTCTTGGAAGAGGAAGAACCGTCTGATCCGAAAGGTGGACTTCCGCCTTAGTCACTTTCCGGATAAACCACAAATTCAGAATCATGGATCGGCCTACCCTGCAGAACCGCTCATCCAACTTATCCTCAAAATCCCGCAAAGACCGCTTCACTGTATAATCCCTTTTCCCATGAATGGTAACATAGTTCCGACACACCTCCAGATAGCGGATTTCCCGAAGAGGAATCCGCACCATCTCCCCGGAAACCTCCAGATTCAGACAGCGCTCATCCCGTTTCCTTTTCTCCATCCCCTTGTCCAGGACAGCAAACAATTTTTCCCGATTCACTGGCTTTAAAAGATAATGAAGGGCAGACACATCATATCCCTCCCCAATATAATCCCAGTAACCACTAATAAACACCAGCTGCAAGGCCTCATCCTCCTGGCGCACCCGCTTTGCAAGAGTTACCCCATCCATGGCTCCCATCTCAATATCCAGAAGCAGAAAATCAAAGGTCTTGTCCTCCTCAAAGCAAAACAAAAAAGCCTCAGCCGAGGGAAATATTTCCACCAAAATGAAAACTCCCCTCTCATCAGCCCAGGCATTCAACAGCGTCTCCACATAAGAAGCGTCTATTGGATTGTCGTCACATACAGCTATGCGGCAGGACATGGCGCAGCCTTCCTTTCCATATACTCCAAATCATTGATTATTTGTATTCTATCATAACTTTCGCCAATCCGTAAAGCCGATATGCTTTCATTTTTTCGTTATATTTCTGCGGGATTTTTACAGCTGAAATGAAGCATTTTTTTCTTTGGCAGAATATTTTGTGAAAAATTTAAGAAATTTAGGAAAAACATCCTCATTCTTTTAGAACATCACACCATTGACTTTTTCCCCTTTCCTCGTATAATAGTTAGCATATCAAAGGAGATTTCCGAGGGTTCTTCCCTCTGAAGTCTCCTTTCTTATTTTCAAGACTATGCCCCGGGAAGCGTGGTTTTACTGAGTATATTCGGAGTCTCTGTGCTTGATTTTGCCAGGATTCCCAACGCACATTCAAAAAAGGAGGATATGCTATGACTGAAGAAATCTTAACCGCTATAGACAGCCAATTGTTTGCCGTATGGTTCCTGATTGGGGCCGCCTTAGTCTTCTGGATGCAGGCAGGCTTTGCCATGGTAGAGGCAGGCTTTACCAGAGCCAAAAACACCGGAAATATCCTGATGAAAAACCTGATGGACTTCTGCATCGGCACCATCGTATTCATTTTCATAGGCTTCGGCCTTCTCTTAGGAGAAGACCTGTTTGGCTTCCTGGGAAAACCAGGCTTTGACATCTTTACCTCATACGAAAGCTTTGACTGGTCCAGCTTCGTATTTAACCTGGTATTCTGCGCCACCACTGCCACTATCGTATCCGGCGCTATGGCCGAACGGACAAAATTTTTGTCCTACTGCATCTATTCCGCCGTTATCTCCGCTGTCATCTACCCTATCGAGGCCCACTGGATCTGGGGCGGCGGCTGGCTCTCCCAGTTTGGCTTCCATGATTTTGCCGGCTCCTGTGCCATCCACATGGTAGGCGGATTCACCGCCCTCATCGGAGCCAAACTGTTAGGCCCCCGCATCGGCAAATTCGTCAAAGACAAAAACGGCCGCATTACCAAGGTCAACGCCTTCCCCGGCCACAACCTTGCCCTGGGATGCCTGGGATGCTTCATCCTCTGGCTTGGATGGTACGGGTTCAACGGCGCCGCCGCCACCAGCGTGGCCCAGCTGGGCTCCATTTTCGTCACCACAACCGTTGCACCTGCCATAGCCACAGTGGTCTGCATGATATTCACCTGGGTGAAATACGGCAAGCCGGATGTATCCATGTGCTTAAACGCCTCGCTGGCAGGCCTGGTAGCCATCACTGCCCCCTGCGATGTGACCGATGTCCTGGGAGCCCTTCTCATCGGCTCCGTATCCGGACTTCTAGTAGTGTTCGGCGTATGGTTCCTGGACAACATTCTTCACATTGATGACCCGGTAGGCGCTGTGGCCGTCCATTTCCTAAACGGCCTGTGGGGCACCCTGGCCGTAGGCCTCTTTGCAACTACTTCCGCTCCAGGTAATGACACCCTGTCCGGACTGTTCTACGGTGGCGGACTGGGACTTTTAGGAAAGCAGGCCATCGGTGTCGTATCTGTCCTTGCCTGGACCGGCGTAACCATGACCATTGCATTCCTTATCATCAAGGCATGGGTAGGCCTGCGTGTCAGCGAGGAAGAAGAAATCATCGGACTGGACTCCACAGAACACGGGCTTCCATCCGCCTATGCCGGCTTCAGTATCATGGATATCTCCAACACCATGACCATGGATGTCAACGAGAATACCAACCTTGGCGCGGAAGATTACAATACTGCCTCCACTGCCCAGAAAGATGCTGCAGTGAAGGTGGTTCAGGCCCCTGGTTCCTCCACAGGAATCTATAAGGTATCCATCATCGCCAGGCTGTCCCGCTACGACCAGCTGAAAAAAGCTATGAACGATATCGGTGTCACCGGCATGACGGTCACCCAGGTAATGGGCTGCGGCATCCAAAAAGGAGCCGGGGAACGGTACCGGGGTGTGGAAATGGATGCCACCCTGCTTCCCAAGGTAAAGGTAGAAGTCATTGTGGGAAATATTCCTGTTGACAAGGTGATTGAAACCGCCAAAAAGACCCTTTACACCGGCCATATCGGAGACGGAAAAATTTTTGTATACCGTGTAGACAAAGTAGTGAAGGTCCGTACCGGCGAGGAGGATTTAGACGCTTTGCAGGATGTAGAGTAAGAGGAAGATTGGGACACATTCCAGAATGTGGAATAAATGGAAAAAAGGAACCTTCTTCCGGCTATGCCGGAATGGTTCCTTTTTCTATCTCTGTTGATTGCTTATTACTCTTCTGTCATCGCCAGCATAATCTCATTGCTTCTGGCAATAAATCCGGTCATCCGCTCCGGAGTCAGGCTGCCGTGGCTCAAAGCCGCCATATCGTAAAGCTGCTGGCAGATTTTCCCTGTCAGATCCGCCTCCCCATGGCTTAGCACATACTGCACCAGCTTATGGTTGGCATTTAACACCAGGGTCTCGCCCATACCGCCGAACATATTGGGGTCCATGCCAGACATGCTGTACATCTTCATCATATCCTGCATCCTGCGGTTCTCCTCGGAAACCGTAATCATAGAAGCAATCTGGTCATCCTTTAATTTCTCAACCTTGATTTCCAGCTTGTCATTGCCTAACGCCTTCTTAAAGGTCTCCGTCAGCTTCTCAGAATCCACCTTAAAGGTTTCCGCATCTTCCTCCTTCACCGTTTCCTTGAAGGTATCGGTCACATCCGCATCGATGCGCAGGAATTTAAGGCCTTCCTTCTTCTGCTCCAGCTGGCTGATAAACGGACTATCAATGTTGTGGGTCAAAATCACCGCATCCAGCCCTTCCTTGCGGAACATATTGATATACTGGCTCTGCTCCTTCTCATCCGTCACATAGTAGATGATGTTCTCATGCTTCTCCTTGGCACTGTCTAAGCAGTCCTGAAGAGTCAGGTATTTGCCGTCCAGATTCTTGAACAGCACATACTCTTTTATCTTCTCCTCAAACTTCTCATCCTTCAGACAGCCAAACTTGATAAAGGGACTGATATCATCCCAGTACTTCTCATAATTCTCCCGGTCTGTCTTGCACATACCGGACAATTTATCCGCCACCTTCTTGGTGATGTAATCCGAAATCTTCTTCACAAATCCATCATTCTGCAGCGCACTTCTGGATACATTCAGAGGCAGGTCCGGACAATCGATGGCACCCTTTAACAGCATCAGGAATTCAGGAATCACTTCCTTAATATTATCCGCGATAAATACCTGGTTGTTGTACAGCTTGATGGTTCCCTCCAGGCTGTCATACTCCATGTTAATCTTGGGGAAGTACAGGATTCCCTTCAGGTTAAACGGATAGTCCATGTTCAAATGAATCCAGAACAGAGGCTCCTTGTAATCCATAAATACCTTGCGGTAGAATTCCTTGTACTCCTCCTCCGTACAGTCATTGGGATGCTTGTTCCAGAGAGGGCTTACATCGTTAAGCGTCACCGGACGTTTCAGAATCTTATACTTCTCCGTGGCAGGAGAAACCTCCACCACTTCCTTCTCGCCGTTTTCGTTCTCCTTCTCCTCTGTCTTGGCCTCCTCCACAATGGTCTCAACAATGGTATCCTTCTCCGTCAGTTCATCCTTCTCGATGGTCTCATACTGCGGCTCCGCAGTGGCGTTATTTAAGAAAATCGGCACCGGCATAAATCCACAGTACTTCTCAATCACCTCTCTGGCCCGGTACTCATTGGAGAACTCCACGCTATCCTCGTTCAAATACAGGGTGATGGTAGTTCCCTGCTCCGCCTTCTCGCCCTCGCCCATCTCAAACTCCGTGCCGCCCTCTGACTCCCAGTGAACCGGCTTGGCATCCTTCTGGTAGGACAAGCTATCGATGGTAACCTTGTCCGCAACCATAAATGCGGAATAGAAGCCCAGACCGAAATGTCCGATAATCTGCTCCTCATTGGCCTTGTCCTTATACTTGTTTAAGAAATCCTGGGCCCCGGAGAATGCAATCTGGTTAATGTACTCGTCCACCTCATCCTCTGTCATGCCCAGTCCATTATCCGTCACGGTAATGGTTTTGTCCGTGGGATTCACCGTCACTAAAATCTTGTACTCCATATCCTCCGGCTTCTCATACTCGCCTATCAGCTCCAGCTTCTTTAACTTGGTAATGGCATCACATCCGTTGGAAATCAACTCTCTGTAAAAAATATCATGGTCCGAATACAGCCATTTCTTGATAACCGGGAAAATATTCTCGCTGCTTATGGATAAACTTCCTGTCTTTGTAGCCATAGGTAAACTCTCCTTTTCTTTTCTCTTATTATTTTCACCCAGGCCGTCCGGAAACCGCCTGTTATATCTGCTAAAATGTATTCTAGTACGATTAGAACAAATTGTCAACAAAAATTTAGCACTCATTCAAATTGAGTGCTAATAAACTTAAGTTCCTATCTTCTTTCCGGCCTCCAACATCTGTAGCGCCGATTTTGCCATCCCGCTGTCTGGAAACTCCATTAACGTTTTCTCATAATATTCCTTGGCCTGTTTTCCATCTCCACTCTGGGCATAACCGTATGCGATATTAAGAAGTGCCATCTCCGTATAAGATATCCTGCTGGAAGAAAGAAGCACAAGAAACCGATATCGGTCAATCCAAGGATGCCTCTTAAAAAAGTCATAACTTTTTTCAAACTCCTCCACTGCCTGGGCATAATTCCCTGCCCGAAACAGCGCCATCCCTTTTCTGTGGTTGTGAGGCACCAGATATCTCACAGAAATTGACAGGGCCAGATAAAAAATCAACGCCCCATTTACCGCAGCAGAAAACGGCTTTACAAAGGTCCCAAAAAGGCACATCAAAGCCACCATAAGAATCACCTGGGGAATCATAGATACCCATGCCACCTGGCGCACAACCGGTTTTCCCGAAGCCATCTTATCATCCTCCCATTTCCGTCAACGCTTACAATCCACGGCCTAAATTCCCTTCCCGGTGATGCTTCCTGCACAGAGCCGTATACTTGTCATTTCCTCCCATGACAATCTGCTCCCCTGCCTGGATCATGGTTCCATCTTCCCCGATCCGGGCATTGCAGGTAGCTGCCTTGCCGCACCAGCAGACCGTCTTCAGTTCCTCAATCTTATCCGCCCACGCCATAAGCCACATACTTCCCTCAAAAAACTCTCTCCTAAAATCCGTCCGCAGCCCATAGCAGATCACCGGAACCTCCAGATCATCCACAATATGCACTAAAAATTCCACCTGAGCCTTTGTGGCAAACTGCGCCTCATCTACGATGATGCAATCGTATTTACTAATCTCCTGATCCTTCATCACCACCAGATCCTCCAGAAGGATCCCTTCTTTTTCCAGCCCCATCCTGGAGCGGATCATAAAATCTCCATCTCTGGAATCCAGCTTAGGCTTCACTAAAAGCGCCTTTTTTCCTCTCTCATAATAATTATACTCTACCATCAGTGCATTGGCCGTCTTAGAACTTCCCATTGCACCATAACGGAAATACAATTTTGCCACGATATTCTCCCTCCTGCCAGTGCTGCAACTGCAGAAAAAACAACCATTCTGTCTATGGTGCCTGCATCATTTTGCAGACCTGCGGCCTTGCAGATATGCTATGCTGTCACAAACGGAATCTGATTCTCCTTAAAAAATGCCTGTGCCTTCTTATCCCACGCTTCCTCCACCGACTTATCCAGGCTGAAAAAATCCAGAGAAGTACCAGTGACACAGACAATCTGTCCCTCCTCATAGCGAATATGAAGATAAAGCCCCTTGATCCGCTCCGGAGCCACCGAAAGCCCGGCCTCTTCCACAAATGCCTTCACCGCCTGCCCTGCCATCTGAAGCACGATCTGGAAACTGCCAGGCAGCCGCTTCCCCTTAATCAGGGAAAAACAGAACGGCCGAACCGCAGACCAGAATGAATACTCCTCCATCTGACCCGCCTCCTGCTCCTCCTGCGTATAATATCCCTTCCTCACCCTGCCGTCAATGGTAAAGGCATTAAATGTCACAACCGAAGCCTCCTTTACCAGAAACCGGTCAAACAAATCCCCTATAAACAAGCCGGAGGTAAACTGCTTCCTGTCCTCAATTTTAACTGCAATCATCTGGCCCTCTCCATCTCTTCCTTAATTCGCCGCCCAAAAACTCTCCTAACCACTATACACAAATCCCCATTCCGTGTCAACCTCTCTATCCTGCCAGATGAGTAAGCGCCTCTGTCAAGCTTTCCAGTTTCCTGTCTGCGTCCTCCTCACCATTTCCCTTTACGCCAATATAAAACTTAATCTTCGGCTCAGTTCCCGACGGACGGACGCAGCACCACCCGCCGTCTTCCAATTCAAAATACAGAACATTGGACCGAGGCAGGCCGGTATTTCTTCTGGCGCAGGCCTTCTCCCTGTAATCCAGAACCACATCTTCCCTGTAATCTCTGAACTCCTCAACCTTCAGACCACCGATCTGTTCTGGCACTTCCCTCCTGATAGATTCCATGACAGCCTCAATCTCCTTTGCCCCTTCCAGTCCTTTCTTCGTCACTGTACAAAGCCCTTCTCTATAATATCCATAGGATTCAGACAACTTCTTCATCTGGTCACACAGGGTCAGTCCCTGATGCTTATAATAAACTGCCGCCTCACAGAGAGCCATCACCGCCACAACTGCATCCTTATCCCTGGCATGGGTTCCCACCAGGCATCCATAGCTTTCCTCATATCCAAACACATAGGTATGATTCCGGTTCTCTTCAAATAATTTAATCTGCTCTCCAATGTATTTAAACCCGGTCAGAGTTTCAATCAACTCCACATCATATGCCCCGGCAATCTCCCTTGCCATTTTTCCCGACACAATGGTAGTCACCACGGCCCCGTCCTTCGGAAGAATACCCAACGCCTTCTTCTGAGATAAAAGATACTCCAGAAGAATCATCCCTGACATATTTCCGCTGAAACTTTTATACTCTCCGCTGACAGAATCCTTGGCATAAATCCCCAGACGGTCCGCATCCGGATCCGTAGCCAGCACCAGATCCGCATCCACCTGGCAGGCCAGCTTTAACGCCAGCCCAAAGGCTTTCTCGTCCTCCGGATTGGGATAGGGAACCGTAGGAAACGCTCCGTCCGGCATCTCCTGTTCTTTCACTACATACACATTGGTAAATCCCAACTCCTTCAAAATCCTTCTCACCGGGAGATTCCCTGTCCCATGAAGAGGCGTATACACAATCTTCAAATTCTTGGCCTCCGCCTTCAAAATCTCCGGATGAATCACCAATTTTTTAAGTTCCTCCATGTAGGCATCATCCACCTCAGAGCCTATGACCGTATAAAGCCCCTGAGCCTCGGCCTCTTCCTCTTCCATGATCTTTACCTGCTTAAAATCTGTAACCTTTCGAACCTTCTCGATAATCTCCTTATCCCTGGGAGCTGTAATCTGCGCCCCATCCTCCCAGTACACCTTATATCCATTGTACTCCGCCGGATTATGACTTGCCGTCACCACAACCCCCGCCGTACATCCCAGATATCTCACAGCAAATGACAACATAGGAGTAGGCCGAAGAGAGGGAAATATATAGGCACGGATTCCATTAGCCGCCAGGCAAAGAGCCGTCTCCCTTGCAAACTCCTCCGATTTCCTGCGGGAATCATAAGCAATGGCAACCCCTTTATCCTGCTTATTCTGCTCCTTAATATAATCGGCCAGCCCTTGGGTTGCCTTACGGACAACATAACGGTTCATCCGGTTGGTACCTGCCCCGATGATTCCCCGTAAGCCTCCTGTGCCAAATTCCAGTTCCTTTCCAAACCGTTCCCCAATCTCCTCCCCATCCCCTTCTATCTCCTGTAGCTCTCTTCTGGTATCCTTATCAAAATAAGGATCTGTCATCCACCTCTCATAGCATTCTCTTGCTTCCATCTCTTATCCCTCTCTTTGTCTTTCACAGATTCCTCTCCCAGTGTTCCCCATGCAGATTTCACTGCGCGTCAATTCCCATCCATTTACCGCTCTTCCAAACCAAGATAGCCAAGCTTTCCCCAAAATTCCTCCTTCAAAATTGTCTGCCCGCCTTCCAAGCCGGCATATCTTATGTTCTTACATATCCTTCATCTGTAGCTCATACACAAAGCTCTTGAAATCCCCTGCCACAGGCTTCATCCGCAATCCTGCATTCATAAGCGCCGCCCCGGAAAGGGTCACCGTCCCTTCCTGTCCGGACACATCTTCCACCTTATACACTCCATTTACATCCAGCCCTTTCAACCTCAGGCTATGGCTCTTCCAGTTAGGGGCAGCCAACACCTGGACAAAGAAGAGAAGTCCCTTCTTCTGATCCTGGCTGACCACCATCCAGCTGTCATACTTCCCATTTTCCCTATAAGAAGCAAGACGGTAATACTCCCCCTCTGCAATCAGCCGGTGGAACCGGTGATACATCTTCACCTGTTCCTTCACCATCTCCTTCTCATCCCTGGAAAGCTTGGTGATATCCAGCTCATAACCAAAGGTTCCAGCCAAAGCCACATGTCCCCGGGTCTCAAAGGGAACCGTCCGTCCCAGGACATGATTCGGACAGACACTCACATGGGCACCGATACAGGACAATGGATAGATCAGGGCCGTCCCCTCCTGGATCGCCAGACGCTCTATGGCATCTGTGTCATCTGAACACCAGATCTGCGGGCTGTAATACAGCATTCCCGGGTCAAACCGTCCGCCTCCGCTGGAACAATTCTCCAGAAGCAGATCCGGAAATTCCTCTGTCAGCCGTCTCTGCATCTCATACACCCCCAGCATATACCGGTGAGACAACTCCCCCATCCGGTCCGGCGGCAGATGAACACTTCCCAATGTGCTTAGGGCCCGGTTCATATCCCATTTCACATACGCAATGGGGGCACTTCTCAAGATCTCCGCCACCATCCCATAGACTGCGTCCACCACCTCTGTCCTGGACAGATCAAGTACACACTGAGCCCTGCTTAACGTAATATCCCTGCCTGGAATCTGGATCGCCCAGTCTTTATGAGCCCTGAACAGTTCCGAATCCGGAGAGACCATCTCCGGCTCAAACCAGATACCGAACTTCATTCCCATACCGTTCACCTGATCCACCAGGTTTCTCAGGCCGCCCTTTAGCTTCTCCTCATATACCTTCCAGTCTCCCAGAGAATTCTCATCCGAATCCCTGCATCCAAACCAGCCATCATCCATGACCAGCATCTCAATCCCCAGTTCAGAAGCCTCCTTGGCGATGTCCAAAAGCTTCTTCTCATCAAAATCAAAATAGGTGGCTTCCCAGTTATTGATAAGCACCGGCCTTTCCCTGTGAAGATAGGGGCTGCGGATCAAATGATTCCTGTACAGCTTATGGAAACACCGGGTCATCTTCCCAAGTCCCTGATCCGAGTAGACCATCACCACCTCCGGAGCCGTAAAACATCCCCCTGGCTCTAATTTCCAGCAAAAGTCCTCCGGATGGATCCCCATAACCATACGCACCGAATCAAAGGGATCCTTTTCCGCCTGGGCCACAAAATTCCCGGAATACACAAAATTCATTGCATATACCTCCCCGGCATCCTCCGTAGTCTCCGGTGTCACCAAAGCCATAAACGGATGCTCCTGATGACTGGATTCCCCCCGGAACGAAGCGATCCGCTGTCTGCCGTACCCCAGCGGGATCCTCTGAATATGCCGTTCCCTGCCCCACACTCCCATAAGGGTAAGCACCTCAAACTTCTGATCCTCCATATCCAGGCACCCGCTGTAGACCTTCTCCAGATAGACCGGCGCATTCCCATGATTCCTTACAACCACCGACCTGACAATCCCGTCCACATCCTCAAATACCGAATACTGAAGGCAGGCTTCCACCCCTGTCACTTCATCCCGGCAATACAGCTTTAATGTGGTACATTCCTCCTTCTCCCCCCAGGTAGCAGGCAACCCCTCAAGTTTTGGCTTCCCCTCCACGATCTCATAACGGCAATACTCCAGTTCACTGGCCCTGTACCCCTCCTCTGTTCTCATACAGAATGCTGCTTCCCTAAAGTCTCCCATTCCATGCTCCGGAAACTCCATCCAGAAAGTGTCCAGAAATGCTGCTTTCTCCCTCTTATTTCTGCTGGGAACAAGAGGTTCTTCATCCTCCCTCAAAAGACAGCGTACATCTTCCGCCGGAATCCTTTTCCCATAATACCCATGGGCCACATATCTTCCATCCACAATGGCAATCCCATAAGTCGTTTCACCAGTATTCAACACAAACACATTCTTATCCTTGTTATAAATAATTGACATTTTCATTCCCCTCTTCCGATTTTTTCATTATTGTTTGCCTTCGATTCTTACCATTCACTGGCGATTTCTCAAACACCAAACTCTTAATTAACTGATATTAGGGCAACCTTCTATCCCCTGTTTCTTTTATTTTTCCCTTCCATTCTCTCCTGCCATCCGTTATACTATATAAGAAAACCGTTTCATTCAAATAAATCTCTATACAAATAAAAGGAGCTTATTCACATGACCACAGAACACGTATTGAATACCCTGTCCCAAACCCTGGAGGCCAGTGTCTCCCCCTACCACTGTATCAAAGAGGCAACCAGGCAACTAACCGAAGCCTCCTTCCACTCCCTGTCCCTCACTGCCCCTTGGCACCTATCCCCGGGACAAGGCTACTATGTCCCTATTTTCGATTCCTCCCTGATGGCCTTCACCATCGGCCAGAATCTGGGAGACACCCCTTCCCTGCGCATGGAAGCCGCTCACACCGACTGGCCCTGCCTGAAACTAAAGCCCTCTCCTGAGATATGTGACGGCCGCTACGGCAAGCTGAACATCGAAATATACGGCGGCCCCATCCTGAACACCTGGCTGGACCGTCCCCTCTCCATGGCGGGAAAAGTGTGCCTTGCCGGAAGCCAGCCCTTTTCCCCGGATATTCGTTTCATCGACATGAGAAAGCCTCTCCTGGTGATCCCCAACCTGGCCATACACATGAACCGGGAGGTCAATGACGGAGTTAAGCTAAATCCCCAGGTTGACATGCTTCCCCTTCTTACAATCCTTACAGAATCCTTAGACAAGGATCACTTTTTCTTAAACCTTCTGGCAGAAGAAGCAGGCTGCAAGCCGGAAGATATTCTCGATTACGAGATTTATGTATACAATCTGGACTCCTCCACCGTAACTGGGCTGAGCCATGAGTTCTTCAGTGCCCCAAGGCTGGACAACCTTACTTCCGTCCAGGCCTGCCTCTCTGCTGTCACTTCTGGCTTCCGGGACGGCGGAATCAATGTCATCGCCCTCTATGACAACGAAGAGATCGGCAGCCGCACCAAGCAAGGAGCTCTCTCTGCCGTCACAGAGAGAATCCTGGAGAAGCTGTTCACCTCACTAGGTTACAACCGCGAAGCCTTCCTCAATGCAGTCATGGACGGTTTCCTTTTGTCCATAGATGTGGCTCACGCCATCCACCCCAACCACAAGGAGAAATGTGATATCAAGAATCAGATCTTCCCAGGTGACGGCGTAGCAATCAAAATGGCTGCCAGCCAGTCCTATTCCACCGACGCTTCCTGTGTCAGTGTCATAGAGAGCCTGTGCCGCAGCCGTCAGATTCCATACAAAAAATTTTCCAACCGTTCTGATTTACGAGGCGGATCCACGTTAGGCGCTCTGTCCTCCACCCTGTTAGCCATGAAAACCGTAGACATCGGCGTACCCATGCTGGCCATGCATTCTGCCAGAGAGCTGATGGGCGCATCGGACCAGCAGGCCTTAGTATCCCTGGCTTCCGAATTCTTCCTGGTATAGCGCAAAGAAATTATCTGTCGTGGTTTTGTCTTCCGGAGAGAAATGGATATCCACCCACAGTTCCTCCGAAAAGGAAACCTGATGCTCCTCCAGAAACTGATCGTAAATCTGCCGAAAGACCCATGCCCTCCGTTCTTCCTGGATTTGGGTCTTTCTCTTTTTGGTGGCATCTACATCATAGTCACTGACACACTGGAGAACATAGTAAGCGCCTTCCACTTCCACAACCTGGCTTACCTCTCCGGATTCCAGGGAAAATGCTTCCTCCTCTAAAGCCTGTGCCTCCTGCCCTCTTCCCAGCTGTCTCTCCTCCATCTTGACATCCGCCACCTCTGCAGCTACAGCCCCGATGTCCTTTTCACCTTTTACAGTCTTTTCACGGACAAGCTCCGCCTGCTCCCGGTCATGAAACACAACCTGGCGGACCGTAATCACCTTGGCTTCGCTGTCACTGATCTCCAGGTTCACATTCTGAGTCAATTCCCCTACCACTTTGTTGGCCTTGTAGTACTGTTGATACATGAATGCCACATCATCCATCGTAACGCCCATGTATTGGATATCCGCTTCACTAAGTCCCTGATAATAGGCTTCCGCCGTCCTTCGGATCCGATCTTTCTCCCCGTTGGTTAAGCCGATCTCCTTGCTGTCCGCCAACAGGTTCATGGTCTTTAGATCTCTAAGAAACTTACGAATCTGCTCCAACAGATAATCTTCAAACGTCCGATTGTCTTCCAGAGCCACCTGCCAGATAGCATTGGTATACATTTTCTCATACCGGTTTCTCTCCGTGGCCACCACAAGCATAACCTGGGGCTTCGTATAATTGATATCTTCCGGAATGCTGGATGCAATGGGAATTTCCCGCTTGCAGCCTGTCAGCACCAAAAGCGACAGTGCGGCAGCCGCAAACACACATTTGCACCATTTTTTCCTGTTACCCATCTGAAAACTCCTCTCATGAAAGAAGCATCTTGATCACGTTCAACACGCCGTCATTTCCATTGGTATCCGCCTGAAACCTGGCAGCCGCCTTGACCTCAGGCCTTGCATTTCCCATGGCAAAGCTATAATAAGCCCTCTCAAGCATCTCCATATCATTCAGCTGATCCCCGAACGCCATGGTCTCCTCCGGCTTGATCCCCAGCCCTTTCTGCAGAACCTCAATTGCCTGGCCCTTGCTCACTCCCATAGCCATACAGTCCATCCACATGTCGCCGGATATGGTCACCTTCATTCGGTCTTTATACTTTCTTCGTATCTCTTCCGTGGCCTCCTGAACCCCGTGCTTTTTATAAGCGGACACCTTGATAAACCGATCTTCCACCTTCCGCACATCCTCCACCATCTTTACCTGAAATTTATATCCATCCACAATCCAGTTTACAAATTCCTGATCCCTGGTGTCCATATATACCACATCCGGGCCGCTGAGCATCACTTCCAAATCTGGTTCTTTTCGAATATCCTCTATCATCTCCATCGCCAGATCCCGCTCAATCGTATTTAAAAACAAGTTCCGTCCGTGGCATCCCACATATGCCCCATTATCTGACAGATAAAAAATCCGCTCCTTTACTGGCTCAAACAGGCGCTCAATGCTCACCCATTGCCGCCCGCTGGCAGCTGCAAACTGGATCCCCTTCTCTTTCAGTTTCAAAATCACCTGAAAGATCTCCGGATTCAGCCGATCTGTCCCATCTGCCACCAATGTCCCGTCAATGTCCGACGCAATCAACTTAATCATCTTGCTCCTCCATCCATCTCTTCCATTCCTGATATACCCGCCCTACCGGAAGTCCCACCACGTTACTATAATCTCCATGTATCCCGGATACATACTTTGCAAATTGTCCCTGAATCCCATAGGCACCTGCCTTGTCCATAGGTTCCTCTGACTGGGCATAGTTTCGGATCTCCTCCTGAGACATAGGGTACAAAATCACGTCTGTCTTCTCCACAAACGATACGGCCCCGCACTCCTTACCCTCCTTACAGATCATGGTCACCCCTGTAAAGACCTGGTGCGTCCTTCCCTGAAGCCTGTCAATCATCCCATACGCTTCCTCATGGCTTCCAGGCTTTCCCATGATTATCCCGTCAACCGCCACCACAGTATCAGCCCCCAACACGATAGCTCCCATCGGTGCCCTCTGGGCCACATCCTCCGCCTTCTGCCGTGACAGCTCCAATACCACTTTCTCCGGCGAAACAGCGCTTGTCCTCTCCTCTATCTGGCTGGGACACACTTCAAAATCTATCCCTATCTGTGACAACAACTCTCTCCTTCTGGGAGAGCCAGATGCCAGAATCCATTTCATTCCTTTCATTTCTCATTATCCCCCTGTACATTTCCTCCCGCCATAAAGCACCAACGCCTTCCGGCCAGCCATACCAAAATCCTCTTATGACAAAATAAGCATCCTTCCATAAGTTCCCTCTCCACCTATGAACGGATGCTCAATCTTCCAATCACCGGCTCCGCCTCTTCATCGCCGGAGTCCCTCAATCGTTCTACAATACATACAATAAAATCCACAACATAAAATCCCAACAACCCAATAGCCAGAATTCCCTCTATCGGTTGGGGAACCCAGCCTGCAAGCCCATGAAGGAACTGGTTCAGGAATCGAAAATAAACAATGCCCAGAAGCCCCCAACCAAGGCTGCTTTCCAGACAGATAATACCCTTATAATTAAATTTCTTGTGGCTGTAATCCCACCAGAAGCTTCCGAATAACCGAATCATAACCGCTGCTGTCACCAGTTCCATGCAGGTAGCCATACACATAGAACACACATAAAGCAATACCGGACGGTCTGAGACAGGCCCCAGTAAGATACTGGCTCCCATAGCCCCAAACCCATATATGATACAGAACGGACCGTGGCCAAATCCCCGATCCAGGACTGGTCTTCGGTACTCCCAGGAAAGCACAACACACTCTAACAGATATCCCAGCAAACTGCACAGGAAAAACCAGTTAATCATGTGATACATAACATATGCCTACCTTTTTATATAAAATTACTTTAGCAAGTATATCGTAAATAGATACAGAAAGCAAGTAATATTTTCTTTCTATTTTTTTACTTCTTTGGGCTGTTCTAATATGCCATATCCACAACCAGCGCCAGCCCAATCCCCAATATCGCTCCAGCCAGAACCTGAAGAGGCGTATGTCCCACGAACTCTTTCAGCTTCTCCTGAAAATCCACTGCATTTAGTTTAAAGAAATCCTGCTGCATGATCATATTCAGAAGCTTCGCCTGCTTCCCGGTCTCCCTGCGCACTCCGATGGCATCATACATCACAACCGATGCCAGCACGAAACTGAAAGCAAACTCGTTGGAAGAGACTCCATATCGGATCGCTGTCGAGGTGGCAAGGGCGCACACCGTAGCAGAATGAGAACTGGGCATGCCGCCGGATCCTACCAGACGCTCTGCTGAAAAAGACTTATTCAAAGAAAAATCGATGATAGTTTTTAATACCTGGGCCACCAGCCAACCGGTCACTGCACTGATCAACACCTGATTGCTAAGTAATTCCTGAACGATCATACTCTTCTCCTGTTTCTCTGTAATCACAGGTTCCCTACCATTAAAACGGCTGTCTCATAGAACCATCCGGTATGCCCTGCTGTATTTTTCATCTGTCATCCCAGATGCCTTGGCCGGAGAACCATCAGAACCTGTTTCTTCATCTGGGATGCCACCTCTGCCACTCCGCAGAATTTGTCCGCATATAAGATCACAAAGCCTTCCTTTGATTTGGGAGGAATGGGAGTTAAAGGCCACATATGCCGCAGAATCATATTCTTTTCCTTCTCCGAAATCTGGAAATAACGGGCGGCGTTGTTCATGGCAACCCGCGGATGGGTCAAACCATGAAAATGATTCCCAGTCTCTCTGGCATGGGTATGCCAGTCATACAAAAACAGGTCATGGAGAAGACCGGCCCTGGCAGCCGACGCATAGTCCCATCCTCTGCCTCTGCATATCTTGTAGGACATATAGGACACCTGAATGCAGTGAGCCTTACATGTGGTGCTGCCGTGCTGAATAAACTGATCCATGGACTGAAACACCGAGTTCTCCAGAATGTCTCCCACACAGGCCAGATATCCCAAGTCTTTTTCATATTCCCGTTTCCTTACCCAGGATTCATCTCTCGCCCATTCTCTGGCTTTCTGCAGCTCTTCCCTGGGTATTTTGTAATATTCCATGTCCTGATTTCCTCTTTTCTTTCCTTTGGGAATCTGCGGCATTCTCTATCTTGATGCCTGGATTCTCGATGGTCTCCCTTTCCTCTGGCTTGCCAATTCCTCTATCCGCCAATTCCGGACCAATCCAGCAAAGGGTTGGTCCGGAAAACAAAAACCTCTTTCTTTTCTATTAGCCAATCAGCCAGTCATATAACTCCTGATATTTAAGCGCGGAAGCGTTCCAGGAGAAGTCCTTCGCCATGGCCCGATCCACCATCTTGTTCCATTCCCGCTTCTTGTCATAATAGATACGCTCCGCATAGCGGATTGTCGCCAGCATTTCATGAGCGTTATAATTACTAAACGAGAATCCGGTGCCAGTTCCTTCAAATTCATTGTACGGCTGCACCGTATCTTTCAAACCGCCTGTCTCCCGGACAATGGGAAGCGTGCCATATCGCAAGGCCATCAGCTGGCTTAAGCCGCAGGGCTCAAACAGGGACGGCATCAGAAATGCATCACAGGCAGCATAAATTTTATGAGACAATGGCTCTGAATAATAGATATTCGCTGATACTTTGTCATTATACTTCCAGTCAAAATGACGGAACATGTTCTCATACTGCTCTTCACCGGTTCCCAGGACAACCAACTGAATATTGTCATTGCACAGTTCATCCATCACATACTGAATCAGGTCAAATCCTTTCTGGTCAGTTAGCCTGGATACCACGCCGATCATCATCTTGCTGTCATCTACAGCCAGGCCCAATTCATTCTGAAGAGCACGTTTATTCTTTACTTTTTCTTTGCGGAAATTACGGGCATTGTAGTTCTGCGGAATCAAGGCATCTGTCTCCGGATTAAATTCCTCATAATCGATTCCATTGACGATTCCCCTCAGGCTGTTTGCACGGGCACGCATCAGGCCGTCTAATCCTTCCCCGTAAAACGGCATCTTAATCTCTTCCGCATACGTATCGCTGACCGTGGTGATGGCGTCAGCATAGACAATGCCTCCCTTTAGCATATTGCCGTCCTTATACGCCTCCAGCTTATCCGGTGCAAAATAATAATCCGGAAGGCCAGAAAACCGCTGGACAGTCTTCACATCCCACACACCCTGGAACTTCAGGTTGTGGATAGTAATAACCGATTTCATATTGCAGAAAAATTCACCGCCGCGGAAGCGGTCTTTTAAGTATACAGGGATCAGGCCAGTCTGCCAATCATGGCAATGCACCACATCCGGCTGGAATCCGATGACCGGAAGCGCCGACAGCGCGGCGTTGCAGAAGAATGAAAATTTCTCCAGGTCATACAGCCAGTCTCCATAGGGCTTAGGGCCGTTAAAATATCCCTCATTATCAATAAAATAATATGTGACTCCTTCGTAGTCGTACTGCAGGATTCCTACATAACGGCTCTGTCCCATGTAATCCATGTAAAAATGATTGACATAGGTCATCTTGTCACGCCATTCCTGCTTTATGCACAGATACTTGGGAATCATAATGCGGACATCATAATACTCCTTATTAAAACATTTGGGCAGAGAGCCTACTACGTCTGCCAATCCTCCGGTCTTAATGAACGGAACTGCCTCGGAAGCAACAAATAATATCTTTTTCATGGTAACACCCCTCCTAAATCGAAGTTCATGCGAAACAACCACATAATAGATATAGTATACACTACTTTTTTCAAATTAGGAAGTACAATCTTGTCTAAAATCCAGACATAAATTTAGGGGTTTTGCTACATCCTCTTATAATCCAGCCGAATCTTGTCTGATAACAATGCAATAAATTCTGAATTGGTAGGCTTTCCCTTCCCATTGCTGACTGTATAGCCGAAGATATCGTTGATGGTATCCATCTTTCCCCTGCTCCAGGCAACCTCAATGGCATGGCGGATCGCCCTTTCCACACGGCTGGACGTGGTCTGATGCTTTTTTGCAATGTTGGGATACAATACCTTAGTGACGGATGTAAGCATATCCTGGTCCGCCACGGAGATGGCAATGGCCTCTCTCAGATACTGGTATCCTTTAATATGTGCCGGAACGCCGATTTCATGTAAGATTTGGGTGACATCATTCTCCAGATTCTGCTCCATATATTCGATTTGGCTTTCGTATGGCTTTACCTTGCGGATACCTGCCAGGTTCAGGCCCTTAGGCTTCATGCTATATCCTGCAATTCTTCGGATTTTGTCAATGACCACTTCCTTCTTGAAGGGCTTCATGATAAAGTAATTGGCACCCATGCGGAATGCATCTTCTGTCACATTTTCGCTTCCTGCCGCGGAAACCATAATAAACGACGGCTTTTTCTCCAGTTTTTCATCGCTTTTCAACTTTTCCATCACTGCAACGCCATCCATCCCCGGCATGATTACATCCATAAGCACTACGTCAGGCTTGGTGTTCAGGATCATTTCATATGCATCTTCCCCATTTTCTGCCTTTCCCACCACCTGAATGTCATCTTCTGTCTCCAACATCCGATTTAATACTTCCAAAGTCTTCGGATTATCCTCCGCAATTGCAACATTTAACATTGTCATACCTTATCCTCCTCTTCTTGTCGGTAAACTGATTATAGACTTGCATTTTCTCACGTTGCAACGTGATTCTACCGCAAGTTTCGACAAAGAAAAGGGGATTAGCATTGATCTATCAAGGGAAACAGCCTCTTTTAAAAAAAGCGATATCCATCATTCCATCGTAAGTGGAGATATCAGACTGACGGATGATTAAAACTCCCCACTCCTTAAGTGCCTGGGTTGTCCGTTTTCCGATGCTGATAGCCTCCGTGCGCCCAGTCTGAAAAGACTTTCTCTCTGCTTCGTTCAAGCTGCCAAAGAACCGGTTTACAGAAGAGGCACAGGTAAAAAAGGCACCATCATAGCCTGAAACCGGGTTTTGGCTGTGTTCCCAGGCCCATGAATTCGAATTCTGTCCCATGGAAATCTTACATTCCTGATTCTCATACAGACACATCTCCCAGACGGTACAGTGCTCCTTAAGACGCAGAATCTCCTGATTTTTAGCGCCTGCCGGGATGCCATACGCCACTGCCTCCTCTGGCCTTACTACCTGCACAAGAGCCTTCCAGAGGGACTGGCTGTCGAATTTTGGAGGAATCAGATCGGCGTAGATACCATACGCTTCCAGAGCCTCTGCCGTCTTTTCACCGATGACCGCAAACTTCTTGTCCGACAAAATTCGAGTATCCATTCTCTGAGCTTTCAGAGATGAAAAAAAGGCATCCACCCCATGTCTGCTGGTAAGGACAATCCACCTGGCCAGAGAAAGGATCTCTGGCTTCACCCCGTCCGGGAACATGCGAATCTCTCCAGTCTGGATTTCTGTCACCTGGGCCCCTTTCTCCTTAAGCGCTTTTGTCAAAAAAGAAGGCTCCTCCCCTACTTTGGTCACCAGATAATGTTTTCCGAAGAGAGGCTTCTCCTCGAAAAAGTTTAAATATGGACGAAGGTTTACCACCTCTCCCACAACGATCAAGGCCGGAGGTGTAAGAAACGACTCCTTCACCTGTCTGCCAATGGTTCCCAACGTCCCCACACAAGTTTGCTGGCCTGGAAGGGTGGCATTGGAGATCACGGCTGCTGGGCAAAAAGGGGACGCTCCGGCCTCAATCATGTTGTGAGCAAGTTCATCCAACTTGGAAAATCCCATCAAAAACACGCAGGTATCCTGTGTTTTGGCGAGAGCGCCATAATCAATATCCGCCGGCTGCCCGTCCTGGCTATGGGCGGTTATGATCCGGAAACCTCTGGCGCTTCCCCTGTGAGTGACAGGAATTCCGGCATATGCAAGGCCAGCTATGGCGGAACTGACTCCTGGCACCACCTCAAAGGGAATCCCCTGCTTATTCAGATGGATTCCCTCTTCTCCGCCCCGTCCAAAGACATATACATCTCCGCCTTTTAACCTGACCACCTTTTTATACTGTCTGGCTTTCTTAACCAACAACTCATTGATCTCTTTCTGGGGCATGGTATGATGACGGTTCTGCTTTCCGGCATAGATCTTCTCGCATCCCTTTTTTGCGTAATTTAACAAGGCTGGATTGGCCAGGTGGTCGTAGATGATCACATCCGCCTCCTCAATCAGCCTCCTGCCCTTCACAGTAAGCAGCCCTTCGTCTCCTGGTCCGGCCCCTATCAGGTATACAGTTCCTGATACGGTTTCCTTTTCTGTTTTCTCTCCCATAGATCTTCCTCTTCTTCTCCGGATTCATACTTTAAGATGCGGTGCAGCGCTTCCTATGCATCACCCATTGCCAAGGCGGCGCTTTGCCTGTTCTGCCGCCTCTCTTCCCAACATATCCGGCTCTGTCCCCTCCAGCGTCACCCGCTCCAGCCGGCTGCCGTCCATTGTCCCAAGAACCGCTGTCATCTCCAGCATCCTAGCCTGGCCCTGGCTCCATCTCCTGGCCCTGCAATACGCTCCTGCAGGCACATGGCAGCCTCCCCCCACAGCCATCAAAAAACTTCGCTCAGCCCTTACACAGGCTTCACTTTCCTCGTCGGAAAAAGAATCCAGCATCGCCTTAAGTTCCCGGTTGTCCTCCCGGATCTCCAGGGCCAGAACGCCCTGGGCACAGGCGGGAACCATCTGTTCCGGCTCCAGATACTGAGTTATAACCGTCTCCATCCCCAACCGTTTTAATCCGGCGGCAGCTAATATGATTCCATCCAGCTTTTGTTCCTTCATCTTTTTTAGGCGGGTATCCACATTGCCACGAATATCCACGATTCTTATGTCCGGGCGTAATTTTTTTAACTGGCTCCCCCGCCTTATACTTCCAGTGCCAATTACCGCCCCTGCCTTCATATCTTCCAGCGAGGAGGCTTCTCTTAAAACCAGCACATCCCTGGCATCCTCTCTCTTCCACGCTCTGGTAAACATAAGGCCGCCTACACGTTCTGTTGGCATATCCTTCATGCTGTGAACCCCCAGATGGATGGTTCCCCTTTGTAGGTTTTCCTGGATTTCCTTGACAAAGATCCCTTTGTCCCCCATATTTTTAAGGGCCACATTCTGGCACCGGTCTCCCTTTGTGGAAATTACTACAATCTCGTAGGTGTGTTCTGGAAAACGCCATTTTAATGCCTCACAGACCTGGCTGGCCTGGGCCATCGCCAATTTCGACCCTCTGGTTCCGATTACAATCTCCATCTTTCACCTCCTTTATCATCCTTTCCACATCTGCCTGACAAAAATCCCCCTGCAAAAGCCCTGTCTTTAACAGCCCCTCATACACCTGCTTCCTCTGCGCTTCTGTCCCTAATGCCTGTTTTACATAAGGGCGCACTTCCCCCAGGTGGCGGGACAGTTCCCCCAGATTTTGCCCAATTGCATTCTCTATCTGCCTCTTTACATACTGGGCCACCACCGGGCTTGTACCTCCACTGGTAACTGCAGCCGTCACCGGCCCCTGTTTCACATAGGCAGGAAAGAGAAAGGTGCAATCTTTTGTCTGATCCACTGCATTTACAGGAATGTTCCTCTGTCTGCACAGAACTGAGATATCATGATTCAGCTTTTTATCATCTGTGGCTGCCACCACCAACTTCTGATTCTCTAAATCCTGAACCTGAAACTCCCGCATAAGGCATATCACCTGGGGATGCACTCTCAGACGGTCATGAATCCTGGGAGCCACCACTGTCACCTTAGCCTCAAAGTCAAGCAAAACCTGGGCCTTGCGAAGAGCAACGCTGCCTCCTCCCACGATGAGGCAACGGGCCTGTTCTAACGGAATATACATTGGAAAATAGGACACGAAAACCCCTCCTTATGCTGCCTCCATCATCTTCTTCTGAAGCCTTTTTATAGACACCACATAGCTGACTGCCAGAACCACATCCGCCCCTGCCCACGCCATAATCTCTGCAAAGAAGATCCCGGTCTCCCCCACCAGAAGAGGCAGAAGCAAGGCTGTCAAAGTCCGCATCACAAACTCCGCAATCCCGGACAGCATGGGAAGGAACGTGTCTCCCATCCCCTGGATGGCCGAACGGATGACATGGAGATAATACAGCACAGGCAGGCAGATGCTCATAAGCGTCAGATAAAAATAAGCGATCTCCATAGCCTGTTCCACCTGCTCCGGCGTGCCCGACAGAAAGCAGCCTAAGATCCACCGGCCGGTTATAATCATAGCCGCTGCAATCACCACGGAAGTAACCATGGCCACCCCCAGGGCAGCCTTCACCCCTGAGCGGATTCGCTTCAGCTTCCCTGCTCCTAAGTTCTGCCCGGTATAGGTTACCATGGCATATCCATAGGACGTAGCCGCGATCTCCAAAAGCCCGTACAGCTTATTGGTAGCCGTAAACCCGGCAATAAAGATCACTCCGAATCCATTGACAACCGCCTGGACGATCATGCCTCCGATGGCAATAATGGCATTCTGAAATGCCATGGGAAGCCCAAGACCCACCAGGCCCGCAGCCAGCCCCCGTTCCACCTGAAAATCCTTCCTCCCAAGGGATACCATCTCAATCCGCCGGATTTTAACAAAACAGAACACACTGGAAACCAGCTGGGCAATCAGCGTGGCAATGGCCGCCCCTGCAATTCCCCAGCGGAAATAAAACACAAACACAACATCCAGCACAATATTGGTGAGGGATGCAATAATCATGGCATGAAGAGGCGCCTTGCTGTCTCCCATAGACCGCAGGATACTTGCCAGGAAGTTGTACATCATCACAATGGGAATTCCCATAAACATAATCCGGATGTACAAAAGCGTGCCTGGCAGGATCTCCTTTGGCGTCTGTAAAAGCAGAAGAACCGGCTGCGCCAGAGCCTGCCCCACAGCCGTAAGGAACAGTGAAAACAGCACAGACAGCACGCCTGAATTGCCAATCACCTTAGCAAGAAGCCTGTGGTTCTGCGCCCCAAACTCCTGAGCCATCTTTATAGAAAATCCCTGAGTCAACCCCTGAATGATTCCCAGCATCATCCAGTTCAGCCAGTCCGCCGCCCCCAGAGCCGCCAACGCCTGAACCCCCAGAAATCGGCCTACTACCATGGTATCCACCACCGTGTAGAGCTGCTGGAAAATATTGCCGGCCATCAAAGGAATCGCAAACCCCAGAATCAGAGCTCCCGGCTTCCCCTGGGTCATATGTTTGATGTTGGAAGACATACCCTTTCCTCCTGCCCTTTCCAATGTACTCTCAAATCCCCCCTGCGCCTGATTTTGCAAGGCAGTACCAGATGCAGGGAAGATTCCCGGCGTACATTCTACGCCTTTAACGTATCAAGAATCTCCTCAAAGCAGACCCCGTCCGTCAACGGAATCTCCATCTCCATAGACTTTAAGATACACCTCTTAATAAAATTGGAAGCCTTTTTCACCGAACGGTCAAAAGGCACTCCGTTCACCGCGTCAGCCGTCACAATAGCGGCAAAAATATCCCCGGTTCCGCACCTCTGGGTTCCCACCTTCACGGTGCGCAAAAGATGGCCTGCCTGGGCATCCGTCCCACTGCCAGAAGTTCTCTCATAACAATAATTGGCAATATACTCCCCCTGGACGATTCCGGTGATCACCACCTTCTTCGGCCCCATACCGCTTAACGCACAGGCCAGCTCCCGGATCTCTTCCATCTTCCATTTCCCTTCATGGTAACTGGTATCCGTCAAAATACACGCCTCTGTCACATTAGGTGTGATAATATCCGCAAATGTAACCAGACGCCCCATCTCCCGGCACATTTCCTCCGTATAAGTGGCATAGCATTTCCCATTATCCCCCATAATAGGATCCACCACAACCACCGTACCCTCCCGCCGAAAATCCCGGATAAACCCAGCCACAATCTCAATCTGCCTCCTGGATCCTAAAAATCCGGTCTGAATCCCGTCAAAGGTCAGTCCCAATTGCTTCCACTGGTCAATATACGGCTGCATCCGTTCCGTATAATCATCAAAAAACCAGGTAGGAAACCCTGTATGATTCGAAAAGATAGAAGTAGGCACCGGACAGCACTGAACCTTCAGTTTAGAAATAATCGGCAGCGCCACCGTCACCGCACACCGGCCATAGCCGGAAATATCGTTGATTATGGCAGCCTTTTTCTGTTTGGACATATGTGAATTCTCCTGT
>CANDZL010000046.1:0-28355 GCA_947425205.1 uncultured Hungatella sp. | reverse complement strand
ACGTTCCCACCACCGTTTTCCTTTTGTCATTCCCATCTCATCCCACTGTTGCTTCTGCCCTACAGCGCGCTTCCTCTGGCAGGGACAAACAGATGCTTCTGATCCACACCTTCCAGCGCAAGGAGTTTTCTCTTCTTTTCGATTCCTCCTGCATACCCGGTCAAGCTTCCATCTGCACCAACCACCCGGTGGCAGGGGATGACAATGGAAATGGGATTATGCCCTACAGCGCCTCCCACAGCCTGAGCCGACATACTGGAAAGCCCCTGCCTGGCAGCGATCTGTTTCGCAATCCCACCATATGTGGTCACTTCTCCGTAAGGAATCTCACAGAGAATCTTCCAGACTTCTTTCTGGAACCTGCTTCCAGAAGGCCTGATGCTCAAACAGCCAACTGACGGTTTTTCTCCTTTAAAATAGCGGTCAAGCCATTCCTTTGTGCAGCGCAAAACCGTGGTTTCTTCCTCTCTCTGTTCTTCCTTTCCAAGGGAACCTAGATAATATTTCTGTCCTTCCATCCAGATTCCCACAAGTGCATCATCCTGCCCTGCAATCAAAAGCTTTCCTACTGGGGAATCATAATGCATAACACTAAGCATCTTTTATCCTCCTTGTAACGCAATCACAAAACCAAAATAAGCGCCGCTGTGATTGCCACAATACTGATCACAATGGTCAACGAATTGATAGCGCTTGACAGTTCCACATCCCCGCCAATCTTCCCGGTAAATGCCGGCCCTACCGAAGCTGCCGGCCCCAGCACCACAATCGCCAAGGCCTGCCGAATCTCCAGGGAAAAGGGCAACAAAAGGAAAAAGGTGAAGGAAAACGCCAGCGCAAGGCCGTACCGCACAGCCAAAATTTTCAGAATCTCTCGTATCTTCTCCTTATCCATGCGGATTTCAAACCCGATTCCGATCATCAAAAGCGCCAGAAACGCATTGGCCCCGCCAGCTGTCTCTGCCCACAGAACCACCACATTGGGAAGCCTTAAGTGAAGAGCCGTTAAAATCGTCATGATCACATACGTATCAAAGGGAACGGAAGATACCAGCGTCTTTAAGACAGTCTTAAGGGAGCCAGAGCCTTTCTCCCCTTCCCCGTTTACCGCACAGGCCAGGCTGAAGGTCACCCCAGTACACATCACCGAGTTACCCGCGTCAAACAGGCTGGTAGCGGCAAATCCCACCGGCCCTAAAAAACTCTGCACAAAGGGCATGGTAAAGTTGCCGATATTGTATCCCGTCAGATTCAGCATGGCAAAGGCTTTCTGCTTCCCCGGCTTTGACAGGTTCATGCAGTAAGCGGCTGCCAGCAAAACACCGTTGCAGGCCAATCCAAAAACACAGAGAATCAGCATGGAGCTATCCATGCTGATTTTGCTGAAATTGGCTATAATGGCTGCAGGCAGTGTAATCTTAATCACAATCTTAGATAGAAGGAAGAAATCTTTGGCCTGGAAGAACCCGATCCGCTTCAGCCCATATCCCATGGCGATAATCGCCACAAACGCCAACGCCTTCATCAGAACATCTGCTATCCCTGCCATTATTTCCTCCCCTACAAGCCCGCCTTTTATTTTACTTCCACGCTCCAACCTTTCGGCCCTTCGATCTTGCCTAGCTGGATTCCAGTTATGGTATCATACAATTTCTGGGTCAGTTCCCCGATCTTGCCGCCTCCGATGGCCATCCGCTCTTCCTCGAACCGCAACTCTCCCACTGGGGAGATCACTGCTGCCGTACCGGTTCCGAAGCACTCCTCCATGGCACCAGACTCTGCAGCCGCAACCACCTCGTCCACGGAGATGGTTTTCTCCTCCACCGAAATGCCCCACTCCTTGCACAAGGCGATGACAGAATCCCTGGTTACGCCTGGGAGAATGCTGCCGTTGAGCTTAGGGGTCACCACGGTGCCGTTGATCTTGAAGAAAATATTCATAGCGCCTACTTCTTCAATATACTTCCTGTGGACACCGTCCAGCCACAGTACCTGGGAATACCCCTCGTCATGGGCCTTTACCTGGGAAGCAAGAGAGGCCACATAGTTTCCACCCGTCTTGGCCTCGCCAATGCCGCCCTTTACCGCACGGACATACTCATCTTCAATCCAGATCTTCACCGGATCCAGGCCGCTGGCATAATAGGCACCTACAGGAGACAGAATAATCATAAACTTATATGTGTGTGACGGCCTTACTCCCAAAAATGGATCCGTCGCAATCACAAAGGGACGGATATACAGGGAAGTCCCTGGCTTTACCGGAATCCATTCTTTGTCCACTTCCACCACTTTCTTAAGGGCCTCCAAGAAAAGATCTTCTGGAATATCCGGAATGCACAGCCTCCGGTTGCTTCGGTTGGCTCTCTCAATATTCTTATCCGGGCGGAACAAAAGAACCCTTCCATCCTCTGCCTTATATGCCTTCAGCCCCTCAAACATCTCCTGTCCATAATGGAACACCATACAGGATGGCTCCAACTCCAATTTATGATAGGGCACGATCCTTGGATCATACCAGCCCTTTCCCTCTTCATAATCCATCTCAAACATATGGTCCGTAAAAATTGTGCCAAATACCAATGGATTGTCCTGGCCTGGCTTTTGTTTTGGATGTACTGTCTGTTCAATTCTGATGGTCTCCATAACCAATTCTCCTCCTCTGCCAGTGTTTTGCCTCCTTAAGGCACATCCTGCGCCGGAGACAAGGCACCTGTCTTCAATTCCATAAATTTATATCTCATTATGTGTCAAAATCTTGCATCTGTCAATCTCTTTTTTCTCCTGGGAGAAGTCCGCCTGTACGGTTGTTACTGTACGCAGGCAAGGTTGGTTCATTAAGATTTTATCGTTTCATAGATGGTGAAAAGGCCGCTGTGATTTTCTTGCGAAAAAGGCGCCAGGCCATGGTTGCCCAAAGCCTGGCGCCTGAATCCATACCAAAATCTATTCCTGGATTTTACCCTGTCATCCTTGCATTCATTGTTTTCTTATTAAAAATGAGTATCCCAAAGCCCGCAGAAGCTGTCGATGGGATCCTCTCCCACAAAGCATTCCTCTCCGCCTGTCAGTTTCTCCACCACCACGTCCATGGTCTGGTCGTTGGTGTCGTATGCATTGATAAAAGTGCGCACATGAGGCATATCCGCCATAATCGTCGGATGGCCCATGTTCAGGGCGATCACCGGAACCTCGTGGACATACCACGGGATCTCCCCGCCACCTTTCGTCATCCCCCAGCCTGGACGTGCCACTGCCTGGAACCCCCCGGCCACATCACACAGGGTGATGATTAGATCCTGCCTTGCAGCAAACTCGCTGATGGTATCCTTCCCTGCAAAATACAGGTTGATATCCGGCTTGCCCCCTTCCAGCATCTGTTTCTTCATCTTCTCCAGGGGGCTCTCATAGATAAATACCTCAAACCCTTTGGCCTCCAGCTTCTCCTTAAGCCTCTGGGCCGGTGACTTTCCAGAACCGTTTCTGGCCGCTACCAGTGCGCCCATTCCGCCTGCTTCCACGCCCTTCACATACACAATCATAATCTTTCGATACTTTTCAGGAGTAAGAGGCAGTACGTCCTTGTCCAGATATTTTACTAAAACCGTACCCTTTTCAGAGATTTCCTTTGCCATATCCTTATGTTCTTTGCAGCCGATCACTTCCTTAATCTGCTCCCTCGGCGGCATAATCTCTGTCTTTGCCTTTTTGTGGAGGCCCATGTGAGCTTTCAGGCCCAGGATGCGATGAAGGGCATCGGACAGGCGCTCCTCGGTAATCAGTCCTGATCGATATCCGTTCATCATGGATTCAAAATCCTCATCCATATCATTGAAAAACAGGAACATATCCACACCTGCCGCGATAGCATGGGGAACCACTTCGCTGCGTTTCATGCGGCAGGTCATGCCTACCATATGGCTGGCATCGGTCAGAACCATGCCGTTGAATCCTAATTTCCCTTTTAACAAACCCTGAATCAGCTCCGGGCTTAAGGTTGCAGGCTGAATATCCTCATCCTTTATATCCGGATTAAAATAGCGCGTGTAAGCCGGCTGCATGATATGGCCTGCCATAATGGCTTCCAGGCCATTGTCAATCAGGCTCTCATATACCTTTCCAAAGGTCTTATCCCATTCTTCACATGTAAACGTATTGACACTGTTGGCAATGTGCTGATCCCGGTCATCCAAACCGTCTCCCGGGAAATGCTTGGCTGCGCAGCAAAAGCCCGGGTTCTCGTGAGCTCCCAGCATATACTGAGTAGCCATCTGGGCCACCTGCTCCGGGTCATTGCCGAAGTTGCGCAGGCCGATAACCGGATTATGCCAGTTATAGTAAATATCAGACAGCGGTGCAAAAGATAAGTTGCATCCGATCGCTGCCGCTTCTTTGTTGGACATACGTCCCATCTCATAGGCATATTTAGGATTTCTGGTAGAACCGATTTTCACCGGATGTCCAATCAGGGTACCGTCCACACAGGCTCCGTTGCCCCCTGCCTCTGTGTTGCAGGCAATAATCAGCGGAATCTTGGAATTTTCCTGTAGAATCCGGTTCTGTTCGTACACTTCCTCCGCTGTGGCTGGATTGTAACGGATCCCTCCGATGTGGTACTTATTGACCGTCATCTTCAGATACTCTTCCTCCCTGCTGGATCCCATGTTGAAGAACAGCTGACCGATCTTTTCCTCCACGCTCATTCCTGCAATGGTATCCTCCACCCACTTGATATCCTCTTCTGACAGATAATAGGGCTTGGCTTTCAGGTCCACTTTCTTTGCTTCCATGAAACAATACCTCCTTCTTTCCTAGTGATGTGCTCTCACAGTCTAACCTTCCCCTGCCTTAGCAAACGATTGACCGATCAAAAAGACCGATTTCTTCCACAACTATTGTTGCATAATTTTAAGATAAATACAAGCTTTTCCAATGATTGTGCTTCTTTTTCACAAATTTATCTTGTGAACCCAGCGAATGGAATACGTGTCCAAGTGTTAGGTTCACACAAAACCGGTAATATGTTGCTTTTTTTCTGTCTATTCTCTTAAGAAATCTTACGGCATGACGATATAAATACTAAGTGAATGAGTATGCGAGCGGTGTCCCCCCCAATATGGGAGGTTTGCTTGCTTTTTTTTATAGATTGAGACATCAGGGCAGCTGTACACTATTCATACACCGTATTTATCATGTAGAACAATGGAGGTGTCAGTGCATGAAGATACAGCACAATATTGCGGCGTTAAACTCCCAGAGGAACATCTCTACAACTGACCGGACGATGGCCAAGAATCTGGAAAAGCTAAGTTCCGGCTACAAGATCAACCGTGCTGGTGACAATGCGGCAGGCCTTGCCATCTCCGAGGAGATGCGGGCGCAGATTACCACACTGAATCAGGCCAAGCGGAATACCGATGACGGTATCTCCCTTATAAAGACCGTGGAAGGCGCTTTGACGGAAGTCCATGCCATGTTGGGCCGCATGAAGACCATGTCCGTGCAGGCGGCCAATGGAACCTATACCGATGCCCAGCGCGCCATGATGAATTCAGAGATGGATCAGTTAAAAGAGGAGATCGGCCATATTGGTACTTCTACCAATTTCAGCGGCGTACCCCTTTTTACCAACGGCGGAACCAAGCGGGACATTACCTTGTCAGCCTTCTATGGATGTACCCTGGATCTGTCCAATCAGAGTGTAACCGTCAACTATGCCGGTGCTGCCGGCAAGGCTGGAAAGGCTTCCTCGGCAGGCGAGTTTGAGGCCCTGGCAGAAAAGATCGCCACGGAGTATGTTCCCAACGCAGTCTCCCAGATATTGGATGCGTTTCCTACTCTTAAGGCGGATATCGGATCAGACAAAATCAATATGGAGCTGCGCATCGAGTACATCGATGGTCCCAGCGGCATGATGGCTTACGCCCAGGCATCCTTCTATGCCAACGGCAGGCCATTTAATATGAAGCTTACCGTAGACACCGGAGATTTCTCCGACGAATCAATCCAGGATGGTAACCCTCTCAATGCAGCACTAAAGTCCACGGTTGCCCACGAGCTGATGCACTCTGTCATGCAGTATACTTTGACAGATGAGATGTTTGGGCGCGGTGGCACGGAAAAGTTCCCGGAATGGTTTGTGGAGGGAACGGCACAGCTGGCCGGAGGCGGATTCCCTACTGGTTGGAACAACCGGTTGATACAGATTGCAGGCTCCCTTGCCGATGAAAATGATACTTCAAAGGACGGGGATATTGCCAATTACTTAAAAGCATATAATGTAAAAGACCGGCCTTATGGACACGGATACTTGGCTTGCGCCTATCTTGGGTATCTGGCAAACGGTGGAACCGGACCTGTCACTGCTGGCAGTATTGCTACAGGAATGGATAAAATTTTTGACAGTATGTTAAATCAAAACAAATCATTTTCTCAGGCGTTATCTGAACATACTAATAATACAATAAACAGTTCAGCTGATCTAGAGAGACTATTTGACAATCCAGATGCCAGTTTAGTTGGCTTTGTCCGCCAGCTTTCCGTTGCGTCCAAAGGCGGTGCCGGTTCTATCATTGCCAGCAACTTATCCGATGGCGGAAGCTCCATCATCGGCAGTACGGTAGCCGACGCATCTTTCCGCATAAGCAAGTGGTCCATCGGAGCTGCAGGACGCCTGTCCATATGTGTAGGCGGCTACAACAATTCCGTTGACATCGATTTGTTCCGCCTTGACAGCCGGGGGCTTCGGATTGCAGACACCAATATCCTTACCTTGGACGATGCCAACGAGGCTGTGTCTGATATTGACGCTGCTATTGACCGTGTCAGCCAGATGCGCAGCCATTACGGGGCGATGCAGAACCGTCTGGAGCATACCTTGTCCAACATAGAGAATACCATAGAGAATCTGTCTGCCGCAGAGTCCCGTATCCGCGATACCGACATGGCGGAAGCCATCACGGAACATGTGCGCAACCAGATCATTCTCCAAAGCGGCCAGAGCATGCTTGCCCAGGCCAACCAGATACCTGGAACCATCTTAAGCCTTATTAGCTGACGATATGTATAGGAGGAATCCCCCATGGGACTGATCAAAGAATTCCGCTGCCCTTCCTGCCGGAAAGAATGGAAGATTTCCTCTGGCCATGGCAGGAACCATGCTACTCTGAACCGGGTGCTGGGGGCGTTTCCCTCAGACACCAGGCAACGCATTCTGGCAGATGTTAAGAAAGACTCTGAACCGCTTTTTCTGTTCCAGTACCATACCGCTGTCTGCCATCCGTGCCAAAGCTTGGTTTCTGTCCCTGTCCTTCGCTTTCTTGAGACAGGGCAAACCTTTAAGGGCAAGTGCCCTGTATGTGGCGGTGAACCAGAGATTCCGGAAGATGATTCCCACATTCTCTGCCCCCAATGCCAGAAACAGTCCTTGACGGTTCAGGAAATCGGCCATTGGGATTGATATCCGTTTATTCACACAAAAAGAGGATGCCATTTTTGGCATCCTTTTTTCAAACAAGTTTCCTGTCAGGCTCCCTGCTCTTCCATCTCCTCCCCTTCTTCCTCTGTCAGCAGCTCTCTCAGCTGCCCAATGGAAAGATTTTTCTCTTTCAGAATCCTGGTTACTTCCCGAATCTGCTCATTCTCGATCTCTTCCAGAAGGCCCTGCCGCTTTTCCTGCATCTCTGCCAGCGCCGCTGTGTACTGTTCTATGGTCTCCTCTGTTTTGAGCAGCTCCTCCTCCAGCTTCTCCCGTTTGGTTCTTCTTGGCCTTCTATGCTTTTCTAGTTGTTCCATTTCCTGATTCCTCCTGATCTCTTTCATTCTTGTCCATATATTCCCAGTATATGTAAAAAAATCAGATTCTATTCATAAAACTTACAGACTGTTCCCAAACAACATTTCCTCCGCTAACAGATTCCATGAAAAATAGCCAATTGTCGCTTACTGGCTGCTTTTCAAGGCATTGTAATATTGACAGGAAGCAACTTGATTGTTAAAATGATAAGTAATGTATCGACGTATATTCTACTATTTACTATTTCAAATCTTCTGCAAAAACAGGGGGAAATCAAATGTACCGATGTTATCTTTCTTTTTACTTACTCGGTTATGAACAAGGCAGTTTTCATGTGATAAAAGAGATGCCTCCGTTGGAGCATTTTACTCATACGTTTGTGGAAAGCACCAGGCCGGATCCGGCAATGGCAAGAACGGCGGATGTGATTCTGGCCGATCTGCGCGGCATGGACATTCTTAAAGCTTGCCAGGATCTGTTGCCATATAAGCGCAAGGAAGCTGAGTGCATTCTTCTTGTGGAACAAGGGCAGATTCCCCTTTTAGCAGACTATCTGGATCAGGTCAAGGACATCTGGATTATGCCCATGGGGGAAGAGGAACTTCGTTTCCGTTTCCTGCGCTGGCAAGAAACCTGTAAGATGAGCAAGGATTTCTGGCAGACCAGCCATTACCTGGAATCCACTATCAACAGCATTCCCAACCTCATCTGGTACAAGGATAAAAACGGCATTCATGAGAAGGTCAATGACAGCTTCTGCAAGACTGTCAACAAACCTAAACACCTGGTGGAGGGAAGAGGCCACGCTTATATCTGGAATGTGGAGCACGATGATCCCGCCTGTATTGAATCTGAGAATGAGGTCATGAGCAAGAGGCGAACCTGTGTATCTGAGGAAACCGTTCAGACCGGAGAGGGAACCAAGCTTCTGACCACCTACAAGTCTCCTTTATACGACTTGGACGGCAGCGTCATGGGTACAGTAGGCGTGGCCATCGATGTGACTCAGGAACGTGCTTATGAACAGGAGATTATAGAGAAGAATCATACCTTGGAATTGATCTTCACCACCATGGATTGCGGCGTCATGTGCCATACCTTGGATGGCTCTCATATCCTAAGTGTCAACAGGGCCGCCCTTAAGATTCTTGGTTACGCATCCGAGAAAGAACTTATCGACGACGGGTTTGACATGGTGGCTGAGTCAGTTGCCGCTGAAGACAGGGAGCGCCTTCGTGAATGTATCACTTCCTTAAAAAAGGAGGGTGACACTGTCAGCATTGAATACCGCATACGCCACAAGGACGGGCAAGAGTTACATATCATGGGCAATGTGAAGCTTATCCAAGAAAACGGAATTCTGTTCTACCAGCGTTTCCTCTTAGATTGCACTGCCCAGAAGCTTAAGGAGAAGGAAGAACGGGCGGAGCATGAACAACGCCAGAGAGAGTTGGTTCATGCGCTTAGCATCGACTACAGCCTTGCCTGTTTCTTTGAACTTGATACCGGAAGGGGATTCCCTCTCCGTCTGGAGGACAGCGACAGCACCATTTTCCGCTCTGTCTTTACAGAAGACCTTTCTTTCCATGAAAGCATGGAGCGTTACATAGATACCTTTGTGTACCCAGAGGATCAGGATATGGTGCGGCAGGCTGTGTCTCAGGATACATTAGCTGCAGAACTGGCCGAAAAAAAGATTTACTATGTCAATTACCGCGCTTCCATAAACGGGGAGGTCAAATACTATCAGATGAAGGCTGTCCGGGCAGGCACCTGGGAAAGCCAGCAGGGTATTGTTCTTGGTTTCCGCAGCGTAGATGAAGAGACACGCAACGAGATGGAAAAACGAACCATCCTTCAGGACGCGCTGTTACAGGCGGAACGGGCCAGCAAGGCTAAGAGCGTCTTTCTCTCCAATATGTCCCACGATATCCGTACGCCTATGAATGCCATTGTAGGCTTTACTTCCCTGGCCATGACCCACATTGACCGGAAAGATCTGGTGGAGGAATACCTAAAGAAGATTACCACATCTGGCAACCATCTGTTAAGCCTGATCAATGATATCTTGGACATGAGCCGTATTGAAAGCGGAAAGATCCATCTGGATGAGGAGTTATGCCTTCTGCCTGATATCCTTCATGGCCTCCACAGCATTGTACAGGCGGATATCCATGCCAAGCAGCTGGAATTGTTTGTGGATGTGGTGGATGTGCTGGATGAGGAGATCTACTGCGATAAGCTAAGGCTGAACCAGGTTCTTTTAAACTTGTTAAGCAATTCCATCAAGTACACAAGCGCCGGTGGCACCGTCACAGTGCGGATCACAGAGAAGAAAGGATATTCTCCAGGCTATGCCAACTATGAATTCCACATCAAGGACACAGGCATTGGCATGAGTGAGGAGTTTGTCTCCCATATCTTTGAGCCGTTCGAGAGGGAACGGAACTCCACCATCAGCGGAATCCAGGGAACTGGATTGGGGATGGCTATCACCAAGAATATTGTGGACATGATGAACGGTTCCATCGAGGTAAAAAGCAAGCAAGGCGTGGGAACCGAATTTATCGTCTCCTTCCCCTTCCGTCTCCATACAGAGTCAAAGGAAGCCCAGATCATTCCTGAACTGAAAGATTGCCGGGCCTTGGTGGTGGATGATGATTTTAATACCTGCGACAGTGTGTCCTATATGCTCCAACAGATCGGCCTCCATGCCGAGTGGACGTTATCTGGAAAAGAAGCGGTTCTCCGTACCCGCCAGGCAGTTACACGCAACAACAGTTATCACGTCTATATCATTGACTGGCTGATTCCAGATATGAATGGTGTGGAGGTTGCAAGGAGAATCCGAAAGGAAACCGGGGAAGATGTGCCCATCATTATTTTGACTGCTTACGACTGGTCAGATATTGAAGACGAGGCAAGAGATGCAGGTGTCACTGCATTTTGCAGCAAGCCATTGTTCCTGTCTGAACTGAGAAACTGCCTGTATTCCATTGTAAATGCAGAGGAGACGAAGGATTTGGATGACAAGAAGGATCTCAGTGCCTTGCATACAGGCCGCATTCTCCTTGCCGAGGACAATGAATTGAATCAGGAGATTGCCGCTGCCATCTTAAGCGAGGCAGGATTCTCAACGGAAATTGCAAGCAATGGCCAGATCGCCGTGGATATGCTTAAAAATTCGAAACCAGGATATTACCGCCTCATCCTTATGGACATCCAGATGCCGGTCATGGGAGGTTACGAAGCCACAAGGATTATCCGCAATCTGGAGGATAAAGAATTATCCTCTGTCCCCATCCTGGCTATGACGGCCAATGCCTTTGAAGAAGACCGCCAGGAAGCCTTGCGGTGCGGAATGAACGGACATATTGCCAAGCCTATTGATATAGATAAACTCTTTGACACGTTAAATGAAGTTCTGGTTTAATTTAGAAATCATACGGAAAAAGATCTTGCAAGGAGAAAGGGAGGTTTCTCTTTCCCTGCAAGATCTTTTTTACTTATGGATATTTCGCCCCCTACACCCAATGGACAACAACTACTGCCCATTGGATTTTTAGAAGCTTCCGCCTCCACCTCCATGGGTTTTGCCTGAGGATGAAGTATGGGTGCTTGAGCCGCCTGAACTGCTTGATGAGCTGTTTGATGATCGTTCTTCCTTAGGCTTTTCTCTCTGGGTAACCGTTTTATAAAGGAACAACTCGTGCTCTCTTGTAAGCCGCAGGCTGTTCTTCTTCACATAGCTGTCTGCCTCAATCTTGCTGTAGACCGAATGCAGACCAAGGCGCATGATGCCTGTAGCGATTAGGGCGGCCACAACCCCCACCGCTATAGCAATAAGAAGGGCACCCGCATGGGAAAAGGGCTCTGTGGGAATATGATCCACATCATAGGGAGTGCCTGCTTTTGCCTGGGTTATGTAGTCGTCGCACTGCAAAGCATATTCACCAAACGCCTTGGCATATTCACCGTCCTTTAAGTACGGCAAAAATTTTTCTGACATATATTCCAGCCCGGCATCTGTGACAGCCACGATTCCATAGCCGGATGTGGAGATATACCAACTCCGGTCTTCCATAGAGATGAGAAAAAGGATACCATCCCTTTCATCCCCCAATCCATAGCCATTATAATCAAAAAAATCATCGGCATATTCCATAGCCGAGGCCCCTTCCAGAGAATCAGCTGTAACCACCACCACATCCACCTGCTGCCTCTCGCTGATTTCATCCAGTTGATCCGACAGTTGTGCTTCCTCGCCATCTGAAAGCAGCCCCGCCTGATCCACTACCCTTATTCTGTCGGCAGCCGTATGGGCAGACACATCTGACACATAGGAAAACACAAACATTATGCTTAAAAGCAACGTCCCAAGCACGGCAGCCATATTACGTTTCTCTTTCATTTGCCTTCCTCCTACATTATACTGATCAGAAAGAGCGCAGCATATACTGCAGCCCCCACCGCGCCTGTCAATCCCAGCAGCCATTTTCTGTACAATTTCTTGTCTAAGGGCAGATCCCCTACCATCTTTCCGCTTTGCCCGTTCATGGCGAACAGATACTGCTGTCCGTTCCATGTAGTATGAAGGAGCCATACAGGGAAAAGGGCGTATTTTATTCTGCTGTTGTTCAGCTGGATGCTGCCAGCCTCCCGTGTGACGGTTGCATATCCCTTCACGGTTGCATCAATCGCATCTTCCGTGCTTTTTCTGATACGCTTGTTGGCCCGACTCATGCTCTCTTCGGCATCCACGTCATATTTGTCCGCCAGATATCCTGCCAGATAGGCTGTCTGGAAATTCACTGCCGCCGAGAAGTCAAAGGGTTCCAGGGATTCCATCAGGTCATCGGCCATTTTTTGGGATCCATCCACAGGAACATTCTCAAATTGAAGGTTTCCACTTCTGCTCACTGTATAATAGCTGGTTTCCGTATAGTCGTATTGGCTGTCGCTCCATGTCCTGACTCTGGTTGCCTTATAGCGCATATCCCCCCAGGCATCTGCATCAAACAACCAAAACGGAACATATACACCTTTTACCTCGTCGATGTGGTTCTCATCCTTGAATACCTTGGGAAGCAGGCGTTTTCCCATATAATGCTTCCTAAGCGCCTCTTTTGCCGCCTTTTTATCCAACTTAAACGGAATCACACAGTCAGGCTTCATGGATCCGGAGAATTGATCCATCATGACAACCGGATTTCCACAGAACGGGCATGACGTGGCCCCGGTATTCTCATCACCTACGATTTCTCCTCCACAGGATTTGCAGACATAGGAACGAAGCCCGTCTGCCTCACCCGTCTGCCAGGAATCCCCTCCCTTGGTCTCCCATATCATATCATCAGCCTGCTCATGTTTCAGTTCCTCATCATAGCCTGCCAATGTTTCCATCTCAAATTCCGTGTCGCAATAAGGGCACTTCATTTTTTGTATTGTGCTGTCAAAGGCAATGGCCCCTCCGCAGCACGGACATTTATATTCCTGTATCGCTGCCATCCTACTGGTTTCCTTTCTTATTATTCAAATAAATGACCGCATCCATCTCATGACGCGGCCATACAAGGTTCTTCTCACCAATCAACAACACATCCCATTATGCCCTGTCATGCTCGTCAAAGGGATCGCCACATTCCGGACAGAATTTCGGTGGATGGGTGGGATCCTCTGGCTGCCAGCCGCACTTGTCGCACCGATACAGGGGCGCGCCTTCTGGCTTCCTGGCTCCGCAATTCTGGCAGAACCGCCCCTGGTTCACTGTGCCACAGGAACAGGTCCATCCTCCTGGCTGTATCCGCTGAGGTTGCGGCGCAGCCTGTGCCGTATGTTGCCCCATTGCAAAAAGGTTCTGCGCATTCATGCCGCCTCCCGCGTTCATTGCCATTCCCATACCCATAAATCCTGTCATAGCACCGGAGGCATTGGAGGCAGCCGCTTTCATGGCATCCGCCTGGGCTCCTACGAGAGTGGCTCCAGCCATATTAGGGTTTTGCATAACCGCTGTGCGCTGAAGCTGCTTGATCATCTCTGCATCCTCCTCAGGCAGGGTGACAGAGCCAAGAGCAATGGTAACCACCTTTAATCCACGCAGCTCTTCCCATTTTTTCGAGAGAGCGATATTCATCGCCTCCTCCAATTCTGTATTGTGGGAGACAATCTGGTTGGGTCGAAGTTCCAGATTGGAAAGCTTTCCAAACGCTGGCTGCAGCGCGCTGATAAACTCCGTCTTCAGCTGGCTGTCCAGTTTATCCCTGGTATACGCCTGCTCTACATTTCCACAGACATTGGTATAAAACAGCAGTGGATCGGCAATCTTGTAGGAGAATACGCCGGAACAGCGTACTGAAACATCCACATCCAGTCCGATCTTGGAATCCACAACCCGAAATGGAATCGGATTCGGTGTTCCAAATTTGTTGTCGATCAGTTCCTTGGTGTTGAAATAATACACCCGCTGATCCTTGCCCGTGCCGCCGCCGAATGTAAACCGCTTGCCGATGGTTTTGAAGGTGTCCTTTATGCCTGCTCCAAGTCCCCCTGTGAAAATACTTGGCTCTGTGGAAGTATCATACCGAAATTCGCCAGGTTCCGCGCACACCTCCACAATCTTTCCCTGTTCCACAATGATCATGCACTGACCGTCTGCCACAGCAATCACGCTGCCATTGGAGATAAGATTATCGCTTCCTTTTGTATTGGAAGAACGTGAACCAGCGCGTCTTTTACCTTTTGTGACCATTACATCCTCTTCCATTGCCTCACAGTAGAAATATTCTTTCCACTGGTCTGCAAGTACGCCTCCAAGGGCTCCCATTCCTGCCTTAATAAGTCCCATATGAAAAACTCCCTTCTATGTATTTTTTTCCTATATCCCAAGGATCTGGCGCTTTTTAGCTGCAAATTCCTCTGTGGTGATCACTCCCGCATCCATTAAATCCTTGTATCGTTTAATTTCCCCGACGGGGTCAGTTTCCGAAACAGACAAAGCTCTGCCATCATAAACCTCCCTGGCCCCAGGATGGATCATCTGCATAAGGCTGGCTGCTATTTTATGTAAATTGCCGATTGATCTCCTGTATTCCTGTAAATATTCATCCACACTTGGATTGTCCCTCTTAAAGCGGGGGCCATTCAGTTCCCCTCGGAATCCTTTCCAATAAGGATGGTCGATAGCCAGTTCCACATAGAAAGACTTAAGTGGGATTGGCAACTCAATGTCCCTTTCTTTCTGTTTTTCTTGTTCCATCTGCTCATTTATCTGCTGCTGCATGGCAATCTGGGTAATCAAAGCTGACAAGGATCGGATGTGTTCCGGAATATCCGTCTTATGGCATTTTAAGACATCCCCCACGCTCTCAAAAATCGGTGTGTTATCCTCTAAGATATGAAAGGATACCAGATTGGAAGACTCAAATACCAGTGATGTCTCTTCGTCCTTCAGGCGAAACAGGCCATTGTCAGTATCTAACAGGAGATTGTCAGCCGCATAACCAGGAACCAGGCGGAGCCGTTCCGTAAAAACATCCCGAAGCCTTTTATTCTCATTGTAAAAGTCCATGTACAGACGGAAGTCAGCAAGGGTCATTGTGCTAAGCATGCCATCTGGCAGATCCACCTTACGGCTGCATTCCTTGCAGATGGGCATCCCTTCGATAAAGGCAGCAAAAAATCTAGGGGTAGGGCTGTTGCAGATAGGGCATGTTTTTTTACTGTTTGTGAATAATCCCATAGCTGTCTCCTCCTTATTGTCGATATGTTCTCTTAAAGCCTGGCCAAAACAGGCCCGGAGAGATTCCAGGCGTACAACGTAAAACCGTCAAAAAAGCTGCTTCCAATCAGATTCCTTTCTATCGGTTAAAGATCTGGAGCAGCTTTTTTGTGTTTATATGATCTAAAATTTATTGATTATTCCACTGTTACAGATGCCAATATATCCGTAATAATCTCATCCGTTACAGCATCGTCTGTCGGATAAAGATAATTCACCACATAGTACCCGCTGCCGTCGTCTATAAAATAATATTGTATGACAGCATTCATCTTCCCAATACTCAAAGAGCAGGTGCCAAATGCCGCTACTGCTGTGGCTCCGTCTGGCTGTTCAACGGTGCCCACATTGTCGATGGCCGCCTCATCCCCATATCCTCTCACGATCTCTGCAAATACTTCTTCTGTAAGCTGATCTGGACTGGCTGTCTCGTCTGCTATGGGGCCAGTGATTGTGACAATTACCGTTTTGTCCGGATTTGTAAAAGCTGCCTGACCCTCAACTCCGCTATCAGCTGATACAAAGTCTGAAGGAAGCCCGATCAAAAGACCATTGGCCTCATTATAGATTAACTCAATCTCTCCGCTATCCTCTTCGGTAGGAACCTCTTCCTCTTCGGCAGAAACGGTTTCCGTTTCAAGCTCTGATTCCTCAGCCGGTTTCTGTACAGAAGTTTCTGCGCTACTGGTAGCAGCTGCAGAGGAACCACTGCCAGCATCCGAATCAGAACCGCCGCAGGCTGTCATAGAAACACCCACAACAACGCTCAACATCACTGCCAAGAATTTCTTTTTCATAATGCTCTCCTTTTGTCCATACATTTTTGTAATTGAAATGTTCATGATCTAGTTTACCGTAACAAGCGGGAAAAAGAACGTCTTGTCATGAATCGACTGAAAATTGCACTGAATCGACAACATTCTTCTCCACTAAAAGTAAAAAGGCTGCCGCAAACAATACGGCAAGCCTCTTTATGGTTCACTCTTCTGGCTGTATTTTCTTTTTCCTGAATAAAAAACGGGGCAAATCCGCCATGATTCTCACGCCTGCCATCTTCTGGGAGGCCAGTATGCCTACGCAAATCAAAAGAAAACCGCCTGCAATCACAAGGAAAAGGACCAATTGCGTTTCATGCCGGCCAAGGGGGACGCGCTTCTTTTCATTTTCAGGAGACCGTACCGCCTCCTTGGCTACATCCAACCGGTTGAACACAATGTCTGGCAGCTCTTCTTCCCAGCTTAGTCCCTCCTCCATATCTGATTCTTCCACAGACGCAGGTACTGGCCCATATGGCATGGAAACAGATAATTGGGGCTGGCTGGCAGATTCTGTACTGGCTTTTGGCATGTGGTTTCCCAGGTCATCGGATACCACCTGCTGCTCCTGGGGGTTACTCTCTGATTCTGGCATTGATTCCATCTCTACTTCTTGTGGAAGTCCAGAGCGCTGCCCTCTCTCTCTGTTGCCGCCTTTGCTGTCTGAACTTACACCGCTTTGGTCTATGCCGCTATCTCCCGTTTCCGGACGAAGATTTTCCTCTTCCTCTTGTCCTCCAGGCTCTTCAGACGGATTTGATATGGCTTCATCCTTTGGCCCCAGTGGCAGTCCTGGACGTTGCCCTTCTCCTGCACCGCCTCCCTCAATCTCTAGATTGGCGTTGCCCTGATTTGGGCCGGAATCTCCTGCATCTGGCATAGGCTTTGACTCTTGAATTTCAGATTCATCAGGCGGTTTGGGCAACGGTTCACTCTCTGATTCCTGGGGCAGTCCTGGACGCTGCCCTTCTACTGTACTGTCGTCTCTGTTATCTGCTCCGGCATTGCCCTGGTTTCCACCGGAACCTCCTATGTCCGGAAGATGAATGGGTTTCTGATAGGTACTGGGCCATGGAAGGACAATCTGCCTTCCGTCATATACACCGCCCTCGATTTTAAGTCCCACCAGGAAGGGCACTGGCTCTTCTTCTGCCTCCTTCGCTTTTATATACGACCGATACGGTTCCTCATCATTTCTCAATAGCAAGACAAAATCGCTGTTGGGAGTGGAGAGCTGCTGGTTGACTGCATCCAGCAACGACAATCCACAATGTTCCACCCATTGGGCCTGGCCTTCCATCCATGTATAGGCGCGGATCGATGTTGCGCCTGTTGGCTTTAAGAAAAATGCCATATGCAGTCCATCATTTTCTGTATACAGCCCGGCATCTGGCTGCTTGTCCTTTGCAACCACGTTTAAGACAATCCTAACTTCCCCAGATTTACTTATATCGGGCTGGTTCATACTTATGGAATGATCCAGCTGGTATATACCGCTCTGAGTAGTCAATAGGGTACCGGCAGGTACTACAAGCTCCTCTGCCGCATCCGAAATCGTTATGCATTGGCCTGCTGTAAGCTTTGGCAGGTTCAAAGGCTTCCACTGGACAGGGCAGTCTACAATATCTTCTCCTACATAGTCGGCCAGTCCTTTGAACAGTTGAATTTCCACCGGAAGTGTATCTGGCAGCAACGCAGATATCTCCTCACTGGAAGCTTCCTCGCTTACTGTAATCTGATATCTGCCATAGTACTGAAACTTCGGCGGCCTCCCCTCACGAATCAATAGTTTAGAACCAAAATTGGCATAGATCTTGTATGTATCTGGGACAGACTGCAAGCCTTCCCTCTGAATGACTGCCTCCTGTGTCTCATAGGTGAGGCCTTCCTCTGTAACAATACGCAGCTTTATGGTAAAATGATCCAGATCTTTGGCAAGATAGCTTTTAAGAGGTTCGTGTTTGTCAAAGAGGCATTTCTGATTCTGAAGAGATTTTAAATCATTTTCATCCTCTGAATTTAGCCATCGCAAATCCCATTCCAGCCCACATTCAACGTAAGATTCCCCGTCTGTCGAACACATTGGCTGGACAAGAATCGTGTCGTCTGCAAAATCTTTAAACATTCCCGACACAATCCAACCCTGGGGGGTATACTCTAAATGGGCTTCAAACATCGGCGTTTCATCCGAAAGTTCTGGATGTGCTTCAGAGGATTCTCCTGGTGTATCAACGCCCAAATGGTGCTCCCCACGATTGTCATGGTATGGCGGTACCCCAGTTTCTGCTTCTGCCTTACTTTCTGCCTCCTCTGTCTCCGCCTCTGTTGTAGCCCCTATCTCCGGTTTCCATTCTGCCTTCGTCTCTCCTTCTGTCGTTGTCTCTGCCTTCGTCTCCCCTTCTGTTGTTTCCTTTTCCTTCACCTCTCCTTCGGTTGTTGCCTCTATCTTCACCTCTCCTTCTGTTATTGCCTCTGTCTTTGTCTCTGTCCCTGTTGTTGCCTCTATCTTCGTCTCTGTCCCCGTTGTTGCCTCTGTCTTCGTCTCTCCTTCGGTTGTTTCCTCTATTTTCGCCTCTCCTTCTATTGTTGCCTCTGCCTTCGTCTCTTGTTCTGTTGTTGCCTCTGTCTTCGTCCCTCCTTCTGTCGTTACATCTATATTCGTCTCTCCTTCTATCGTTGCACCTGCCTTCGTCTCTGCTTTCCCTTGCGCCTTTAACTCTGCTTCTGCCTCTATTTCCCCTTCTGTCTCCATCTTGGCTTCCTCCGGCATCTCCATTTCTCCTATCCCTTCTGCCGTTTCAACTCTGGACAGGTTCTTAGCCATCACCGTGCCCCTTACAAAGAAGCCAGATAACATGCACAGTACGATTAGCACCATCCCAAACTTTTTATGTATATTCATCTTTTACACCATCAACCTATTTACTATTCACACGGTTTCAGCTACATTTCGCGCCGCCAGACGCTTTTATGCCGCCCTTTGTGCTATATTAACTATAAGTATATATTATAAGAACAATCCGTTTACTATGTCAAGCACTGTTCCTAAAATACAAACGCAGTAAAAATACAAACGTAGTAGCAAAAGTAACAAAGTACAGTCATAAAACCACCAGAAAGAGGCCATGCATATGATAAAAATTGCCCTTTGTGACGATGAGCCGTCCATATTAGATGAACTTCATGTCCTGTTTGAACAATACCGTGGAGAACGTAATGGGCATCTTACATACAAGGCATTTCAAAGCCCCCTGGAATTACTTGCTGAAATTGAAAAAGGAAGACGCTTCGATGTCCTGTTCCTGGATATTATCATGCCAGGAGAAAATGGAATCAGTACTGCCAGAGAGATCCGCCAATATGACAATGCCGTAAAAATAATCTTCTTAACATCCTCCTCAGAATTCGCGGTACAATCTTACTCTGTTGGCGCATACTTCTATCAGATAAAGCCAATATGGAAGGAAGGCTTTTTCAAGTTGATGGATTCCGTCATAGATGACTATAAAAAGTCACAGCAGTACAGCCTGATTCTGCGATGTAAAAGCGGAATCTCACGAATCAATTTAGACAAGCTGGAATACTGTGAAGTCATCGGACGCACATTACTGTTCCACATGGACAATGGAACCGTCATGGAAAGCAGCGGAAGCTTGGACGATCTGTGCAACGAATTGGCACAATATGAAAATTTTCTGCGCCTGCACCGCTCCTTTCTGATCAATCTGGAATATGTCCGCAACATCTCCTATAAGGCTGTCACCATGGACAGCCTTGCAGAGATTCCCATTCCCCACGGAAAATGTTCCGGGATCAAACAGTCATACCTTGAATATGCATGTAACAGAAAGCAGGTCTTTATCTCATGAATACGTTTCCCATTATAAATCTTACCTCTGTAGGTCTTTTCGGTCTGGTGCTGGCTGCCAGATTCTGTGATATTTGCTGGACTAGGCGAAAGAAATGGATCATGGCTGTCTGTATATCTGTAATGATGCTATTTCAGGGTATCGTCCTTTCCTTTACCAATGTGTATTTTGTTAGATATTTTTATCCCCTGATTACACATGTTCCATTGACAATTGTGCTTTGCCTACTAAAAGGGGAATTTCTCTGGCCGGTAATTGCAGTTCTGACCGCATATCTTTGCTGCCAGATCCGCAAGTGGCTTGCCCTATTGGTGGTATCTGTACTTTCCATAGGCGGACTGAATCTGATGCAGGATATAGCTGAACTTTTCGTCACACTGCCTCTTTTTTTCTTTATGCTGCATTTTGTCGCTCCGTCTGTCCGTTGCATTTCTCACTACCCAGCGGCTAAGAAGCAGCAATTTGGTCTGGTACCTTTGCTATATTATGGTTATGACTATCTGACACTCTTTCACACCAACCTGCTTTCAAAAGGAAATCCAGTGGCTGTGGAGTTTATGCCTTTCGTCTGCAGTGTAGCGTACTTAACCTTTGTCCTCCGCATTTCAGAGGATGAACACATTCGTATCCAGCTGGAACAGACACAGAAGATCCTGAATCTTCAGATAACCCAGGCCGTCAGAGAAATCGCCGCTCTGCGGGAATCTTATCAGAAATCAAGCACATATCGCCATGACCTGCGGCACCACATGCAATATCTGCTGTCATGCATCAAAAATAACCGCATTGAGCAGGCTCAGGCCTATATACAGGAAATCTGTACAGAAATTGAGGCAAAAAAAGTAGTGGCTTTCTGTGAAAATGAGGCTGCAAACCTTATCCTCTCCGCTTTTTGCGGGCGCGCCGAAAGCCAGGGCATTGCATTTTGCATCAAGGCGGCTCTTCCGCAAAACATTCCCATATCAGAAAGCGACTGGTGCATACTATTGTCCAATGCCCTTGAAAATGCACTGCATGCCTGCCTGAACCTGAAGAAAAAAGGGATGGGTGCTTCTATTGATATTTCTGCATACGAAAAAAAAGGAAAAATATTTTTACAGATTGCCAATTCCTGCGAGGAAACCATATCCTTCTCCCATGGAGTTCCAGTTACAGCCGTTCCTGGACACGGAATCGGTGTGCGAAGTATCTGCACCATCATAGAAGATTACGGCGGTATGTACTCGTTCTCAGTGGAAAACCGTCGGTTCATTTTACGCCTATCCCTTTGAGGCAGGCTTTTCTACTCCTTTGGGCGTTTCAATACTATTTTCGGTCGATTCATGACTTCGCCCTCATTTTGTGTGACGATTCATGTATGGTATATTAAGAGCCGTTATCAAAACCACTGAAAGATGAATGGTTCAACAAACAAATCTTAAATCAGGAGAGTCTCTATCATGAAAACAAAAACATTTTTAAAAGGATTGGTTGCAACCACCACACTGGCCCTCACAGTCGTTATAACACCTGCATTCCCTGTCCATGCCGCGGAAGGACAAAGTACCTATACCGTAGAGAAACACGACAATCTATGCAAAATTGCGAAAAAGCTGACCGGCAATGAACGGTTCTGGAGGGACATCTTCAATGCAAACAGGGGAATCGTAAAGGAAGGCTACCTGATCTACCCGGGACAAGTGCTTACCATTCCAGCTTCTGTCACCAACAATACCGTGGCATCAGCTCCGGTTACGTCGGCTGCTGCACCAGAAGCCGCCCCATCGCAGGCCCCTTCCACGCCTGCAGCACAGACACCTTCCGCCCCCGCAGCACAGACTCCCTCCACCCCTGCAGCACAGGCTCCCTCCACCCCCGCAGCACAGACTCCTTCTGCCCCTGCAGCACAGACACCTTCCGCCCCCGCAGCACAAGCGCCCTCTACTCCTGCAACGGAAGAAACCGAATTCACATTAGATTATCATTCCATTGCCACATGGGTTGACGGTGGATTTATCGGCACGGATGGTTCTGGTTCCCCGGTTGTTATGGCGCTTAATGCTACGGATGACTATGCAATCATTATATTCGGCGACAACAGTGATATGACGGCTGCAAGCTTTGTGGGCCCCATCACTTATACCGATACACTGGCCACAATTACAGATGAGGCAAACGGAATGTCATTGACCTTTGGCGTCACACAGATTCGTGATGATACCCTTTCTCTTGACATGGGAGATATTGGAACTGCAACCATCCAGGCCAAGTCAAAAGAAGAAGTTCTGGCAACTTTGAAGTTGGCAATCGAAAATTACAGGCATATTGCATAAAAAACGATCAACCAATGCCAGTTACCATTTGAACCAAAGATACCTTCCATCCATAAGGTTCTTACATAAAAAGAGGCTGTGGCAGCCTCTTTTTGTAATACTATTTTCTTTCTTGATTCCTTCTTGATTTCACTTAAACTGTCCACATGACCAGTCCCTATGTTGTTGGAAGTTCCATGATAAACTGGGTTCCTTTCCCCACTGTAGATTGAACATGTATCGTTCCGCCAAGCTCGTTTACGATACTGCGAACAATATACAGCCCCAGGCCTGTCCCCCTTTCCTTATTGTTCTCCCCCACATAGAAACGCTTAAAAATAAATGGAAGTTCCTTCTCTGGAATGCCACAGCCCGTGTCTGCCACCGTGATACAGATTTTGCCTCCTTCCAACTGGGCGGACACTGTAATACTCCCCTCCTGTGGCGTGGCTCTTAATGCATTGTATATCAGGTTCTCAAACAACAGATTCAGCTTTTCCGGCTGAGCTGTCAGAAATGCGTCCTGCTCTGGCGGCTTTACCGTAAAATATACCGACTGCACATAAGCCTCCCCGCCATAAACTCCATCAAGATCTGAAAGCAGTTCCTGAACCGACACCTTAACCCATTTCTCTTCAATTTTATCAAGAGCATTGATCGCAGAAAGCCCCTGCAAACGGCGGGCCATTTCTTCCTGTCTGGCTTCTGCCTGGTCAAGATATCTTTGAAGTTCTGTATCCACCCCTACCCCACTGCGGCGGATCGCCTCAATAAACGACTGGGTGGCAAATACCGGAGCCTTAAGGTCATGGGCCATGTCGGAAAAGAACGCCTTGCGCTCCTCCAAAAGCAGGGTGATCTCCTCCGTGCGCTTCTTCACCTGTTCCTCCAGATGGTTGGTGAGCGCATGGTTTTCCTTAAGGATACGGCGGTTTCTCGATACCATCATTGCTCCAAACAGAATAACCAGAAAAAGCCCGCACCACTCGAACTGCCAGAAGAACCGGATTGGCTCAAAGTCATTGGAAAAAAACAGGTTGTGGATCAGCCCTGCGCCAAACACGATGCCTCCAGCCAGCGTATAGCGGCTTTCCCAGCTTCCCGCCATCATTCCCTTCCATGTAAAATATACTGCATAGCCGAACGTAACCATATAGTAAAGATCCGTCATCTTCCCATGCACGAAAACCGCCCACGGCAGCACCGGAATCAAGGTACAAAGGACAAGCAAAAGGAGGGGCAATACAAAGAAGATCCTCTGCCCCTGCTGCCAGGCCTTGCCGCCGTCTGAACCGGAGGCCAGGACCATCATCTGAATCACACAGAAACACAGGCCATACAATGCCCCGCACTGTATCAGAAACCAATACTGCGCCGCCTCCGGGAAGAAAAGAAATACAAAATAGCGGAACATATAGAGCCCATAACACAGACACATCATCCCGAAAAAACGGCTGAGCCTTCCCCCTGTCCTCCACAAAAAAAGCGTAAATCCCGCAAGGGCCATAGGCAGAAAAAAAGCCAGGGCATAGGCAAAGCTTTGGACATTGGCAACCTGGGAAATCGTTTCTGCCTCACCAAGAGCAGGCGGAAAATACATGCCGCTGTAATATCCAAGGCTTGATGAAGTCTCCACCGCCAAGACATGATCCCCTGGTGTCAGCAGAAACGTGATGCGCCCATTTCCCTTTCCAGTGGCAATCCATGTCCCATTTAGGGAAATCTGGTATGCTGTAGACAACTGTGGAAAATCCACAGACGCTGTCACCGGTTCGCCGTCGTAATACAATGTCAGTCTATAGCACGCCCTTCCATGAGGGGAGACCGATAGATCCCCTCTCTGCAGATTGGAGAACTCTCCGATATAGGTAGGTTTATCTGTCACATGCCCATCTGTAAGCAGCCAGCCGTCAATCAAAAATATTGGATTACTGCGTCTCAAATCCTGGCTTCTTATATGGATCCTTCCTGATTTTCCATAAGGAGGCGGCGTCTCATATTTATTATCCGCATAAAAGAGTACTGTAAAAAACACTGCCAATGCCCCAAGAATCGCCAGTGTCTGCCACAGGTTGTTATGCCTTATTATACGAAAATTGTTGTACTGTTTTATATATTGTTTTATACATTGTTTCATAGATTGTTTCTTGTGTTGTTTCATTGACTGCCTTTTATCTTGTTTCTTACCTTGTCTCTTCAGCTGTTTTATATGCTATTTCTTATTTTCCTTTGTAGGTGGATTCCTCTATACTGTTTGGTATACTCTTGATATACTGCTTCAAACGTTTCCTTCTTTCCGTTTTACTCTGTCAGCAGTCCGGCGCAACAAAGCGGTATCCCCGTCCCCATACGGTCTCGATAAACGAATGTTCTCTCCACGCCTTTTCTAACTTTCGCCGAAGACGAGACATATGCACCTGCACCATTTGTCCTCCATCCCAGGCTTTCCCACCCAATACGCTTTGAAAAAGTTCCTCCGGCGTAACGATATGGCCACTCCGCTCCGAAAGCCGCCACAAAAGGTCAAACTCCACGGGTGTAAGACTTACCTCTTTCTCATCCACAAGCACCTTTCGGTTTGACAGATCCAAAAGGAGAGGGCCATATCGAAACCGGGTGCGGTCAGAGAGGGCCAGCCGGATGCGTGTCTCTACCTTTGCCCAGAAAAGCTCTGGGGGAGTATCCTTGGTGATATAATCCACACCGCCTGCCTCAAAGCCTTTCATCTGTTTATCCGTCTCTGTAAGGCTGCTTAAAAAAATAACGGGAGCCTGTGCCAACTCATGCAGCCTCTGGCATAGTAAAAATCCATCCTCCCCTGGAAGCATCACATCAAGAAGCACACAGTCATATGCTTCGCCCGCTGCCTGCAAGGCTGCCTCCTCTCCGTTTGCCGCCTGCTGCACCAGACAACCATGCTCCTTAAGAATGTTGGTCCATAGTCTGCGCACGTCAGGCTCGTCATCCACCAGAAGAATGCGCCATGGCCCCTGGGCACGTTCTGTTTTTTCAGGCTTTTTTATCTGCTTGTTCCCCTCACGAAGCAGAAAATCCATGTAGGCATTCTCGACCTGGCTGCGCCTCTGCCGCGCTACCGGAATGGTATGCCCGTTGTTTGTCACAAGATTCCCCCCGCCAACAGACTGGACATAGTTTATATTTACAAGATAAGAACGGTGAATTTTTATAAATTCTGGCCTGGACAGAAGAGACTCTTCGATATCCGCCAGGGTGGCTGTCACCTCCCGAACCACGCCATCGATTAGATGAAACGACACCACTTTATTGATGACCTCCACATACTCAAGCCGTGGAAATGGGATCCGAATGATGCCGTCCCGGTCTTTCAACAAGAGTCCCTGCTCATCGTCATCATATACTGCAATCTGCATCAATCAAACGCTCCTTATCATTTCGTAATGGATCCTTTGTCCTGCGTATTTGGAAAAAGGTTCTTCACTTACTTTTACCAATCGAAAGCCTGCGCTCTCGTATGTACGCTGGGCGGGAACACAGACTTCATTGGTCCAAACCACCAGCTTTTTGGCCCCCTGAGCCATCATGCGCCTAACCGCCTCCTGCATCTGCCGTCTCCCATAGCCATTTCCCTTATATTTTGTCATGATACAGTTATGTCCTACTTCGGTTGATTCTGGAAGATTCGTGGGATTCCATGAGACAAATCCAATGGGCTTTCCCTCTAAAACTGTCATAAATCCGCTAAACTCAGCAATGCGGGGGTTATCATAAAAAAAGTTGTCAAATTCCTGCCATTGGGAATGCCAATTCTGTTCAAATCGTGGTTCAAAAGAATAGCCATCTCTTAAAAGGGCTGCAAGAGTTCCACGGGGAAACTCCGTTATCTTTCTAAATTCAATATCCACATTATTTTCCATATCTCATTCTCCATTTATCACACAACACGATGGTTATTAATACAATGATACGTTCGCTTTTTCTTCCTTGTCAAATATTGGAAGAGTTTCTTTTCTTCTTTGCCTCAGTCAGCTGATAGCTTAAGTCAATCAGGCGCTTTACCTCATCATCTGGCTGCGGCCCTTCCAGCAGGATAGAGAGCCACTTCTCTTTGTTCATATGGTACGCAGGGAAAAATCCCGGCTGCATCCGCAGGGAACCTGCAAGGGCGGGATCACATTTTACATTTAGCACATTCACTTCACCGTCCCCAGACATGCCCAGTTTATCACGCCCTACCTCCATGACAAGTCCATACCACTTGTTGTTATCTCTGTGTCGCAGTACGGCATTACCGTCCTGCCAGGGATAATCTGGTTCGGTGCCGTATTGCTGGCGGCAATATTCAAATACCTCTTGTCTGGTCATATCTTTCCCCTTTATCCGTTTCCTGTTGTCTTTCTTTTTCTTGTTGCTTCGCTTTTCTTGTTGTTTCGTTTTTCTTGCTGTTTCAATTTTTTTGATGTTTTACGCTTTCTCTCTTTTCTTGCCATTTTCTTGAGTAGCTATCTGCCTTCAGGCTTCAAGACAACTATCTCATTTTACTATTGGTTATCCCACATCTAAAAGAATACTCGTTCAAAGTCCAATATCTATCGGTTCTATTTCATGGATTGGATTACCTCTTTTAATGTCTTCACTTTTCTATCTGTAATCTTATCATCTGAATGGATGGTTCCACATAATAAGGGGGAATCCTGCCTGTACCATTTTACATTCTCTTTTACTTTCTCATCGTTAAAATTGGCATAACAATATTTGCAACCGTTGAGGCAAGTGTGATAGGTCCCTACTTCCACACTTTCCAAGCATCCACATGCACCCCTCTGATTCCTGTCTTTTTTGCCGATCAATTTACAGCCTAGCAGCTTCTCAATTCGTGCTTTATCGATGCAGCTTCCATGGTGGACACCGGCTTTTTGAAGATCTATTTGCTCTGCGCAGGATTCAATAGCCAAATGGCAGGTGGAAGCAATCTGCGCCATCTGTCCGGCCAGATAAATCATTTCCTGATCTGTCATTGGCCTGATGCCAAGCCCTCTTGTGTTTCGTTGTGTTTTCCCATAGAAATCCACAAAGCTTATCACTACTTTTTCCGTGTAACCGGCAAGGTTCCTCGCTATTTCCTCAAAAGCGTTTAGGTGATAATCCATGGTGTAATCCCTGTTTATTAAAATCGGATCATATCGCCATATCACTCTTTCTTTTCCTATTTTCTCAGACAATTGCTTAAACGTGGGAATAAGTACCTTCCTTTTACTGGGAAGATTGGGCTCCATATCCTTGCCATACCCTGTTAGCGTAAACTGAAAATAATATGTATACGCTTGCAGATACTCCAGTTTTTCTATCATATTGGCCGGATTTTTCGTCCAAAACACAATACAGTCTACCACATCCGGCAATAAATCGATCCTGCTTATTTGATGGGCATTCATGGGATTTCTTACATATAAAAATCCTTTATTTATTCTGTTAAGAAACCATTCAGAATAATAATTGGGTACATCTGTCCTTCTGCTTACGCTTAATATCATGGCATATCCTCGCAAATCATATGTCACTACTTGATAATAATTTTTTTACTTTCCTAATTTTCCATTTTACAGAAATGTTCACAGTTTACTTAGAAGGGATACCAAGTCACCCATATAGGACATTATCTTTTATAAAGAATACCATTTAATATTTCCAATGCCGCATTAACCTCCTTCTGTTTTGCTTCTATATATTTATCCATATATTCCCAATCTGGTGTATTTTCATTAATAGCAGGCAGTAAAATATATTCGTTTAACATTTTTGTTTTAGTCACTGCATCTCCCCATGAAT
>CANDZL010000045.1:0-31917 GCA_947425205.1 uncultured Hungatella sp. | reverse complement strand
GGTATTGGATTTGCCTTGACCAACGTGGGAAAACTGCGGGGAATAGATGAGATCTCCAATATTTCCCTGTATCTGATCTTGATCCTGACGGCATCCAACGTAAACCTGGCAGCTTTGATCAATGCACCAATTTACATTCTGGCAGGCTTTGTGATCCTTTTGATCCATTTTACGGTTATGATCCTTATGGCCAAGGTCTTTAAGCTGGATCTGTATACCTGTGGGATCGCATCCATTGCCAATGTGGGCGGAGTTGCATCGGCTCCTATCATTGCAGCTACCTATGACAAGAACCTGGTGTCTGTATCTGTCCTCATGTCACTTCTTGGAGACATATCCGGCACGTTTATTGCTCTGGGAATGGCACAGCTGCTGATTCAGATCATAGGATAAAACAGGGTGCCCAGGCAGCCGAAAAACATATAAGAAAGGCGATGGTTGTATGCGATATACAGTAGTTCCACAGAATGTCTGCCCGACTTCCATTTCTTTTACCCTGGAGGGCGATGTAGTGACAGACATATCCTTTGTCCGGGGATGTGACGGAAATCTGAAGGCTCTTTCTAAATTGGTTGATGGAATGACGGTGGAGCAGATTGAGCAGTACTTAAAAGGTAATATTTGCGGAAAGAGAGGAACCTCATGCGCTGACCAGCTGGCTCGGGCAGTGCGGGAAAAATATGAGGAGAGCAGAGGGAATTAGAAGGCTATGGATAAGAAACATCAGATGATACTGGAGGAATTAAAGAGCAAAAGCATTATCTCCATGGGGGGAACGGAGGCTGTCAGCGTGGCCTACTCCGTTGCATATGCCAGACAGAGGGCTGTGGGGGCATTGAAGCGGATACAGATCACGGTAGATTCCAGTATGTTTAAAAACGGATTGAATGTGAGCATTCCAGGATGTGAAGAAAGAGGGCTGGATTTTGCGGCTGCCCTTGGATATGTGTACGGCAATCTGGACAACAAACTGATGCTTTTGCGGGATTATGGGCCCGAGGATGTCCTGGAGGCCAAAAAGCTTCTGGCCCATGGGATGGTATCCATACAGATCAAGGATGACTGTGACAGATTGTATATCGAGACCATTCTGGAAAATGATGAGAATGTGGTTCGGGTTTTGGTACTGGATCATCATCTCAATGTGATGTCTGATGAAGTGGCGGATTGCATGGAGAAGCTGAAAGAGCAAAAGAAAGCTCCAGTTCCTGACTTTATGGAACATGAAAACTTAGGGTTGGAGGATTTTCTGGACTTTGCAGACAGAGTGGAGGCAGATGCCCTTTCCTTTATCCGGGATGGTCTCCGATACAATCTGGCATTTGTAGAATATGAGGATCCAGATGGAATGGCTGATTCCTTTGTGAGGGCTATGGAGCGCTATGGAGTGTCGGAGGATATGGTAACATATACCCAGAATCTGTGTATCAGGGCCTGTGAGGCACGAATACGGGGAGTTGGCCTGCCGGTCATGACAGCTGCCGGAAGCGCCAACTACGGACTGGCCATCTATCTGGCCGGGTATGGGGTAGGCACCAGGCTGCACGCAGACGAAGACCAGATTCTCCGGGCCATCGCCCTGTCCAACCTTATGAGCCTGCGTGTCAACGCCTACGTAGGTTCCGCCACTTCTGTCTGTGACTGCGGCCTGGCAGTAGGCGTGGGAACAGCAGTAGGGTGCGTGTATCTGCTGGGGGGAAGCTGCCCTGGGATGGTTCGGGCGGTAAAAAATATGCTTGGCAGTGTGACTGGAATCATCTGCGAGGGAAGCAGGATGAGCTGCGCCTGGAAGGTGGGGCTTGCCGTATCCTGGGCCATAAAATCAGCCCTTCTTGCCATGGAGTATGAGGAAACAGAGGAAGAGGGATTCTGGGCAGATAATTTGGACAGGCTTTTGGAGAATATTGCACAGATTTACAGGCCCCTTTCCGATACGATGAACCAAAGAATTGTGGATATTATTACAGGAAGAGAGAAGGAACGTTGAACGAATTGATCCGCAGGTGTTCCACCCAGATTGAGGTTCCAAAAGGACAGATCATCCATGTGGCGGGAACCACAGACAGCAGTGTCTACTATATTGCAAAGGGCTCGGTCCGATTTGTCTGCAACAGCATGGAGGGAAATGAGAAGATCCTGTATACCCTGGGGAAGAACCATTTTTTTAATGAGGAAATCCTGTTTCAGCCCTTTGAGATTCCTATGGATGCCGTGTGCAATGAGCCTTGTTCCCTTTGGAAGATTGATTCTTATGTACATGAGGAATTGTTGAAGAACCAGGAATTTGTCCGCGAGATATGTATGGGCATGATATGGAAAAAGCAGCTTCTACAAAAGGAAATAGAAGATATCTCCTTTTTGTCCTGTAAGCAGAGGATCCTGCAGATTCTGGCTAAAGAGTGCGACAGGGAACACATCTGTGAGCAAAGCTGGTATGAGGTAAAGCGGCGGTACACTCACCAGGAGCTGGCAAGCATGATCGGGGCCAACCGGGTGACAGTCACCAAGCTGATAGCAGAACTTTATGAGGAGAGGAAGCTGCGCAGCGTGGAGAGGAGAGTTCAGGTACGTGGCAGTGTGGTGAAAGAGCTGGGGTGAAGAGGCTACGTTATCTCTGGCAGTCAAATGTTAACTAAATGACATGATGCTGGGTGAAGAGGAGGGGTATAACCTGGGAAGGAGGCGGCAGGATGAATGAGCGGTTGGAGAAGCTGAGAGAGTCCATGGCCCGGCATCACATGGATGCCTATTTGATATTGACATCGGATTTTCATGAATCCGAATATGTGGGGGAATATTTTAAGTGCAGGGAGTATCTGACAGGATTTACCGGCTCTGCCGGGACTGCGGTTGTGACAAGAGAGGAAGCAGGGCTTTGGACAGACGGCCGTTATATTATCCAGGCTAAGAAGCAGTTGGAGGGAAGCGGATTTACCTTAAGGCAGACAGGGCAGGAGGGGACGGCTTCTGTGGAGGAGTATCTGAAGGCAGCAATGCCTGAAGGAAGTACCCTGGGGGTTGACGGAAGGACGTTAAGCGGCCGGATGGGAGAGAAGCTTAAGGAACTTCTGGAGCTGAAACATGTAAAGATCGCCTATGAGCAGGATTTGGTAGGGCAAATCTGGGAGGAACGCCCTCCGATGTCCAAAAAGCCCGTATGGATTTTGGATGAGAAGCATGCGGGGAGATCAGCCAGGGATAAGATTGACAGCTTGAGAGAAGAGATGGAGGCAGCAGGGGCGGATATTCATATCATAACCTCCCTTGACGATATCGCCTGGCTTCTCAATATTCGAGGCGGTGATATCGCCTGCAATCCGGTGGTGCTATCCTATGTGATTGTGACCATGAGGGAACTTACCCTGTTTGTCAGCCAGGAAGTATTGAGCCGGAAGGTCATACGCTATCTTGAGGCCCTTCCCGTTTCCATCAGGCCCTATGATGACCTGTATGAAGTGGTAAAATCATTTCGACAGAAAAGGGTTCTCCTGGACAAGGGAAGAGTCAGCTATACCGTAGTGCGAAGCTTAGATCGCAGCAACCGGATTCTTGACCGGATGAATCCGGTGTCCCAGGCGAAAGCTGTCAAGAATCCGGTGGAGGTGGAAAATGAGAGAAGAGCCCACATAAAGGACGGCGTGGCTGTGACAAAATTCATCTGCTGGCTTAAGAACCAGGTGGGAAAGATACCGATGACGGAACGCAGCGTGTCAGAGCATCTGGAGAATCTCAGAAGGGAGCAGGAAGGATACATAGGGCCCAGTTTTCCCACGATTTCCGCCTATGGTGAACATGCCGCTATGTGCCACTATCTGGCAACGCCCCAGAGCGATACGGCTATCCTGGCCAGAGGGATGTACCTGGTAGACTCCGGCGGCCATTATTATGAGGGGACTACGGATATCACCAGAACCATCGTATTGGGGCCGGTTACGGATAAGGAAAGAGAGCATTTTACATTGGTTGCCATGAGCATGCTGCGGTTAAGCCATGGAAAATTCCCCTACGGATGCCGGGGCGTGTCACTGGATTATGCGGCCCGTCAGCTGTTCTGGAGCCGGGGCATGAATTACAGCCATGGAACCGGCCACGGTGTAGGGTATCTTCTCAACGTTCATGAGCCTCCCAATGGCATTCGCTATGAGATGGATCCGGAGCGCATGGATTATGGGGTGCTTAAGGAAGGCATGGTGTGTTCCAATGAACCAGGTTTTTATGTGGAGGGCGGCTATGGCATCCGCACAGAGAATCTGATGGTTTGCAAAAAGGCAGAGAAGAATCAGTACGGGCAGTTTATGGAATTTGAATGCTTAACCTTTGTTCCCATTGATCTGGACGGACTGGATCTTTCGGTGATGGAGGAGACGGATATTCAGTATTTAAACGATTATCACAGGCAGGTAAGGGAACGGATTCTGCCTTATCTGACAGAGGAGGAGGCAACGTGGCTGAAAGAGGCCACGCGAGAAGTATCAAAAAAGTAACTATTTTAAGGCAGTCTGTTCTGAAAATCGGAACAGGCTGTCTTTTTATGTAAGTATTGCTTGACAGGCAAGGATGCCAATAGATAAGATAGAAGCAGATACATTGCCAGTGAAGGCATTATAACCAGCGTTTTTGAAGGAAAAGGAGGATATGATGAGCCAGGATTTTGCAAAGAAGACACCAATCGAAATGAGAAATGACTTGGCAGCGGAGCGGGTGATCAAGGCTCTTGCGTCCAGACATATGGAGGGACATTATGCAGCCACGAAGGAGGATGCTCTTAAGATGGCGCTCTCCCTTATCCCTGAGGGAAGTAGCGTTGGCTGGGGAGGCAGCGCCAGCGTTTTGGAGCTAGGATTGAAGGATAGGGTATGCCAGGGGAATTACCAGGTGATTGACAGGGATAAGGCTGCCAGCAAGGAGGAATTTGTAGAGTTGGAGAGACAGTGTCTCCTGGCGGATGTATTTCTGATGGGAACCAATGCTGTCACAGAGGATGGGCAGCTTGTGAATATGGATGGCGTGGGAAACCGGGTGGCTGCACTGTGTTTTGGCCCCCGCAACGTGATCGTGGTTGCAGGCATGAATAAGCTGGTGCACAGCCTGGAGGACGGAATTTCCAGGGTACGTCACATAGCGGCCCCTGTCAATGCCCTCCGTTTTCCGGGAGAGACTCCCTGCAGGCAGACAGGAATCTGTGGAGATTGCCGCAAGGAGGATTGTATCTGCAGCCAGCTGGTCATTACCAGAGGGTGCAAGCCTTTTGGACGGATAAAAGTGATTCTGGTTGGGGAGAATCTGGGATATTGATGAGGATAAAGGAGTAGCGTATGGGAAAGATATTGGCGGAGATCCTGTTAGCGGCGTTTTTAGGATGGGTGTATTGGGTGCCGTATTCTTATTGCGGGGGAGTGGAGACACCGGAGGATGTGTGGGAGGAGGATTTCCAAGACGAGGATATGCAGGAAGATGGCTCCCAGGTGGAAAAACGATCCCGGGGTGTTTTTTCCGCCTATGTTGTAGGGGGAGTGGACTGTATGGATGACGGGAGTTATGAGCAGTATGTGAAGGAACGGGCAGAGTATCCGCAGATCCGCCAAAAGCCGGAGCCTGAGTATGAACCGGATGAATTTCCTGCCGTCTATTTAGGATTTATGGGATTGGATGTGACGGATTACATAAAAGGAGAGGGAGCACAGCAGCAGTACTATTATCACAAGGCGTTCTGCAGCGACCAGTTCTATATGGAATATCCGTGGGACTGGTATGTGGGATCCACCGATGCCTGTCCATTGTCTTTTGTCCCAGAGTGGGAGGAGGAGGCATCTGGCGAGTTTATCCAGGACTGGGCAGAATATTTTGACGAAAACCTGGAAGGAAGCCTGGATCAGGTTCAGGCCTATGTGGAGGATGGCGGGATCAATGGATTTCTGGAGGAAGCCATGGGAAATCCTGTGACAGAAGATTATGTGTTTGAATTGCGGGAGAGGGATTCGGACTGGCTTTTGATCTATGACCTGAAAAAAGGAGAGAAGGAAGCGGCGGAGATTATCATCTGGTGCAATCTGGGAAAATGCAATATAAGGAACTGGGAGGTAAATCTTACGGTGGATCCCAGGAAGGATTACGGGAGGATTCTGGTGTTTAAAGAGTGGAGCATCTTTGATTTCTCCTCGAAAGATACCATAATGGAATATCTGGATACGAAAGATTTCCTTTACCGCCTGTTGGGACATGCGCTGGAAGAGAATGTGGAGGATCAGGTCATAAGCCTTGAGAAGGGAGAACATCGTTCCTTCTATCATAAGTTTGTCTCTGTGGATGTGGGTATTCATGACCCGGATAATCCAGAGGTGCTTTTGCGTCAGGCATGGGTTTATATTCCTGTTACAGATTCCAGACAGTCTAACTGGGTGATTGTCTTTGAGTCATTTCCTGGCTCTAAGGAGGAAGAAGGAGTGGCAAACAGGCAGTTACGGGAGCGTGTGATAAGTACCTTTGTGGCCCTTCCATATTATCATAAGGTGGAGAAGGGGGAGAATCTGTCACTGATTGCCAGGCACTACGGGGAGGAGCTGGATCTGGCCTATGAAATTGCCGCCTATCAACCTGGACTTATCCCAAATCCGGATCAGATCTATCCAGGACAGGAGATCGAGATTCCCCTGGGCGTGTTGTTTCGGAAAATTTCTTATGAGGAATGAACCAGACAGGCGATCATACATTTTTACTTCATAAAGCAATTGGATACGTGACGAAAGGAAAAAAGAGACTATGGCTGTATATGAAATAATCTGGCTGTTTTTTGCCGGGGCATTCAGCGGATGGGTGTTGGAAACCCTGCTGGCAGCGTTAAAGCGCAGGCGGTTCGTAAACCGTGGATTGGTAAACGGGCCGTTTTGCGTCCTGTATGGCATTGTACTGGTGCTTTTGACCTTGTCTTGTCAGGAATTAAGCGGGTTCTGGCTGTTTGCAGGTGCTATGATTGTGTCAACTGTGGCGGAATGGATTGCCGGCCATCTGTTGGAATGGATGTACCATGAGAAATGGTGGGATTACTCGGATGCCAGATGGAATCTTGACGGGTACATATGCCTGCCCATGTCTCTGATATGGGGGCTCCTTGGCACAGTGGCATTGAAGTGGGGAAATGGTATCTGGCTTACTGTGTTTCACCTGATTCCTAAGCCATTCGGCACGGTGCTTGTCTGGATTCTGATTGCCCTTTTGCTGATTGATATCCTGGCAACCGTGATCCTTTTGACGGGAAGGAAGACAGATACACAAAAGTGGGAACGGATCGACTTCTGGTTTGCCCAGGTAAGCATAAGGCTTGGACAAAGGCTGTACCACCTGGTTAACCGAAGAATTGAGAATGCGTATCCCAGGCTGTCAAGGCAGGCAGGTGCCGAAAAGGAGAAGGCTTTCGCCTCCGGATGCAGCTTCTATAAAGTAGTCTGGCTGTTTTTTATCGGTGCATTTCTGGGAGATGTGACAGAGACTATTTTTTGCAGGATCACAGCCGGCGTGTGGATGAGCCGCAGCAGTGTGGTGTGGGGACCGTTCAGTATTGTGTGGGGGTTGGGAGTGGCCTTTGTGACTGTGCTGCTATACAGATACCGGGATCAATCGGACCGGTTTCTCTTTCTCATTGGAACGGCCTTAGGAGGAGCCTATGAGTATCTGTGCAGTGTGTTTACGGAGATGGTGTTTGGAACCATATTCTGGGATTACAGCAAGATCCCGTTTAACCTGGGAGGCAGAATCAACCTTCTGTACTGCTTTTTCTGGGGGATTGCCACTGTGGTATGGTTTAAAGGGATTTATCCGGTGATCTCCTCATGGATTGAGAAGATCCCGAAGAGGGCAGGCACCGTGTTAACTTGGGTCATTGTTCTGTTTATGTGCTGCAATATCACAGTTTCCTGCCTGGCTCTTATACGGGGGGATGAACGGAGCAGAGGAATTTTGGCGCAGGAGGGCTGGCAGGCGGTGATGGATGAACGGTTTGATGACGAGAGACTGGCCAGGATTTACCCCAATGCGGTGAAGGTGGATTGACGTTTGTTACGCAGGAGGAACGGGCAGGGAAGAATGGAAGTAAATTTGGAATAGACACAGTCTGTTGTGTGTGCTATAATCAGAGGAAAGCAGGAAGAACAGGATCTGCGTGGCGGGCGCGCCTTTCACAAAGATCGGACAATAGAATAAAAAATCATGCACTGACATTCAGGAGATTCCGAGATGGAAGGTTATGGGAAGCGGGCAGCAGGTTTTTGTTTTTATGCCCGGAATCTGTCTGTTAGTGCATCCTTTTGAGGGTGCACTTTTTTGTTCTATAGGAAAGTGACCTGAGGATCGCACTGTGGCGGAAAGGAATCATGTCGCCGAAGCGACCTGCCGCAGGTGGAGAATCCTGGGGAGCAGGATTCTTTTTTAAATGATATAAGGATGGAGGGGATTTATATGGCATTGAATCAGACACCGGCAGCGCAGCGAATCCACATCGGATTTTTTGGGAGGCGAAATGCAGGAAAGTCCAGCTTGATGAATGCGGTTACCGGACAGGAACTGGCAGTAGTCTCTGAGGTAAAGGGAACCACCACAGATCCGGTCTATAAGACTATGGAACTGCTGCCGTTGGGGCCGGTCATGATGGTGGACACGCCAGGAATTGACGATGAGGGGGAACTGGGCAGCCAGAGAGTAAACAAGAGCCGTCAGGTACTAAACAAAACGGATATTGCGGTGCTGGTGGTAGACGCATCGGTGGGAGAGATGAAAGAAGACCGGCAGATGATTGATCTGTTTCAGGAAAAGCAGATTCCTTATGTGGTGGTACACCATAAGGCGGATCTTCTGGCAGACAAGAAAACTGTGGCAAAAGGAACTAGTGGGAAAAAGCGAGATCTGGATTTGTATGTCAGCTCCAAAACCGGAGTTGGGATACGGGAATTAAAAGACCGTCTTGCTTCCATGAATCCGGATGCAGAGGAAAAAGATCTGCTGGAGGGGCTGGTAAAGCCTGGGGATCTGGTGGTTCTGGTGACGCCTATCGATAAGGCAGCGCCTAAGGGGCGGCTGATCCTGCCCCAGCAGCAGACCATACGGGCGCTGCTGGATCATGGATGCATCTCCGTGGTGACGCGGGAGTCTGAGCTTAAGGATACCTTAAAACGGCTGGGGCAGAGGCCTTCATTGGTCATCACGGACAGCCAGGTGTTTGGCATGGTATCTGCTGCGGTGCCAAAAGAGATTCTGCTAACATCATTTTCCATTCTTTTTGCCCGTTACAAAGGGAATCTAAAACAGGTGGTAGCAGGAGTCCGGGCGTTGGAAACATTAGAAGACAAAGACCGAATCCTGATCTCAGAGGGATGTACCCATCACAGGCAATGCAACGATATTGGGACGGTAAAACTGCCAGGATGGATTCGGGAATTCACAGGGAAGGAACCGCAGATCTCCTATACTTCTGGAACGGGATTTCAGGAGGACTTAACCCAGTTTAAGCTGATTGTCCATTGCGGGGGATGTATGCTGAATGAAAGGGAGATGAAATACCGCCTGGCCTGTGCCAAGGACCAGGGGGTGGCTATGACCAACTACGGGATTTTGATCGCTTACATTCATGGGATTCTGAAGCGAAGCCTGGCTCCATTTCCGGACATTGCGGCGCTTCTGTGACGGATGTTGTGCACCAGAGAAGGGCCAGGATTGTGGGGAGGAAGAATGAAGTGACAGAATATAGCAATAAGAAGCGGGCTGTCTGCCGGGCTGGGAAAGGGGCACTGGGTATCGTAGTGCTTCTTGCAGTATGGCAGGCAGCAGCCCAGTCAGGACTTTGGAGTGCCTATGTGCTTCCGCCGCCAGCCAAAGTCGCGAAGGCATTGGTCTCCATGATAGGGAATGGTGTTCTCTTTAAGCATATCTGGGTTAGTTTCCGCCGGGTTCTGGCAGGATTTTGGATTGCCTTTGCACTGGCTATGGCCGGTGGAATCGTTGCCTGTGAAAGGCCGACAACGGAGGAATACTACGGAGGGTTTCTGGAGTTTATGAGGAATGTTCCTCCCATCAGCTTGATTGCCCTTTTGATCCTATGGTTTGGAATCGGAGAGACATCCAAAATCATCATCATCGTGCTGGCCTCCTTTTTCCCTATGTACTTAAATATACGCAAAGGATTTGTGTCCGGCAGCAAGGATCTTCTGGAAGTGGGCATGGTGTTTGGGCTAAGCCGTTGGAAGAGATTCTGCCGCATTGTCCTGCCCTCTGCGGTTCCGGATATTCTGGTGGGGATGCGTATCGGTCTGGGGTACAGTTGGCGGGCCATCATCGGGGCGGAGATGATCGCAGCCTCAAGCGGTCTGGGCTATCTGATTCTGGATGCCCAGCAGATGTCCCGGTCTGACAAAGTGATTGCCGGGATTTTGACGATCGGAATGGTGGGGATTCTGTGTGATAAGATATTCTCACTTTTGATCCGCAAAGTGACAGAGGGGTATGGATCAGATGTTCATACTGTTTAGGTGGTGTGCTGACACAATTATATTCAGGCTGTTTGGATCCCGAGGAGTGAGAGGCAGGTGAGGAACGATAAAAATTGCACAACTGAAGAAAAGTTACCAGGTATCAGGGCGTTGGCTTCCGGTTTTAAAAGGTCTTAACCTGGAACTGGATAGCCAGGGGATCACGGTGATTCTTGGGCGAAGTGGATGTGGGAAGACTACCCTGTTACGATTGATAGCAGGATTGGAGAAATCGGATGCAGGACAAATCCGATGGGCTGGATTGAAAGATGACCATGAGAAAAGGGAAGATGGCAGGCACCCCAAGATAGGCCTGATCTTTCAGGAGCCTCGGCTGATGCCGTGGCTGACTGTGGAGAAAAACATTTTGTTCGGCGTGACGGATAAGGAGAAGGGAAAGGAGATACTTGGTTACCTTCTGGAACTGACAGGGCTTACAGGATTTGGGAAAGCCAGGCCGTCCCAGCTGTCCGGCGGCATGCAACAGCGTGTTGCCCTGGCAAGAGCCTTGGCATATGAACCGGATTTCCTTCTGATGGATGAACCCTTCGCCGCACTGGATTATTTTACAAGGAAGCAGATGCAGCAGGAGTTATTGCACATCTATGAAACGGAGAAAAAAGGAATCCTGTTTGTGACTCACAGCATTGAGGAGGCTTTGACAATAGGAACCCATCTTGTGATTTTGGAGAATGGAGTCTGCGGCATGGAGTACGATCTGCAAAAGACACGGTTCCCAAGAGATCTGCTCTCAGGAGAGATGACAAGGCTGAAAAGGGAACTGATTGCCCGAATTGAGGAAGGACAAGGCTGGGGCGGTCAATGGGAAAATGCCAAGGAGGCTGTAAGGGATCCTTAAAAAAGAACCGATGGATGGTTGATAACGGCAGCAAGATAGGCCGTTGCATATAGAATAAAAGAAATGGAGGAGTTTATATTATGAGAAAGAAGGGAATTGCTTGGATGCTTGTGGCTGGGTTGTTGATGTCTGTGGCAGGCTGCCAAGGACAAAGTGAAAAGGCGGGAAGCAAGGGAGCAGAGGCGACGGCGGCTGCCGGAACAGAGACAACGGCGGCTTCTGTCGGGGCAACTACGGCAGAAGGAGGCAGCACTGACGGCCAGGAGACAAAGGAAAACGGCGCAGAACCGGAAACCGACATGACAGCATCGATTCTGGCAGAGGAAAAGGGAACCATCGCTGTGACATATGTAAAATCACCGTTAAATGTGCCGTCCATTGTGGAGAAGGATCAGGAGATTTTTGCCAAGGTGTTTGGGGAACTGGGATACGGAGTGACCTATTCTGATCTGACAACAGGACCGGAACAGACTCAGGCCCTGGCTTCCGGAGATATTCAGTTTCTCTATGCCGTAGGCGCGACTTCCGTTATTCTGGCAGCGTCCAATGAGGCGGATATCAAAATTATCAGCAGTTACAGCCGCTCGCCCCAGGCCTTTAAGCTGTTTGGCAAGGATGACTCTGTGAAGTCGCCAGAGGACTTAAGAGGAAAAAAGGTTGCAGGCCCCAAGGGAACCATCCTTCATGAACTTCTGGTTGCCTATCTGGCAAAGGGCGGGATGACGGAAGATGATATTGAATTTATGTCTATGGGAATCCCGGATGCCCAGGCTGCGTTGGCAGGAGGCAGCGTGGACGCGGCTCTTCTGGCAGGACCTACGGCCTACAATATGGAAAAAGACGGATTTACGGTTATTACAGATGGAACTGGCCTGACAGAGGCCACGATTGTGGTGGCTGCCAGCGGGAACTATATAGATACCCATCCGGAGGAGGTAAAGGCATTCCTTGCAGCACAGAAGGAGGTTCTGGATACCATTGATGCAGATCCGGAAGCTGCAATGGAAGCCACGGCAAAGGAAACGGAACTGACAACTGATGCGGTAAAGGAAATGTATCCTATGTATGACTTTGATATGACCATTCGGGATTCAGATATTGAGGCGATGAAGAAGACCGTTGTCTTTATGAAAGACAATGGAATGATTGAAAACGATGTGGATGTGGAGGCTCTGATCTGGAGAGCAGAGTAATCCGCAAGTCTGGCAAAAGAAGGAAATCGGGAGGACAAAAATAGCAAATATGAATGCAGTGGATAAACTGATTGGCGGACAGCATATGACAAAGGAAGACTTTATAGAAATCCTTTCCGACGACAGAGCCCAGGAGATGACAGCCCGTATGAAGGACGAGGCCGTAAAGGTTCGGAAACAGTATTATGGTACAAAAGTGTTTACCCGTGGGTTGATTGAATTTACCAATTACTGCAAAAACAACTGCTATTACTGTGGAATACGAGGGGGCAACAAGAATGCCCTCCGTTACCGACTGACAAAAGAAGAGATTCTGGAATGCTGCCAGGAAGGATATGGACTGGGGTTTCGTACCTTTGTCCTCCAGGGAGGAGAGGATCCATACTATACAGATGAAATCATGGCAGACATAATACGGCGGATCAAACATGCCTACCCGGATTGCGCCGTGACTCTTTCCCTTGGGGAAAGGCCTTATGAAAGCTATAGCCTGCTTCGGGAAGCCGGAGCAGACCGGTATCTGTTACGTCATGAGACAGCGGATGAGACACACTATCAGCTGCTCCACCCTGGAAATATGAGCTTGATGGCCCGCAAGCAATGTCTGTACAACTTAAAGGCCTTAGGCTATCAGGTGGGAGCAGGCATGATGGTGGGAAGCCCGGGACAGACCAGAGAAACCCTTGCAGAGGATCTGCTGTTTTTACAGGAACTTAAGCCGCATATGGTAGGAATCGGTCCTTTTATCCCTCATCATGACACCCGTTTTGCCAGGGAACCGGCAGGCAGCGTGGAGCAGACTTTGTACCTGCTGTCTGTCGTCCGCCTTCTTCTTCCAAAGGTGCTTCTTCCAGCCACCACCGCGTTAGGAACCATGGATCCCTTGGGTAGGGAAAAGGGGCTGGCAGCAGGTGCCAATGTGGTGATGCCCAATCTGTCTCCCCTTAAGAACCGGAAACAGTATGACTTGTATGACAACAAGATCTGTACAGGGGAGGAGTCGGCTCAATGTGTTGAATGCCTTAAGACACGAATTGCATCTGCAGGGTATGAGATGGTGGTGGAACGGGGAGATTATGCACCTTAAAACCCACCTACTATGTTGCTGAGATGTTTTGGAGGAAATTTCAAAATATTCTTGACAATTGACACAATCTATATTATACTATCGGAGGTATCGAGGCGTGGCTCAGTTTGGTAGAGCGCTGCGTTCGGGACGCAGAGGCCGCAAGTTCGAATCTTGTCGCCTCGATTGGTTACATGGTATGGCCTGTTGGTCAAGCGGTCAAGACGACGCCCTCTCACGGCGTAAACCCGGGTTCGATTCCCGGACAGGTCATTTGCTGTTGTACAGGATACAACAGCTTTTTTACAGAATAGCCTTAAGAGATGCTTCCGTGGCTCAGCTGGTAGAGCAACGCATTCGTAATGCGTAGGTCGCCGGTTCGAATCCGGCCGGGAGCTTTAAAAAGGAGAAAAGTGCGTATCTGTCGAGGGATATGCACTTTTTATGTTTTAAATAGTAAAATCAGCAGTGTTCAACCAATCCGTTCTTTGTGTCAGATCAGGGAGATGCCTCCGTCAATGAAAGGACCCTTTCCGTCAATGGCTGCTTTTCTATAGCCATTATCCCCTACTGCTATTGAAAAACGATGAATCAGATGTGGGTGTACCGTATTACCCACCACGCCTAAGTTCCGATGAGAGGGAAAATCTAAGGATAAGGCGTAAAATCGTTGCTTCTGCGTGGTTTTTGGAGGAACTACGAGTTGCGTGGAGGCGATGAATATGGAATAATGGGGGCAACAAAAACAGCAGCACACAGCAACAGGCAACACAACAAAACAGAAACAAAGGAGAGAGAAAGTTGACGAAGAAACGAAGCAAGACAGCAGAATACTCGGAGAAGGCTTTCGACAGGGCGCTGGAGGAGTTTGAGGGTCTCCATCACGATGTAGGGTTTCAGTTCCTTCACACGGCGGTAGCAGATTACCGGCTGACAGGCAATAAACAGTCAAGAGTAAGGGGGCTTCATGGGGCAACTCTTTTGGCAGGAAGGTTCAATGGGATAGGAAACTATATCAGGGCATGGAATAAGGACATGCCGGGATGGCTCATTGTGGACTGTCTCATGAATATACCTCTTTTGTACTGGGCAAGCGAGGAAATGAAGGATCCCAGATTTGCCTATGTGGCTGACCAGCACGCCCATACGGCTATGAGGCTTTTGGTGCGGGAGGATGGTTCCTGTAACCACATTGCAATTTGTGACCCGGCCACAGGGGAACTTCTTGAGTTACCAGGCGGTCAGGGATTTGGCTCCGGATCGTCCTGGTCCAGAGGCCAGGCGTGGGCTCTTTATGGCTTTGCCCTGGAGTACAGACATACAGGGAAGAAGGAATATTTGGATACAGCGAAAAAGGTGGCGCATTATTTCATAGCCAATGTGGCGGCCACAGGTTATGTGTCTGTGTGCGATTTCAGAGCGCCTAAGGAGCCGGTATACTGGGATACCACAGCGGCTGCCTGCGCTGCCTGCGGCCTTTTAGAGATCAGTGAGGCTGTCGGGGAGTTGGAAAAGCCCCTGTATTATGACAGTGCCGTAAGGATTCTTATGGCTCTGGAGGAAAAACATTGTAACTGGGAGTTGGAAAAGGACTCTATTCTGCAGGACGGAACGGAGGCTTATGGACAGGAGCATGGAACCCACATTCCAATTATTTATGGGGATTACTTTTTTGTGGAAGGGATCTTGCGGCTTCTTGGAAAATCATTTATGATATGGTAATAACAGCTGGTAGGAAAATGCATCAGAATTCCTGTTTGCATACACAATAAGACAGCCTGTTGTCGCATTTGTTGTGTTATGCTATTAAAGGAAAGGAGATGGAATCATGGAACAATGGCTGTATGTTATGATGATTGAGAAGACCAAGTCCTACAACCGGATTACCAAAGCCGTAATCGAAAGGCATGTTGCCAACATGAGAGACTTGGACGAAACAGGGCATTTAGAGTTAGGAGGTGTTTTTAAAGGATACCCTGGCGTTGCCGGAATGTTTATCCTGAAAGCAGGAAGCTATGAGGAGGCTGAAGCGCTATGCAGGCAGGATCCCTTGGTTATGGAAGGATATGCGACCTATAAGCTGAAGGCATTGCAGGTGGCAAACAAGGAGAATCATTACCTGCTTTGAATGTTATTTCTTATTTGTTTCATATATCAATCCACAGAAATATAATAGTAGTCATTAAGCTTCAAATATGCTATACTATATAGACATAGCAGATTCGTCGAAGAGTGCGTATCCGTTGGGATGTACGCACTTTTCTTTTATAAGCAGGCCGTAGGAAAACAGCAGAGCGGCCGCAGCTTTTTAAGGAGGTGGTGAAAGGATACGTTGGAAAAGAGAGAGGAAGACATTGGAAAGGAGATAAAAAGGTATGGGCTATATGCAAAACAGAGACGGGTATTTCCAGGAACAGGGAAAATTGTGTGCTGAGAATGACAGGATCAGCAAAGACTTGTATCAGGAGCTTGGGGTGAAAGCCGGGCTTCGTGATGAAAACGGGAAAGGAGTTCTTACCGGACTTACCAATATTTCGGAGGTAAGAGCCTTTGACTATAAGGATGGAGAGAAGAGGCCCTGTGACGGAAAGCTTCTTTACAGAGGATATGATGTGCGTGATCTCATAAGCGGGAGCAGCGGACAGAAATTCGCATTCGAGGAGGCAGCCTATCTGCTGCTGTTTGGGGTTCTGCCAACAGACCAGGAACTGAAGGAATTCTGTGATGTGCTGGCAGAAAGCTGTGACATGCCTACCAATTTTACCAGGGATGTGATCATGAAAGCCCCCAGCTATGATGTCATGAATTCCATGACCAGAAGTGTTCTTACGCTTGCATCCTATGATAAGCAGACAGCGGATTTAAGTGTGGAAAATGTACTCAGACAGTGCATTCAGCTGATCAGTATCTTTCCAATGCTGGCAGTCTACGGTTACCATGCGTATAATCATTACGAAAAGGACGGGAGCATGTATATCCATCGGCCGGACACCAGCCTTTCCATTGCGGAAAATTTCCTGCGCATGATGCGGCCGGATATGCAGTATACGGAATTGGAGGCAAGGGTGTTGGATGTGGCCCTTCTGCTCCATGCGGAGCACGGGGGAGGCAATAACTCCACCTTTACGACCAGAGTGGTAACCTCTTCCGGCTCAGATACGTATTCCGCCATTGCTGCTGCGCTCTGTTCCTTAAAGGGCAAACGGCACGGCGGGGCCAATATTATGGTTATGCACATGATGGAGGATATCAAAGACCATATACAGGATTACGAAGACGAGGAAGAGATTGAGAGGTATTTACAGAAAATCCTTCACGGAGAAGCTTTTGACGGGAAAGGGCTGATCTACGGGATGGGTCATGCCGTATATTCTCTTTCGGATCCCAGAGAAGTGATCTTCAAAGGATTTGTGGAAAAGCTGGCGGCGGCAAAGGGGCGGGAGAAGGATCTTGCCCTATATAATAATATAGAAAAAACCGCGCCGAAGATCATTGCCAGAGAGAGGAAGATCTTTAAGGGAGTCAGCCCCAACGTTGATTTTTACAGTGGATTTGTGTATGACATGCTGGGGATCCCAAGCGAACTATATACGCCTCTATTTGCGGTGGCAAGAATCGCAGGATGGAGCGCTCACAGGATCGAAGAGATTGTGTCAGCCAACAAAATCATCCGGCCTGCATATAAAAGCCTGGTGAAGGAACTGGAATACCCGGAGAGAGGCAAAAGGAGGTGGGATGCCATATGTTAGAAGCATTTATGAACCATAAAGAAGAAACTTTTTTTCTAAACGAATTTAATGTTGACCGGATCTTTTATGCCATTGAACGGACGGATTATCTCTTTCTTTATCATATCAAGTGCTGCGAAACCCAGAGCAAACAGGGAAAGCGTGTGTATCTGTCTGTGCTGGCGGATACCATGAATATGGCAATTCCCCAGATTTCAAAGGCTGTCGAGAATCTGCAGAACAAAGGCTATGTATCCTGGAAGACCGACAGTGAGGCAGGAAAAACGTATGTGAAACTGACCAGCAAAGCGGTAGAGTTGATGCGGGATGAAAGGGAGCGGATGGAGAACTCCTATCAACGGATACTGGAGGAGGTTGGAGAGGAGGAACTGAACAGAACCATCCGAACCATGCAGACCATTACCAGTATTCTCAAGGAAGTGGCGGCTGATTCAGGAAGCAAGACTTGAGAAGGCTGTGGACGGCAACAGGCAGTATTAGGAGTTTTACCAGAGATAGTCGTGTCAGGACACAAACGAATGAAGATAAGGCTGTAGGATATATAGGGGAGAACATTTACCAAAAAGCAGGAGGCAGAAAATAAGATGGAATATTTGGATTTAGCGTATCTGACCATAGATCTTCCAGAGGACATTAAAAAATTGAAATGGTATGGAGATTTTGAGCGGGCAAACAGGGTGATCGACATGCGCCTTGAAAAAGATATTCCGGAACCCTTAAGAAAAAGGCTGGAATTGGAAAAATGGATATTAAAGCGGTTGCCGATTACGTATATCTATACCAAGGAGCAGGCGCTTAGACAGCTGCAGGAAACGTTTCAGGGGGTTACAGAGGAAGAGTTGGACCAGCTGCAGGATGAAGGGGCCATAGATTGGATTTTTGTGAATGGACAGGTGCGGTATAAGGACAATTTTGTGGAGAATCTGGTAAAAACCAGAAAGTCACTGCAAAGCAGGCTGAAGGATGCCTCTGTGGCGCAGGAGAGGGTTCGCAGCAGCCAGCTTCTGGATCAGACGGTTTCCGCTATGAAGGATAAGGGTGGTCTGGCCTATCGGATGCATATACGGGCTTCTCTTAAGGTGGAGAAGGAGGCGGAAAGAATCGGAGAATTTATCCGGGTGTATTTGCCAGTGCCGGTGGAGAAAGGGCAGGTGAAACATTTCCAACTGTTGAATACATCCATAGAGCCGGTTCTGGTGTCGCCGCCGGATTATCCTCAGAGAACGGTATGTATGGAGGCAAAGCTGGAGCCTGGACAGGAGTTCTGGATCGAGTATGTATTTGAGAACCATACGAAGTATACCAGGCTGGATGAACAGGATCCCCAGTTGCAAACCTGGAATGGGCAGTCTGATCCCAGTCTGGATCCATACTTAGAGGAGCAGCTGCCTCATATCCGGTTTACTCCTTATATGCGGGAATTGACAGAACAGGTGACGGCAGGGGAAGAGAATCCTCTTAAAAAAGCCAGAAAAATCTATGATTATATTACCACCCATATCATGTATTCCTTTGTAAGGCAGTATGCAACCATTGACAACCTGCCAGAATATATGGCTACTGGGCTGAAGGGAGATTGTGGAATCTATGCCCTTCTGTTTATCACCATGTGCCGGATCGCCAAAATCCCGGCCAGATGGCAGTCAGGCCTCTATGCTACGCCTCTTTTTATCGGCTGCCACGATTGGGCACAGTTTTACATAGAGCCATATGGATGGCTGTATGCCGATGGTTCCTTCGGAGGATCAGCATGGAGGGACGGGAATCAGGAGCGATGGGATTTCTATTTTGGCAATCTGGATCCCTTCCGTGTTCCAATGTGCAGCCAGTTCCAGCAAGAGTTTATGCCTGGCAAGTCATTTTTGAGGGAGGACCCTTATGACAATCAGGTAGGGGAAGCAGAATATAAGGACAGAGGGCTGGTTGGGAAATTGGAGTACCAGACAGAGAAGCAGGTAGTGAAGATTGAGGAGATCCCTTTTCAAGAGGAATAATACCATTTCCCGAATCAGGGAAAACGCCATATCAGGCTAGGGCAGATAGCGGAATGTGTGGAAAAGACGATTGAAGAAGTAGAGGCTGTCAAAAACGGGAGGCGGTATAAGCAGAAAAACAGTGAATTAGTTTTTTGAGAAAATAATTTGCTGTTTTCCTGCTTTCAGGAAGACAATATTTAGACAGTATTTTTTGAAAAGTTGTTGACAAATACCAGGAACCGTAGTATCCTATTAAAGGTTATGAAGGTAACTGACAGGAAAGTAGGTGTCCACCTCACCTTGGCACGAGTAAGTGACCTGGGTTCATAAGTTTGAGATACATGGCAGTTTTTGTTGTGTCCTTAGATTTGGTGGATAGAAGATTTCTATCTGCTTTTTTGTTTTATAAGCGCTTAATGGTTCCATAGTTGTTTAGCCATTTGCGCAAAGGTTTCATTCCATGCAGGATACGGACAGGAATGTCGTTTGACAGGCAGGCCTGGCCGGTATGCCATTCCGACAACACTACACATATGGAGGTGCAAGACAATTAGCGAGTTAATGATTAACGAACAGATCCGGGACAGGGAAGTTCGGTTGATTGGCGAAGATGGAGAGCAGTTAGGTATCATGTCTGCAAGGGATGCGCTGCAGCGTGCCAGGGAAGCAGAATTGGATTTGGTAAAGATTGCTCCCACAGCAAAGCCGCCGGTTTGCAAGATTATCGATTACGGAAAGTATCGGTATGAACTGGCGAGAAAAGAAAAAGAGGCGAAAAAGAAGCAGAAGATCACCGAGGTGAAAGAAGTACGTTTGTCACCGAACATTGATACCAATGACTTGAATACCAAGACCAACGCTGCCCGCAAGTTCCTGGAGAAGGGCGACAAGGTAAAGGTAACACTGCGTTTCCGAGGCCGCGAGATGGCTCATATGGCAAAGTCCAAGTATATTTTGGACGATTTTGCAGAGGCATTGGCCGATATCGCTGTTGTTGACAAGCCATCTAAGGTTGAAGGAAGAAGCATGGTAATGTTTTTAAGTGCAAAACGTTAGATCGACGAATTAATTAAGGAGGAAATAACAATGCCTAAAATGAAGACCAGCAGAGCAGCTGCAAAGCGTTTCAAAAAGACCGGAACGGGAAAATTAGTAAGAAATAAAGCCTATAAATCTCATATCCTGACTAAGAAATCCACCAAGAGAAAAAGAAATCTTAGAAAAGATATTGTTACCGATGCAACCAACGCAAAAGTAATGAAGAAGATTTTACCATATTTATAGGATTTCCATATTTCAAAAGGAGGAAGAACCCATGGCAAGAATTAAAGGCGGTATGAACGCCAGAAAAAAACATAACAGAGTGTTAAAGATGGCGAAGGGCTACAGAGGTGCCCGTTCCAAACAGTATAGAATCGCAAAGCAGGCCGTGATGAGAGCACTGGCCAGTTCCTATTCAGGAAGAAAGCAGAGAAAGAGACAGTTCAGACGTCTCTGGATCGCAAGAATCAATGCTGCAGCAAGAATCAACGGCTTGTCCTACAGCAAGTTTATGTACGGACTGAAGCTGGCCGGAATTGAGATGAACCGCAAGATTCTGTCTGATATGGCTATCAACGATGCAGAAGGCTTTGCAAAGCTGGCTGAGATGGCAAAAGAGAAGATTGCTTAATGAATAGAAGGACAGCCCTTCCCTGAAAAGTGAGAGAATCAGGGAGGGGCTGTTGGTTATTGGAAAAACGATTCTATTGTATGCTTAAAGGGACAACGGCTTTTCCAATCTCTTGTAGGCTTTACAGGCTCCTGCCAGCGGCATGGGACAACTGCTTAGATATCAGTGCTGCTTAAAAATGTCTGGATATAAGGGAGTGCTGCTCCGATTGAGATGTTGTGTTTTGGCATTTTGCTTATAAGGAGAAAATCATGTGCTTCTATAAATGGGGTCATCTGCTGGAGTTGCTTATGAAGAAAGGAGATATCTTCTTCATGCAGATACTGGGCAAGGTATCCTCCAAGGATAAAATCGGTGTCATAAATCAGGTGGAGCATGTTGATTGCTTTTGCCAGGTTTGTCAGGAAAAGGTTCCAGCGGTTTAAGGCAGATGGTTCTTTCTGCCTTACATTTATAAAAAAGCAATCAGGTGTTTCGGATTCTGTAAGGAGTGATGTCAGGGACAGCATTGTTTCCATGCAGCCTCTCCTGCCGCAGTAGCATCTGGTACCGTTTGGCTGCATCGGTATGTGCTCGATCGTAGAGCTGTGGCCGTGTTTTCCTGTTAAAATGGTTCCTTTTGATATAATGGCAGCCCCAAGATGCCTGCTTAATGAGAGGTAAAATGCATCGGTAAGTCCAGGCGAGGCCCATAGTTCTGAAACTGCTGCACTTTCTGCATCGTGGATAAAGGAGCACGGGTATGGGAGATGGCTGGAGAATTCTGTGATGGAGAGTCCGGTGCATGATAAAATTTCGCCGTACAGTATCGTCTGTTTGTCCGGTGTTACTAGTCCCTGCATGGCGAAGCCAATGCCGAGAATCTGTTGGTCTGCTGTTCCCAGTGAACTTTTAAATTCAAGAATTTTATCACATACGGCTTTAAAATAGGAGCTACTACGTTCAAATATAATTTCATATCTCATGCAGTTCATCTGTTCACCATACAGATTGACCGCAATCATTTTCACTTCTTTTTTTAGGATCTCTATTCCAATACTGATGCGGTAATCAGAGACAATGGAATATGCAGCGGCTTTTCTACCCACCAGCTCAGTATCGATCAGCCCTTTTTTTTGAATCAGTCCGTCATTTTCCATGGCTGCCAGATTGGTCGTGACAGTAGGGCGGCTCAGGCGCAGGTCGTAGGAAATGTCCTGTTGGGAAACGCTTCTGTTCTTATAGATAAAATCATAAATAAGGCTGCGGTTATTTTGTTTAATCTGGTTCGGAGTAATGCTCTTTTTCATAATCTGGCTCCATATTTTGTAAAATTATTTTGTAAATTAATATTATATCATAGGAAGATCATAAAAATCTATTGAGCAATTTGCATGATTTTTTAATTTAGAAATTGTGTATTAATGTATATTGACGAAATGAAAATCCGTTGTTATTATGTAAATATAATTTGATAAACGGTTTTACAAAATAACTTTCAAGAAAGGAAAACGTCATGGGAATTATTGAGAAAATGAGACTGGACGGAAAAAAAGGATTTGTTACAGGAGCAGCAAGAGGAATTGGAAAAAGCACGGCGAAGGCATTTGCAGAAGCCGGTGCGGATGTGGCAGTCGTGGATCTGGATTACGAAGAGGCAAAAAAGACAGCGGAGGAGCTTGCCGGGAAGACCGGCAGGAAAGTGATTGCAATTCAAACGGACTGTACGGATAAAGGCCAGGTGGACGCAATGGTGGAACAGGTTGTCAGGGAACTGGGAGGGCTTGACTTCTGCCACAACAATGCAGGGATCTGCATCAATGCCCCGGCAGAGGAAATGACCTATGAGCAGTGGAACAAAGTCATCAACATCAACTTAAACGGCATATTCCTGACGGATATTGCAGCCGGGAAATATATGCTGGCGCATGGGGGAGGGTCTATTATTAACACAGCTTCCATGTCAGCACATATCGTTAACGTTCCACAGCCACAGTGCGCGTACAATGCATCTAAGGCAGGCGTGATCCAACTTACGAAGTCACTGGCAATTGAATGGGCAAAGCGAGGTGTCCGCGTAAACAGTATCAGTCCGGGTTACATCGGGACAGAGCTGACTTTAAATTCACCGACTCTGATCCCGCTGATTGAGAAGTGGAATGGGATGGCTCCACTGGGAAGAATGGGAACGCCGGAGGAACTGGAATCGGTTTGTGTATATCTGGCCGGGGATACCAGTACATTTACAACAGGTTCGGATTTTATCATTGACGGTGCGTTCACCTGTTTCTAAACAAGCCATACATACATGCACATGGGGCATCCATAAGAATTTTTGCGTATGCCGCAGCAGAAAGGAAGGATTATCTGGAAAACCGGATTTTTGGGGAACTTTCCGGTGAGACAGTGATACCATATGCAGAAGAAGTGGAAAGGTTCCGAATTTTCATGCAGCGCTATAAAGCAGGGCTTGCCATTGAAGAATCCGCAATAGAAGCAATGGACTGGTAGGAAAATTATGGTTTTTATACATATTTGTTTGGCATTACAGCTGCTATGGCAGGTGTGAATTGTGAGTAAAGTGAAAATCCGTTGTGTGTGGAACAGGCAAAGTGCCAAAAAATGGTGGATGTGTTTGCAGAGCTGTACGATATGGCTGACATCATAGTGGTCGATGGAGGCAGATATGGCTTTGTCATGGGAAAAACAGTCGGAATTTATCGGGCGGAAAGCCGATTTGGCATATGTCAAATGGATTTTATTTTGTCTGAAAATAATTTTTTTCAAAAAATAGTACAGGTACTATTGACAAATTAGAATGGTACCTGTATTATATTGAATAAACAGAGATACAAGTACCAGTATAAAATGGAAGGAGCATGATATGGATGATATGTATACAGCTATTTATGAAAAGCTCTCTACGCTGCAATGGCTCATGAAACGCCGACAGATGTTCAGTCAGGCGCAGTCAGGACCATTTGCCGATCCGACCAGAGGTCAGGGGAGAATCCTTGCCATGCTGAAAATCCAGCCGGAAATTAAGACAAGGGAGCTGGTGTATCTGTTGGGCATTCGGCAGCAATCGCTGAACGAGCTGTTAAATAAGCTGGAAAAAAGCGGTCATGTGGAACGTAAGCCCTCTGAAAAGGACAAACGGGTCATGGTTGTTCATCTGACGGAAAAAGGAAAAGAGATTCAGCAGCCTGAAACAGATTATCAGGAAATTCTCGATTGCCTGTCACTGGAGGAATTGCAGCAGTTTGGGGAATATTTAGACAGGATTATTGCAGCGTTTGGTATACAGGAGGTTGATGGCAGAGAGGAGGATAATATAACAGACTGGATGGATCAGGCAAGGGAGCATATGGGCGAGGAAACGTTTGGACAGTTGATGTCTATGCGGGAGCGGGCGTTCGGCTCTTTTGGGAGAGGGAGAAGCCCGGCAGGCATACCGGGAGCGGAACGCTTTTCACCGGATTATGACGGTTTCATTCCGGACAGAGGCGGATTTGGCGCATTTGGCGGCAGACCGGACAGTCAAACATCCCGTAGCGAGCAGCGGGATATTTGACCCTGGCGGCAGTCGCCAGATATCCGTGCAAGCACGGCTGACTGGCTCGTTGCTCGCGGGAATAAATAACTTAGAGGCACTATAGAATCTATAGCGATAAGTCCTATGGGAATAAATCCATAGGGCTTAATTTTTTGGATGAGGAGGAAAAGCCATGAATCCAATCATTGAAGTAGAACATTTTTCAAAGACATATGGAGATTTTAAGGCAGTAGATGATATTTCATTTACGGTAGATGAGGGAAGCATCTTTGCATTCCTCGGTCCCAATGGCGCGGGTAAGAGCACCACAATCAATACCTTATGTACGATTTTGGATAAAACTGAGGGCAGTATCCGAATCAATGGGCATGATGTCTCCAAGGAAAAGGGGGTAGTCAGAAAGGATATCGGCATTGTATTCCAGGATTCCACGCTGGATGCAAAAATGACGGTGGAGGAAAATTTGAAATATCATTGCAGCTTTTATAAGGTTCCGAAAAAGGAGGTTACAGAGCGGACCCGTTTTGCCCTTGACTTAGTGGAGCTTACCGATTGGAAAAGGGCAGTTGTCGGCAGTCTTTCCGGAGGAATGAAGCGCCGTGTGGAGATTGCGAGAGGGCTTGTGCATTTTCCAAAGGTTTTGTTTTTAGATGAACCAACAACTGGACTTGACCCGCAGACAAGGGCAAATGTATGGGAATATATCCAGAAAATGCAAAAGCAGAAAAACATGACGATTTTTTTGACCACGCATTATATGGATGAAGCCGAGGTATGCTCAAAGGTTGTGATTATGGATCATGGGAAGATTGTTGCCCACGATACGCCGGAGAACTTAAAACACCAGTATACCGGAACTGAGGTTGATGCAAGCTGTACGCATACGGAGACCTTGGAAAAAATATTGAAGGAGCAAAAGATTCCTTATAAGAAAGTAGAAAACAAGGTTGTTTTCCATACAAAGAAAGCATCTGATGCGCTTGCTGTTTTGGCAGAGTGTAAAGATACGATTCTTGATTTTGAGGCAAAAAACGGAACATTGAACGAGGTTTTCCTCGCAATCACAGGAAAGGAGATCAGACAGTCATGAATCCAGTTACAGCAATTATACAGAGGAATTTGTTAAATTACATCAGAAACAGGGGGAGGATGATTGGGAGCATGGTGATGTCCATGTTCATGCTGGTGATGTTTTCCTTTATGATGAAATCTTCCATGAGCGGTTTTGGTGAGCCAATGAATTATTTGATTGCAGGCGTCATTATTATGACTGTTTTTCAGACGGGTATCAATAATTCGTCAGATATCCTGTCAGATATTTCGGACGGATATATGAAAGAGGTTATGGTTGCGCCCATTGCACGTTCCCAGATTTCTATCGGAAATATCCTGTCGGGGGCAGTCGTTTCTACGATACAGGGGACTCTTACCATGATCATCAGCCTGTTCATTGGATTTAGGATCAATGTGCTTCAGGTTTTACTGTTGATTGTGGTAATGCTGGTTTCAGCGATGACCTTCAGCGCAGTCGGCTTGTTTATAGCGACTGTGTCACGCAACTCCCCTTCGTTCCAGACAATCAGCTCCATGATTATGATGCCGCTGACCTTTGTTTCCGGCGCATATATACCGACAACGATGATGCCGGGTTTTCTTTTGCCAGTGGTATATCTGAATCCCCTTACCTATGTGACATCTGTTTTCCGGTATATTGCGCTTGGGGCATACAAAATAAGTCCTGCCGAGCTTGTGCGGGAGGGAATGGCATTTGATATTCATGGCTTTATCATAACACCGATTATGGGGCTTATGATTACGGTTCTTATGGGAACGGTTTTCTTTGCATTAAGTGTCGGAAAGTTTAATCAGGCAGATTTTTCTACGGTAAAAGTGGCAAGGGCAATGCGGGGAGGCGGAGCGCCGGGATAAGTACAGAAAGGAAACATTTATGGAAGTGCAATTTGAAAATATAGAAAAAAGCTATAAGGACAAGAAGGTTCTGAAAGATATTTCTGTCACAATGGGAACGGGGGTTTATGGGCTGCTTGGGCCAAACGGCGCAGGAAAGACGACGATGATCCGCATTATGGCGGATGTGCTGCGCCCGAACAAGGGGAAGATTTTATACAATGGCAGGAATATCCACGACACAGGCGATGAATACAGGTCGAAAATAGGATATCTGCCACAGGATGTCAGCTTTTATAATGACTTTACGGGTAAGGACTATCTGGAGTATTCCGCTGTATTAAAAGGCATGGAGAAAACATACGCAAAAAAGCGGATTGAGGAGCTGGCGTACAGTGTGGGATTGCAGGAGGATTTAAAACGGCATTGTTCCACTTATTCGGGAGGGATGCAGCGCAGGCTTGGCATTGCGCAGGCTCTTCTTGATAATCCGGAAATTTTGATTCTGGATGAACCGACTTCCGGTCTTGATCCGTTTGAGCGTATCAAATTCCGGAATATCATATCCGCCTATTCAAAAGACCGCCTGGTACTGCTTTCTACACATATTGTGTCTGATGTGGAGCAGATTGCTGCGCAGATTATGATGTTGGAGTATGGAGTGATTCATCATATGCATAGTAATGAGGAATACATCAAAATGATGGCTGGTAAAGTCTGGCTTGTGGAAATGTCTGCGGGGGAGCTTGTGGAGTACCAGAAGCAGGCGGTAATCAGTAATGTAGTGGCAAAGGATGGGCTTATGGAAGTACGGGTAATTGCAAAATCAAGACCTGCGGATGATGCAGTGCAGGTTGAACCGAATTTGGAAGATGCGTATCTGTATATTTTTAATTTTTGCGGGCAATGAGCCAAGTGCCATACCTGTATGGGGATTTGGCGAATGCCGCAAAGGTCGGGAGGTAGCGTGATGTCATTATTTCATTTTGAATTTAGAAAGTTGTTACTCAATAAAAAGACGGTAAGTCTGCTTGCCTGTCTGTTAATCCTTTATAGTTTAATGGGTTTCGTAACTTCCATGTTCCTAATTGGAAATAGAGAGAGTTATCGTGTTTATGAGGAACTGGCAGCCGACTATGAGGGAACGATTGATGAAGGGAAGGCTGTCTGGGCGAAAAAAGTATATGAAGAAGTAAGCGCCCGTTATGGTACAGATTCCCGAATGATTGCCAGAAGTATCAAAGACCAGCCTGAAACAATGCTGGCAATAAAATACAATGAATTTACGGAAAGGGTAGATGAATATTGGAATGGGACGCCGCCAGAAAGCACCGAGGAGCCGTATGGAATTGCACTTTTAGAGTCGAAGTTATCTGAACTTGAAATGCAGGGGAAACAGAATACATTTGTGTACACAAAACTTTCCGATTCTTTAAAAAGGATGACTGCGCTTGGTGAACCGAAATTTGCCAATATCCTGCTGTGGGAGAATCTGTTTGTCAACTGGGGCGAACATATGATGCAGTTTCTGCTGTTTATTCCGCTGACGTTTATCATTGCCCCGGTATTTGCCGTGGAACGGTCAACAGGTATGGATCACCTGATTTTAAGTTCCAGATGCGGCAGACGGAAAATTGTCACAGCAAAGCTATTCAATATACTGGCTGCATCGGTTACTGTGACGTTTATCTATGTGGCAGCTACCTTTATTTTTGGTTTTCTTCCACATACCAGCCTGCATGGCTGGAATGCTGCGATTCAGTCTATTCCAACATATGCAAGATCCATGTTCGGATTTCAGACATGGCAGCTTGCTGTAGTCGGGGCAGTATGGCTTATTTTCACAGGGGCAGTTTACAGCCTTATCATTGGCTTTATTTCTTCACGAATGAAAAGCCAGATGGGTACGGTGGGAGTAAGCCTTGCCGTTCTGTTTATCAACGTAGGCCTGGCGGCAATGGGTGATGCTGTCACACAGAGATTTAAACCTCTGATTGACTTTGGCCTGGCGAATGTCACACTGATAAAGGAAGTGTTTGGAGGATTTAAAATGTTTCATGTGTTTGGTATGTGTGTCAGTTATCCGGTTATGGCGGTTTTTGTTTTGGGATTGACCGCCACCCTTGCAGGTTTTGGAATTTACCGTGGACAAAAAAGCAGGACTGTGGCGTAGAAGGGAAAAATTCTTGTAATGTAATCCTAAAATGGAGGCTATCTATTTCCAGATAGCCCCGTGCAAAAAAATCCAAAACCCCGGCAGAAGGTTTTGGATTTTTTGAGTGGTCTTTACATGTCTGACTTTTTATATTCCAGATCAAAAAAATCATCGTTTATGCGCCGGAAAAGATGGATGGGAAACGGGTACAGAAAGTGGATATTGTTTTCAATTTTGTATGCGAAATCAATTTTCTTTCTACCACGCAACCGAAATGGCAAGGCGCATAAAAATCAAAAAGACGGTAAGCCCTTGTAATTGGGACTATCCGCCTAATCTAGAATTACTTCCTTATAACCGCAAACCGGATATCTGTAGGTTTTTCTAAACTCCCCGAGTAGGACTTGAACCTACGACAGCGCGGTTAACAGCCGCGTGTTCTACCAACGGGTGCGCTTGCACACCGAAAAACGTCATATACATTATCTTATTTTTACTCATTAATCGGCTCATTAATCGGCTCATTAATCGGCTCATTTCCGTTCATAATATGAACTCCTGCCAGCGCCTTTCTGTTCCAAAATTCCAATTTCACACAATTTGTTGAGATAACGTTTTGTCGTTGCCACTGATTTTCCCAATAAATCACGGCCTATCGCATTAGTAATTATTGAATTATCATCCAGATACTTCAATATCGGAGCCATGCGCTCTTGTTCTTCTTGTGACAACTTTTCAAATTGCATATTAGAAAAAGTTTCTTTTCTATATTTTTCTTTTAATAATTTATTATACTGCTCACAAGGCTTACACAATACCATAACTCCCCTGAAGTTGGCATCAATATCAGGATAGGGAGCCTTTTCCTTTTCACATACCTCCATAATCTTATCAAATCCTCTTCCCCAGGATTCAATCTCTCCAGCTTTGTAGAAAACATCTGCTATTTTAGGATTATATGGTATTGAAGAATGCTTCTCATATATTTTATCTACTGGCAAATTATCCGGCCATTTTCCATCATTCCAAACATATATTTTGTCTTCATAAATGCTAATCTGAATAGGAATTCCAGTACTATAATCTTTGTGATTAATGGCATTCAGCAATATCTCACGAAATCCCTCCATCGGAAACATATACGTTTCCGTTCTCTGCAAACCTTTATAATCGATTAACGCCTTCATATACTTTGTGTAAATCAACTCTACCACTTTATCCGCTTGTAAAATTAATGGCCCGTGAACTTCATCTTGATACCTTAAATCAGAATCAGAATCTCCGAAATATCCGATTTTTATATATGCGCCTGTTACCCATTTTTCCGGGTCGGGATGGAACATTAAAATTGCTGCTCGTATCAGATTTTCTCCTTCAAATAATTTTAAATTCTCTAACAATAACTAGTCATTGACCTCTGCAGCAATATTACTTAACCTCTTTATATAAAAATATTTTTTTCTTAATTCCTGCAACGCTTCCTTACTTAGGGTATCTACTGTTTCTCCTGGTATTGGCACATTATCCCACGTTTTCCCTTGCCTTTCGTAAAGGAATTTTAATAATTCTATTCCCTTTATTTCCTGCATGGTACTACCACTGCGATAATAATATTTTCCTCTATAATTAACGGGAAACGGATAGCTATCAACAATAATTTCTATATATTCTAATCCATTTTCTTCTTTAAGATTTACATCGGCAATAATATTCATCGTAGAAACAATTTTATTGGGAATATCTTCTAATAGCTTTTTAGAATTACCAATCCCTGTTACAGCACCATTATCATCTTTTCCAATAATAAGCGTTCCACCCTGTGCATTGGCATATCCACATATCCATTTCAAATAGTCATCTTTCCAAATTTCCTTCCACTCAACGCCCTGATGCTCCGACATTTTTTCTTCCTGCTTTCACTCATTTAACGATTTCTATAATTATAATCTATTTTCTGCTTATCTTCAATTGATTAATACAAAAAAGAAACCCTGTATAAATCCGATACAAGGTTTCATTACATAGAAAGCCATAGTTTTACCTTCTTTTTCATACATCCCGTAAATATTTTTCTTTTATAAATATTCCATACTGACATTCCTGCTTTACATAAACTAGAATGAAAATCCGCCTTTTTGTGTAAAAAACACTAGACTTAAATGCCACTAATTTCATTGAGCCATTGAGGCTTACCTATCTCGGCGAATAGTATATTGCCTGCCAAAATCTCTTCTCTCTTAATCTTCGGATACATAAAACCCGCAGACACTAATGTTTGCGGGCCTTTCCAAACTCCCCGAGTAGGACTTGAACCTACGACAGCGCGGTTAACAGCCGCGTGCTCTACCGACTGAGCTATCGAGGAATACTTACATTTCTATATTATACTAGCGTTTTCCAGATTGTCAAGAGGGGAAAATAAAAAATGCGAAATTTTAAGTGAGGATGAAGAGATGAGTGAAGAAGGGGGCACCTTCTTAAACAGTAGCTATCGTTTCTGTTCAACCGAAACGTCTGTTGCATTGACCAATCCAAAATATTTTTTGAAGAGTACCCTTAGTTTTTCAATGACTGTTTGCTTTTTTGATCACGAGATCCGCCTCTGAAACGGGAAATGGGCGGCATTACACGGTCAAGGTCAGTACCAGTTGATCGGTGCAATTGCTGCCGCGATAGTTTGTAACCAACATCAGGATATAGTCAATATTGACCTCAATCTGTTAGACCAGTACTTTTTTTATAAAATTCAAAAAAGGCATTTCTGGTGCTGTGATATGTAGAAAATGGGAATAAAATCTGATATAATCTTTTGTGGATTCAGGAGGCAAAATTATGGAATTGAGAGTTTTGAATTATTTTTTGGCAGTAGCCAGAGAAGAAAACTTTACGCGGGCGGCACAGATGCTTCATGTCACCCAACCAACATTGTCGCGGCAGATTGCACAGTTGGAAGAAGAATTGGGCGTGGAACTATTTACCAGAAGCAACCACAATATCATTCTGACAGAGGATGGCATGATATTGAAAAGGCGCGCCCAAGAAATGTTGGCGCTGGCTGAAAAGACAAAACAGGATCTCATACATCGGGATGAGGAACTATCTGGTAAAATCACGATTGGCAGCGGAGAATTTAAGTCTACCCGTGTTCTTTCACAAATAATTGTCGCCTTTTCAGAAAAGTACCCGTTGGTTCAGTATGAGATATACGGCGGAAATGCGGATAATATACGTGATTTTGTTGAAAGAGGCTTGCGTGTTATAGGTTTCATGACAGAGCCGATGGAGATACG
>CANDZL010000044.1:0-31941 GCA_947425205.1 uncultured Hungatella sp. | reverse complement strand
GTTGCTCCGGATCCGAAATCATTATGATTTCAGATCATTGTGCAACACTCCCTTTTAATATCAGAGATTCATTCAGATACTTTAATTATTATTCACCGTTCTCTTCACATAGGTGGTGTGCAGTAAATGATGTGCCTTCTCACTGCCAGGTTTCCCTAAGTATGTCTCATAAAGTTCCTTAATGGCCGGATTCTCATGGGACTTGCGGATCGGGTTGTCCTTGTCGGAATCATACAGTACCTTTGCACGGAGAGCACGGACATCTACCGTATTCCGGATATAGCCAGGCTGCTGAGGCTGGCCGCCGCCATTGATACATCCGCCTGGACAGCCCATGATCTCGATAAAGTGATAGTTGGCCTCGCCAGATTTGACTTTTTCAAGCAGTTTCCTTGCATTGCCAAGGCCGGAAGCAACTGCTACCTTGACATCCATACCGGCTACGGAGTAGGATGCCTCCTTGATGCCTTCCATGCCACGGACATCCACGAAGTCAAGATTCTGAAGTTCTTCACCTGTCAATGTCTCCACAGCTGTTCTTAAAGCTGCTTCCATAACACCGCCGGTGGTGCCGAAGATAACAGCAGCACCAGTTCCAAGGCCTAACGGTGCATCGAACCCTTCATCTGGAAGTTCAGTAAACTTAAGGCCTGCCTTCTTGATCATTCTTGCCAGTTCTCTGGTTGTTAAGGAATAATCGACATCCGGGGCGCCGTTGGCTGCCTGATCCGGTCTGTGGATCTCAAATTTCTTGGCTGTACATGGCATGATGGATACGGATACGATTTCTTCTGGCTTCAAGCCCACCTTCTCGGCATAGTAGGATTTGGCGATTGCACCAAACATCTGCTGAGGAGACTTACAGCTAGAAAGATTCTCCGTCATATCTGGGAAGTAGTGCTCGCAGTACTTGATCCAACCTGGAGAACAGGAGGTGATCATCGGCAATACGCCGCCCTTTTGTACTCTCTCTACAAATTCATTAGCCTCTTCCATGATAGTAAGATCAGCACTGAAGTCCGTATCAAATACTTTGTCAAAACCAAGTCTTCTGAGGGCAGCGGCCATCTTTCCTTCCACATTGGTACCGATGGGATAGCCGAATTCCTCGCCCAGGCCTGCACGGACAGCCGGAGCGGTCTGTACGATCACATGCTTTGCCGGATCTGCGATGGCTGTCATCACTTCATCAATCTGGGACTTCTCCTGAAGAGCTCCTGTAGGACATACCGCGATACACTGTCCACAGGATACACAGGAGGTCTCTCCCAGACCCATGTCGAAAGCAGAACCAATAAAAGTGGCAAACCCACGCATGTTAGCACCGATTACGCCAATTCCCTGTGTCTTTTCGCATACAGCGATACAACGACGGCACAGGATACATTTGGAATTGTCGCGAAGCATGTGGGCAGCGCTGTCATCGATACAGGACGGGGTTCTGTCTCCGTCGTAGAAAGACTCGTCCTCCACGCCCAGTTCCTTACAAAGATGCTGCAATTCGCAGTTGCCGCTTCTTACACAGGAAAGACATTTCCTGTCATGGTTGGAAAGCAGAAGTTGCAATGTCTTTTTGCGGGACGCAAGCACCTTGGGGGTGTTGGTCCATACTTCCATACCCTCGCTGACGGGATATACACAGGAAGCCACCAGGCTTCTTGCGCCTTTTACCTCGACAACACAGATACGGCATGCGCCGATTTCGTTGATCTCTTTTAAGAAGCAGAGGGTAGGAATCTCAATGTGAGCCAGTCTTGCCGCCTCAAGGATGGTAGAGCCTTTGGGAGCGCTGACTTCCATACCGTTAATTTTAAGAGTAATATTCTCCATTCCGATTCTCCTTCATTACTTTTTGTAGATTGCGCCAAATTTACATTTTTCCATACAAGCGCCGCACTTAATACATTTATCCTGGTCGATAACGTGAGGATTGCGTACGGTTCCGGAAATCGCGTTGTTGGGACAGTTACGGGCACACAAGGTACAGCCGCGGCACTTATCCGGGTCAATACGGTAGGACAGAAGAGCCTTACATACGCCGGCCGGACATCTCTTCTCTTTGATGTGAGCCTCGTACTCGTCGCGGAAATAGCGCAGGGTGGAGAGAACCGGGTTCGGTGCAGTCTGTCCAAGGCCACACAGAGAGTTCTCCTTGATGTAGTAGCACAGTTCTTCCAGCTTATCCAGATCTTCCATGGTAGCCTGGCCCTTGGTGATCTTGGTTAAGATCTCAAGCATACGTTTGGTACCTACACGGCACGGAGTACATTTGCCACAGGATTCTTCCACAGTGAACTCCAGGAAGAACTTGGCGATGTCTACCATACAGTCGGTCTCATCCATAACGATCAAACCGCCGGAACCCATCATGGAGCCGATGGAGATCAGGTTGTCATAGTCAATAGGGATATCAAAATGCTCTGCCGGGATACATCCGCCGGAAGGACCACCGGTCTGAGCCGCCTTAAATTTCTTGCCGTTAGGGATACCGCCGCCGATCTCTTCGATGACTTCCCGAAGGGTGGTTCCCATTGGGATCTCTACAAGGCCGGTGTTGTGGATCTTGCCACCCAAAGCGAAAACCTTGGTTCCCTTTGATTTCTCCGTACCCATGGAAGCGAACCACTGGGAGCCGTTTAAGATAATCTGAGGAATGTTGGCATAGGTTTCCACGTTGTTTAAAATAGTTGGCTTACCAAACAGGCCTTTCTGCGCTGGGAACGGAGGCCTTGGCCTTGGCTCGCCGCGGTTGCCCTCGATGGAAGTCATAAGAGCGGTCTCTTCACCGCAGACGAATGCTCCTGCACCAAGCCTTAAGTCAATGTCGAAATTAAAACCGGAACCGAAGATATCCTTGCCCAAAAGCCCGAACTCTCTTGCCTGGCCGATGGCAATCTTCAGACGTTCTACTGCAATGGGATACTCGGCGCGGACGTAGATATAACCCTGGGAAGCACCGATAGCATATCCTGCGATGGCCATGGCTTCCAGAACCGCATGGGGATCGCCTTCCAGAATGGAACGGTCCATAAATGCACCTGGGTCGCCTTCGTCGGCGTTACAGCATACATACTTTTGGTCAGCATCATTTTGCTTGGCCAGCTTCCATTTTAAGCCGGTGGGGAATCCGCCGCCGCCTCTTCCGCGGAGACCGGAGTCTAACAGGCATTGAATCACATCATCCGGGGTCATCTCAGTTAAAACTTTACCAAGAGCCTCATAACCGCCGGTACCTATGTATTCTTCAATCACTTCAGGGTTGATGATACCGCAGTTGCGAAGGGCGATACGATGCTGCTTCTTGTAAAAATCTGTATCGATCAGAGCCTTTACGCCTGCAGGAGTAACGGTCTCCTGATACAGAAGGCGGGTTACCACCCTTCCTTTTAACAAGTGTTCGGATACGATCTCCGGAATATCTTCTACCTTAACCATGGAGTAGAAGGTGGCATCCGGATAAATAATCATAATGGGTCCTAATGCGCAAAGACCATGGCATCCGGTCTGAACTACGGATACCTCTTCGGAAAGACCGGTTTTCTCAATCTCGGCCTTTAATGTTTCCATAATCTGCTGGCTTCCGGAGGAAGTACATCCTGTTCCACCGCAAACCAATACATGTGAACGATACATCTGGGCTCCTCCTTATTTAATGTCTGTTGAACTTAAGGTGTAGTCATCAACTACATGACCGCCGATGAGATGACGCTCTACGATTTCTTCTGCCTTATCCGGGGTCATCTTAATGTAAGTCACCTTTGGTTTGCCTGGTTCCATAACTTCCACGATAGGCTCATACTGGCACAAGCCGATGCATCCGGTCTGAGTCACGGAAATCTTGTCTGTCAGGTTCTTTTCCTGAACCAGGTTGGATAATTTGGTTAAAACCGGCCTTGCACCGCTGGCAATGCCACAGGTAGCCATGCCCACAACCACACGGGTATGGGTATGATCCTCGCCTCGCATGCTTACCTGGCTCTGCATTCTTTCGCGGATTGCCTTTAACTCTTCAAGAGATTTCATAAAATTTACCTCCAATTCTGGTGCCTAATACTGGGCACCGCCGTCAGTTTCCAATTTATTCTCGTTAAGAAATTCCAGGATATAAGCAGAAATTTCAGGAGTATCGAAAGAAATGTCTCCTAAAATCGCCTTGAATTCCCGTGTATCCATGGTAAAGGACTTGTCGTTGTAACGGTAGGAGTACACGAAATCGGTATCCGGATGGTAGACCACCAGGGTATGAATCGTGGTACTTATGTCTCCCAGCGGCATACGGTCGATATGGGATAAGGTAAATGTGGCTGTCACCGTGGTGCCTGTGCCTACGGCAGAATCAATCCGGAAGCTTCCCCCGGTGCTTTCCGCTGCATACTTAAAAAACGGGACTCCCAAGCCTACTTTCCTTGTGGTGCGGCTTGTGAAAAATGGATCGGTGACCCGCTCTACCTGTTCCGGCGTCATACCACAGCCGTTGTCCTCGATGGACACAGTCAGCTGATCTGCGCCAAAATCGGCATCCACTGTGATGGTTACCAGGGTGGCGCCTGCCTTTGTGGAATTCTCCGCTACATCTAATATATTCAGGGAAATCTCAGTCATCATAGTACTATGTACCTGCTTTATTTGTATTTTGCAAGAATACCTGGAATGTCGTCAGGCACCAGCCTTCCATAGACTTCATCGTTGATCATCATAACCGGTGCCAGTCCGCATGCTCCTACGCAGCGGCAGGAATCCAGGGAGAAACGTCCGTCTGGGGTACACTCTCCGTTGGTGATTCCCAAAAGCTCTTCCAATTTACTGAAAATGGCTCCGGAACCTTTTACATAACAAGCGGTTCCAAGGCAGACGGAAATCTGATATTTTCCTTTGGGCTGTAAAGCAAACTGGGAATAAAATGTGGAAACACCATAAATTTTTTCCAGCGGAATACCGGTTTCATCAGATATCATGGTCTGTACTTCAATGGGAAGATAGCCGTAAATCTCCTGTGCCTGCTGCATGATAGGCATCAGGGCACCTTTGGTGTCTTTCAGCTCTGCAATTACTTTTTTCAGGGCAGCTTCCTGCTCTGGCGTGCCGCTGAAAGGTACACTTTCTTTTTTGCAAGCCATGTTAAACCCTCCTCTTTGTCATGCTTATGCAATATATAAGCCATTCTATCATGTAATTGACAAAAAATCTACAAAAAGATGAAATATCTTTAAAAACTTCTTTGGTAATTCCTGTTAAATTAGTTGAATATTCACAAAAGCAATGGTATTCTTATAATATAAGGAAAATATCGTTACCGTTCCGTTTTAATGTCATTTGCGTGAAAGGTTAGGGGGATAAATGACATTGGTTCAGTCCGGGGCGGCGAATGTGAGAAAGGAGGGGCTTTATGACAGTAAAGGATGCAATGGATGTGCTGGGAGCCAGAGTTTTAGTGGGAGAGGAGCATTTGGATAGGGAGGTGCGCAGCGCCTGCGGTTCGGATATGATGAGTGATGTGCTGGCATTTTCCAAGGATCATTCCATTCTGCTAACAGGCTTGTGCAATCCCCAGGTGATCCGGACTGCGGAAATGCTGGACATCGTGTGCATTATATTTGTCAGAGGGAAGAAACCGGATGCCACGATTCTTGATATGGCAAGGGAGCGGGATCTGGTGGTGCTGGAGACCGGGCATCGTATGTTTTCTTCCTGTGGGTTGCTTTACCAGGCCGGGCTTAACGGAGGTGCATTTTAATGGCAGATGTGATTACCTTAAATTATGAGATTTCCCCGGATGATTTTACCAGGGCTGGGGAAGCCAGCAGCGATGTAAAAAGCAAATTAAAACAGTTGGGAGTTTCGCCGGAAGCTATCCGTAAGGTATCCATCGCTATGTATGAGGGTGAAATTAACATGGTTATCCATGCCCAGGGAGGAAAGATTACCGTGGAGATATCCCCGGAGAGCATCGTGATGATCCTGGCAGACAAGGGGCCTGGGATTCCGGATATCGACAAGGCGATGCAGGCCGGATGGTCTACGGCACCGGATGAGGTGCGGTCCCTGGGATTCGGAGCTGGCATGGGGCTGCCCAATATGAAGAAGTATTCGGATGAGATGGAAGTGAAGACAGAACTGGGAGTGGGAACTACAGTTACAATGGTGGTGAAGTATTAGCAAGAGGGAGGCGGATCGATGGATAAGTTTTATCATTCAGTGAGATTGGACGCGGCGCTTTGCAAGGGATGTATCAACTGCATAAAGCGGTGCCCTACCCAGGCCATCCGTGTCCGCAATGGAAAGGCACAGATTAACAGTAAATTCTGTATCGATTGTGGGGAGTGTATCCGTATCTGTCCGCATCATGCCAAAATAGCTACCTATGACAAGATGGATGTGTTAAAGAAATATGAGTATACCGTGGCGCTCCCTGCGCCCTCTCTGTACAGCCAGTTCAATAATCTTGAGGATGTGAATATTGTCTTAAACGCATTGAAGCTTATGGGATTTTCCGATGTGTTTGAGGTGAGCGGAGCGGCGGAGGTAGTCTCAGATGCCACCAGGCTGTATATTGCGGCCCATGACGACATCCTGCCTTTGATCAGCACGGCATGCCCGTCGGTGGTACGCCTTATACGAGTGCGTTTCCCCAATCTGATTCCGCATCTTCTGCCGTTAAATCCACCCATTGAGGTGGCAGCCTGTATGGCGGCGGAGAAGGCTATGAAGGAGACCGGATTGCCAAGAGAGAAGATTGGGATCGTGTTTATTTCCCCTTGTCCCTCGAAGGTGACATATGTAAAATCGCCGTTGGGGACAGAGAAGAGCCAGGTGGATCATGTTTTGGCGATCAAGGATGTCTATCCTCAGCTTCTGGCTTATATGAAGGCTGTGGGTGATAATGCAGAGGATATCAGTACCTCAGGGAAGATCGGCATCAGCTGGGGACGCAGCGGCGGAGAGGCCAGCGGTCTGTTCTCAGAGAATTACCTGGCGGCTGACGGGATTGAGAATGTGATACGGGTGCTGGAGGATCTGGAAGATCAGAAGTTTGCCAACCTGGAGTTTGTGGAGTTAAATGCCTGCAACGGTGGCTGTGTAGGCGGGGTTCTGACTGTGGAGAATCCGTATGTGGCGGAAGTGAAGTTAAAGAGGCTTCGCAAATATATGCCGGTGGCAAGAAGTCATATGAAAAAAGCGGACGAGGAGTATGTACCATGGACCACGGATGTTCAGTTTGAACCGGTATTCCGCCTGGGAGAGACGATGATGGAAAGCTTCTCCCGATTGGAGAGGGTGGAACGGCTGTGCAAGAAGCTGCCTGGGCTGGACTGTGGTTCCTGCGGGGCTCCTACATGTAAGGCGCTGGCCGAGGATATTGTCCGGGGAGAGGCCAGTGAGAGAGACTGTATCTATTATCTGAGAGAAAGCCTGCACAATCTGTCCCAGGAGATTTCCGGGCTGACGGAAGATCTGACAGACCAGGAGAAGGATGGAGCCGGAACCTTGAATCTCTTGAAAGATTATATCAAGAGGATATCCGGGGAGATGACCTCGCTGGATAATAAGGGGAATCAATAATACAGGCATGGAAGCAACATAGGTCTGCGGAATTTGAACGGTTATATCTGGATGATTCATGGATGGAGAGAACAGGGAGGAGAGGCAAGTGACAGTAAAAGAATTGATGGATAAGCAGATATTCCATATCGTCAATGTCGGGGAGGAGACAGACCGGCAGGTGACAGGAGTATTCTGCTGTGATCTTTTAAGTATTGCTATGGGTAGAGCACCGGCAGACGGCGCATGGGTGACGGTGATGGGCAATGTGAATACCATAGCAGTGGCTACGCTGGCAGATGTGTCCTGCGTGATTATGGCGGAGGGAGCAGTGCTGGATGAGGTAGCCAGGGCGAAAGCCAAGGAACAGGGGGTTACGGTGCTGGCTACTGAGGAGCCGGTATTTGAGGCGGCCCTGAAGGTTCACCAGGAGATTCATGGCTGAACTTTATTATGATCTTCACATTCATTCCTGCCTCTCCCCATGCGGAGACGATGATATGACACCCAATAATATTGTGGGCATGTCGGTGATCAAGGGGTTGGATGTGATTGCGGTGACGGATCATAATTCCTGCAAGAATTGTCCGGCGGTGATGGCGGCGGCTAAAGAATATGGAATTTTGGCGATTCCAGGGATGGAGATCAATACCTCGGAGGAGGTTCATGCAGTTTGTCTGTTTGAGGAATTGAAAGCGGCTATGGAGTTTGACGCTTATGTGTATGAGAGGCTCATTCCGTTTCCCAATAAAGAGGAGGTCTTCGGGAAGCAGCAGATTTACGATGCGTCGGACCGGGTGTGCGGGACAGTGCCCAATCTCCTCATCAATGCGTCGGATATTTCGTTTGAAGGGTTGTGGGAATTGGTGCGTGGGTATGGGGGCGTGATGTTTCCGGCCCATGTGGATAAGATGGCTAACAGCCTGATTGCGAACCTGGGATTTATCCCGCCGGACAGCCAGTTTGTTACGGCGGAGGTGAAGGATCTGGGAAACTTGCATCGCCTTAAAAGGGAGAATCCTTATCTGGAGAGGTGCAGGATTATCAGTAATTCAGATGCCCATTATCTGGAGCATATTCATGAGCCGGAACTTACGCTGCATGTGGAGGAGAAGAGTGTGGGAGCGGTGATTGAGGCGCTTTTGAATGGGGTGGCAGGCTAATTTACTGGAAAGGGAGATTGTACAAATGAAGTATGATTTTACGTCTATATTGGAGCGGCATGGGAAGGATGCGATTGCAGTTGACGGACTGGGAATAGGGTTTGCTCCGCAGCCGCCGAAGGATGGGTTTGACGCGATTCCCATGTGGGTGGCAGATATGAATTTTCCTACAGTGCCTACGATTCAGGGGGCAATTATTGAGAGAGTGAACCATCCGGCTTTTGGATACTTTTCTCCTTCGGAGGAATATTTTGATTCCATTATCCGGTGGCATAAGGAACGGAATGGGGTTGTGGGGCTTAAAAAGGAACACATTGGGTATGAGAATGGGGTGCTGGGAGGTGTGATCTCAGCATTGACGGCGTTCGCGGCTCCAGGGGACGGAGTGCTTTTACATAGCCCTACCTATATCGGGTTTACGGGAAGTATTGAGAATAATGGGTTCAAGATTGTCCATACGCCTCTTAAGAAGGACGAAGCCGGGGTATGGCGGATGGATTTTGAGGATATGGATGCCAAGCTAAAGGCCAATAAGATCCATGTGGCGGTGTTCTGCAGTCCTCACAATCCCTGTGGAAGAGTGTGGGAGAAGTGGGAAGTGGAGAAGGCTATGGAGGTTTATAAGGCCAATGACTGTGTAGTGATCTCCGATGAGATATGGTCGGATATTATTATGCCGGGGTATCACCATGTTCCGACTCAGTCCGTCAGCGAGGATGCGAGAAACAGGACGGTGGCTTTGTATGCGCCCAGCAAGACCTTTAATCTGGCAGGGTTGATTGGCAGCTATCATATTATTTATAATGAGTATCTGAGGGACCGGGTCACGGCCAAGGGAGACAAGCCCCACTATAACAGTATGAATGTGCTGTCCATGCATGCTTTGATTGGCGCGTATAAGCCGGAAGGGCATCAGTGGGTGGATGAGTTGTGCCAGGTTTTGAAGGGGAATATAGAGTATGCCTGCGATTTCATTGAGACGCATTTTGAGGGCGTGGAGGTTGGCAGGCCGGAAGGAACCTACATGCTGTTTTTGGATTGTACTAAGTGGTGCGAGGTGCATGGGAAGACCATTGAAGAGGTGGAAAGGGCTGGATGGGACGTAGGCGTGGCATGGCAGGATGGAAGGATGTTCCATGGACCTTGTGCGATCCGGATGAATCTGGCGCTGCCTCTTAGCAGGGTGAAGGAGGCTTTTGACAGGCTTCAGAAGTATGTGTTCTTGTGATGGCTTGAGAGGAAGCAAAACGGTTTGAATCATTTAAGGTAAAGAAAGAGGGGGCTGATCTCATAAGTTTATGTGGCAGCCCCCTTCCAAGTTTGAAGAGAGCAGAAGCGATGGCAACGATATGAATGGTGAGGCGTTGTTTGAATATCCGTGGTTTGAACATTATTTTACGGAGGAAGGGCGGGAAGCTTATCTTATATATAATTCTTCCAGATATAGATTGATAGAAAGAGAACGTTAAAAGGAGAGACATGGATATTTACAATATTCATTTAAAGGAGCAGGGAACAGGCAGGCTTCTGGGGTTTGTGATGGTAAATGGCTATGTGCAGAAATGCAGCTTGGGACATAGCATAGCAGAATTTATGGTATTGCCTAAGTTCAGAAGGAATAAAATCGGAAAGAAGGCAGCCGTCATGTGTTTTGAGATGCACAGAGGGAAATGGGAGGTTTCCCTTTCCCGGGGAAGTGACCAAGCGTATTTATTCTGGAAACATGTAATCAGTGGGTATACGGGAAACAACTGTCAATATGAGGATGGTATTTTTCTGTTTTCCAACGATGAGTAGGGAAAAGAATCCTTTTTTCCAGGGAAGATTTTGGAGAAACAAAAAAAGAGATGCCTCACTGAAATGTGAGGCATCCCTTGCATCATTGATGTATGGAAACCATTAATCTGTCACAGTGGGAAGTCCCTTGCCAAGCCAGCCGGCTCCGGATTCTTCACTGCCCATGCCGCCGGCCAGGTTATAAGCCTCGTAACCTAACATGCGCAGAACAGCCAGAGTCTGGGAAGCGGTCTGTCCGGTGTAGCAGTATACAACCACTGGTTTGTCCTTTGGAAGCTGTGCCAACTGCTCCTGCATTCCCTTGCCGAAAGGAATATTGATAGCACCTGCAATGTGGCCTTCATCAAAATCCTTTGCCTGACGGATAGACAGTATGGTATAGTCTTCACTTTCTGCCTCTACCAGTTCACCTAAAGCGTCAACCGGGAAGTTGAAGGAAGAGAAGGTGTTGGAGGTAGCTTCTGCAAAATAATCGGCAATGGCTGCTGCGATTGCTTCGTCTACTTCATAGGTCTCATCTGGAAGCACATTTTCTGTGGTCTCGATGTAGTTCTCAAAGTTCTCTGCCTTGGAGATACCGTTGTTGTATCCGCTCTGGATGTTGGTAGTGTATTTGCCGGCCATAGCCAACAGGGCAACTGCCTGAGAAGAGGTCTGGCCGCTGTAGCAGTTGATGTACAGCATCACATCATCCGGAATCTTTTCCAGATTCTCAGCGATAGCCGGGCCGTAAGGAATGTTGACCGCCCCTTTTAAATGGCCTTCTGCATAAGCGTCTGGCTGGCGAATATCAATGATCAGCATATCTTCCTCAGCATCCATCTTGGCAAATAAGTCTGCCACATTGATCATATGTCTGTCTTCCGGGAAATCTGCAAAGTAACTCATAGCAGCTTCAGTGACGGAATCCGTAGCGGCAGCTTCGGTCTCAGCCTCTGTTTCAGGAGCCTCGGTCTCAGCTTCGGCTTCGGTTTCTGCCTCTGCTTTTGTCTCAGCAGCAGTGGTTGGTGCAGCTGTCTGTGCAGCAGTCGTCTCCGAAACGGTCTTGGTGGCACATCCGGTAAGGGTGCTGCCAAGCAGCGCAGCAGTTAAAATAACAGGTAAGATTTTTTTCATGTTGTTCTCCTTTTAAACTCTGTATCAGAGTAATTTTATTAATAGCTTACTTTTATGGCTATGACGCATCCTTGGCAGCCGGAGCAGCGGCTCCTGCCGGCATCTCAATTGGATTGCTGGAATTGGATGTCCACTCCAGATATGCGCCGTCGTAGATGCGGATGTTGCGGTAGCCAGCCTCAAACAGCTGTACAAACACAGGTGCTGCACGCAGAGAAGTCTGGCAATAGATGATGATTTCTTTTTCCGGGACAATCCCTTCCTGCAGATAATTGATTTTGGTAATGTCCGTCGATTTGAATGTCTGGTCGCTGGAGAAGAAATTGGTGTTATAGTCCATCATGACAGAGGTGGGAACTTTTCCGGCCTCATAATATTCCTCTGTGCTTCTTACATCCAGAAGAATCACATTGTCATCAGGCGCATTGACCTGCGCCAGGACTTCTTCCTGAGTAGCCAGCCAATTGGAAGTAGGCTCCTGTGCTGCAAATACTGCCTCAACAGGGGTAGGTACTTCGGTGCTGGATGCCAGATTCTGTGCATTTATGGCATTAAATCCGCCATCTACCACTTTTACATCCCGGTGTCCGTACATGAACAAAGTCCAGAGAAGGCGGGAAGCTCCCATTTTGTTCGAGTCATAGGCAATGACAGTGGTGGTATTGGAGATACCATTGGCACCCATAACCTTTTCAATCTTCTTTTGGGAGGTCAGCATATTCTTAACTGGAACATTGATCACAATGTCATCCGTGGGAATATTGACCGCACCCTCTACATGACCGGCAGCATAATCTTCAGCAGAACGGGTATCTACGATGACAACTCCTTCTTTTCCTATGTAATCTGGTAACTCCTTAACACTTACGATTACCGAAGGATCTGTCTGCACGAATGTGTGGGAACCGCAGCCAGAAAGTCCGAGAGCCATGAGAACCAGTGCTAAAAATAATGCTATTTTTTTCGTACACGGGCGCATAAAAAACCCCCTTTCAAATGTGTAGTCTTTTGGTGTAGTAATGCGTATCAGTTTTAATGGCAAAAAGGGCCTCAATCCTCTTGCTGATTCCTATTGTACTTGATTTTGGGAATATGGGGGTATAGAATTTGCTTATACTGTATCTGTTAATTTAATAACGAGGAAGGGATGGAAGGGCTATAATGGGAGAGGATGCAGGGGGCGTCCGGAGAGGAAATTGCAGCAAAAGGCTGTAAAGAGTGCAAGATCGGGAAAGAGGTAAGGAGAATGGGAGAACGGAATACGAAGAACGCTGGCTGGCAGCTGGCTGCAGTGGTATATATTGGGACATTCAGTCTGGCGTCATTGGGGTTTTTGGAGTGGTTTCCCTATGTCCATTCGGACGAAAGCTGGCTGGCAGGGCTTAGCAGGGCTATGATGGAAGAGGGAAGTATTGGGGTTACGGAACCGTTCTTTGATGCACGGCCCAGATATCCTCACGGGATTAAGACGCTGTTTCATCTGATGCAGATAGGGATGATTTCCGTGTTTGGATATGGGCCCAGAGGGGTCCGGCTGCTATCCTGGATGGGAGGGGCTGCTGTATTGTGGGTGTGTTTTCTGTGTGGGGAAAGGCTGTTAAACAGCAGGAAAAAGGGATTATTTCTTATGATCATGTTTAGCCTGGATATACAGTTTCTTTATGCTTCCCATTTTGGCAGGCAGGAGATCCTTTTATGTCTGGTTCAGTGGATCTGTCTGTGGAGGCTTTTTTCGCCGGGGGGATTCTATAACCGGAAGGCAGCTGTCATGGCAGGGATATGCACGGGGGTATCCATTGGGCTTCATCCCAATAGCTTTCTTTTCGGGACGATGAATGGCTTCTGCGTCCTGATGGGGGCGCTGGAGGCTGGAACACGGGGGGAGAAGGGCCTTGAACCGTGGAGGCACCTTGTCTGGTATGTGATGGTGACGGCCGGGTTTGCCGTTTTATTTGTGGGACTCAGCTTTTCCATGGACAGCCAGTTTCTCTGGCATTATTTTTCCAACGGGGCAGCAGAGTTTGGGATCGATGCAGGGGCAGGGGAAAAGGTTCTGGGATTTTTTGGTTTTTTAAGGAGGCTGTATGAGAGAAACAGCGGAACCTACTATGTTCCGGATATCCGGTTTCAGTATGTTCTCTTCGGGGGAAGCTTTCTGATAGTAGCTGCTGTGTATGGGGTGATGAGGCAGGAACTGGGGGAGATGGCAGGCAAGATTCGGATTCTGCTGGTTGGCGCGGCAGGAATTGTGGCTGGGATGATGGTGATTGGACGGTATAATCAGACCAGTATTTTGTTTTTGTTCCCTTTTGGATATATGGCAGCGGCAGTGGTATTGGAATTGTTTGAGGGAACGGTGAAAAAGGGCGTAGGTGCCTGCCTTCTGGCGGCGGTTTTGTGTCTGAGTGCAGTTCAGGTCAAGGAGGAGAGAAAAAAGGGGGATTATGAGGAGTATGGAAGGCAGATAAAGGAACTGGTGCCGGAGGAAGCCAGGGTTCTGGGAAATCTGAATATGGAGTTTTTTATGGATTACGGCTGTCTGAAGGATTATAGGAATCTTCCCTATGCACTGGAGGAAGGCGGGCTGGAGGCGTATCTGGAGAGAAATCAGATTGAGTACATCGTATACCACCAGGAACTGGATTATCTTTGGGAGCACCGTCCTTATTATAATGTGATCTATGGAAACGTCATGTTTGTCCAGGAATTAAGGGAATACTGTGAGAGGAACTGCCAGATGGTGGGAAGCTTTGAAGACCCTTGGTATGGAATCCGGGTGGCAGGACTTCGGGGGCAGGAGGAATATGCCCGGGTAACGGTTTACCGAAGGGCCTCCTCCAGTTCCTCCTTAAGATGATTGTGGTCTTGCAAATTGTCGAAGACATGGGAGATACCGTGTAAGCTGCGGCTTAATATGGCGATTCGAGTGCCCAGGGTTAAGGCTTCCTCAATGTCATGAGTTACCAGAATGACTGTGGAATGGTATACCTTTGCCAACTCTTTTAAGGAAGCCTGAAGTTGTGTCCTGGTAAGGTAGTCCAGGCTGGAAAATGGCTCATCCATGAGAAGAAGCCTGGGCTCTAAGGCCAGGGCGCGGGCAAGAGCGCCTCGCTGTTTCATGCCGCCGGACAGGGTGTGGGGATAGTTGTCTTTGGCATCCAGAAGTCCGGTCATGGACAGATAGCGCAGGGCCTGACTGCGGCGGTTAGAAGCCGTTTCTCCTTTTCCCGCTTTTTTCAGGGCATAGGTAATATTTTTTTCCAGCGTAAACCAGGGAAACAGCTGGTCAAAGCTTTGGAATACCATGACCATCTGGCTGGAAGGTTTTTCTACCGGTTTTCCATCCAGAAAAATACTGCCGGAATCCGGTGTAAGAAAACCGCCCATCAGCCGCAGAAGGGTGGTTTTGCCGCAGCCGCTTTGGCCCAGAATCACCAGAAAATCATCCGGGTTTACATGCAGGCAGATATCTGACAGGACGTTATGGCGGCAGGAATGGTTCCCATATGCTTTCGAAAGCTGTCTGATTTCCAATAACGGTTTCTCATTCATTCTCATGCTCCTTTCATTCCCCACCGATGTAATGTGCGTTTTTCCAGCGTAGAAAACAGAACATCCTCTACAAGGATACCGATGATGATAACCAGGAGGATGCCGGCAAAAAGGCCTGCCGTATCCATAAAGGTTCTTTGATTTAACAGATACCAGCCTATACCTCCCTTATTGCCTACTGCGCCGAATACCATCTCTGCGCTGATTAAGGCACGCCAGGCTCTGGCCCAGCCGATCTTTAAACCGGAGAGTATATATCCCATGGACGCTTTCAGCCGGATCTCAAAGGTTATGGCAATAGGGCCCATGGATAGGTTTCTGCCTGCGTCTAAGTAGATATCAGGAACGGAGGAGAAGCCGGCCGTAAGATTGAGAAGCATGGGCCATAAGGCGGAATGGATGATGATGGCAAGAACTGCCTGGGTTCCGGTTCCAAACCACATGATGATGAGTGGCAACAAAGCAAGGCCTGGAAGAGGGTGGGCGATGGCAGTCAGGGTGTCCATAAAGCTTGCCACCACCTTAGAGTAAGTGGAAAAAAGGCCTGCCCCAAGGGACAGGACAAGAGCCAGAACAAGGCCCTGGCCGATAAGCCACAGGGAAGACAGGGTTTGCTCCAGAAGGCTTCCGTTACCTAAATCTTCCCACAGGGTGATGAGGACATCTTCCACAGAGGGAAACAGCATGGGGGATACACGGGATAGTTTCACCCACAATTCCCATATAAAAAGGAGAAGCAGGCACCAGAAGGCGCGGCCAAAGCCTTTGGGATATTTTTTGATCCATGAATACATAGGCAGTTGTTACTCTCCTTCCCGGTTTACATTGTCAAAAGTAATGGCATCAAAATCAGGATTTCCTTTTGTTAAGCCCATGCTTTGCATAGCAGCGCTTAACTCTGGGATTCCTTCCAGACGGTTGGAATAAATGGTTCCGTTATAAGTCATCTGCTCCATCAGGTCCTCTTCAGAAATACCGTAGACAGGGGCCAGAATGCGGACACATTCTTCCATATTTTCATTGATGTAATCAATGGATTCATCCAGGGCTTCGATGAACGCATCATACCAGTCTCTGTGATTTTCATAAAAATCAGTCATTGCCACACCGCTGATAAAGGTAAAAGGCTTGCCCATGATCTCTTCTCCTGTGGCCATGATTGTCATGCCGGCCTGAACCTCTTTCTGGATATAGGGGGGAGTGGCTACATGGGCAGTGATCTCTGTGTTGGATAAGAGGGCCTGGAGGGCATCTGGGTGAGTCATGGACACAAGCTGGCTGTCCAGTGCCATAGGATCTCCTAGTTGCTCTTTGGCCAACATGCACAGAAGGACATGTTGCGTACAGCCTGGAGAGAGGATGGCAATCCGGTCTTCTTCTGTAAAGTCCGCCAGGGTCTTTTTGTCGGGGCTGTCGGTGACAATGGCCACCTGGTTGGAACTGATGCCAGTGGCATATTTCCATTCCATACCATTATCAATGCCGATGAGCACAGGTGCAATTCCCATAAATCCAAAATCTACCTCCCCGTTCATCATGCTTTCCCGGATGGCTGTAGGGCCGCCGAACTGCTGCCAATTAATGGTGACACCGGGAAGTTTCTGCTCCAGAATCCCCTTTTCTTTCATGATGTTTAAGGGCGCATAAGCGATACCATACTGCTCGGCAATGCCTATGGTCGGTGTTTCTTGTTTCTGACAGCCTTGCAGGAGCAAAGAGGCCAGGATAGGGATGAGAAAGAGGCTTTTTTTCATAATAGGTTCCTCGTCTTTCTTACGTTTTGATGTAGGCTCTATTGCTCCGGATACAGGCGGTTTACCAGATTTTCTCCGGCAGGAGAGAGAACCTGATAGGTCTCGTAGAACTGCCGGATATGGGACGCGATTGTATCTGGAGTTCCAACGATGACTCCGTGGCCGAAGCGGGCTGTGGCATTGTGAGTCTCGGGTATCTTCTGGCCCGGGTGGTAATTGTAGCCGCAGTCCAAAAGGAACGGCAGGCTTCGCAGCTTCTCTATGGGAGTGCAGGAAGCGATGGTGCCAGGGCGGCAGAAAGTCAGTTGGACAGCAGCGCACCGCTTGATCTTATCTGCCCGGAAATCTTCCGGAAGAGGAAGCGAGACAGTGCGTCCAAAGGAAAGATCCATGACAGCTTCCAGAATATCAAATCCAGTTAAGTATGGAATCACCACGTCCTCAAAGGCCCCTCCGATACGGCAGGCCAATTCATTGACGCGGATGCCCTGGTCTCCCATAAGGAGCTGAAGGTAAAAAGGTCCTTCTGTCAGCTGAAAGGCATCAGTTACCCTCTGGCACAGACAGGCAATCTCGTCATAACGGTCCATGTGTACGGATGGAAAGCGATGGCCGATACAGATTCCGATATGGACTGGATCCGGGTACAGAAGACGGTCTGAGACAGTCAATATGGTTAAGCGGCCTTTGGAAACCCAGCCGCTTACAGTGATCTCATCACTGGGATAGAAACATTCTACCAGTGCCTGTGAGCATCTGGAGAAGGACAGGGTCTCTGGCAGACAGGACAAAATCTGACGGGCCTGGCTACATTTGAAGATGCCTCTCTGTCCCTGGGAATCCAGAGGCTTGATCACCAGAGGAGGAGTAAGCTTACAAAGATCCTCCGGCAAGGTGTGCTTATCCACCAGCATCCAGGGAACTGTAGAAATCTTATTGTCAGCCAATATCTGTTTCATCACCTGTTTGTTGGTGACAGACAGCGCTTTTTCAGGGCTTAAACAAGAAGGAAGCCCCAGACGGCTGGAGACACAGGCAGCTGTGTAGACCGGTTGGTCGGTTCCCATGGTCATGACCGCGTCTACTTGCTCTTTTCGGGCAAGCTTTGTACATCCGTCTATGTCAAAAGTGCTGGTCTTGCTGTGGATATGGGCATAGTCAGCTGCCGGAGGATGGTCTGTATAATCCGCCAGGATGACCCGGTAACCGTTGTCTCTGGCCCATTTCGCTGCATGCAGCTGACAGTTGGAACCGCCTAAAATCATGATCGATGACTGTTGATACAAAATAGCTGACCTCCTTTTTTCGGACATAAAAAAATGAGCGGCGGGGCCGTAGAAGCAAAAGATATTCCAGTACAGGGCCAGAAGCTTCCAAACGGTGTAACCGCTGCGTCCATAGGGCCTGGGACGTGCAGGATAATAGCAGGTCTTGGCCTTTCTGGGGCGGGAAAATACTGCGGCAGACAGATAGAAAAATCCGGCTGCCTGGGAGGAAATCTCTGCGGCAAGTTCCCTGGTCATAATGCGGAAGCTGCTGACTCTTATGTTAGGAGGCAGCTTTAACATCCCGCGAAACAGCAGATCCCTCATGTGGCTGCCTATATTCCTAAACAGGGAGCCGTGTTCCCGGGACCAGACAGGAATCGGCTCTGTCCTTGGAACGGCATATACAATCTCATATCCTTTTTGTATCTGCTGGTATAGAGTAAGAAGCATGTCCGGACTGTGCTGCAGGTCATCGTCCATAGTGGCAATATAGCGGCAGCCTCCTGCATGGCGAATCCCACAGAGAACCGCATTCTGTTGCCCGTAATTCTGCTTTAAGCGTATCAGGGTCACAAAAGGAAGGAGGCAATGTTTCCTCAACCAGAGATGAATTTCTTCCGGGTTACCGTCATCTACCAGATAGATGTGATAGGTACATACGCTGGAAAAGACAGCATGAATCTGGCGGATCAGGCAGCCTACAGACTTTGTGGAGCCAAATACCGGGATTACGATTCCTAATGTAATATCATCCATAAAAACGGCATCCTTTTATGATCATTTCTGAGATCTGCCAAGCCTGATCCCTGGTCAGCATGGTATGAATGGGAAGACGCAGCAGTGTGTTGTAGCAAGCCAGGCTCTCTGGCAAATCCTCCGGCCTGTATCCAAGCCGTGTTCCCATAGGAGAAATGTGGAGAGGAACGTAGTGGGTTTTGGCATCCACGCCCTGTTGGGCCAACAGCTTCTGCACATGATCCCTCAGGCTTTGATTTTCAAAACGCAGATAAAATATATGGCCGTTGGGGGCAGAATAATCCGGAATGCACATACGTCGGGCATATCCTTCTTGCTCCAGAGGGGCCAGAAAGTCCAGATAGTCATGGAGTCGACGCTTTCTGGTGGTGGTAATCTGCTTTAAGGAGGACAGCTGGGAGGACAACAGCGCGGCGCATAATTCGCTGATGGCTGTGCTGCTTCCGGGGCGTACCCAGGTGTAGCGGTCGCATTCTCCGTTAAAAAAAGCGTCCCGATTGGTGCCATGGACACGATAGCATCGGGCTTCTTCAAAATCGGTTCGGTTCCGGCACAGAAGCAGGCCGCCTTCGCCACAGCTGACATTTTTGGTGTAATGAAAACTGACACAGCCGAAATCGCCCAAAGCACCCAGAGCCCTGTCCTGATAGAAAGCATCGATGGCCTGGGCGGCATCCTCGATAACCGTAAGTCCTGCTTCTTTCGCCAGACTTAGAAGGCGATCCATGGGGCAGGAAATGCCGGCATAATGGACTGGGATGATGGCGCGGGTTTTGGAGGTGATCCTGGAGGCAGCATCCGAAAGGCTTATGTTCTGCGTATCAGGATCGATATCGCATAGAACCGGAGTTCCGCCTGCCCTAAACACCGCATTGGCCGCAGACGGAAAATTGTAGGAAGGCAGAAGCACCTGGTCTGTCCGGGACAGATGGCACAACTCCAGGGCTGTTTCCAGAGCCAGGGAACAGCTGGAGGTTAACATATACCGGCTGTCTCTGCCTCTAAAAAGGGAAGAAAGCAAACTTAAGGCCTTTTTTGTATAAAGCCCGTCTGTAGCTAGGACTCCGTCCAGGCAGGAAAGCAGCTGTTCTTCATCCAGTTTTGTGCTAAGCCGTGCATAAAATGGTATGTTCATTAAGTTAAGCCTTTCGTCATTGGGAGTATATTGAACTGTTTGTAATCAGCTATAAATATTCAAATGCCAATATCACCGGAGTTAGCATCGTTACTGTTCACACAATAGGATTCCCTCTTCAGGCGGACCCTTCACAATTTCACAACCTTTTGTAAAATACTTGATTTTGTGATATACTTCTATCATATATCTTGTAAATGTAAATGAATCCCTGTTCCTGTTCATATCAGATCTTACAAAGCAGCAGGAATACATGAAAAAATCGGAGGTACCCTATGCTGGAATTGGACTGTCTGGGGGATATGTGCCCCATCCCCATTATGAAATTAAAACAATGCGAGAAAATGACCAAAAAAGGAGAACAGGTCAAACTGATTACGGACCACAGCTGTGTGTTGGAGTCCATCACAGAATACTGTAATAAGAAAGGGTTTCTTATGAGTATTCTGGAACCTATGAACGGAATCTGGGAGATAACCATTGAGAAGGTGTAATCAGCAAATATTTTTCCCTACATTGGACACAAAATAATCGATAATTTCATTGATATGAGTATCCGTATTGGTGTTTTTATATATGGAATAGACCCCGTAATCCAGGTCAAAATTCTCAATCTCAATCCGTTTTAGCTGTTTCTGGTACAATTCTTTTTTCACGGCAATATATGGAAGGAATGCTGCGCCGTGGCCCGCCTGAACCGCACTTTTTACCGACTCCGTAGAATCCAGGCGATACATGGCCTGGAAATTGTTAATCGGATAACCTAATTGTTTGATGTAATTGCATACCAGGCGGTAGGAACTGAAGGATTCATTCAGAAGAATCAGTGGATAACGCTTCAGATTTTCCAGGGTGATATGAGAGTCAATTGGATAGTCGCTGCGGGCTACCAGATGGATCTTGTCCTGATAGGCAGCTTTGCATGTAAGCTCCGGTAAGTCGGTGGTTCCAACGATGAAGCCCAGATCCGTCCGTTCATCTAAAACCTGGCGGATCACGTCGCTGGAAGGCGCGCTGGACAAGTGAAACGTATAATGAGGAAACTGCCGGTTTACTTTATAGAGGGAACAGGGCAAGGCATAGTTGCAGGCTACGGAAGTAGCCGTGATATGAAAGGTATTGTTCCCAGTGTGAAGATTGTCCAGCTCTTCTTTTAAATCGCTGTATAACCCCATAAACTGAACCGCATATTTTTGGAAGATTTTACCAGCTGGGGTAAGCTCGATTCCCCGGTTGGAACGCTCAAGAAGCTTTACATTCAACTCTTCTTCCAGCCGCTGCATCTGTTGGCTTAAAGCCGGCTGGGAGATGTGGTTGGTCTGAGCCACCTTGGAGATACTTTTTTCGGCGGCTATTTTATAAAACATGATAATGTGCTCCAGCAGCAAGTTGGAAGACACCTCCTTTGTTATCTTTTTGTCAATCAGGGCAAAAAATACACCCACATAGAACTTCATTATACAAGAAACGGCTGTGAAATACAAGATATGCAAGGATTTTTTGAAAAAACAGGCCTATAGAAAAGCGTTATGCAGCATAAGGTTTTCAGATAATTAAAAAAATCACAATGTGCTATAATGAAATGGTAGTAAGGCGTTAATGATTCAGTAGGCTTGCGCACTTGGAGGGCGCCGGCCGTATGAAACTATACAAGGAGGTATGAGGAATGCAGGAAAATGCGGCAAAACAGACACAGTCCGGCGGATCCTCTATCCGCAGATCCACGCCCAGGAAAAAGAAAAAGAATCAGGTTCCTTTCGGATTTCTTGGACTGCTGCTGATAGCTGTCATAGCCATTGTGCTGGGACAGAAGAATGGTACGCTCGCATTGTTCTGGGTATTCGGATGTTGCTTCGGCTTTATCTTACAGAAAGCCCGCTTTTGTTTTACGGCCTCAATGCGGGATCCCTGTATCACCGGTTCCACATCTGTCACCCGTGCAGTGCTCATAGCGTTTGCCATCACAACCATCGGATTCACGGCTATTAAATATGGCGCTTATGTCAATGGAGGAAGCATTCCGGGACAGAGTTACGTTATGCCGGTGAGCCTGGCTACCTGTGTGGGAGGAGTCATGTTCGGAATCGGAATGGTAATTGCAGGGGGATGTGCCTCAGGCACCCTGATGCGTGTAGGCGAAGGCTTTGGCATGCAGATGTTAAGTCTGTTCTTTTTTGTGGTAGGTTCTCTGATTGGAGCCAATCATATGGGATGGTGGACGTTGAATTTCAATGCCACGGCTCCCAAGATTTTTCTTCCGGATATCTTTGGCTGGGCAGGTGCTTTGATCCTGCAGCTGGCGGTTATCGCGCTTCTCTATATTGCAGCTGACAAATATGAGAAGAAGCGTATGGGGAACACGGAAGAATAAAGGTATTGTAAAGCAAGGAAACAGGTGAACAAGCGTTCATCATAAATAATGAAAATAATAAAAACAGGAGGAATTTATCATGGCAGAATTTACAGTTGATTGTTTAGGCGAGGCTTGTCCAGTACCCCTTATGAAGGTTCAGAAGCAGATGGAGAAGATGGCGGTAGGCGATGTTTTGATCGCTCAGATCGACCATAGCTGTGCAATGAAGAATATCCCTGAGTGGGCAAGAAACAATGGACATAACGTGGAGATCGAGGAAGTTGATGACGGCGAGTGGGAGATCGTAATCGAAAAGACCAAATAAGAAAGCAGGTGCATAAGCTTTGAAGGCTTTTTGGGATAAAGTAAGTAAGAACCCTTATTATAAGATGATCTTTAAAAATCCCTTTACATATGTGACCGGCGCAGTGCTGCTTTCGATTTTCCAGATTGCAATTTTTGCAAGTACAGGCTCTCCGTGGGGTGTATCAGGTACCTTTGCCAACTGGGGAGCATGGTTGTACCGCCTGGTAGGCGGAAATGTAGATAAATGGTATTACTTTTCTTCGGAAGGTGCTCAGGCAACCTTAAACAATGGGATTTTAAATCACACTGGCTCCTGGCTGAACTTCGGTATCATCGCAGGTGCCCTGGTGGCAGTGCTTTTAGCATCTCAGTTTAAGTTTAAGAAGATTAAGTCATTAAAACAGGTAGTGGCTGCTACATTAGGCGGACTTTTGATGGGATATGGCGCCAGGTTGGCCGGTGGCTGCAATATCGGAGCCTTGTATTCCAGCATTGCATCCCTGTCTCTGTCTGGCTGGGTGTTTGCAATTTTCCTGTTTATCGGAGCCTTTATCGGCAGTAAGCTGCTTGCGAAATACTTTATGTAAAGGACGGATTGGAAGATGGAGAAGAAAATAGAGCAATATGATGTGGTCATCATCGGGGAGGGGCAGCAGGCTTGACATCAGCCATCTACTGTGGGCGAGCCAGACTGAAAACTCTGGTGATTGAGAAAGCCCTTGTAGGCGGTCTGGCTACTTACACCAATGAGATTGAGAACTATCCGGGATTTCCGGAAGGCTCCACAGGCCTTGGCCTTATGGAGTTGTTCCATAAGCAGGCTAAGAAGTTTGGGGTTAAGTTTAAACTGACGGATGTAAGGGGTGTCCAGTTAGAGGGCGATGTAAAGACAGTAGAGACTTTCCGCACCAATTATCAGTGTAAGGCAGTAATCATTGCTAGCGGCGGAAAGCCTCGTCTGACAGGAGCTCCCAATGAGGATAAGTTCCTGTATGACAAAGGAATTTCATTCTGTGCAACCTGCGACGCAGCGGCCAATACAGATAAGACGGTTATCGTCATCGGTTCCGGAGACGCAGCCATCGAGGAGGGCATGTTCTTAACCAAGTTTGCCAGCAAGGTAATCGTCAGCGTGATGCACGAAGAAGGAAAGATGGACTGTAACGAGATTGCCAAAGAAGAAGCATTGGCCAATCCCAAGATGGAGTTTATCTGGAATACCACAGTGGCAGAGTTCAGAGGCGATGATGAGCGGCTTCGCAGTGTAGCTTTAAAGGACACCAGAACAGGAGAGATTATTGATGTTCCTGTGGATACTTGCTTTATGTTTATTGGCTATGTTCCCAATACAGAGATCTTTAAGGGAATCATTGATATGACCCGTCCAGGTTATGTGATCACCAATGAGAAGATGGAGACCAATATCCCTGGTGTATTTGCTGCCGGAGATGTGCGGGATAAGTTCTTAAAGCAGGTGGCCACAGCCGTAGGCGATGGTGCTATCGCAGGTTATGCCGCAGAGAAGTACATTGCGGAGAGCGAAGTGTTTGAGAATCAGATCATGGATAAATCTATGCCTGGCATTGTATATATCTGGAATGCAGTGGTTCCGGAAAGCCGGGAACTTCTAAAAGAGGTTGAGGCTTTTGAGGAGAAATACAAAGGCCAGGTGAAGGTTAATAAAGCAGATGTCTACAAATCCAACGGAATTGCAGTGAGGCTGGGCGTTGAGGCTGTCCCTGCAGCAGTGGCTATCAAGGATGGCCAGGTGGCAGGCGTTCTGACAGAAGGGATTGCTGTGGAAAGCATGGAGAAGCTGCTGGGGCTGTAGGGCGCAGGCTGCAAAAATGAGACATCAGCGGAGGCTTTTAACGGAGTTTCTGCACATTGAAGGAGAAAACAGGATACCATTCCTTAGGGGGGTATCCTGTTTTTATATCCAATACTGCATTAAGCCAAATCGTATTTCACAATATCCATACTGACAAGCCCATTGCAGAAGAAGGAGATTCCTTCCGCTCTTTGGTCTGTCTGGATGGAGACGGAAAGTACCTGTTCTCCATCGTTTACAAACAACTCGGCGCTGTAGCGGTCCAGGATCAGCCGCAGCCGGATTCTGCCGTTTTGGTGTCTTACCAGGCTTCGGCGCTGATGGATGACTGCTCTTCTGGAGCCGGAGAATTTGCGGTCAATCTTCAGGATGGATTCGTGAGGCCGGAAGCTGACGGCTGTCCGGTGACGGGCATCCTGGGCAAAACGTACTGCAAATTTCTGATATACCTGGTTCTCATCCACAGGGCGCAGGTCAATCTCCATGTCTATTTTTCTGCCGCTGATTTCGCTTAGCTGCAGAATGTCTGTGAATGTAATATCCCTGTACCGCACTTCATTTCTGCGCATGGTTTCCAGCTCCCGCACCGGATTTTGGTAAAGCCGTCCGTTTTTTACGGAAAGCTCCCGGGGCAGAGTCATCTGTCCGAACCACGGCGTCTGAACCGTGGAGGGAAGGCAGGTATCCCAGTTCTGCATCCAGCCGACCATGATTCTCCGGCCGTCCGGTGCCAGAAGGGTCTGGGGGGCATAGAAGTCAATGCCGTAGTCCATGGCCTGGTTGCGTTCCTCGACGAATTGTTGCTTTTCCTTATCATAGGAGCCGATGATGCAGACAGTCCCGTTTCCGTTGTGATACTCAAACCCCTGAGGCAGCATATCCTGGGGACTTACAAGCAAAAGCTGTTTTCCATCCAATTCAAAGAAGTCAGGACATTCCCACATTTTTCCGTAGCGCCCCCGGTTTTGGCACAATATCTCCTGAAACTTCCAATCAAAGCCGTCAGGGCTCTTAAACAGTAAAATCTGGCCGCTTCCGTCGGCGGGACGGTTTCCAATGACGGCATAGAAGGAACCGTCGTCTCCCTGCCATAGTTTGGGATCCCGGAAATCATAGCGGGAACTGCCAGCAGGAAGGTGGAATTCTGTCAATACCGGATTTCCTTCATATTTCTCATAATTGATACCGTCGCCTGTGGCAATGCACTGTCTCTGTACGTCCCGGACAGTTCCGTCTTCCAGGGTCTCTTTTGTCACGCCGGTGTACATAAGCAGATGTCTTCCATCAGGGAGTGTAACGGCGCTTCCTGAAAAACAGCCGTCTTTATCGTAAGCCTCATCCGGTGCCAGGGCGGCCGGAAGATAAGTCCAGTGCAGCAGGTCCGGGCTGACGGCATGTCCCCAGTGCATTGCCCCCCAATGAGAATCGTAAGGGTAATACTGGTAAAAAAGGTGGTACTGTCCGTTGTAGAAGGAAAAACCGTTGGGGTCATTCATCCAGCCTACACGGGGGGACAGGTGAAACTCTGGCCTCTCTTCTTTTTTAATATGTTTTTCGTATGTCTTCTCATAGTTTCGTGCTTTTTGCAAAAACGGGCTTGTCATGATATGCCTCCTGGATATGATTGGTTGATGGCTGCCAGCAGTGGGCATACATCTGTAAAACAGCAGAGTTACTGATAGAAAGCATCCAGATACTTCTGGAAAATAGACAGGTATTCTTCCAGTCCGTAAGCATCCAGTTTCTTTATATATTCGTTCCAGTCATTTTCCGTATATCCATTCATAATCCATCTGGAACGGCATTCGTTAATATACTGTGCGATGTCTGTGGTCAGGACGGAAAGTCTGTCCGTGTCTTCACGGCTCATAAATACATTGGGATACACGTATTCGGTGTTCATATCCGGTGTATAATAGTCTTTGATCCAATCTAGACGGTACTGAGCATCATCGGGACAGGTGACATATACGCCGTAATATTCATCGAGAATTGCCAGGGGGCCGCCGACAGATTCCGCCTCTCTGACCTCCACCGGAGAGGCATCGCCAAGTGAGGCATGCTTTAGCATAGGATTTCCTTCATCATTGGTGCTCATCTCAAAGATATCAAAATCGTCATCTTCTCCATAGGTTCCCCAGTTATTCTGGGGAGACTGTATGGGAGCGTACATCTGGTCAAGCCATGCGCATACCAGCGCAGGTTCTCTGGCAACCGCAGTTACCACACAGCGCCCCCTGTTATATCCGCTTGTGAAAGAGCCGTTTTCAGGAGTGATATTTCTGGTATCAGCAGTCAGTGCCGGAAGGGGAACCCAGTCCGTGATGTTGTCAATATTGGCTACGTCCCAGCTGAAGCAGACTCCATAGCGCCCGGATTTTCCTTTCGCCACATAGGTGGACCACTCCTGTGTAAATGCTTCAGGGTCAATTAGGCCTTCCTCATATAATTTGTGAAGCCATGAGATTCCGTCCTTGAATCCCTGCTGGGTTGCTGTGCAGATGACTTTAAGCGTATCGGTAACCGCAATATGCCTTCCCTGGTCGCCGTCACCGTATCCCTCGCCGAAACCGTTAATTAAGAGAGCCGGATCCTGGCTTCCGTCATTGATAATGCAGGACATGGGAATAATACTTCCCTCAATTCCGAACTCCGCCTGAAGCTGTGGGGCATGTTCTTTGAAGGCTAAAAGGGTCTGTTCGAATTCATCTACGGTTTCGGGAATTTCAAGGCTCAGAAAGTCAAGCCATTTTTTGTTGATAAAGCTCATCTCACTGACAGTCTGGATTGCCGTTTTCTCAGAGCCAAGCTGTTCAATCCAGGGAAGGGCCCAGATATGGCCGTTGGTATCCGTACTCATTTTTTTGTACTCGGGATATTTTTCAAAAACCGCCTTTAAATTGGGCATATAAGCCTCTATGTACTCTTCCAGCGGAATAATGGCCCCGTAATTTGCATACCGGAGAAGGTCATTATCGCTGAAATCGGCACTGAACACAAAGTCTGTTAAAAGATTGGGATTTGCCATGTTTAGAGCAATTTTATCGCCCCACTGGTCAGATTGGATTGCCATCCAGTCTATCTCCACATTGGTTGCTTCCTGAAGCCGTTTGAAGATGGTTCGGTTATTGGGATTGGACTCCGTACTGGGGGGGTAGCTAATCATTCCTGTCAGGGTCTTTTTTTTCGCCAGGGGAAACTGAAGTGTCGCCGGATCTACCACCTGCATTTCTTCACCGGTATTAAGGGAGGCAACACTTCGCCCGCATGCAGTCAGAGGAAGTACCATTCCGGCAGCCAGTATCCATGCTGCCCCGCGTTTTATAGATTCTTTCTTCATATCCTTGCTCCTTTTTCATTTATCAGCCTTTTACGGAACCTGCCATGATGCCGCTGTCAAAATATTTCTGGAAGAACGGATACATCACCAAAAGCGGAAGGCTGGAAATAATAATTGTGGCATATTTTAAAAGCTCTGCAAGCTGGGCGCGCTGCGCAGTACTCTGCATATCGGAAATCATACCGGACTCAGGCTGATTCTGAATCAGGATGGAACGAAGCACAAGCTGCAAAGGCTGTTTTGCGGAATCGTTCAGATAAATCATGGCATCAAAGTAGCTGTTCCACATTGCGACAAACTGCCATAAAGCCAGTACCGCGATAATGGGTGTGCATACCGGCAGCAATATCTTAAAGAAATACGTAATTTCATTGGCACCGTCCACATCTGCTGCCTCGCGAAGCTCTGTGGGAATTCCGCGGTAATAGGTTCTTGCGATGGTCATATTCCACACGCTGAAAGCACCGGGAAGAATGATTGCCCACATGCTGTTAAGGAGCCCCAGATTACCAATCAGAAGGTAGGTAGGAATCAGGCCGCCGCCGAAAAACATGGTAATCATGAAAATTACATTGAAGAACCCTCTGCCTTTAAAGTCCGGCCTGGACATGGGATAAGCGGCCAAAAGTGTGATGCCTACAGATACCACGGTAAAGACTACGGAGTAAACCACTGCATTTTTAAAGCCAATCCAAATCTGGGCGTTTGATATGACACGTTCATATGCCGTCAGGGTCCATTTGCTGAAATCAAAGGTGATTCCCTTGTTCTGGAGCGTAATGGGATCCATAAAAGAAGCAACAACAATATAAATCATAGGAACAATAATTGCAAGGACAAACAGGCCGATAAGAGTATAACCAACTGTGAGAAGTATTTTATCCTGTGTGCCGTAGCTGGAAAATTTCTTCGTTTTCATTTAGACGTTCCTCCCCTATAATCCCTGTCCGTCGTTCATTTTTGCCACAATCTTGTTGACGCTTACAAGGAGTATTACGTTAATGACCGTGTTGAACAGACCAACCGCTGTCGAGAAACTGAAGTTACCGCTGATAAGACCCTGTTTGTAAACGTATGTAGAGATGATTTCCGAGCTGGCAAGGTTTAGGTCGGTCTGCAGGGCATAAGCTTTTTCAAATCCGATGCTCATGATGTTTCCTGCCTGAAGAATAAACTGGATTACCACAATGTCCTTGATGGCAGGCCATTCCACCACCCGGATCTGCTGAAGGATATTGGCACCGTCAAGCTCGGCGGCTTCCCTTAAATCCTGGCTTGCATTTGCTAAAGCGGCTGTGTACATAATGGATGCCCAGCCGGCTCCCTGCCAGATACCGCTTGCAATATAGATGGTTCTCCATGCTTGGGGCATTGTCATAAAATTAATCTGGCTGCCCAACAACAGATTCACCGGGCCGGTTACGGAAAGAAAAATTCTTATGATACCACAGAGAACGATGACGGAAATAAAGTTTGGCAGATAAAGGGCCAGCTGTATTTTCTTCTTGATTCCCTTACTGCTGATCCGGTTTAACAAAAATGCCAGAATGATAGGCACTGGGAATCCCCATAAGAGACCGTAAATACTGAGCTTCAGCGTATTGGCCAGATAGGAAAAAAAATCAGGAGATGAAAGAAATCTTTGAAAATACTGAAGCCCTACCCACTGGCTGCCCAGAATACCCTTAAAGGGATTATAATCCTGGAAAGCGATGAGGATGCCGCCCATAGGAATGTACTTAAAGATTAAAGTCAATGCCAATGCCGGCAGGAGGAAGATCACATATAATTCCCAGTGCTGTTTTACATACACCACTGTATTGTGAATCCTCCCTGATTTGCTGCTTTGTTTCCCCGTGGAAACGGTTGAAGAATTGGAAGCCATTGGTTCCCCCTTTCTCGCATGCCTGTGTTGTTTTATTTTACATTGTATATTTCTGCCGCACACATATTTCTTGCCGCATACAGATTTTCTGCTGCACGCATATGAGGAACAAGTTTAGACGCGTTTGGCATATGCATGCTTGTGAATTGTGCATATGTAAAATATTAGTCATGCAATTTATACATAATATATCACGAGCTTTACGTTTGGTCAACATATAATTTTACATTTGAACAAATTTATTGTGCATTTATTTTTTCTTTTGCATCATTTTCGAAACAAAATTTTGGAAATTTTACATTTGACATATTTTGTACTGTGCGATATGATACATATGTAAGATTTGAAAGGAGAAGATTATGGCTTCAAAAGTTACCATTCAGGATATTGCGGACGCGCTGGGTGTTTCACGCAATACGGTTTCAAAAGCAATCAATAATACGGGGGTTCTGGCTGTGGCCACCAGAGATAAAGTTCTGGAAAAGGCACAGGAGATGGGATATAAGCAGTTTTCCTATATGAATCTGTCAAAGGCCGGTGGGGCCTCCTCTGTTTCCAACCCGGAAGGCAAACATGAGATTGCGCTTTTTTTAGGAAATTTCGTGAACAATTCCCATTTTGCCTCCACAATGCTTGATAAATTTCAGAGGGAGCTGGCCCAGCTGGGCTACAGCCTTATTATGTACAGGGTGATTGAGGAGGAAATAGAAAAGCTGCGGCTTCCGGTTTCTTTCCGGCCGGAGAGGACCGCTGGCATAGCCTGTATTGAACTTTTTGACCATGGATACTGCAGGATGCTTTGCGGTCTGGACATTCCCCTTCTGTTCATTGATTCCCCTGCCGACGGCTTTGAAGCCCCTCTGGAAGCGGACAGGCTTTATATGGACAATCAGACGGAAATCTACCGCTTTGCCAAAGAGATGGTGCGGAGAGGAAAAAAGAGAATCGGTTTTGTGGGAGATTATATGCATTGCCAGTCATTTTACGAACGGTATATGAGTTACCGCAACGCAATGTATGGTATGGGGCTTCCCTGCCCGGAGGAATACTGCCTTGTTGGAAATAACCATGGGGCTTCGAAAGACAGCCGGGAGAATTACATTTCGTATCTGACGGGGCATTTCAGCAGGATGAAAAAGCTTCCGGACGTGTTCATCTGCGCTAACGATGCAACGGCTTTGGATGTGATGCAGGTGCTGAATTCATTGAATTATTCTGTTCCGGGGGACGTTTATCTGTGCGGCTTTGACGATTCGCCTGAATCCAGAGTGGTGACACCGTCTCTTACCACCATCCACATCCACAGCCAGGATATAGGGCTTTCAGCTGTGGAACTGCTTATGTCAAGAATTAAGGAGCCGTCTTTAAATTACCGGACCATGTACATTGAAACCAATTTGATTTTCAGGGAATCTACGGAGGGTTAAAATACGGAGGATTAAAACATTATGAAAGGACTTCTGGATATTGACGGACCTGTTATGCAGCTTATAACCAAAATTGTGTATGCTGTCTGGCTGAATATTCTCTGGGTGATTTGCTGCCTGCCTGTTTTTACTGTGGGTGCTTCCACAACCGCGCTTTTTTATGTGACTTTAAAGATTGCAAAAAATGAGGAGGGCAATATCACCAGAGCGTTTTTTGGCGCTTTTAAGGAGAATTTCCGTCAGGCGACTGTGATTTGGCTGATTCTTCTGGGGGCAGGAATTGTTCTGGGGATAGATGGGTACATTTTTTATCATATGAGGTTTGAAAGTGCACTGTGGACCTTTGGAACCGCAGTGTTTATGGCAGTACTTGCCGCTTATGCCATTATTTTGATGTACATATTTCCCCTTCTGGCAAGATTTGACAATACCATATGGGCCATGTTTAAAAATTCGCTGATGATCGGTATGCGGTTCCTTTTATGTACAGTGCTGATGGCCTTGGTTTATTTTGTTATGGCGGTGGTGGTTATCCGCATTTTTACCCCTGGGGTTATATTCGGGGAGGGACTCTGTGCACTATTGTGTTCGTATCTGCTTTCTAACATATTGAGTATGGTTGAGAGGTAAACCAGCTATATGGTTTTTATCAGTCGGTCATTTTTTGCGGACAGTTCAATACATGCCATCCTTTTCTGCTCCCTGCTCCTGCGTTTGCT
>CANDZL010000043.1:0-32369 GCA_947425205.1 uncultured Hungatella sp. | reverse complement strand
AGACACTCTTGGCCCGGAGATGATCAAGAGGGGCGAGGTTGACTGGGCAGAGATCAGCGCAGATCTTCTGGATGACTGGTTAAGCGGTGAGGACACCAAGAACCTGGTAAGCCGGGAGCGTCCGTCCACCAGTTACTCTTATTTCTATTGCTTTAACTTTGATCCACAGTTCGGAGATGAGTATGAACCGGACAACTGGAGAAAGGCAGTGAACAACGAGAACTTCAGAAAAGCCTTATTTGCAGGACTCGATAAGACAAAGGAGGTTGCGGTTCTGGAACCCAATGCGCCAGAGGATTACATTCTGTCCACAGTGACTCCCTTTGATTTTGCGTACAATGCAGATGGTGAGGATTATATCACCGTAGGCGCAATGGCTTCTATGGGCAATACCTTTGACGAAGCCAAGGCTAAAGAGTATAGAGACGCAGCTATGACAGAGCTGGCTGCAGAGGGCGTGACTTTCCCAGTAAAGATCCTGATGCCGTACAATCCGTCGGTTGTGGACTGGGATAAGGAGTGCCAGGTTGTGGAGCAGCAGATGGAGTCTCTGTTAGGCTCAGATTTCATTGATATCATCATTGAGGCAGGTCCTACCGACAACTTCCTGACAGAGATCCGCCGTTCCGGCAAATATGCGTTTATGAAGTGTGGCTGGGGTGCAGACTATGCAGACCCGGAGACCTGGACTGACCCGTTCTATCAGAGCAAAGGAGAATCTGGCTATGACCCAGGCTATAAGTATGGCTTTATGGCGAATGCTATAACAGAGGGAACTCCTACAGGACCTGTGGTTCAGGAATATTTTGACAAGGTAGATGCTGCCAAGGAAATCACCGTTGATACCAATCCTCGTTTTGAGGCATTTGCAGAGGCGGAGGCAGTGCTGATCGATCACGCTCTTGTCATCCCGTTCAGCATTACAGTCAGCCCGTATATTGCAACGAAGCTGAATGAGTTTGATGCCCAGTATGCGCCTTTTGGTGTGTCCAGGATGCGGTTCAAAGGGCAGAAAGTACTTGACCATTATGTATCCATGGAAGAGTATGAGGCTAACAAAGGAAACTAATATCTTGTGATACCTTTGGGGCTGCTGCAGAGGCCAGATGAGGCTGAAATCTGTAGCGGCTCCTAAGTATCTGAAAAACAGGGGCACGCTTGCGCTTGTAAAGAGTATAGTGGTACATAAGGTTCAAAAGAAAGTGATATATACAGAGTGTTCTCGAAAGGGGATGTGGTCTTTCCACGTCTGGTTTCGAGAGGATTTTGTATTTGAATGAGAAAGGAGCAAAGGAGTAAACCTATGTTAAAGTATTTAGGAAAACGAGTCGGGCGTTCGGTGCTTACGCTGGCAATTATTTTGACCATTGTATTCTGCCTGCTGCGTCTGATGCCTATTGAGGGATATTTCCCCAATTTTGAGAAGATGACGCCACAGCAGATTCAGGTGGGCTTGCAGGAGATGGGGCTGACAGACCCGCTACCAGTGCAGATTGCCCGCTTTTTCAGAGACCTTCTTCACGGAGATCTGGGAACGTCCAGAATCTACAGAGCCAATGTGCCGGTGACCGAGGTGTTGTCTGACAAGGTGCCAGTATCCATAAAATTAGGAATCCTTTCTATGATCGTGTCGTTATGTGTAGGACTTCCCATGGGGGCGCTGATGGCCCGGTATAAATTCCGGTTCTTTGACAAATTGGGAACCTTGTTTATTGTGTGCATTCAGGCCATTCCTGCGGCAGTGTACTATCTGTATATCCAGCTCTACGGTACTCAGCTTTTGGATGTCGGGCTTCTGTTTGACATCAAGAATCCGAAATACTGGGTTCTGCCGGTATTGTCTATGTCCCTCAATAATATTGCTTTCTACGGCATGTGGCTGAGAAGGTATATGGTTGATGAGAGCAACAAGGATTATGTAAAGCTTGCTAAGGCCAAGGGAGTCTCAGAAGGCGGTGTTATGTTCAAGCATATTTTCCGCAATGCTTTTGTTCCACTGGCCCAGTATATCCCGACGGCATTCTTAAATACAGTGATCGGTTCCATCTATATCGAATCGTTGTACAGCATTCCTGGAATGGGGGGGCTCTTGGTGACAGTGATTAAGAAACATGACAATACCATGGTTCAGGGTATTGTGCTTCTGTATGCATGTGTTGGCGTCCTGGGGCTTTTACTGGGAGACCTTCTGATGGTGCTGCTGGATCCGAGAATCAGCCTTGGAAAGAAAGAAGGTGACAGATAATGAAACAGTTTAGCTATCGTCATACGAAAGAGGCGGAATTGATGGATAGCGTGGAGGCAGCGTCGAAGAATGCTTCCAGCATGTCTGAGGATGAATTGTTCTCCTTTGCAGAGTTTAACGCGGAGGATGTGGAGAGAACCGGATACAGCAATTACTCCTACTGGAGAAGCACGTTTCAGGCATTCCTTAAAAATAAGGGGGCTGTTGCGCTTCTAGTGCTTTTGGGACTGCTTCTTCTGTTTACCTTCATCCAGCCTTATCTGCCGGGGCAGTATGACCCCAACATGATTGTCAATGATGCAAACGGCATGCAATACCGGAATGTTCCGCCGGGAGATATGTTTCTTCTGGGAACCAACTCCATCGGCCAGGATCTGTGGGCCAGAATCTGGGCAGGAACCAGAACCTCTCTGTTTATCGGTCTTTCCGTGGCGGTTGCAGAGGCGTTGATTGGCATCACTGTAGGGGTGATATGGGGTTATGTGAGGAAAGCGGATTTCATTCTGACAGAGGTTTACAATATTATTGACAATATTCCCAATACCATTATTCTGATCCTGATTTCCTATATTTTAAAGCCAGGGGTGAAAACTTTGATCTTTGCCATGTGTCTGACCGGATGGATCCAGATGGCACGGTTTATCCGGAATCAGATTTTGATCATACGTGACAGGGACTATAATGTGGCAAGCCGGTGCCTGGGCACGCCTACCTGGAGGATCATGATGAAGAATCTGCTTCCTTACCTGGTGTCTGTGATCATGCTTCGAATGGCCCTTACCATTCCTGCTGCTATAGGAAATGAAGTGTTTATCACTTATATTGGTTTGGGGCTTCCTGTGGACATTCCAAGCCTGGGCAATCTGATCAATGAGGGGCGTGCGTTAATCACCAGTCCGGCTCTGCGGTATCAGCTGGTATATCCGACGATTATTCTGTCCTTTGTGACGATTTCATTTTATATTATCGGAAATGCATTCTCGGATGCTGCCGATCCCAAAAACCATGTGTAGAAGATAGTCTGTAATGGAAAGTGATCAGGGCTGTTATGGCCGGCTGGACAGACAGTGAGACTGCCTGCACCTGTAGAATGGAGGAAATATGCCTGACAAAAATATACCTGAAAAAATGTTGACAGTGGAAGATCTGGAGATCAAGTTTGAACTTCGGGGGAAAACGTTGAATGCGATCCGCGGTATTTCCCTGGATTTATATAAGGGAGAGATTCTTGCCATTGTAGGGGAGTCCGGAAGCGGAAAGTCTGTGTTTACCAAGTCTTTTATGGGGCTTTTGGATCAAAACGGAAAGGTCACTGCAGGAAAAGTCATGTATTATGGGGCGGACGACGGGATGCCTATGGAACTGACGGCTCTGAAAAGGGAAAAGGAGTGGTATAAGATTCGAGGGCATGAGATCGCTATGATCATGCAAGATCCTATGACCAGCTTAAATCCCTTAAAGACCATAGGTGTCCAGATCATGGAAGCTGTGCTTCTCCACCAGAATCTGACTCGGGCGGAGGCAAAAGAGAAAACCTTAAAGTATCTGGAGGATGTGGGAATCTCTCACCCGGAGAGACGTTTTTACCAGTATCCTCATGAGTTTTCCGGCGGCATGCGCCAGCGGGTGGTTATCGCCATTGCCATTGCCTGTGCGCCTCAGATATTGATCTGTGATGAGCCTACAACAGCTTTGGATGTGACCATTCAGGCCCAGATTCTGGATTTGTTAAAGGCGTTGCGCCACAAATATAAATTGTCCATCATACTGATTACCCATGACCTGGGTGTGGTGGCCAATATCGCGGATCGGGTGGCTGTGATGTATGCAGGGGATATTGTCGAGATTGGAACCAGCGAGGATATTTTCTATGACCCGAGACATCCGTATACCTGGGCTCTTTTGTCGTCGCTGCCTCAGGTGGGAGTGAAGGGAACCGATCTTTTCTCCATTCCCGGAACACCTCCTAACCTGTTTTCAGAGATTAAAGGCGATGCATTTGCGCCAAGGAATTCCAGAGCGCTGAAGATTGATTTTCTGGAGACACCACCGTATTTTCAGGTTTCTCCTACCCACAAAGCCAAGACCTGGCTGTTGGATCCACGAGCACCTAAGGTGGAGCCTCCTCCAGTGGTGGAAAAGATTCGGAACGGAGGTCTGATGTGATGGAGAGAGAAGTATTGTTAGAGGTAAAAGACCTGGAAGTGACCTTCGGAGAGAGGAAGAAGAAGTTTCAAGCTGTCAAGAAGGTGAATTTTAAGATCTACAAAGGGGAGACTTTCGGCCTGGTTGGGGAGTCCGGATCTGGCAAGACGACCATCGGGCGGGCCATCATGAGAATCGTGCCTTCTGCTGGTGGAGAGATTCTGTATAAAGGGGACAAGATCAATGGGACGATCTCGCCGGTTTTGGACCAGAAAGTAATTAAGGAGATTCAGATGATTTTCCAGGATCCCCAGGCCTCTCTAAATGAGCGGGCGAAGGTGGATTATATTATCAGTGAGGGGCTTTTAAATATTGAGAAAGGAATCCGTGAAGCGGACAGGAAAGCAAGGGTAGAACAGGCACTTCTGGATGTAGGCCTGCTTCCGGAGTTTTCCAGTCGGTTTCCCCATGAGTTTTCCGGCGGGCAGAGACAGAGAATCGGGATTGCCCGGGCTCTTATCATGAATCCGGAGTTCATCATTGCGGATGAGCCAATTTCTGCTCTGGATGTGTCCATTCGTGCTCAAGTGTTGAACCTTCTGTCAGACATGCAGAAGAAGCGGCAGATCACTTATCTGTTCATTGCTCATGATCTGTCGGTGATGCGGTTTATAACAGACCGGATTGCGGTGATCCATAAAGGGCGGATTGTGGAGATGGCGGAGACGGAAGAATTGATCACCCACGCGATCCATCCGTATACAAGGGCGCTTTTATCGGCGATTCCCATGCCGGATCCCAGACATGAGAGGGAGAAGAAGCTTTTGGTGTATGAGCCGGAAATGCATGATTACTCGGTGGATACACCAGACTGGGTGGAGATGAGGCCGGATCATTTTGTTCTGGCAAATCAGAAGGAAGTGGGGGAATGGAAGAACGGGTAAGGAATCTGCTGAGACTAAGATAAGGGGGAGCTTGATGAGATTTTGCGTGGTGAAAAAAACAATCAGTACCATCTATGGGCATCCAGAGGAAGTGATGGAGTCTAAGGGGCAGATGGTTTCGGCCATTGCCGATGAAGGACTCTGTGGCATGTTGTTGGAGGTAACAGGCAAGGAGACCAGAGGTTATCTTCCTGTAAGGACATTCTACGGGTATACAGGATACATTCCTGGGGAAGACGTGTGCCAGATGGACAGGGAGCAGGCAATGGAGTGGGAGAATTCGCAGCTGAAGGTGGTAGGGGGATTTTGTGTGGATGTACTTTCCCTGCCAAGGGTTCAGGGAGTAAGGATTCTAAGCTTGTTTCGGGGGAGCCTGGTCCAGGTGTTGGACTGGGATTCGGAGGAAGCCGGATGGGCTCATGTGCGTCTGGCAGACGGAAGATGCGGGTATATGAGGAACCAGTATCTCTGGGATAAAATGTTTTCTCAGAAAGGCGTGTGGGAAGGCAGGGTATGCCAGAGACAGATATGGGATGAGGCGGCCTTTCGGCAGGATGTGGTGGAGACGGCAAAGACCTACATGGGAGTTCAGTATCGGTGGGGCGGAAGATCTACGGCAGGAATCGACTGCTCGGGGTTTACCTCCACCTGTTATATGTTGCAGGGGATCTTAATATACCGGGATGCGAAGATTGTAGAAGGGTATCCGGTTTGCCAGATACGGCCTGAGGATAAAAAACCAGGGGATTTGTTGTATTTTCCAGGACACATTGCCCTGTATATGGGGGATGGCATGTATATCCATTCTACGGGAAAAACAGGAAGCGGAGGCGTGGTGTATAATAGCCTCTGCCTGGAAAGCCCATGGTACAGGCAGGATTTGAAGGAGAGCCTGTATGCGGTAGGAAGCATTTTTGCATAGGAGAAGAGAGGGAAGGGATATGGATCCAAGATTTACGCTGGAGAAGCGGATTGAGGCGGAACTGAAAAGCTATGACGGAACCATGGGAATCTACGCAGATGATTTCCACGGCCATGTGATTGCCATCGGTGCAGAGGATACCTTTGAGACGGCAAGCACCATAAAGACCTACATATTGGCCTGCCTGTTTGATGAGATCGAGAAAGGACATGGCAGCTTAGAAGATATGTTAACGTATCAGGCGGAGCATGTGACAGAGGGGAGCGGTGTTTTGTGTGCTCTGGAGCCAGGGGCCTCTTTTCGCGTAAAAGATGTGGCCACACTGATGATCATTGTCAGTGACAACATTGCTACGAATATGTTGATCGATTATCTGGGGATGGATACAATCAATGCCTGTATCCAAAAGCTGGGGTGCAAGGATACGGCTCTTCATAGTACCCTACATTTTGATGGAAGCAATCAGCTGGGAACAACCACACCTAAGGATTATGCCAGTATCTTTGTACGTCTGGCTCAGGGGAAACTGATAAGTCCTTCTTCGGATGCAAAGATGATTGATATTTTGAAGAAACAACATTACAACAGCATGATCATCAAAGATTTTCCGCCGGTTTATATGGACATTGACAATACAGATGAGGTGTTGGTGCACGTGGCATCGAAAAGTGGGAGTATGGATGCCTGCAGAAATGACGGTGGCATTATCTATACGCCTTATGGCCCCTATGTGCTGGTGATGCTCAATAAAAACTTCAGCGATGCTATGTATTATCCGGCGCATCCGGCTACGATGTTCGGAGCTAGGGTAAGCCGCATGCTGTTTGACCAGTTTCTGGCTTTGGAGGGGCGGTTTTGTCTGTGATAGGATATCGCATTGTCCATTCCAAGAGAAAGACCATGGCCCTTCAGGTTACCAGAGACGGCCAGGTGGTGGTGCGGTGTCCCATGAGGATGTCGGATGCCAGGGCCAGGGAATTTGCGGAAAGCCACAGGGAATGGATTGAGGAGAATTATAAGAGGGTTCAGGAGAGGATTTCCAATCAGCCGGTTTATACGAAAGAGGAGATCAGGGAGTATCGGGAAAAGGCCAGGAAGGTGCTGACAGAGAAGACCATGTGGTGGGCAAAAAAGATGGGGGTGGACTATGGAAGGATTGCCATCCGTCAGCAGGCTACCAGGTGGGGAAGCTGCAGTGTGAAAGGGAATCTGAATTATAACTGGAAACTGGTGCTTTTGCCGGAGGAGCTGCAGGATTATGTGGTGGTTCATGAACTGGCTCATCGGAGGGAGATGAACCATTCGAGGCAGTTCTGGGGGATTGTTGAGAGGGAGATTCCGGATTATTTGAGGAGGAGAAGGGAGTTAAGGGAGTTTGAAGGGTGAATGGTGTTTTGGAGGAAGGTCCGCTTCGAAGTAACTATGGTACGTCTTCCGACACGCTCTCGCCAGGTTTTCACGTAACAGTACTAAGCGCCTAAAAGACAGGCGCTAAGTGCTGACGTGAAAAATGGTCTACAGACGTACCATAGTTACTCCGAAGCTACTTTGCCGGCTAGGGCAAAAAATGGATTCTGTAGATAACTTTTGCATTTGGCTAACTGTCAGAGAACAGGGGAATCACCAGAACAGAGACTACAGGAGAAGCGAGGAGAAGCGAAAACATAGCCCTGCGAGGGATGGATACTCTCTTCTCCAGGGTACTTGAAGACCATCGGCACTTAGGCGCTGTCTTTTGGCGCCTTAGTACCGCTATGCTCTTCACGTAGCGCGAGCGTGCCCAGGAGAAGAGAGTATCCATCCCTCGCAGGGCGGCCCTTCCGCGCTTCCTAAAACAAAGAACCCTTAACAAAACCGCTGTTGCCAAGTAGTGCGGGCAAGCTCGGGAGAAGAGGGGGCTCCATCCCTCGCAGGGCGACCCTTCCACGCTCCCTAAATCAAAATGTTATACAGAACACAGGAAGATAAAAACATGACAACAAAATGGATGCTATATGCCAAAAAAGCCGATTTTAACGCTTTGGCTACCAAATTTCATATCACCCCTATTACAGCCAGAATCATCCGAAACCGTGACGTGTGCGGGGATGAGGCGGTGAGGAAGTACCTGTATGGGACATGGGAGGATTTTTATTCTCCCCATCTTTTGAAGGATGCAGACTTGGCAGCCGAGATTATTCTTAGAAAATTGGAAGAGAAGAAACCTATCCGTATCGTAGGAGATTATGATATTGACGGGGTGTGTTCCACTTACCTGCTCTATAAGGCTTTGATACGCCTGGGTGGGGTTGTGGATTATGAGATTCCGGACCGGATTAAGGACGGATACGGGATTAACCAACAGATTGTAAATCAGGCATCAGAGGATGGGATCGATACCATATTGACATGTGACAATGGAATTGCTGCTATCAGTCAGATGGCCGGGGCAAAGGAATTGGGGATGACGGTGATTGTAACGGATCATCACGACATCGCAAAGGAAGACGGAAAAGATATGCTTCCTGTGGCGGATGCTGTAGTGAATCCAAAACAGACGGACTGTAAGTATCCCTGGAAGGAAATCTGCGGGGCTGTGGTGGCGTATAAACTGATTCAGGTGCTTTATGAAAGGGCCAAGATTCCGCTACAGGAATGGGTGGACATGATGGAGTTTGCGGCGATCGCCACGGTGGGGGATGTGATGCGGCTTCAGGATGAAAATCGGATCCTGGTGAAGGAGGGGTTAAAACGGATTCCCAAGACCCAAAGCATCGGGCTTAAAAAGCTTGTGGAGAAGAATAATCTGGATATAAACAATTTGAGCGCCTACCATATTGGGTTTGTCATCGGGCCTTGTCTCAATGCAGGGGGAAGGCTGCAGACAGCTAAGCTGGCTCTTCGATTGCTTCTGTGTCAGGATGAGGAGGAAGCGGACAGGTTGTCATTGGAACTGAAGGAGCTAAACGACCAAAGAAAGAGTATGACAGTTCAAGGAACCATAGAAGCATCGAAACAGGTGGACGAGAGGTATGGCAGGGATAAGGTGCTGGTGGTATATCTTCCCGAGTGCCACGAGTCTCTGGCGGGAATTATAGCCGGGAAATTGAGGGAAAAATATCATAAGCCTTCCTTTGTCTTGACAAAGGGAAGCGATGGGGTTAAAGGTTCAGGGCGGTCCATTGAGAGTTACCATATGTTTCAGGCTCTAACCGGGGTGAAGGATTTGCTGACGAAATTTGGCGGGCATCCTATGGCAGCCGGCCTTTCTCTGGAAGAAAGGAATGTGGAGCGGTTCCGGCAGGAATTGAACCAGCAGGCAGATCTGACAGAAGAAGATTTTAATCCCAAAGTATGGATTGATGTGGCGCTTCCCATGCAGTATCTGTCGGAGAAACTGATTCAGGAACTGGAATGCCTGGAACCATTTGGACAAGGAAATGAGAAGCCTCAGTTTGCGCAAAAAGATTTGACCATCCGCAGTGCCAGGGTGATGGGAAAAAATCGAAACGCGGTAAAGCTGTCCCTGGTGACACCGGAAGGGATTTTTATGGAGGGGATGGCGTTTACGGACGGAGAAGCATTTCTTGCGGATATGGGGGCAAGGAGGATGATGGATGCTATCTATTATCCTGGAATCAATGAGTATAATGGAAGGCGCAGCATCCAGGTGGTGGTTAAGGAGTGGAGGTTCCGGTAAGGGATTTTGCAGGTCATAGTCCTGAAGTGTAAAGGGCTGCCGCGGCAAAAATTCCCAGTATGGCAAGGGCAATCCATGGGATAGATTGGTCGATAGACAGGCGGATATTCCGCAGCCGGTTTTCTAGCCTGACATTGCGATCCTCAAAACGCATATAGAGGTCATCAGAGATCTGAGAAGCGGTCTCAGAGTCCGGGACGATAGAAGAGCAGTCTTCCTGAGAAAGGGCAGATTCACAGGCAGCTGGGGACAAAAGCCGGTTGACCTTTGCCAGAGAAATATGAAGGATCTGGCTGACCTGTTGGGGGGAAAATGCAAGATTTCTATGGAGAAACAGGGCAGCTTTCTGTCTTGTGGGCAGCTTCAGAAAACTCCACAGGGAATCGTGTATGGAAAAGGTTACGGATTCTGATAGGACATCTCGGGACGGAATCCGCCGCATTCTTCGCAGATAATAATCCTCACAGGTTTTGGCGGCATAGGAGAACAGCCTTATGGAGGCTTCAGGCTCTTGGACAGGAAAATGACTATCGGCTCCGGCGTAGAGAAATGCCTGAAATGCAATTTCTCTGGCGGCATCTCCATGGCAGGACAGCAGAAAGCAAAAACGGTAAATATCCGGATACCAACATGTTAAAATAGTATCAAAGTTTGTATTTTCCAGTATCATAAAGGCCCTCCGCTCTTTGTTTTATTGACAAATTCATAATTTTTACTTGCCACCACTGTACAACTGTGCTATAATGGCGCATTATAACATGTTTTCTCCAAGGTTACAAGCGTATTCATGCGGTCTATAGCCTTAGTCAAGGCATTAAACTCAGAGAACACTTAGAGAATGAAAGGACAGAAACCTTCAATGATTCGTGTATTTGCTGTGTCGGACGTATGAGGATGCAAAAAGAGCACATGTTATGAATAAAAAATGAGGAGGACAAGCGAGTGAAGAAAAGAATCTTATCGTTAGCTATGGCATCTGTTATGGTATTGTCGCTGGCAGCATGCGGAGGCAAGTCTGAAGCACCGTCTGACACTACCACAGCAGCACAGACAGAGACAACCGCAGCATCAGGGTCTGGTGAGACCACGGCAGCAGCGGAGGGTGGAGAGACCCAGGCGCCGGCAGCGTCATCATCATCCAATCCCAATGCCGGGAAGGGGATGTATCCTGGAACATCCAAGAAGGGCAGCATCAGCGCTGAAGTGACTACCATTTCTGTGATGAACCCGATCCTTATGACTTACAACAACGAGTTTTCCGTTGCACGTCATGGCTGGGATTGTCTGGTAAAGCTGGATGAGAATAACAATATTACTCCGGCAGCAGCAGAATCCTGGGAGACTTCTGAAGATGGTCTGACATGGACCTTCCACCTTCGTCAGGGATGTAAGTGGGTGGATTCCACCGGCGCAGAAATTGGTGATGTGACTGCCAATGACTTTGTGTTTGCATGGCAGGAGCTTCTTAATCCTGACAATGCTGCAGAGTATTATACCTTTGCAACTGTATTCAAGAATGCACAGAAATATTATGATTTCAAGTCCGGCGCTTCTACAGAGGAAGTGACTTTGGATGAAGTAGGTATCAAAGCATTGGATGACTATACACTGGAGGTTCAGCTGGAGAATAATCTTCCATACTTCCTGCAGTATGTAAAGTTTGAGGTTATGAGCCCGATCTACCAGCCATTCTATGAGGAAGTTGGCGCTGACAAGTACGGTACAAGCCCAGATACCCTGGCATTCAACGGACCGTTCTATATGACCAACTGGGTGACAGAAAGCAGCATCTCTATGGCTAAGAACCCATCCTGGTACAATGCGGATGCAGTATCTCTTGAGGAGATCAATTTTGTTAAGTACAGCGATACCAATACAAAGTACAATGCATTCTTAGGCGGTGAGCTGGATATCATGGATGTAACCGGCGAACAGCGTGCAGCATTTGAGGCTGAAGGATATGACGTAAGCTCCTATGTTGGCGGATACAGCTACTTTGCATGGATGAACACAACGGATACTTCCGATTTCAGAAGCGTAAGCCTGCGCCATGCCGTAAGTGAGGCTCTGGATCGTAAGCAGTTGATTGACACTGTATTTAAGAATGACAATGAGGTTCCGGCATGTCTGTCACTGGGAATTTCTGGTGTGAACACAGCTACCTTCGGCGAAGCAGTAGTTGCAGATAATGGCGGACAGCCTCTGTATCAGGCAGCAGCCAACCCGGATGCGGCAAAAGAGTATCTGGCAAAGGCTCTGGAAGAGTTAGGTTACTCTGATGCAAGCCAGATCAAGATCAGCCTGATGACCAGTGAGGGAACTCAGAACGAGCTGTTATCTCAGGTTATTCAGGAGCAGGTAAGACAGAACCTGGGCATTGAGATTTCTATCGAAGTATTAACCATTACCGAGTGGAGAGCTCGTCGTAATGCTTTGGAATTTGACTTCTGCGTAGGCGGATGGGGACCTGACTACAACGACCCGATGACAGACCTGGATCTGATGATGAGCGGTAATGGTAACAACCATACCGGCTACAGCAACCCGGATTATGATGCCCTGATCGAGTCTACCAAGACAGAACTTGACCCGGTTGCACGTGAGAAGATCTTCATTCAGTGTGAGTACAAGATTGCTGAAGATTTACCAGTAATTCCGATCTACTGGCGTCATGAAGACTATGTGGCAAGCGAGAAGATGAGCGGCGGCTATCTGCGTCTGCCATTCCAGGCTTATAACCTGATCTACACCACATTAGACGAGTAAATTACAGAAAATCTGTATTTGCCTCTCTGGTGAATTGTGATATACCAGGGCAGAATATGGAAAAAGACTTAGTGGAATGGTCTAAATAGTGGAGTTTAGCCATTCTCTAAGTCTTTTTTCAAAAAGTATCTGATAAAAAGTAACGGGGAGGCCAGGGGCTGAAGCGTTACATAAACAGCAAAAAAGGAGGAGTTTGTTTTGTTAAAATATACGCTGAAGCGTCTGGGGTATGCGGTGCTGACTCTGCTTGTACTGATTACTCTGACCTTTTTTATGATGCGGATGCTGCCCGGTGATCCGTTCTTGGGGGACAAAACAGTAACCGGGGCGGCACTGGAGAACATGAAGGCAAAGTATGGTTTGGATAAGCCGGTGATTGTCCAGTATTTTATCTATTTGGGAAACTGTGTAAGAGGCGATTTAGGAACCTCGATTACGTATAACAAAGATGTAATGGATATTATTTCCGAGGCATTTTTAGTGTCTGCAGATCTGGGGATCCGGGCATTGATATTTGCTGTGATTGCAGGTATTCTTCTGGGAATGGTTGCTGCTGTGAAGAGGGGCAGCGCATGGGATTCCCTTTCTATGTTTATTGCCATGATTGGCGTATCGGTACCAAGTTTCATCATGGGTGCATTATTCCAGTATTTTTTGGGACTTCAATTAAGAAAATTATTAGGGTTTGCATTGTTCCCTATACAGGGATGGGGAGATTTTTCAAAGACCATTCTTCCGTCCTTTGCGTTGGGACTGGGTTCTCTGGCTACGGTTTCCAGGCTGATGCGTACCAGCATGCTGGATGTATTGAATCAGGATTATATAAAGACTGCCAAAGCCAAGGGATTGTCTCAGACCAAGATTATCATCCGTCATACAGTGAGAAATGCGATTATGCCGGTACTTACGATTCTGGGGCCTACAGTGGCTTCTGTATTGACTGGTACCTTTGTCATCGAGAGTATTTTCAATATTCCGGGACTGGGAAAATATTTTGTTATGAGTATTAAGGACTTAGACTATACTATGATTTCAGGAACCACGGTGTTCTATGGCGCTCTGTTGATTTTGTGTACGCTGGTGGTGGACCTTTTGTATGGTTTCATTGATCCGCGTGTAAAACTGGAGGGATGACGTATGGAACATATTGGGAGAGAAAGATTTGAATATATAGGCGAGAATGCCAAGGAGAGGGAGGCTATCAGCCGCCCAAGCCTGACATTTATGCAGGACGCGATGCGTCGTTTAGTTAAGAATAAGGTGGCTTTGGTTTGTGGAGTGATACTGGTGCTGATGATTATCGCCTCCATTGCAGCTCCCATGATCTGCCCCTTTGATTTCAGGGAGCAGCATTATGGACATACCAATGCTCCTATGATGACGGTCTGTGACCAGCAGGACAGCGCTGGTGCTGGTCATGTGCATATTTTTGGCACAGATACACTGGGAAGAGATATGTTCTCCAGAGTGTGGATGGGGGGGCGCGTTTCTTTAACCATCGCTATTGTCAGTGCAATTATTGACTTTTTCTTAGGGGTTCTCTATGGAGGTATCTCAGGATATTTCGGAGGAACCACAGATATTATCATGATGCGTATTCTGGAGATCATCAACGGAATTCCGTATCTGATCATTGTAATTCTTTTGATGATGATCTTAACCCCCGGAATGGGAACCATCATTGTGGCCTATTCTCTTGTAGGGTGGATCCCTATGGCAAGGCTTGTGAGAGGCCAGGTGGTGGCGCTTAAGGAACAGGAATTTATATCGGCGGCGGAAGCGCTGGGAGCGAAGCCTTCCAGAATCATTATCAAACATCTGCTCCCCAATACCCTGTCGGTGGTAATTGTCCGCATTACTTTGTCGATTCCGTCTGCTATTTTCTCAGAGGCGTATTTAAGTTATGTGGGTCTTGGTGTTCCCCTTCCTATGTGTTCCTGGGGTTCTCTGGCCCAGGCGGGTATTGAGAATTTCCGTGTTTATCCGTCCCAGCTGATGATCCCGGCAATCTGTATCAGCTTGACCATGCTGGCATTTAACATGCTGGGAGATGGAATGAGAGACGCATTTGATCCGAAGCTTAGGAGGTGATGGAATGGCAAAACGAGTACTTGATATAGAGGATTTAAGAGTTTCTTTTTTTACGTATGCAGGTGAGGTTCAGGCAGTCCGCGGAGTGACTCTTCATGTGGATGAAGGTGAGGTTCTGGCTATTGTGGGAGAGTCGGGATGTGGCAAGTCTGTGACAGCACAGACAATTATGAAGTTAAATCCCATGCCTCCGGCAAAGATTATGGGCGGAAAGCTGCATCTGGGAGAGCATGATATTATCGCGGCTTCAGACAAGGAGATGCAGTCTATCCGAGGGAAAGATGTGGCCATGATCTTCCAGGATCCCATGACTTGTATGAATCCCACCATGCAGGTGGGCAAACAGATTGTGGAGGCCATTAAGCTGCACAAGAAACTGTCGAAACAGGAGGCGGAGGCGGAAGCCATCCGCTGTCTGGAGCAGGTAAATATTCCCAATCCGGAGGAGAGGGCCAAGCAGTATCCCCATGAGTTTTCCGGCGGTATGCGACAGAGAGCCATGATTGCTATGGCATTAAGCTGCAATCCCAAGCTGCTGATTGCAGACGAGCCCACAACAGCACTGGATGTGACCATACAGGCCCAGATCATGGATCTGTTAAAAACATTAAAAGAGAAGATTAATACAGCCATTGTGCTGATTACCCACGATTTAGGCGTGGTAGCCGGATCGGCGGACCGAATCGCTGTTATGTATGCCGGTAAGGTGGTGGAGACAGGAGACTGTGGAGATATCTTCTATCGGGGAGCCCATCCATATACGCTGGCTTTGTTAAAGAGCCTTCCGTCTCCGGACACGACCAAGGAGGAAAAGCTGACAGCTATCCCTGGCACGCCGCCGGATCTGCTTACGCCTCCTAAGGGGTGTGGATTTGCGGCCAGATGCAGCCATTGCATGAAGATATGCCAGGAGGAGCTTCCGCCGGAGTTTGACCTTGGGAACGGTCATACGGCTAATTGCTGGCTTTTACATCCTGATTGTCCGTCACCAGAGGAAAGGGGGGAGAAATGATGGCAGAAGACATTTTAGTACGTGCAGAAGGGCTTTGCAAATATTTTAAAGTAGGCGGAGGACGAACCCTTCACGCGGTGGAGAATGTGAACCTGTTTATCAGAAGAGGAGAGACCCTGGGCCTGGTGGGAGAGTCCGGATGCGGAAAGTCTACTTTGGGGCGTACCATGATGGGAATCTATACTCCCACCAAAGGGAAGCTGATCTATGATGGGCAGGAGATGAATTTAAAGAACCGGAATGATCGGTTTAAGTTTGCTAAAAAGGCGCAGATTGTGTTCCAGGATCCTTATGCCTCTTTGGATTCCCGTATGACGGTAGGGTCAATTATTGAGGAAGGCATGATCATTCACAATATGTATGACGCTGCAAAGCGCAAGGAGAGAGTGGCAAGGCTTCTGGATATTGTGGGACTGAACAGTGAGCATGCCAGCCGGTTCCCTCATGAGTTTTCCGGTGGGCAGAGGCAGAGGATCGGCATTGCAAGGGCGCTGGCGATTGAGCCGGAGTTTATTGTGTGTGACGAACCTATTTCGGCGCTGGATGTGTCGATTCAGGCACAGGTGATTAACCTGCTCCATTCCCTTCAGGAGAGGATGAATCTGACCTATCTGTTTATCGCCCATGATTTGAATATTGTAAAGTATATTTCGGACAGGATTGCGGTTATGTATCTGGGAAGTGTGATGGAACTGGCGGACAGCGATGAACTGTATCAGAATACGCTGCATCCTTATTCTAAGGCGCTGCTTTCGGCGGTTCCTATTCCGGATCCGGAGCTGGAGACTTCGAAGCAAAGGCAGATTATCTCCGGGGATGTGCCAAGTCCCATCAATAAACCTAAGGGATGTCCGTTTTCTTCCAGGTGTCCTGAGGTGTGTGAGAAATGTCATGGGGCGGTTCCGGAGCTTAAGGAAGTGAAGCCGGGGCATTTTGTGGCTTGTCATTTGGTTTAGGGGGCTATGTTATCTCTGATTTGAACATTGATTGACATTATTAGTGAACGTTAACCAAGGTCTGCTTTGAGAGAGGGCATATGATTCCTTCCCGGACACGCTCGTGTTTCGGTGAATACTTGGTTGAGAGTTTAGTGGCGTTGAATGTGTGTGTTGGTTGGCAGTGGAATTTAGATTGAATAGTATGAATAATATGGCTGAGGAGAATTGTTATGGTAAATCAGGTGATGGATTATATTGAGCAGTTTGACCCGGAGGTGGGGGCTGCGATCAAGGATGAGGCGGCCAGACAGAGACGGAATCTGGAACTGATTGCTTCTGAGAATATTGTGTCTCCGGCGGTTATGATGGCTATGGGTACGGTTTTGACCAATAAGTATGCGGAAGGCTATTCGGGAAAGCGGTACTATGGCGGCTGTCAGTGTGTGGATGAGGTGGAGACTCTGGCTATCGAGAGGGCAAAGAAGCTGTTTGGGTGTGACTATGCCAATGTACAGCCTCATTCCGGCGCTCAGGCTAATATGGCGGCGTTTGTTGCTATGCTGAAGCCAGGAGATACAGTTATGGGAATGAATTTGGATCATGGCGGACATTTAACCCATGGAAGTCCTGTGAATTTTTCCGGGCTGTATTTTCATATTGTGCCTTATGGTGTAGATGATAACGGGTTTATTGATTATGATGAACTGGAGAGGATTGCGCTGGAATCAAAGCCGAAGATGATTATCGCTGGGGCCAGTGCCTATGCCAGGGTGATTGATTTTAAGAGATTTCGGGAGGTTGCAGATAAGGCTGGGGCGTATCTGATGGTGGATATGGCACACATTGCCGGTCTGGTGGCAGCAGGTGTTCATCCAAGCCCGATTCCTTATGCGGATGTGGTGACCACAACCACACATAAGACTCTTCGCGGGCCAAGAGGCGGCCTGATTCTGGCCAACAAGGAGGCAGCGGAGAAGTTCAATTTCAACAAGGCCATCTTCCCGGGGACGCAGGGCGGTCCGCTGGAGCACATCATTGCCTCCAAGGCAGTCTGCTTTGGAGAGGCGCTGAAGCCGGAGTTTCAGGCGTATCAGCAGCAGATCGTGAAGAATGCCAAGGCATTGGCGGCTGCTTTGCAGAAACAGGGCTTTAAGCTGTTGACCGGAGGGACGGACAATCATCTGATGCTTGTGGATCTGCGGGGAATGGAGATTTCCGGGAAGGAACTGCAGAACCGGTGTGATGAGGTTTATATTACATTGAATAAAAATACGGTGCCTAATGATCCCAGAAGCCCATTTGTGACTTCCGGTGTCCGGATCGGAACGCCGGCGATAACTTCCAGAGGCCTGAAGGAAGAAGATATAGATAAGATTGCAGAGTGCATCTGGCTGGCAGCTACAGATTTTGAGGGCAAGGCCGATTATATTCGTGGAGAGGTTACAAAAATTTGTGACAGATATCCGATTTATTAAAATTCTGGAAAAAGAAGGAAAAGAGTAAGGCAGGCGCAGAGGGCAGCCTGATTACAGAACACCAACAGAGTCAATCAGCATAGGAAAGCAGGAATCCGGCTGATTGGCTCTTTTTTGTTATTTCTGATTTGTACGTCTGTATTCGGATGGTGTGATTCCCATGTGTTTTTTGAAAAGAGAGGAAAAATGCTGGCAGGAGGAAAAGCCGCAACATATGGAGATTTCCTCCAGGGATAAGGTAGAGTGTGCAAGAAAGTGGCAGGCACGGTTCAGGCGGAACTGGAGGAGGTAGGTCTGTATGGATACGCCTTTGACTTCCTTGAAGATGCGGTACAGGTATGTGCGGTCCAGGCCGATATGCTGAGCAATGCCCTGAACGGTGATTTTGGCGGAATAGCTATTGCAGATATAGGCAACGACCTGTTCCACAAAGAATTCCTTCCGTGAGGAAAAACGGTTGGATTTGTTGTTTTCGATGAACAGGGAACAAAGGCGGTAAAACTGGCCGATGGCAAAATAGTTGGTGGAAAGCAGGCCGGGGTCTGCGTAAGTGAGAGGCTTGATGATGTGGGCTGCCCGTTCGATGGCATCAAAATGAACCACAGGAGTGTGCTCCTCGATTCCACACAGCGAGAGCAGGGACAGGGGAGAAAGTCCGCGAAAACCGATCCAGTAGTAGAACCAGGGGTCTTTCACATCAGCCTGATACAGCAAGGGAACGCCGGGTACCAGAAGAAAGCAGTCCCCTTTTTCCAGATAATATTTTTTGCCGTAGATGGTGTAGGTGCCTTTACCGCTGGTGATGCAGTGGAGCACATAATCCTCCGCGATGCGCTGGGTCGAGACATGTCCGGAGGAGGATTCCTGGTAGCCGCACTGAAGAACGGCAACCGATTCCTGAGTGGGAAAATGAGGGTTAAAATAGACCATTCGCTTAAAATATGTCTCCATGTCATGACTCCTTTACATAAAAAACAACATAAATATAAATAGAAAGATACATAGATAAATGGATTGATTGTGCAAAACTTGATATAAATATACCATAAAGCAACAAGAAAGTATACAAATTTATTTTACTCAAGCATGCGGAGAGAAAATAGGTTAAAAAAGTTACCAAAAAACAATTGGCTATTGATAAAAAATTGGAGGAGAGTGTATGAACAAAAAGGTAGTATCGTATATCGTGCTTGGAAGCATGCTGGCATCACTTACGGGGGGGTGCGGACAGAAAACAGAAGCCCCGCAGCAGACAGAGGCAGCAAAAACGGAGAATACGACGACAGCAGCGGCAGGAGCAGCCGAGACACAAGGCGCCCAGGACAGCGGCTCCGGCGATGAGAAGGCAACTGTAACATGGTGGACCTGGAGTACAGAGGCCAAGGATGTGTATGAAAAGTATGCACAGATGGTAACTGAGCAGTATCCGAATATTGAAGTGAAATTGGAATTTATTCAGAATGCGGATTACTGGACGAAGCTTCCCATCGCCATTGCAGGCGGCAGCGGCCCGGATATCTATCAGATGACCAGACCAAGCTTTGAGATGTATGCGGCAACCAATCAGGCAGCGGATCTCAGTGGTATTCTGGAAAGCAATGCGCAGCTGAAAGCCAATCTGGCTGCAATGGACAGTGTATTGGTGGAAGATTATACATATGACGGCAAACAGCTGGCAATTCCATATACGGTAGAAAGCACGGCAATTGTCTATAATAAGGATATGTTCAAGGCAGCCGGCCTTCAGGAGCCAAAAGAGATCGAGGATACCTGGACCTGGGATGATCTGCGGGAGATGGCAAAGCAGCTGACTGTGATCGGCGATTCCGTATCCAACAGCCAGTATGGGTTCTACTGTGATGTGAACAAGATTCCAAGCTGGGAGTTGATGCTTTCCAGAGGCAAGTGGATATTCAGCGATGACGGACAGCAGTGTACCTTGGCTGATCCGGAGATTATTGATGTGATGAAGCCTTATGTTGCCATGTATGTGGAAGATGGCGTGTCCCCGACTACGGATGTTGCCAATGCCATGTCTGCCAATGACTTGTTTATGACAGGAAGGATTGCAATGATGGCAGCCGGCAGTTGGAACCTGATTACATTCTCAAAGATTGAAGGATTTGAGTGGGATTGTGCAGAGCTTCCGAAGGATGCAAAGACAGGCGGCAGGATGTGTTCTTCCAACGTGCTTGGATACATGGTGAATCCAAATACCAAGAACATGGATGCGGTAGGAAAGGTTCTGGAAGTGTTTACTTCCCAGGAAGCCCAGAAAGAGCTGGCTGCTACCGGTACCTATATTCCGGCAGTGGTAGACTCAAGAGACGCTTATTTTGAGATGGAAGATTATCCGGAGAATGCCAAGGCGTTTCAGAGGGCATTGGACTATGTTCATCCCAACCGTCTGACACAGTTTATCCCCTACCAGGAGTACAATGGATATTATAAAGATGCTATGACAAGTATTTTTAACGGAGAGGATTTAGAGACGACCTTCCAGCAGCTGCAGGAGAAGATTAATGGAGTAATGGAAGCGAATAAGAAAGCGCAGTAACCGTCGATAAAGGATCGTTACACATGTAAAACGTTTGGAGGTGCCGGAAATATATTTTTGAGTCTGGCACCTCCATTCTGATATAGGAGCGCACTATAGAAAGTTGAAACAGGGAAAGGAGTTCTATGAAAGCAAAGAAGATGACGTTAAGAGAAAAGAAGGAGCTGCGCATAGGGCTGATTGTGATTTCGCCGTGGATTATCGGGTTTGTCTGCTTTATGTTGATCCCTCTGGTTTATTCATTTTTTGTTAGCTTTACCAATTATAGTTTTTTATCAACGCCTCAGTTTGTGGGCCTGGAGAACTATATTACTATGTTTACAGGGGATGAGCTTGTATGGAAGTCTCTGGGAATTACATTTACCTATGCGGTACTGGCAGTTTCCAGCCAGCTTGTGGTGGGATTTCTGATCGCGCTGATTTTGAATTCCAAGGTAAAGGGGATTGCATTTTTCAGGGCAATATTCTATCTTCCTACCTTGGTAGTGGTAGTGGCAACCTCCCTTCTGTGGAAGCAGATTCTGGATTCTGACTTTGGTATTTTCAATTATCTTTTGGAGGTGGCAGGGTTAAAGAGGGTGAGATGGCTGTCAAGTACACCTACCATTCTGGCAAGCCTGGTGATCATCCATCTGTGGGGATGCGGAAAGAGCATGATCATCAATCTGGCTGGCATGCAGAGCATTCCAACCCAGCTTTATGAAGCAGCTACTGTGGATGGCTGTGGAAAGGCCAGGCAGGTATTTTCCATCATGCTGCCCATGATGTCTCCCACCATCTTCCTGAATCTGATTACGGGAATCATATCGGCGTTTAAAACCTTTACCATGGTACAGGTTCTTACAGACGGCGGTCCCAATAACGCCAGCCTCTTCTATATGCTGTACCTGTATAAGAACGCGTTCCAATATTACAGAATGGGATATGCCAGTGCTATGTCATGGTTCTTGTTTATTCTGGTGGCGGTTCTTACCTTGCTGGTATTTAAGACATCTAAATCCTGGGTGTATTATGAAAGCTGATCGATAAGGAGAATATTATGGGGACAAAAAAGAAGAATAATATCGTGACAGGAATCATATATGTGCTGCTGGTGATACTCAGTGTTACGTTTATGCTTCCTATCATATGGCTGTTTGCCAATTCGCTGAAATCCCAGGAGCAGATTTTTGCATTCCCTCCGGTCTTTTTCAGCGGAACGCTTCATTGGGAAAATTTTAAGGAGGCATTTACCTACAATTCTCTTCCATTTGGAAGGTTTTTGCTGAATTCCACGTTTATCACGGTGATTTCCATGTTTGCCTCTGTGCTGTCTTCCGCACTGATTGCATTTGGATTTTCCAGAATAAGGTGGAGAGGAAGGGACGTGGTCTTTTATATTGTAGTTATCACTATGATTATTCCTCAGGAAATACTGATAACACCGCAGTTTATGTTGTATAATAAACTGTCCCTTTTGGATACCTACATTCCGTTGATCCTTCCCTGGTTCTTTGGAAGGCCGTTCTATATCTTCATTATGCGGCAGGCGATGATGGGGATTCCCAGGGAACTGGATGAGTCGGCCAAGATTGACGGGTGCAGCACATTCCAGCTGTTTTGGAAAATCATTATTCCACAGAGCAAGGCATCCCTGATTGCAGCAGCGATCTATGCAATGCAGGATCAGTGGAACAGCTATCTGGAGCCTATGGTATTTATTAACTCGTTGGAGAAACTTCCTGTGTCCGTAGGATTATCATATTTTAGCAGTATGTACAGTACCCAATGGCAGTTGGTATCTGCTGCAGCCATTATTGTGGCGCTGCCGCTTTTGATACTGTTTATCTTCTGCCAGAAGTATTTTATCCAGGGCGTGGTAGTTTCCGGAGTAAAGGGATAAGACGTATAAGATAAAGGAGGCAATATGAAACTGCATTTTTATGGAACAGGTGCGTCGGAAGGGGTTCCAGCTATTTTTTGTAAGTGTAAATATTGTGAGAAAATACGGAAGATGGGAGGAAGGAATTTTCGGAGCCGGACTAGCTGCCAGATTGATGATGAATTGATGATCGATTTCTCGGCAGATGTCTTTGACCATATGCGGTATGGCGGATTGGACATGAATCAGATTGAATACCTGATGATTACCCATGCTCACTGTGATCATTTTTATCCGGAGGAACTTTTGCATATTGCACCGCCGTTTTCCATGTCAACGGTTCCCGGAAAACTGACGGTGGTGGGGAATCCTACGGTGTGTGATAAGCTGAAAGAGGCAGGGGCAGAGAAGATTCCGGAGTATTTGAAGGTACTATGCATCCGGAATTTTGAGGAAAAGGATATGGGAAGCTTTTCTGTGAAAGCTCTGCCGGCCAATCATGACAAGACCCAGGAGTGCCACCTGTACATTCTTCGGAAAGACGGAAAGACCCTTCTGTATGCCCATGACACGGCGTATTTTTCGGAGGAGACGTGGGAGGCCCTGGAGGGAGAGCACTTTGACGGGGTGGTGCTTGATTGCACCTGTTGTAATGGGCCGTCTTATTTTGAAAACCACATGGGATTCGAGGATGACCGAAGGGTTCAAGAGAGGATGTTTAACAGCCATATGGCGGATGAACATACGATTTTTGTGGCAACTCATTTTGTACATACCTTTGGGCCGTTCCAGGAGGAGATGGAAGAGGCATTTCGGGAGTATGGGTTTATAGCGGCGTATGATGGGATTGATATTGAGATTTAGGTTTGAGAAGGTTTTGAAAGGGAAAAAGAAGTAAAGTGCACCGGATACCGTGGAAGAATGAAAGGGGTGTCCGGTGTGTTTTTTGTTGACAGATTTTTATTGGAGCGTGTATACTGAACATAATCCTTGGCAGATATTCTTTCTGCCAGATTCGAAAGCATTCTTTTAATCGAACTGTGATTTCCGCAGGCAAACCAATCTATGATTCGTGAGAGGCGGTGGTATACTTTGAAGAGACAAAAGAACTAATTTTTTTATTGCAGGAAAAATGTAATGTACAGTATAATAAAAGGAGAATTCATGGGAGAAATTACATACCAGAACAAAGATGTGGCTTCTAAAGTAACAGGGGAGGCTCTGGTAGGGAGAAGTTTGGCACCGTTGGGCCTTCCGGATTTGAAGATTGTGGATATACTGCCTACCAATTTGCCGACAGTGGAAAGTAACGAGTTAAGGCTTGACAATCTGTTTCTGATGCAGGATGGGGCAGTGGCTATTATTGACTATGAGTCTGATTACAGTAAGGAGAATTTTGTTAAGTATTTGGGATATGTTGCACGGGTTGTCAGGCGGTATGCTGTGGGAAAACGGCTGAATGAACTGAAGAAAATCAAAGTGATTGTAATCTATACCGCAGATGTGGAGAAAGCAGGCCAGATATATGATTTAGAAGGTGTTACCATAAAAGTGGAGAATGCTTTTTTAGTGAACTTGAATACCGAGCAGATCTATAAAAGGCTGGAATCCAGAATTTGCTGTGGGCAGATGCTTGATGAGGAAGAACTGATACAGCTTATGGTACTTCCTTTGACAGTAAAAGGAAAACATGCAAAACAGGATATGATTGTGAAATCGGTGGAACTGGCGAAACGGATCGGAGAAAGGACGCAGGAAGTTCAGGTTTTGTCAGGGCTTTTAACATTTACAGACAAAGTAATTGATGAAACCTATCGTAAGAGGATAAAGGAGGAGTTGGAGATGACACAGATCGTAAAAATGATATTTGATGATGGATTGAAAGAAGGGATAGAACAAGGGATAGAACAAGGGCAGAAGTTGGGGGTAGAGTATAAGCTGATTGAGCAGAGCTGCGTAAAACTGCGGAAAGGAAAAAAGCCGGAAGAGATAGCAGACGAGTTGGAAGAGGAAGGGCAGCTTATCACAGATATCTGTAAGACAGCGGAACCATTTGCACCAGACTATGACTGTAAGGGCGTATATCAGGCATGGAGAGAACAGAGGAAAGACATTAAACAATCGTCGTAAATATGACAGAGCTTAATAAAAAGCAGCCAGCGCGGACTTCACTCCGGCTGGCTCTTTTCTTTCTCGCTTAGATAGTTCTTTGCATCTTTAAAAAAGCTACCCACAATCAACAGCATAATCATTCCCACAGGAAATGCAGCAATAATGGAAACGGTCTGTAGATTTGCCATGGAGTTTTCCGAGAAGATCAGGGCAATGGGGAACAACATCAGTAAAATGGCCCAAAACAGCTTTACATTTCTGTGAGGCTCTGCACCGGATGGCAGGGCTTTGTAGGAATAAGCGGAGGCTACCATGGTAAGGGCATCGAAGGATGTGGAATAGAATGCAATCATGGTGACGGCCAGAAGAACCAATCCGGCCTGGGACCAGGGAAGAGTCTTCATTATGGTGATGATGATCTGATATAAATCTCCGGAGGTCTCATACATGGAGATCAGATCCAGGGTTCCCGTAACCTGAAGATTCAGGCCATAGTTGCCAAGAATGATAAACGAGGTAAAGGTTCCTGCCAATCCCCAGAAATAACCGCCTAAGATGGTCTGTTTGATGGTGCGTCCTTCACTGATGGAACCGATGAAGAACGGGGTGGCTACGCACCATACCATCCAGTAGGCCCAATAGAAGATGGTCCAGTTTTGGGGAAACGAGGTGGTGCGCAGTGCGTCTGTCCAGGTAGACAGGGCAATAAAATTCTGAGTCATGTTGCCAATGGCTGTAATTCCTGTCTCCAATATGTATCTTGACTTTCCGCCTCCTATAAATACGTAGAGAAGCAGCGCAAAAAACAGATAGGTGCAGGAAGCAGCCAGTTTGGAGATCCCTTTCATGCCGAAGTAGACGGTAACTGTATAAGTGATGCCGATGATAAGCAGTATGCCGATGGTCAGCAGATTGGACTGCACAATGCCAAAAACCTGGCTGACAGCCATGGAAAGCAGGGGGGTGGCAAGGGAGAACGTGGTGGCAGTTCCTGCCAGTAAGGCAAAAACAGCCAATAGGTCAATCAGCTTACCGGCAAAGCCATCTACATGCTTTCCCAGAAGAGGCCGACATGCCTCCGAATATTTCTGCTTGCCGCGTTTGCGGACATGAAGCATGAAGCCAAAGGCAGCAGCCAGAACCAGATAAAACCCCCAGGGGATAGGGCCCCAGTGAAACAGAGGGTAGGTGGATGCCCAGTCCTGGACACTTCCCATCTGCTTAATCCGATCCTCTCCGGCATAAAGAATCCATTCACATAAGGAGTAAAACAGGATATCCGCAGCCAGTCCGGCAGTGAACATCATGGAGCCCCATTGAAAGGGGGAATACTTAGGTTTTGAGAGACTGCCCAGGCGGATGGAGCCGTATTTGGAAAATGCGATATACAGGGAACATAAAAACATGCCAAAGCCGATCAGCAGATAGTAACTGCCCAACTCATCACCTAAAAAGAAGCGGATGGATGATAAGATATTGCCTGAGGCTTCTGGGATTGTCATAAATAAAAAACAAAGCAGCAGGATACAGATAAAAGGAATGAAGGTAGTGACCCAGTCCAGCTGAGTGCGCAAATCCGAAGAAGATGTATGGTTTGATGTGTGCTTCATAAAAGTCTCCTTTACGTTCATTTTGTTCAAAAATAATATTTTTTAAACTATATTGAACATAATAACACCGAAGATATAAAAAAGCAAGTAAAAAATGAAAATTTTAAATGGCGGAATTGTGAAGGCATTTCAAGCATATGTATAGGGCAGTACTATTTGAATTCGATTTTCAGGGGGGAAGGGATGGATACCAAAAAGGAGCCAAAACTGATCAATCTTGTGATTGCTCTGGAGTCAGTGCTTCTGCTGGCTTTTTTATTTATGCTTACGCCGGCAGGAAAAAGTATGATGGTCAGTGGAACGGCATCAGAGCCAAGTGAGAAACAGGACTTTATTAAATGGGTGGACTTTAATGTGACAAAAGAGGCGATGCAGAAGGCGTTCCGGTATGATGTGGATACTTGTCAGCAGGAAATTCATTTGGACTGGATTGAGTTATTGGCATATCTTGGAGCCAAATATGGAGGGGATTTTTCCAGATATAAGGATTCGGATATGGATGCCATTGCGCAAAGGATCCTGGGCGGAGAGAAGATGGAAGAGATCACGGCGGATATGAAATACTATAAGTATTATCTGGAGGCTTATACGGCAGTGCTTGGAGGGATGGTTGGAACATACCGGATCGAGATACCTCAATCCCAGGCACCTGCATTCGTGCTGGAGGATGAGAAGGTGGAAAGAGATGCGGAGAGGGGGACTGTCTGGGTGACCAAGTATGGACTGAAGGCATTTTCCCCTATTGGGAAAAACTATCCGTATCAGGATTATGATGATTTTGGAGTGTCAAGAAGCTACGGATTTAAGCGTCAGCACTTAGGACATGATATGATGGGGCAGGTTGGAACACCGGTGATCGCAGTGGAATCCGGACGTGTGGAGGCCATGGGCTGGAATCAGTATGGAGGGTGGAGGTTGGGGATTCGCAGCCTGGATGGGAAGCGGTATTATTATTACGCCCATTTGAGGAAAAATTATCCTTACCATAAGTCGCTTCAGGAAGGAAGCTTGGTGCAGGCGGGGGATGTGATAGGATATCTTGGGAGAACAGGATATAGCCGTACAGAGAATACGAATAATATTGATGAACCTCATCTTCATTTTGGGATTCAGCTGATTTTTGATGAATCCCAGAAAGAGGGGAATAATGAAATATGGATTGACTGTTATGAGATCACGAAATTTTTGGCGATGAACCGGTCAGAGACGGTGAAGAAGCAGGAGACAAAGGAGTATTATCGGGTATATCAGATGGAGGATCCCGATGTTCCCGGCGGGGGTGTGGAACAGAGGATGCCAGAATAGGAAAGATGGCTTTCCATTTTTAGGTATTTGTGTTACTATAGGGAGAGAAGATGTAACAGTTTAGCTAATTAAAAAAGCTACATGAAGAGCATGGCTGCGTTATCTCTGAAAGGCGGTTTTTGAATGTTTTTTCCATTGTGGGAGCACCTAGTGGGGAGTAACTGGTGGTGTCCTAGGGGTCAAAACGCCTTTTGATCTCGACATCATGATATCTTTTCAGGGGTTAGCTGAACGGTTACAAGAGAAATGCAATTGACAAACAGCTTTTATCAAAGATTTTCCTGGTGGTGATATACCAGGGGAGGACTGCCAGAAGCTGTGATATGGGAGGTAGGAATATGAGGGATGTAGCGTACTTGAGACTTTTGGCCAGAGAATACCCTACGATTAAGGCGGCTGGAAGTGAGATTATCAATCTGACAGCTATTCAGGGGTTGCCTAAGGGGACGGAATATTTTTTTAGTGACCTGCATGGGGAACATGAAGCGTTTATTCATCTTTTGAGAAGCTCATCAGGGATTATCAGGGAGAAGATAAAGGAGACGTTTGGCTATGTGATTCCGGAGGCGGAAGAGGAAGAACTGGCCAATCTGATCTATTATCCGGATAAGGTGTTGAATCAGATCGCCCAGTCCGGCAATGACACGGAGGACTGGAAGACAATTACTATATACAGGCTTCTGCAGATCAGCAAGGTGGTTTCTTCCAAATATACCCGTTCCAAGGTCCGCAAGAAGTTGCCGCCAGATTTTGCGTATATTGTGGATGAGATGTTGCATGTGGACTACAATGCAGAGAACAAGAAGATGTTCTACAGTGAGATTGTTCGTTCCATCATCGATGTGGGGATTGCAGGAGAGTTTATCTGTGCGCTGTGTGAGTTGATACAGAGTCTGACCATAGATAGCCTGCATATTATCGGTGATATCTATGATAGAGGCCCAAGGGCGGATTTGATTATGAACGAACTGATGAACTTTCATGATGTAGATATTCAGTGGGGGAACCACGATATCTCCTGGATGGGAGCGGCTACTGGAAATTTGGCCTGTATCTGTAATGTGCTCCGCATCGCCATCAGCTACAACAGCTTCGATGTCCTGGAGGATGGATATGGGATCAACCTGCGTCCTTTGTCCATGTTTGCGGCTAATGCGTATCGGGATGACCCATGTACGCGGTTCACACCCCATATTCTGGATCAGAATATCTATGATGCAGTGGATCCAGGGTTGGCGGCCAAGATGCACAAGGCCATCGCAGTCATTCAGTTTAAAGTGGAGGGGCAGATCATCAAGCGCCATCCGGAATATGAGATGGAACACAGGCGCTTGCTGGAACATGTAGATTTTGAAAAAGGGATCGTGACAGTAAATGGCAAGGAATATCCAATGCTGGATATGAGATTTCCCACCGTGGATCCCAAGGATCCGTTGGCTCTAACCAAGGAGGAGGAGGAACTTCTTCATACTCTGAAAGCATCTTTCCGACACAGCGGGCTGCTGCAGCGCCACATTAAGTTTATCTATTCCCATGGGGCCATGTACAAAGCTTACAATAACAATCTGCTGTATCACGGATGCATTCCGATGAAAAAGGACGGAAGCTTTGAGTTTATCTGTTTTGATGGAACGTCTTACTCAGGAAAAGCATTGATGGATTTTATCAATAAGATGGTGCAGGGGGCCTATTCTCTTCCGGAGAACCATCCGGATAAGGAAACTTCCAGGGACTTTATGTGGTATCTGTGGTGTGGAGCCAAGTCGCCTTTGTTCGGAAAGGACAAGATGACTACCTTTGAACATTATTTTATTGAGGATCATGCCACTCACAAGGAAGTTATGAATCCCTATTATCAGCTAAGTGTGAAGGAAGAGTATTGTGATAAAATCTTAAGGGAATTCGGCCTTCCTACCAGAGGGGCTCATATCATCAACGGCCATGTGCCGGTGAAGCTGAAAGATGGAGAGACGCCTGTGAAGGCAGGAGGGAAACTTTTCATCATAGATGGAGGGCTTTCCAAGGCTTATCAAAGTAAGACTGGTATCGCAGGATATACCTTGATCTACAATTCCAACCACCTGGCTCTGGCAGAGCATATGCCGTTCTGCCCAGGAGAGAAAAATACGCCGAAGGTGACTATCGTGGAGAAGATGCAGTCCCGGGTGATGGTAGGAGACACGGATCTGGGAAAAGAGCTGGGAGAACGGATTGAAGATCTGAAGGAGCTGGTTGCCGCCTATCGGGATGGAGTTTTAAAGGAAAAGGTTTAGAATTTTTTTAGAAACAAGTTCTTTACCCCGGAGGGTAGAGATGGTATAATCTCGACAGAGATTATACCCGCGCTGGTTCGCGTCCGACCATAGGGCGGATAATTTCGTTAGCGAACCATGTGCAAATGATATTTATACGGAAATGGAAAATTGAAGGAGAAGTTCATGAGAAAAGAGGAGTTTCTTCAGAGCCTGCGCAGGTCATTGAATGGGGATGTGCCGCCTGGGGTAATTGAGGAAAATATAAGATATTATGACAGTTATATCACCAGTGAGGTATTAAAGGGCCGCACTGAGGAGGAAGTCACTGCTGAAATAGGGGATCCCCGCCTGATTGCAAGAACCATCGAGGACACGACGGATGGGGCGGAGGACAACCCATATAGCACATACAGCCAGTCTTATACCTATGAGGATCCTGACCGCAGAAGCGATGATGTGCGGGATGGAAATTCGTATGGGACAAAAGGCTCGTTTCATTATATAGACCTGAATAAATGGTACTGGAAGCTTTTGATTTTGGTTGTTGTCTTCGCTGTATTATATCTGGTATTTGCTATTGTAGGAGGGATCTTGTCCCTTCTGGCTCCGATCCTGGTGCCTCTTCTTGTGATTTGGATGGTAGTCTGGATTTTCCGTATGAACAACCGAAGGTAGGATAGAATCCGTTAACATAAAAGATAACCCATATGCCGCAGATTTTTTGTATCCTTAAATTAGCAAGGAACAAAAAATGTGCGGCATATTTTTGTTGGGCTGCAATCTTTATTTGTAACAATTAGGATAGAACTGGAAACAAGTGGTAATATTAATTTAACATTTCTGGAAGCATTTGCTTGACAAAGTAACAAAAATAAAATATAATTCTAAATGTAGTTAACACTTTTGTAAAAATTAAAACAGAAAATTAACGAATTCATTACAACATATAGATAACGACAACAAACGACATGAAATGGAGGTAATTATGAGAATAAAACGATTCTATCACGGGTTTGGATTGGCAGCATTATGTGGATGTTTTACCGTTTTATATTCCGGACAGGCGATGGCATCATATGAGGATTTAAGCAAGCCAGGCGTGGAGTGCAGCAACTATATCGCGGCAATTGAGGAAGGAAACCCGGCGATTTTCGCATCCATGGATTCCTATGAGGTTATAAAACAGGCTCAGGCTGGAGAGCAGTATCAGATTCTTGGAGATAAAGGTTCCGGTTGGGTAGAGATTCAGGTTGGCGAGACATCTTGTGTCATCTCCACAGAATCCGGAGTATCGGTTCTTAATGTTTTGGATGGTTCTGTTGAGGCGGTAGATTTAAGAACCCCTGAAGTCAAGAGGCAGGATCTGGTAAATTATGCCATGCAGTTTTTGGGATGCGCATACCGGGCGGCAGGCAGCAGTCCCAGCACAGGATTTGATTGTTCCGGATTTACCTGTTACGTTATGAAAAACAGCGCAGGTGTAACATTAAACCGCAGTTCCAGGTCTCAGGCCACTCAGGGAGTTGCCGTCAGCGCAGAGCAGATGCGGCCAGGCGACTTGCTCTTTTATGGAAGCGGAAGTTATATCAACCATGTGGCCATGTATATCGGCGATGGACAAGTTGTTCATGCTTCTACATATAAGACAGGTGTAAAGACATCTCCATGGAATTACCGGGCTCCTATCAAGATTGTGAATGTGCTTGGAGACTAAGAAAGAGTAATTTAAAAATAGAAGAATAAATTTCTGCAAACAAGCCATACTACTCCTGTAACAAAAAATATTTCTTTTAGGAGGTACCATACTATGGCAAGAAATAACTACAACGATATGGACGACTGCAGAAACAACAATCAGAACAACAGCCAGAACAGCAATCAGAACAACAGCCAGAACAACAACCAAAACAGCAGCCGCAACAACAATCAGAACAGCAGCCGCAACAACAGCCAGAACAACAACCAGAGATAAGGAAATCTCAGCAAAAATTTGTGTCAGCCATACGATTATCGGCAGAAAAGCCGCCCTGTGGACATGGGGCGGCTTTTTACATATACTGGTAGTAAAAAAGGACAGGTGAGACGTATGATGTATCCGACCATAACCATGAGAGAATTGGACAATTGGATTTCCTATGGAAAGTCCATGTACCTGGTAGACTTAAGAAACCATAGTTCCTTTGATAAATGTCATCTGAGAGGGGCGCAAAACATTCCGTTTGAGGAACTGGAGGAACATCTTGGAGAATTTCCCGCAGACCGCCCACTGGTTTTTTACTGTTCCAGAGGAAGCCAAAGCATGCTGGCCTGCAATCGGCTCTGTGACCAGGGATTTCAGGTGGTCAATGCAGGGGGAGGGCTGATGGCGTACCGGGGGAGGAATCTGCTTTGTTCCGATATAGAACCGGTTGACAGATAACTGGCTGTGGCCTTAAAATATAGGAAATAGTTT
>CANDZL010000042.1:0-32450 GCA_947425205.1 uncultured Hungatella sp. | reverse complement strand
TAATATTACGTGGAGAAAAGCCGGACATTTCTGGAAAAGCAATTTTCAAATCCTTGGACATACGGTCAATGACCTTTGTTCCCCATCCCTCTTCCTCTTATTTTTTCAAAATAGCCCTGCCAATATTCCAATAAAGGCAAATCATATTTCTATTGGCATTCATTACAATAGAAACTCTCTGCTTTTGAATTTCTTTTTTGATTTCTTCTATAAATTGCAAATAACTATCACTCATTTCGGAAAGATTTGGAGCAACTGGAAAAATTACTCCTTCTTTATCTTTTCCCATACGCTTTCGTTTATCCATAAACGCTCTCCTTTATCTATTCTTTAATCATGGATGATAGTATTGAATTTATCTTCAAGTTGCTTACACTTCGTTAAATTTTTAAAAATATTGGCAGGATAGGACTCTGGAAAAAGTTCATCTATAAATTGTGTTGTTTGCTCCACAAGCACATCAACTAAGGAGATTACCCCATTTTGTATACTATCTTTATCTATCACAGATATGTTAAAATTCTCATTTTTCCCTTTATCCTTTAAAATAAAATGTAAAATAAATCTATTGGCATGAATACAAACCAAACGTTCTCTATTGCTATTTACTTGCTCTTTCTTGTCCTGTAAACAACGCTCGACTTCTCCCATATATAAAACAGAATTTAAAAGTGCATACGAATTTGTCGATCGATTCACTAATGCTTTATAAGGCATTTTTGTGATATCTTCAGATAACGCTCCACATTACCCTTAGCAATTACTGTATAAGAGATATCTGCATTTAAACATGCTAATGCCACAATCGCTTCATCAAAAGAAATTTGCCTCTCTAAATTTGTAATTTTATCGCCACTCTTATAGAGATACGAATAATGAGTAAACGTCAACTCCGTCCGTAGTCTATCCTGTTCAGGATCAAGCGCTGCAAAATCTTTATTTTCAATTCTATTTTGCGTATTAGATAGTCTTGTAATCTGTGTAGTCGTTTCTGAATCAACACTACTCAAATCAATTATTTGAATCATGACTATCGCTTTTGAAATCTGTTCTGGATTATCTAAAAACAAGGATCCTATCGTACCTGTTGTCTGCGCTCCATTAACAAGAGAAATTCCTTCCAATGCAAACAACCCTGTCGCATTCGTTGTACTGTCCTTTGCTTTTCGCTTTATAGCTTTACATAATAGTTTAATCCCGTTATTGTAATAGTAAAATTTTTCTGGTTCTTGCAAAAGAACTTTTTTCATGCCCTCATTTACATCTGTATTTCCTTTATAAAATCGAATGTTTTTTGCAAATAAAGCATTTCCAAAGTTTTTATACCATTCACCTACTGTTGCTGCTGAAATAGTTCCATAATAAGAAACAAAAGGAGCATCTACTTTTCCCCAATTGGATAGAATAACATCATCAAGATTAATGCCTGGTTGCTCTTGTAAAATAGGGCGTGATACATAATCATTTGCCTTTTGATTTCCAGTATGTATAAATATGGCATGTATTTGATATCCCATCTGCGTTAAAGCCACATCAATATCAATACTCTTTGCAATTATTTTATCATTTGCACCTGCCAAATCTTCTTCCAGCACTCTCTGTACTCCTTGAGCAAAATTAGACATTTCGTCTTAAGTAATAGAACCCACTCCATCTGCACGCCATTTACTTTGAACAAGAAATAACTTTTTCTGTGTTTCATCCAAAAATATCGCATCAATTCCCATATCATGGTAACCATCTGTAACTTGAACACTCGCCTGTGTCACTTCAAGCCCAGATTTCATGATTAATGCAAATGCAGCTAAAGCTCTTGTTTCAAAATGCTTATTTGTATCGTTTGGAAAGTCTGCCATGTCAACTTTACCTTGAAACATTTCCTGAATTCGAGCTTGTACTCGACGCATATTAATATTATTTGCCATCTTTCGTTTTCACCTTTCTCGCTATATCATCTTAAAATACTCCAACGCTTCCCTTATAGCCGCTTCTTTCTCTGGCGGACATTTCGACTGTTTGAAATTTTCCGATTTTGGCAGGTTATAATTTGCCCTCTCAATAATTCCATATTTCTGCTTTATCTGTGCAATATAAAGATTACTTACCTTTAGTCCGCTATGCTCCAACACATAATCCTTAATTTCCTCATAGGTTGCCTTGCTCTCCGCAGCCGTTAAATCAAGCTCGTCCATCTGAAGCTCCACCTCGATATGTTGGTCTGAATGAAGTTTGGGACAATAAACATACCGTCTCCACATGCCCCGTATGTGGAAATAAATCAAACGGCCACGCCCCTTCTGCCCGGTATCCTTTCCCTCCAAACCGTTTCAGATCCCTGGCCAAGGTCTCTGGGTTGCAAGATATATACACCACTCGTTTTGGCTGCAGCGCCGCTACTGCCTCAATAAACATCTCTGAGCTTCCACTTCTGGGAGGATCCATGAATACCACGTCTGCCTTCTCCCCTTCCCGGGCCATCTCCATCATGAATACTCCGGCATCATTGGTATAAAATTGAATATTGTTTATCTTATTCTGTCTGGCATTGGCCACGGCATCCCGAACCGCATCCGGATTCAGTTCCACTCCAATCACTCTTCCTGCCTTTTGGCTGGCAATAATCCCGATGGTTCCGATTCCACAGTAAGCGTCAATCACCGTTTCAGTTCCGCTTAAAGCGGCAGCCTCCACTGCTTTCTCATACAGTTTCTCCGTCTGCACCGGGTTAATCTGATAAAAAGATTTGCTGGAAATGCGGAAGGTGCATCCACACAGAACATCCTCAATATATCCCTTGCCATACAATACCTTTTCCTTATCCCCCAGAACCATACTGGTCATTTTGTCATTAAGATTCTGGATAATCGTGGTTATCTCCGGATGCTTCTCCTTAAGTACCCGGATAAAATTATTTCTGGATGGAAATACAGGGGATGTTGTCACGAAAACCACCATACTCTGTCCGGTGGAAAACCCACGCTTGACCAACACGTGGCGCAGAAATCCATATCCTGTGTCCTCATTATAAGTGCGGATCTTAAATGATTTCAGCATTCCCCGAATTGTTCCGATAATCTCATCTGCCTTCTCATCTTCAATCATACACTGTTCCACTGGCACAATGATATGGGTTCCTTCTCTATAGGTTCCGGATATAACTTCTCCTTTCTGATATCCCAACACCGCATGAACCTTGTTCCGATAATGAAACGGATCCTCCATTCCCACAATCGGATAAACGTTACAGATGCCATTCAGAAGTTCTTTCACCTGCCTCTGTTTCTCCTGAAGCTGTTTGTTATAAGGGATGTCCAAATATTGGCAGCCGCCGCACGCTTTTGAGACCGGGCACAGCTTATGAGATTCTTTTTCCTTTGCCACAGCCGCTTTTCCCTTCCTGCCATTAGCTTCTATTTTATCATTCCTCTCTCCCTGTGATAACATTTCACATGAACGATAATCTGCCTTTTTACTTCTCTCATCCTGTGCCAGTCTTTTTGTCCCTTTGTTCCAGACCTCTGCCATATTTTTCTGTCCTTGGCCTCTCTTTTTCCTTTCCCCCACGATCGTATCTTGTCTTCCGCTTCCCTTCCTTCTGTTCTCCACCATGGTTTCCTGTCCTTCATCTCTCTTCTTCCATTTCTCTACGATCGTATCTTGCCTTCTGTCCTTCTTTCTCCCATTCTCCGCTATTATCCCTCGGCCTTTGTCCCTCTTCCTCCCGCTTTCCGTCATCACTTCCTGGCTTCCCGCTTTCCTCTTCCTGTTCTCCGCCATCTCTTCCTGTTCTCCGCCATCTCTTCCTGTTTTCCTCTCTTTCCAAAACTGCCACAAGCCATCTGTCTCCCCATCCACTGACCTGCACTGCCTTGCCTAACTTTCTATTCTCCCCGCAATCGCCTGATACGCTCTGTAGCGCCAGAACGACATATTTCCCTTGCAAAATTTCCCTATTCCTGTATAATCAAAAAATACACAGCAAGCCAAATCTAATATAGTAACACACTGGTGTTTTAACCTGGCTATATTCAGTCAAGACACCAGTTATCCCCTTTCATATACTCTATGAATCTCTTGTGCCTGAATTCGTGAATAAATTTTATAAGATGATTATAAAGCAGGCATCGAAGCAATTCTAAGAGTATCCATTCATCATAAGGAGGCTTTTATGAACCCGAAATCCCTTTTCCCAGTCACCACCCCAGACACAACTCCAATCATTGCCCCCAAAATTGACCAGACCGTCTACACCGGACGGCCGCAGGACGCCTCCGCCCGACTTCCCAAGGAAGTCCGCACCTATGATCTCCTGGACAAACTCCAGATCTCCTATGAGCGGCTTGACCACGAAGCCATCTTCACAATCGAAGGATGCCAGCAGATCGACCGGCTTCTGCAGATCGAAATCTGCAAGAATCTTTTTCTCTGCAACACCCAGAGAACCAAATTTTATCTTCTGATGATGCCTGGATGGAAAAAATTCAAAACCGGAGAGATCTCCCGCCAGGTCGGCAGTTCCCGCCTTTCCTTTGCTGAGCCAGAATATATGGAACGGTTCCTTGACATAACACCTGGCTCCGTAAGCGTTCTCGGTCTTATGAACGACAAAGAAAACCAAGTTCAACTACTGATAGACAGAGAGGTCCTATCCGGCCATGAATTCATCGGATGCCATCCATGTATCAATACTTCCAGCCTGAAAATCCGAACCAGGGATCTTTTAGAAATCTTTCTTCCATACATAAATCATTCATATACATTGATCTCCTGATGCAATCCTGCACCTTACAGCGGCGCTTTGGCAAAAGTGTCACTGTGTACTGCTCCAATTCTCTTATCCGATTCTGAACAGGAAAGTCCGAATGCCCGCCCTGCGGAACCATCCGGACTTTCTCCATCATCATCTCCCTGTTACACTGGCCTTGTAACCGCCTTCAGCCATTCACATTCCTCCCCTGTCAGATAAGGAGAAATCTTCTCATACACTTGCCTATGATATTCATTCAAATACTGGATATCCCGTTCCTCCATCAGCGTCACATCCAAGGCATCCAGGTCAATGGGGACAAAAGTTAGAAACTCAAACTCCATAAACTGGCCATACTGGTTTTTTTCCCCTTTTTTGGATACAATCAGATTCTCCGTGCGGATCCCGTGGCTTCCTTCTATATACAGTCCCGGCTCATCAGAACAGATCATACCTTCCTCAATTACCGCGCTGTCCATACGCTCTGGCACCATCTTATACCGGATCCCATTGGGCCGCTCATGGACATTTAAGAGATATCCCACTCCATGTCCTGTACCGTGATCATAGTTTAGCCCTCGCTCCCACAGAGGCTGCCTTGCGATATAATCAAGAGAAAGCCCTCTGCATCCATAGAGGAATTTGGCGTGCCCCAACCGCAGCATGCTTATGGCAACCAAAGTAAAATGTTCCCGCTCTTTTTCCGTAACCGGCCCCAATGCGATGGTTCTTGTGATATCCGTGGTTCCCTCATAATATTGTCCGCCGGAATCTACCAGATACAGCCCCTTAGCCTCAATGGTCTTATCACTTTCCGGGGTAGCCGAATAATGACACATGGCGGCATTTTCCCCATAAGCGGATATGGTATCGAAGCTGGCCTCCAGATAGCCTTCCTGCTCCCTTCGAAGTTCCTCCAGATGTTCTGCCACGCTAATCTCCGTCATGGGAATCTTCCCTACATTCTGCTTCATCCAATATATGAACTTTGTCACTGCCACCCCATCTTTTATGTGGGCCTGCCGTTCATTCTCGATCTCCACCGGATTCTTTACTGCCTTCGCCATAACCGTCGGATTCATTCGGTCAATGATCTTGTTGGAAGGATCCAGATTCTTAAGAATGGCATAGTTAATCCTGGAACGCTCCAGAAGAACCCGCTCCCCCCGGAAAGATTTCACAAATTCATAGATCCCGTCATAAGGCATCACTGTCACGTGGAGCCTATCCAAATATGTCCTTACCTCATCATTCAAAACCCCTTCATTGATAAACAGATTGCATGTCTTTTCTGTCACTACCACATAAGACAGCACCACCGGATTGTGAGGCACATCACCGCCCCGGATATTGAAAAGCCATACAATATCATCCAGGGTGGTCAGCACATGAACCCCGGTGCCTGCTTCTCTCATAGCCTCCCGAAGTCCTTTCAGCTTCTCCTGTGCTGACTGCCCTGTATACTGCTCCTTTAGAATCCACACAGGATTTACAGGCAGCCCTGGCCGGTCTTCCCAGATCATCCCCACCAAGTCTTCCTCATAAGCAAATGACACCTGCTTCGGCTCCAACGCCTCCTCCAGTTCCTGCCCCAGCTGGCTGTTCACCACCCGTCCGTCAAATCCCAACACGCCCTGAAACGGCATCACCTTCTGCAGGTATTCATTGACCGTAGGCACTCCCTCCTGCCCTATTTTCTGCAGGGTAAATCCGCTTCCCTCCAGCTGTTTTGCTGCCTGCACAAAATATCTTCCGTCAGTCCACAGCCCTGCTTCCGTGGCTGTCACTACAGCGGTTCCAGCAGAGCCAGTAAATCCGGTCAAAAATTTCCGACATTTAAAATGCTCTCCCACATATTCTGACTCATGAAAATCCGATGTGGGTACCAAGTATGCATCAATCCCCTTCTCCGCCATCACTTGTCTTAACTGTTTTAGCCTGTCATTCATCCTTCCCAATCTCCTTCTCTATATTAAATGAAAATGCTTACATGCCTTATAGATTCCATCTTCCCCAATATCTGACGTCACATAATCCGCCGCTTCCTTTAACTCCTGCACCGCATTTCCCATAGCGATTCCCACACCGGCGGCCTCTATGATCTCCAGATCGTTCATACTGTCTCCAAACGCATAAGTTTTTTCCAATCCGATTCCCCAATATTTGCATAAAATCTGAAGCCCATTGGCCTTGGAATTCCTTCTCTCCAGCACATCCGCACCTTTCCCGCCGCCAAACAACGGGCATTTTAATTCCGGAAACGCCTGTTCCAATCTTCCAGCACCTTCCGGCGCTCCCACATAAGCCAGGGTACGGATATCCATCTCCAACAACTTCCGGGGATCTTTATACTGTCTATTTGATTCCCCCCACATACGCTTATCGTGAGCGATTACATGTTCCCGATGGGTATAATAATCGTCATCCCCCAGGGTAACCCCCACAGCCAATCCTTCTCCCTCCGCAAATTCCAGAATCCTTCTCACCAATTCCTTAGCCATGAAGGTCTCATACAGAACACAGCCCCCTACAGTTATCCTGGTTCCGTTGTTATGTATAATGGCATCCGGCTTCACCACATCTTTGTACTGTCGGCTGTAATAATTATCCATATCCCTTCCGGTGGCAAGGACAACATAAGCATGCTTCCGAATCCGGTCAAGAGCATTCATCGCACTGTCCGGTATTTTATAAGTTCTATGATCCAATAATGTCATATCCAGGTCAAAGCTTACGATCGCATCCATCCCGTTTCCTCCATACTGCCTATCATAACCCATACTATGGAAATTTTCAAGGACATGCATTACAATTTGATCCATATGAAAAATACATAGAACAGCATACATAAAAAGAAGCAAATCATATTGCGCCACACGTTCCTAAAAGTTAGGAAAATGGGCGAAAAAGGAAACCCTGGCTGGTAGATTTTCGTCATCCGATCCCTTATAATGGTTTTCAGGAACAAACGGCAGAAACGCCTGAATTGCCCACCACATCCCATTTTTATATGGTGGGCATCCCACAAATTGGCTCATTCCAAACATTCATCCTATGCCTCTATTTCATTAAGAAACAGAATCTTTATGCCTGTCCGGCCATTCCCATCACAAAAAGAAGCTATATTGTGGTTTACAAAGGAAAGATATAATCAAAAAAATCATGTCCATATAAATCGAACATGATTTCAGAAATCTGGTAACAGGAATCCATTGGTTCTATACAGCTCAGAAAGCGTTGATTTTCCAATAAAAAATCGGAGTAACAGGATTTGAACCTGCGACCTCTCGGCCCCCAGCCGAGCGCGCTACCAAGCTACGCCATACTCCGTACTTTTCTATTATAGCAAATAATTTCCTGTTTGAAAAGCACTTTTTCAAAAAAAGAGAAAAAAAGAGAAAGTCTAATCATTCAACTGTAAAGAATAAGGTGTACAGATGATGTCTTGAGCAGTACAATACACCAGAGATAACATAACTTAGAGAGGGAACCTCTTGTATTCCCTCTCCAAGCGGACTTCTCATGATATCCAAACACCAGTTTCCCGAGCATCAAAGTCTCAAAGGACCACAAGATCAATCTACCAGGATCAATTCATACTCTCTGGTTCCATATCCCATCTCTGCTGCTGCCTCGATGGTATGAACACCATGTCTGGACTCCACTCTCTGAAGGAAATGCTCCCGCCCTGGATCATCTGCCTGATAGATCAGATCCAGGCAAGCCTGATCCAGCGCCACCGGATCCAGAGAAGAAAGAATTCCAATATCTTTCATACAGGGATCTTCCGCCACTGCACAGCAGTCACAATCCACCGACAGGTTGCACACCATATTTACAAACGCTGTGTTCCCTTTGAAATACTCCATGACACTGCCAGCTGCCTCTGCCATTGCCTCGCAGAAAGCATCCTGATCTGCTGTATGTCCCCACACAATATTCTGGTCATCGGTAAAACCGCCGGAATGAATAAGGGATTTGCCCTCGCTGGAAGCGCATCCGATAGCAAGCTGTTTTAACGCTCCGCCGTACCCTCCCATAGGGTGTCCCTTAAAATGAGAAAGCACCAACATGGAATCATACTCCGCCATATGCCTCCCCACATGATTTTCCTTTAACACCTTGCCACCGGGAATCGGAAGCACCAGATCCGGCTTCTCCCCATCCATCAGGTCAATGGGAAAATATTTGCTCCATCCATGCTCTTCCATCAACTTTCTATGCTTGGCCGTAGAGTTCCTGGCCCCGTCATAAGCCGTATTGCATTCTACTACGGTTCCGTTTACTTTCTCCACCATAGGGCGCATAAACTCCGGATGCAGATAATTCTGATTTCCTTTCTCACCAGAGTGAACCTTGACCGCCACCTTCCCCGGCAGCTCCTTTCCAAGCATCTGATACATTTTGATGACCCCTTCTGGTGTAAGTTCCCTTGTAAAATACACGTTTGCTTTCTCCATCTTCTTCACCTCGTTAAATGATTTTCGTTTCAAGCTGGCACTTCCGCTCTATATCCCATACAATCTTTCAAACAACATCTCAATGGTTATCCGTTTCTATGGTCACCATTGTCATGGGAGCCGTCCTCCAACTCCCATATATACTTGTTCCTTCTAAAATACAAGCATACCCCAATCCCTGCAAATGCAATCACAAAGAATAAAAATGCCGCCCCGGTGCCTTTCCCTTCCCCGAACAGAATGGTCAGGACACTTCCTGCCTGCTGCCTTGCCATAACCGGCTCAAATACCTTGTCCACCAGAAAGCCTCCCAGAAAGTATCCCACAGGGATCGTAAAAAACTGCAGGGAGTTCCTCACAGAGTACACCCTTCCCTGCATGGCTTCCGGAATATGCAGACGCATAATGGCATCCAGGTTGGTGCTCATAAGCGGTATGGCGATCCACCCAAGGAATCCGCCGATGCACCAGACAAAAGGAATCCTGCCCAATGCAAGCAGAAAATTCTCTGTACTCATGGAAAACAGAAGGCAATTGCAGATCACCCGCACCCGGCTTTTTGGCTCCTTCATAAACGATGCCCCGATGCTCCCGGCAAATGTGGTGATGCCGATCACAGCATTTACAAGTCCAAGAGTCTTCTCGCTCCCACCGTTTCTGGAAAGCATCATAGCCGGAAATGCTGCGTCATAGACCGATGCTACCAGATTGATGGCCGCCAAAAAGAGAATGAGATAAAAAATCCCCTGTTCCTTCCTTAAGAATGCAATACCTTTTTTAGTGGAAACCAACAGAGGCTCCTGTTCCTTATCCTTTTGTTCCTCTTCCGGAATCTGAATCCAAAAAGCTAAGGTTACAAAAGCAACAAAAAAAGTAAGCAGATCAAATACAACCACCGCTCCCATGCCAGCCAGGCCTAACACCGCTGTGGCAAGAATGGGAGTCATGATGGAATTTAATGAACTGGCAAAATACTTAAACCCGCCTACCTTTTGATAATATTTCCTGGGCAGCACCCTTGTGGTGGCCACCTCCGATGCCGGCTGCTGCACCGTATTCATCAGACCATTGATCCCATTGATCAGATACAGATGGCCGATGGCAAGGGCATTCCTGTACAGAAGGATCAGCATAGCCACAGTTGTCAATGCCGCGATGGTATCGCACACCAGCATGGTAGCTTTCTTGTTCCATCTGTCACTTAAGGCCCCTGCAAAAATGCTGCACACCACATAGGGCGCGTAGGAACTGACCATCAAAAGCGCTGTCATAAGCGCCGATCCTTTCTCAGAATAAGACCAGATTACCAATGCGTAGCTGGTCATAGCACTTCCAAGGCCGGAAAAGGCCTGGGTAACCCAAAGCAGAAGGAACGGTTTTATTTCCCGTATAGTATTTCTATCATATATCATAAGACTTTGCTCCTTTTTAAATAAATAATACCTACTTAAAAAACTGCAAAGCCTCCCAGCAGTTGTTACAACTCCGCCAGACCGGTCTGAAGTTGTTTTCTACTCCATGCAATCCTGCTCTAAAAGACTTTGCATGGAGCGGTTGCAATGCACAGTACCATCTTACCAGTTCTCCTTTCCTTAAACTGAAATCCCTGCCACTCTCCAAACATACTGTAAGCAGCTATAACACTTCTCCCCTTAAAACCACAAGTTTCGCCTCAAGGCTTTCTTTCTTTAGCAACACCACATCCGCCTTCTTCCCTGGTGTAATACTCCCACAGTGATCATAGATTCCCACACATCTGGCCGGATTCACTGCGGCACACTTTACAGCAGACGCAAGAGGAATCCCCATCCGAAGAACCGCTGTCCGTACACATTCCATCAGATTGGTAACCGATCCAGCGATGGTTCCGTCCTCCAACGTGGCCAGATTCCCCCTGACATTCACCATCTGCCCTCCCAGGGTATATTCCCCGTCCCTAAGGCCAGCGGCTCTCATACTGTCACTGATCAGTATAATTCTGTCATCACCAAAAATCTTAAATGTGGTTCTCACCGCAGCCGGATGAATATGAACGCCGTCACATATCAGTTCCACCTCCACGTCATCTCTGTCCGCAGCCGCCCCGATCAGCCCTGGAGCTCTGTGGGTATACGGGTTCATGGCATTATAGAAATGAGTCACATGGCTGGCTCCTGCCTCAAAAGACTTCATGGACGTATCATAGTCTGCACAGGTATGGGCCAGAGAGAGTACCACCTCGCCCTTCTTCTTGGCGATCAGTTCCATGGCCCCTTCCCGTTCTGGTGCAATATCCAGAAGCTTTACCCGATTCCCGGAAGCCTGATTCAGCCGGTTGAACATGTCCACGTCTGGTACATGGATAAACTCCCCGTTCTGAGCCCCTTTCTTATCCAGAGCAATAAACGGCCCTTCCATATTGATACCATAAAAATCTGCTCGCTTATCAAGGGTTCCTTCCTCCCCATAGGATTTTGCCGTGCTACAGATGGAGGCCAACTCTTCTTCTGGCAGCGTCATCGTAGCAGGCACAATATTTGTCACCCCCACAGAAGCCTCATAGACAGCCATTGCATCGATGGCTTCCCTGGAGCCGTCACAGAAATCATATCCCACGCACCCATGAAAATGAATATCCGTAAGCCCGGGAATCGCATAACAGCCGCTGCCGTCTATCACCTTCCCGTCCTCCTTTGCCACCTCTCTGGTATCCACGAACCGACCGTCTCTTATATAGATATCTTTCTCTGAAAATGTCCCATCTTCCGTATATACACTGGCATTCCTGATAATCATTTCCGCCTTCTCCTTTCCCCTGAAACCCTGTTTTTTATGGTCTCTTCTGCTTTTTTGATTATATCAACAGGCATGGAAAAAGTCAATCGGATGCACCGGCATGCACCTTCTATCCGTGGGCCAGACATTCCATGGGTTACCTGTTCACAGGCACCCTGTAAGCATAACAGCATATCCCCCTATAACTGTACCAGCCCATAATAAATCAGCAGAGTGATTCGTCATAAGGTGTGAACAAGAATCTCCAAGACTGCAATTAATTCTTAGAATTTCCCAATTTCTATTTTACAGATTTCTGTTTATACTATATACTAAGGTTATATCAGACATTACCATTACTTATGAGGGGGTTTTTTCATGAACATCATACGCGCACTCTACCAGTTTCTATGGAGCGACCTTATCACCATCCCATTACCAGGCGGCGGCTCCATAGGATTATCTCTGCTGGTTTTGATCCTAATCCCGTCCGGCATCTACTTCACGATCCGGACCAAATTTCTTCTTTTCCGTCACTTCCCTAAGATGCTGAAGATCGTCACAGAAAAAAAAATCGGCACCGGGAAGCACTCCATCTCCGGCGTACAGGCCCTGATCATATCTACTGCCACCAGAGTCGGCATGGGCAACCTGGTAGGCGTGGTGGCAGCCATCTCCGTGGGAGGGGCCGGCGCTGTATTCTGGATGTGGGTCACAGCCCTATTAGGCTCCTCCACCGCCTTTGTGGAAGCAACCCTGGCACAGCTTTATAAAGAAAAAGACCCTCTCTATGGCGGCTACCGGGGCGGTCCTGCCTACTATATCCACCACTATTTTATGAACAAAAAAACCGGCAAGACCGGCTCTGCTGTCAAATCCAAACGCTCGGTGATTGCCATCCTGTTTGCCCTTTCCGGCCTGATCTGCTGGTGTGGCATCAGCCAGGTAATCGGCAATTCCGTTTCCTCTGCATTCGAAAACGCCTTCCGGATTCCGCCTGTATGGACAACCCGGGTGCTGGTGCTTATTGCTGCCGTGATCGTACTGCGAAAAGACGCCACCGTGAAAGTGCTGGATGTGATTGTGCCCATTATGGCTGGCCTTTACTTTTTCCTGACCCTGTTTATCATCTGCAAAAATATTACCCTGGTTCCTTCTGTATTCCAGCAGATCTTTGCAGAGGCATTGGGCATTCGCCAAGTTGTAGCCGGAGGCTTCGGCGCAGTCCTCATGAATGGCGCCAAGAGAGGCCTGTTCTCCAATGAGGCCGGATCCGGTTCTGCGCCTTGCGCTGCTGCGGCGGCAGACATCGACCATCCGGCAAAGGAAGGACTTTTACAGACCTTCGGCGTGTTTATCGATACCATCGTGATCTGCAGCTGTTCTGCCATGATCATGCTTCTCACTCCAGGCTCTTTAACCCAGGGTATGGAGGGCATGGATCTTTTGCAGGCTGCTATGAAACATCACATGGGGCAGATGGGCGTGGTCTTTATTGCTGTCACGTTGTGGCTGTTTAGTTTCTCCACATTTATCGGAATTCTGTTCTACGCCCGCCCCAATGTAGCCTATCTGTTCGGAGACAACTGGCTTTCCCAGACTCTCTACAAGATTCTGGCCCTGGTCATGCTTTATATCGGAGGCCTGGCGGCCTATACCTTTGTCTGGGATGTGGGAGATATCGGAATCGGACTTATGACCATCTTCAACATGATTGCCCTGATTCCGCTGTCCCGTCAGGCCCTGGATTCCTTAAAAGATTACGAACGGTCAGAAGGTAGATAAATCCAGCCCCGTCTGCCAGGATCCAGCCGATGGGAACTGACCACCAGATTCCTTTCACCCCGATCGCCGGAACCGAAGACAGGAGGTAGGCGAGGATCACTCTGGTTCCCAGGGAAATCACAGTCAATACCACGGACATGCCCGGACGGCCTACCGCCCGATAAAACCCGTACAGCAAAAAGAGACAGCCAATACCAAAGTAAAAGGCGCCTTCAATGCGAAGATACTGCATGCCAATTGCCAGAATCTCTGTCTCTTCCGGCTTCACAAACATAAGCATCAGCTGCCTTGCAAATCCTGTTACTCCAAGACTGATGAACAGGCAGAACACAACGGAACAAAAGACGGCACTTCGAATTCCCTGCCGGATGCGTTCCGTTTTCTTTGCGCCAAAATTCTGGGCCGTAAAAGTAGAAAATGCATTTCCAAAATCCTGAACCGGCATATAGGCAAAGGAATCGATCTTAACCGCCGCGGCAAAGGCCGCCATGACAGCAGGCCCAAAGCTGTTAACCAACCCCTGAACCATCAATATCCCCAGGTTCATCACCGATTGCTGCAGACAAGTCAGAAAGGAAAACTGAGCAATCTCCCGGAATGCCTGTCTCTGAAACGGAATCTTTCCAGGCAGGATCCGAAACCTGGGAAATTTCCCAAAGGTATACCACAACAGCCCGATTCCGGATACCATCTGGGCCATAACGGTTGCAATGGCAGCGCCTCCCACGCCCCACCGGAAGACAAGAACAAAAAGCAGATCCAATATGATATTTAAGACAGCGCAGATTCCCAAAAAAAGCAGGGGTGTCACAGAATCTCCCACAGCCCGAAGAAGGGAGGCGAAAAAATTGTAGAGAAACGTGGCAAAAATCCCGTAGAAAATAATCCACAGATATTCCCGCATCAGCCCGTATACTTGCTCCGGCACATGAAGGAATGCCAAAATAGGATCAATCAGAAGAAATACCGCCACATTGAGCACCACCGCCAGCGCCGCAATCATGACAAAGGAATGGAAGACGCTGGTGCGAAGCCCCTCTTCGTTGTCCTCTCCCTTGCGTATAGAAAAAACCGCACCGCTTCCCATACACAGTCCTAAAAGTATGGATGTCAAAAAGGTCATAAAGGTATAGGCGGAGCCAACGGCTGCCAGGGCATCTGCTCCTAAAAACTGCCCTACAATCAGGGTATCCGCCACATTATAAAACTGCTGCAGCAGGTTTCCCAGTATCATGGGAAGGGCAAAATACAGCATGGTCCTGGTAACCGGACCTTTCGTCAAGTCTCTGGTCATAAAATTCCTCCAAAAGAATCTCACCTGGAAGACAAAATCCTCCTTGTCACCGTCTGGAACATTTCTCTGCATCGATGGCAAGAACCAGCATCAGGGCGCACAGCGCGTCTTCCGAGTCGCGCACATCAATCACGTAAGTGTCGGTCAGATGAAACAACTGCTTCGACACCTTGGCAACCTGGGTGTTTCCCCGGTCAACCACCTGATAATCCCACTCAAAGAAATCCCCTTCCACATGCCAGCCATTACAGTCAATCTGATACTGGGGCTTAAAAAAGGAAAATGCTTTGCTGATGCAGCCTACATAGTCTGTCCCCAGATACAGTTCAAACTTAGGAAGCATCGTAAAAACACGTTCCTGCACCATACCAATCTCATTTCCCATGACATCATAGATCTTCAGGCAATGTCCCCAGGATAACTGGCCTTTTACCACATATACGGTATTGCCCTGCTCATCATAGATATCATAGCTGTCAAACCATGAAAAAAACCGTTGCTTAAAAAGCAGTCTCATATGGATTCCTCCTGTATCACTTCATACGCCGCATATTCACAGTCAAAATGATATCCCAGCTTCTCCGCCAGAGATGCGGACCATAGGTTCTGGGCATCCCAGCTGGGATACCACCCTCGCTTCAGACACTCCAGAATCAGCTTTGCCCCACAGATGCTGGCAAGCCCCTTTCTCCGATAGTCAGTCCGGGTGATGATCTCAATCTCGATGCCTCCCTGGAATCCAGAATAAGAAGCTGCTCCCGAGACCGGCTCCCCTTCCTTTAAGATAACCGCACCCAGGCCATGCTTCTGGTATAGGGCATAGCTTTCATACTGCCTTACCCAATCTCTGCACCAATCCATCTCCCCACAGCGCTTAAATAAATCCTCATCTATCATCTGCAGCCTGTACCCTTCAGGCAATCCATCCACGATTCCTTGCAGCTTTTCTCTGTCAAAGATATCTCCCTCTTTTTTTATGGCGTACCGAGTTACCTTTTTTGCCTTCTCTCCCATACACTCCTCAAGCAGCTCCCCCCAGGCCTGGTTCTGTGGAACCACAATCATAAACTCTTTCCGTCCCATCCCAAGCCCGTCCATAAGAAAACACCTCTCCGGCTTTCCTGCCGGGAAACAGAAGTCTCCCAGAATCACCATAGCCGAAGCCGGGCATTCCAAAGAATCCACATAAACTTTCCCCATGACTTTCTGGAGGGCTGACCAGATAAGCGTTTCCTGCCACCCCGCAAACAAAGGAGCCGCCTTTTGGGTTTCCCTCAATTCCATAGCCATATTTATACACCTTCTTTCTTCCCTGCCCCGCCTGATGCGCCATTGCTTCTTATCCGCCAGCTACGGTAAGAAAACGTAAAATATCCCACTTTGGTACTATATAACAAGCTGCATGGATACCCTTTCATATAAGCCGTCCGAAACTCATCCCTGGTCAACAGGTTTTCCATGGTAAACTCCTGTTCTGTCTCCACCCGAAACAGTTTGCTCATCTCCTGGAACAGCTGTTCAAAGATTCTTAAAACCTCCTCCTTGCCTATCTCTTCCTTTTTCACCACCTGACACCCCTGCATCACGCCAATGCCCTTTAAAAGCAGCTGTTCCTCCACCCCCAGAAGCATCTGCAGCCGAATTCCTCCCTCGATGTCATACTGGTGGCGGCTGTAATATCCTTCTCCAAAATTCTGTCCTTTATAATTGGCACTTACCAGCTTGGCCTCACTCTGAAACAGACTGGACATTGCCCGATTCACCGTCTTGGATATAAGCGGAATCTGGGCCGAAAAATCGTAGCTTTTCCGGGCAGCGCCTTTCCCCACAATAGCCTGGTCCTCCTGCATAATATGTTCTGCCAGCCATCTGCCCATGGTTCCCACCAGGCGCTGGATTGCTGCATAAGAATAATTTGACAATTCCAAATCCCTTTTCATGGCAACCAGAGTCTTATCCCGAAAATTATCATGGATCCGTTTATGTTCCGCATATCCCTGATACCGGATGGAACGCATATACGCCTCTTCCTCTGAAAAATGCGTCATGGAATACGTCTCAAGGTATTTAACGCCTTCTTTATAGACATGCTGGTTGTTCTCTCCATCCTGGGAAATTTCAAGCAGCTTTTTTATGACCCGAAAAAGCTTGGCATGTGCCTTATCCACGACCTCCACACCGATATTATACTTTTCATCCCATACAATATTCTCCATACAACATTCTACCTCCCCGGTTTCATATTTATCCTGCCCTCTATTATAAGAACCTTTCTCTATTTTGTCTACTATCTGCCACCTATACTTTTCTCATCAGGACACTTGTTGTTACAATCTCTATTGACTTTCCCCCATCCTATTGTATAGTAATAGGTGGCATTCCTTGCCGTTTTTCCAATCCAGTACCAGGAGATTATGATTATGTTAAACTACCAAAACCTGACCTATTTTATTACGGTTGCTGATGAACTTAACTTTACCAAGGCCGCTGAGAAGCTTTACATCAGCCAGCAGGCCTTAAGCAGCCATATTGCAGTGATAGAAAAAGAACTTGATATTTCCCTTTTTTCCCGAAAACCTACCCTGAAGCTGACCTATGCCGGCGAAGCATTCTACCGTCATGCACAAAAGCTGACTCAAGATTACTCGGATCTATTTGAAGAACTCCGTGATATCCGTGACGGAAAACGGGGCCAGATTACCATCGGCATCTCCCATACCAGAGGCCACCTTCTCCTTCCCAAGGTCCTTCCTGTCTTTATGGAAAAATACCCGAATATCGAGGTTCATGTCCAGGAGGACAATGTGGAGCAGTTAGAGCAGGCTCTGATCAAAAAAACCGTGGATATTGCCATCATCCATGACACAGCCTCCAACCCGGACATTGTATACACCCCTCTTCTTCCAGAGAGGATTCTTTTAGTGGTTTCCTCCCGGCTCCTTACTCGATGCGGCAACTGCCCGGACATCCGCCGCACCCTAAAAGAATCCGGGAAAATCACTGCGATGAAGGACATTCCTTTCTTATTAAATAAAAAGGGAAACATCTCCCGCGAAATTTCTGACCGGATCTTTAAAGAGGAGCAATGGGCTCCCAACATTCTGTTTGAGACGGAAAACATAGAAACCATTGGTGAAATGTGCGCAGATGGTATCGGTGCTGTATTTTACCCTGCCTTTCTGCTGGACAGCCTTCTCTCAAAAAAGCAGGGGGAACAGCTGGAAGTCTATGAGCTGAATTATCCCTGTACTCATCTTTCCATAGCAGCCGCCCAGTACAAGGATCATACCCTTTCAGAACCTTTGAAGGAACTGGTTCATATCATCAAAAAAGTGCTACAATAAAAAGGTTGTGGACTGATCAACAAAAAAACTGTTTTACAAACTGGCAGAAATATACTATGGTTACCGTGTAAGGGTAGGCTAAATTACCACATTTTGTTGGGAAATTTAAGGGAGAAGAGAGTTATGAATCGCAAGACGGTTTCTAAATTTTTTTTTGACTATGGACTCATTACCTTTGCTGTTCTTTTGATGGATATTGGAATCTATGTGTTCAAGTTTCCAAACCATTTTTCCTTTGGCGGTGTCTCTGGCCTGGCAGTTGTCCTAAACAGGCTTCTTGGAATTTCCGCCAGCCAGATCAACCTTGTTATCAATCTGATCTTTCTGGTCATCGGTTTCCTTATGCTTGGAAAAGGCTTTGGCATCAAAACAACCTATGCCACCATCTTATCCTCTGTGGTTCTCAGTGTGATGGAGTGGGTGGTTCCCTTAAGCGCGCCTCTTACCCATGAGCCGATTCTGGAGCTTTTGTATGCCATTGCATTTCCAGCGGTGGCTGCTGCTATCCTGTTCTACGTCAACGCGTCCGGCGGCGGAACTGATATTATCGCCATGATCCTGAAAAAATATACCACTGTGGACATCGGGATGGCTCTGCTTCTCACCGATACAGTGGTGGTATCTCTGTCTTTCCTGGTTTTCGATGTGCCTACAGGCCTGTTTTCCGTATGCGGCCTTATCGCCAAGTCTATCTTTGTAGACCAGGCTCTTGACCAGATGAAACTTAGCAAATATTTCACCATCATCTGTGATAAGCCGGAGCCGATCTGCGCCTTCATCAAAGAAGTATTGCACCGAAGTGCTACGATATACCATGCGGAGGGCATCTATACCCATGAGGGGAAGACCGTGATCCTCTGTGCCCTGGATCCAAGGCAGGCTGTGGTTCTCCAGAGATATATCCATAAGACCCAGCCCTCCGCCTTTATTATGGTCACCAAGAGCAGCGAGACCATCGGCAAAGGGTTTCAACTGAGTATATAAGCTACTATTTTTTCTGTCTGGCTTAAGAAACATCTCCCTAACTTTTTGTGACTTATAATTCTTCAACCCTGAAGATATTATATCCTTCATAATAATAGCTTATATCAATCCCTTTCATATATACTTCTCGCTCATAAATCTTATCTGTCAGCGCACTCTTAAGCAAAGCCTTTATTTCTACATCTTTAATTGGGCTTCTTTCCATCGCAAGCAGATAATCTTCTTTATCCACTTTGCTCCAATTTACAACCAGCTTTAATTCCTTTTTCAAAATCAGGTCAAGCCATATTCGAGTGCTTCTTCCATTCCCCTCAGAATGTGGTTCACAAGTCAAGGATTTTTTTCATCCTCTTCAAATTCGCTCATATCGGTGAAATCATCAGGGGAATTAGTATAACCTCTTCTTAAATAATCATTTCCACCATCAACCGAGCAGCAGCCACAACTACAGGTAACAAAATCATGCCTATGAGTAGAGACGATAATATCTCCACAATGATTGCATTTTATCGCATTTTTGACTATCCTCTTCATGTTTCATCACTCCTTATCTTGTTAGTATAATGTCTTTTCCTCTTAATGTCTACTGGTATAATCAACAGAAAAGGGGCAGTTTCAACCGCCCCTTTATCAACTTACAATCTTTATAACCTCTGGATTCCAGATTACTATAGAATCCGTCTCCCAATTCCTAAAAATTGTATCTTGTAATATATTTCCATTATGATATACAAACATTCCATCATAATCTTTCTTTATCCTGTCAAAATCAATTCTTGTTGTCCAGTCTCTTTCTATTCTGTAATCCTTTTTAAGAGGATAGCCGAAATCAATCAATATTTTTCTAAAGTCAGACATTATACAGTATTGTCTTATCTCTTGTGAATGTTGGATTATTAGAATCTTTGCATTTCCTTTAAGGGTAAACTTAAAATATCCTCTATCCAAAAAACAATATTTGTGAATTGCAAGCGAAGTCAAACAAAGACAGGGATTATGCACCCACATCCACAAACCACTTTTTACTACAGGAACATTTACAAGAGTAAAATAAAATGGGCTTACTGGACATCCCCACAAACCGAATTTAGGTTTTGTGTTATTAGTGTTTGTAACATCATAGAAATGTTCTATATCAAATTTTTTATTTCCATAGTGAATGAAAATCATATCATTAATTTTATGTTCCATCTTTTCTCCTTTTAAGATTCAAGCGATACCATGTCGGCTCTGCAATATCCTTCTTGACCGTTTATATCCACCTTGTACCAAGTTCCATCAGTATTCAATCCGACTGCCTGTATGCTATCGCCTATTTCTACAGTACCTATCTGTTCATTGTAGAAATCATCCGCACCAGCGTAAATCCAGATTGTTTTGTATTTTGCATATAAAGTAGTGTAATTGTCTTTAAATCCATCATCTTCTCCAAGTGTGCCTGTATTGATAAGACTTTCAATAGCTTCATAACTTTGTGGCTTGTTCAGACCATCTACATAGTACATACTAACAGCTTCGGCAAAACTCTCTCTTGTAGTTGCATAATATCCAGCATCAGACCATTCAGAATTGCAAATATTATTCCATGCGCTTGTATCAGAATAACCGCCAGAAAAATCAAGGCAATGTCCAGCTTCATGGTAAAGAGTTCCTTGTTTATCATAAAGGTTGATAGCATTTATATAAATATTCTTGCCTTGTTTTGTAACTCCGCTTGCGTTTTCTCCTGTTAATGTATATTCTGTTATATCATCAACAACGCTAATTTTCTCAACATGGCTTGTGAGGAAATAAGGCATTTCAGAAACCCACCCGATAAACATATTGTAATCATCATCTGTTATAGATGGAGTAATATAAACAGAGATACCATTTACATATACATTATCGTCTCTCATAGTAACAGGTGCTTCTACCTGTTCAGGCTCTTCAACTGTTTCAGGAATCTCTATTGTTTCTTCCTGTATTGGTTCTTGTGTTCCTAAATCTAAATCAATTTGTACCGATTCTTCTATCTCTTCAATAGTATCATCATTCAAAGGCTCTGTAAGGGCTTCTATAGGCTCTATTTCAGTCTCTTCTATAGTTTGTATAGTTTCATCCTCTAACGGCTCTATAACGGCTTCTAGGGGCTTTATTTCATCCTCTGTAGAGGGAATATCAATAATGATTTCAAGAGTATCTTGTGAAACCATTGGTGTAAGTTCATCTGTTGTAATTGCACTAATATTTAAAGTATTAGCTGCTACAAACAATATAAGTGTAATAATTACTTTTATTTTCATTTGATTTTATCTCCTTTTTATAACCTTTTGGTTTATTTCTTTTACACTTATATTGTATACCTTTAAGGGAATACAAGTCAAATTTATGAGCAACAAAAAAGAACATTACCGAATATGGCAATGTTCATAAATTGTGAGGTATTCAAATAAAATTTATACTGTTAAGAGCCTATAAATAGGCTTTACTTCCAACTTTTTTAACGTGCTGTTTTCTGCATCAATATATAATTTTTTCTCTCACTTATTATTGTATCATATTATTTCTGGAAGTCAAAAAAATAAATAGATGGTAATTTATATATTGATTTTGTATATGTTTTTATTGATATGTAAAGTAAAAAAATAATTATTATCTATATATATTATAGATATAATAGAAGGGTTTGAGAAACCCACTAAATTCAATACTTTTTGTTCAAGGTAGCGACATGTCATGTCGCCTATGGGCGACACGGCATGACACCACCTTGAACCGCCGACCGAATCCCATACCCCTAGTAATATAAAAAAACACTCCATGTAGAGTGTCATTAACTTTTAAGATAGTGAGTAATAGATACATCCAGTCTATTATGTCCGAGCGCTTGACTTAATACATATATATCATCACGTTTCCAAACATTACCGCTTCTATCTTTATATACATCACTTTTTATTTCTTTAGTAACAGTATTTCCGCCTTTATCTTTTTGTGTCTTTAATTCACGTCTTTCAGGATAGTTTTTTAATATTTCATCCCTTAATTCCTTATTATCCTTTATTTCATCATACAAACCTTGACAGTATTCACGTCTAAGACCGTGAATGTCTATTTCTTTAGGAATATGATTAAAAAGTCTTGTCTTTCCATCAGCTTTTGCCTGTTCAATAATATCTCTTACATCCTTTTCATATTTCTCTAAAACAGGAGTAAGTCTATCTCTACCACCTTTAGAACGTTCAAAATAAACATAAAGTTTGCCATCAACTTCTCTAAAGTTATTGACACATAATTTAGAAATATCTTTCCTTCTTGAACCTGTCGCAATAGCAATAGTAAAAACGTCTTTATATTTTCCATCACGACTTATATATCTATCATTCTTTGTTTCTTTTCGACTTCTGGTTATCTTATCTGGTGTCCTAGATGGAAGTTGTATATCTATCTGTTTTCCATACAGCATCCCTAAAGCGGAACGCTCCATCTTTACAGTATAAATGCTTTTGACATCATCTAACCTTTTTTGAATATACTCTTTTGCGTATTGTTCTGTTTTATTTATATCATCAATTTTATTTATTCCTTTTTCTTCTTTTAACCACCTAGCATATTGAGTACATTGTTTTAAATAGGTTTTGTAAGAATTAACACTATAAATTTGATATGTACTCTGTCCAAATCCCAAGTTTTTTTTTGCAGCCTTTTTACTTTGTCCAAATGCAATTTTATCACTTAAAGTCTGATGGAATAAACGTTCAACATCTTTTTTTCTTCCCATTCTTATCACCTCTTTCCTTTTTAATATTCAAGTTATTTTTTGCTCTGTTGAGTTTTATTTTTACAATGTCCTCATAACGACATTGGTCAATAATGACGCACGCACTTTTAAAATGCTTGCGCTCGCATTTTCTAAAATGCATCCAGAATCATTTTTTATCCAAAAAATAATTTTGGATGATTAATAAAGTTGCTCCATTCAGTATAGATTTAATGATTACTTTTTTCGCTTCTCCTTCTTTAACACTTTTTTATAAAGACGTTGTTTGACGTCTCAATCTTTACTGTAAATGGTTTTGTTGCTCTCTAAAAAATTATAAAAACTCACAACACTTTTTGTTTTTAAAATACTTAAAAATAATTAACTTGATACTTATATTTTACCGCAACTTTTGTCCATATCCAAAATCTCCAGAGGTCTCTAAAGAAGAGTAGGGAAATAAAATTATACAATTCCCTTATATTTTATATTTAGTGCTTTTTTGAATTGTCGGATAACTATATTTAATGAAATCTGTTAATATCATTTTGATTAAAAGCCTATAAATACTATGTCTTATAATCTATTTATTTATCTTATTTTAATGGAAAAATATTGTATGAGAGCGTAGAATAAAATTGTCAGATAATTTTAAATTGTGCATTTTGTATGATGTACTTTATATTGTGGTATGAGAATTATTTTTAGAAAAATATTAAAGCGTATTATTTAAGTTAAAGCGTATTGTCTGATTTAATGCGTATTATTAGTTATTACGCATTTAATACGCATTAATTTTGATAATGCGTATTAATTCTTTTATGCGTATTAATTTCTTATTTTGTATTGCGTATTATTTCATTTAAAACGCATTAATTCTCTTAATACGCATTAATGGATTTTATTTTTAATACGCATTATTTGATTAATGTGCATTGTTACTTCTTGTGCGTTTTAAACCAATTTTTGCACTGATTTTTTAACATTAATTTTTATTCAATCGCCCTGTCGGGCTTTATATCTTTCAAAAAAGCACCAAATGGCGCTTTTTTGTTAGGGGTAGATTCAGCGACGGCAGAGCCGTCACTTCATCAACCCCACGACCTTTTGCTGGCAAAAGCTCGTTTACCTACTAGCTAAAGCTGTAGGTAACCACCTTTTTTTATTCATCATGCCGACTTTTTCACCAGCATGAGAGAATCATTTTCTCATTCTCTCTATGCTTGCAAACGTCATCATGACGATTGCTATATCTTCCTAAATCCTCCACGGATTTATATTTAGATATAGCTTTTGTATGTCCTTTTTGCACATACAAAAAAGAGCCTTTCGGCTCTTTATTCTATTCCTTCTACATCACAAATATTAAGAATATACTTTGTCGCTTTCTCTGCTTTTGTTGAAGCAGACACAATAAACTTTACATCATTTTTTAATACCGCTAGCCAGCTAATAATATCGACAGGTGTTCCAATTTCGAAATCCATTAAATAACCAGAATGGGTATAAAATTTTATGTAGTTACAAGAAATATTTTTCATAATTTATTTTCCTTTCATTTATAAATATAAACATTTTGCAAGTTAATTTATTTTATTGTTCTATATATAGAATACACATCAGATTCTAAATATACAACAAATCCTAAAATTTATTTTTAGTATTTTTCTATTCTGTTTAAAGTTATTTCGGTACTATATTATTCTAATCCAGTACTACTAAACTCTAAACTACAGTCTCTTTACAGTTCACAATATCCTTGCGAGCGATAATATTCTCTAAGGACTTTTTACATCCTGTAAACATGAGAGAGGTGCAAAAGCACAATATAAAAAATAACTAATTAACTATATTATACAACATAAATTTCTAAAAACAAAAAAGAGAGCCGAAGCCCTCTTTAATCATTTATATAAACTCTTACAGGATTGTTATTAATAGTGTAAGCGCAGCAGTAACGGATAAATTCACTTGTATTCATTTCCCTGTTCTTTGCTGCCTGTTCAATAGTTTCTTTATCTGTTTTGCTTACATGCAAATGTATCTGTTTTGTTTTAGTTTTCATAATCAAATTCTCCTTATTTTGTATATCTCTTTTAATACTTATATTGTACCACCAGAGGTATGTAAAACCAAAATAAAGGCAACAAAAAAGGCTCATTTAAGAGCCTTAATTTGTATCATCATCTATTTGTTTTTCTATCTTTTGTAGTTCCAATTTATACAAAGCACACAAATACAATAAATCCTTTATAATCCTGTCTGCTTCTGCATCAGGTTTTGGATTATAATTGGCACGAGAAATAATTTCAGATTGTATATAATCATTACTGTAATCATTCCAACTACCATCCAATAGTCCGTATGGGTCACCCATATCTGGTGGAATATAATCAGGTACTTCTTCAAACTCTGTTCCATTAAATCTACCCCATTTTCCACCTATACATACAACAGGAGATTCTTTCCAAACTGTAGTATAATCATATGCTCTTCCATCCTTCAAACAATTAAGAAAATCTCTTTTTTCTTGTGCTGTTGCATCAGGAAATCTCTGCATAAATTCTTCAATCTGTTTAAGTATATCTTTCATTTATTTACCCTCTAAAGCATCTTTCCAATACGAATCCATTAAGACATTTAAAACTGCATTGTCTGTTCCATTTTCATACTTTTGTTTAGCGATTTCAAGCTGTATAGCTTCTTCTGCTCCTTCTTTCATAAGTCTCTTTTTTTCTTTCATCAACTCAATTCCCTTTTGTCTACGTTTAATATCATCCTCTGTTTTTGCCTGTTCTTCATCTGTAGTAGGGATTTTCTTTTTGAGCATCTGAATCACGTCCATTATTTCTTGTTGGTCTAAATCATTCATCAAATTTGCAATCTGTACCATTCCATGCACTTTGACATTATCAAGACGATTTAGAGTATCAAGTTGTTTCTTTTCATCAGATTTTAAAACAAGTCTATCTTTATCAACTAAGGCTTTAACGTTTATAATATCTTCACTTGCTCTATATGTTTTGTCCTCTGATATTGTAAGGTACTTTTCTATTAAGAATTGCTTTTGATTTGCACCACATTTACAAGCGATATGAGGATTTATAAAATAAGCATTACCATGATTTCCGCTAACCTTAAAATATAGAACAAGAAAATTTCTTTCTTTTAAAACTTTTAAAGCCCTCTGTGCTGTTCTAGGGTCACGGTGAATAGCTTCAGCTAGTTTTGTTGTGCTTGTAATATATGTATTATTGTTTTCCATCCTTGTAACAAATAAGTCAAAAATCGCTCTTGCTGCTGGTTCTGTGATAGCCAATTCAGCTAATTCAGCTTGATATTTTATGTTTATCTGGACAAAATCTTTGTTCTCTGTCTTTATCCCGCTAATGGCACTTGATTTAGTATAAGTGCCTGTAGATTCATTCATATGTTCTGTAAAATTTTCTGGTTTACTTGCATATGAATTATTAAAATCTTTCTTTCTCATTTTTAATAATCTCCTTATTAGATAAATAAAAAAACACTTCAAAAGAAGCGTTCGTATTTGACAATTAATCTACATTGGAGTATTATTTATATATACACGAATGAAGAGTTTTTCGGAATACTCATATATGCTTCTTTAAAATAAAGAGTTCACACCTCTTTATTTTTTTGCTTTTTTATTTATTTTTTATATTTGTTTTATATATGTTTTTATTAATTTGTAAAGTAAAAAAATAATTATAATCTATATATTAAATAGATATAATAGAAGGGTTTGAGAAACCCACTAAATTCAATATTTTTCGTTCAAGGTGGTGTCATGCCGTGTCGCCCATAGGCGACATGACATGTCGCTACCTTGAACCGCCGACTGAATCCCATACCCCTAGTAATATCCAACTTCTTATACCATTATATCCTATTCTTCTAGTATAACAAAATAAAGAGGGAGCAGCAGCCCCCTCAACTTTTAGTTTTCTTCATCTTCATCTTTTTCAGTTTCAGGAATCATATTTGTTTTAATATAATTCATCAAGTTTTCAGGTGTAACACCAAACTGCTTGTAATTATAAGCTATAGTATTTACACAATCATTATAGCAAAGTTCATCAGCTTTTGCTGGAAGTCCGCTATTACCTTTTAGGATACGTCCTGTCTCTTCATCAGAGTAATCTTCATCAGGATTGCAATACTGCTCATTAAAGAGAGTGTTTACCTTGTCTTTTAAATCTTCAAACATATGCTCTATAACAAGTGCATTGTTTGTATCATGTTCCTGTTTGAGTGTTATTCTTCCTTCTTTAACAGAATCGGGAGTAATATCAATCATCTCAATCTTGCCATCTGTTTCAAATGGCTTAAATTCCATCTGTTCAGGAATGTTAATAATCCCGCAGCTTTTTTTGATAAAGTCTGTTACTGTAAGGTTGTAGAAGTTTGCAAGGTTCTGTAATGTATAATACTGTCCATCTGTAAGACGGACACCAACTCTATGAGTAAAGTTTGTTTTTTGTTTCATTTATTTATCTCCTTAAATTTGTTTTAATCTCTTTATAGTTTTTTGTTTGATGAGATTTCCTTCTCTCATCTTCTAAATATATGTTACTCTTTATAGGTGTACAAAGTCAAATTTTTAAAGGGTAAATATTTCACAAAATTTTTAATTTAAAATGGCTATTTATTTGTTGAATATATACAAAAATGGATGAGATTGCATTTTCAGATTAAGAAATACAGAATTGTCCATTACTGAAAATTTCACGATAACCACGGCGATTTCATGGTTTTAGACCGCTATATCTTGTGGTTTCAATAGAATCAAAAACACTATATATAGTATGCTAAAAAAGAAGAGTTTCAGGCTCTTCTTTTTCAGGCAAATTTATTGTTCCCTTATCTCAAACAGGTCTCCAACTTCACAATCAAAATATTCGCACAGCTTTAACAGAAAGTTTGCATCTATCCGCTGAAATTCATCCCTGTAGTACCTGTTGAAATTGGTTCTCTCAACTTCCAGCGCAGAACATACTTTCTTTTTCGTCAATCCTCTTTCCTTCATCAGTTCTTCTAACCGAATGTGTAAGTATTTCATACCGTTCATTCCTCTCTTTCAATCATTATAGTAGAAGCATCCCTAAAATGTAATTCTTTATGTAGACAGCTTCATATAAAGAGGTTATAATAAGGATGTCTATATAGATACACCAGAAAGGGGATAGTCAATGGAAAAAGAAGTTTTTGAAATTGTAACCGAATATCTTACAAATGAAAGGCTCTCTAGGATTATGGGAGAGGACGAGGAATATCGAGCAGCACTTACACATGAGAAAGAAGCCTATTTCAAATTGGACGTTACCTTATCAGACGAGCAAAAAGAACTTATTAATATGTTAGGTGTAGCACAAGGAGAAGTAGCTGCAAATGTAGAGAGAATAACATATCAGCAAGGCATGAAAGATATGTATGCTCTTATTATGTCATTGCGAGATATAGCAGACAGGAGATGATTACATGGAAGAAAGCGTTTTAGAACTTATAACACAAGCACTAACAGAGAATCGGATAACTGATAAGGTCTACCAGAGTGAGGAATACAAACGAGCAAAAGAAGAAGAGGGGAAAGTCTATAATACACTAATTAGCGACTTGAATGAGGAACAAAAACAGCGATTAGATGATTTCATAGGCAGTACAACGTGGAGTGCTGCTATATGGGAAAAAATGGCATATCAACAGGGAATGAGAGACTTTCTTGAATTGCTTAAATCCTTATTATAAAGGGCAAGAGAAAACATTGTGGAAATATGCATAAGTGGCTATGTAGTCATGGATAACTCTATTCACAGCACATGGAAAAGCTAAAGTGCAGCTTTCCCACATCCTGTAAACAGAGTTACCCACAACTACATAAGACAGCCACTTATACACATTACACACAATGTCGGCGGCTACGGAATCATTCTTCATCATCTTACCTATTTTGTTAAATACTGTATCAGCAGTATAATATAAATGTATCTATGGAGATACATCAAAAGAAAAGGAGACAAAAGAATTATGAAAAAGAAACTTGTAATGGTAACACTTTCTCTGGTTATGGCAATAAGCGCAATTACTGGATGTGGAAAGTCAGACGAAGAGAAAGCAAGAGACGAGATTATGTCTCATATGGACGCAGACGAGAAAGCGAACATTGCAGCAGACCAAAAGGAAATTGAAGAGTGGGAAGCTGAACAACAGGAAAAAAAGGAAGCAGCCGAAGCCGAGCAAGCAGCACTTCCCGATTATTCAGAGGATATTTTAACAACATATGATATAGAGTGGCAAACTCCCCTAAAGGCAACTTTTGTTTTAGAAGATTATTTAGACGAATCACAGGATGAACACTATTTAATATCTAAAGTTGGTGATGTAAGTTTCTCATATATAAACATGGACACTAATGATACTACAAGTGTTAGTTATGCAAAATCACTTGCAGAAGAAAATGCAAATGATGGTTTCTATCAGGAGTTTGGAAATTATATATTAGCTGGATGGGATACAGGTGGCAACACTGAAAACAGAATTGTAATTACCGATTCAGCAAATAATTGTACTATTAATTTTTATATCCGCACAAATAATGCAGATATTAGAAAAGATGTATATGATAGAAATATACAATTATTAAAAGAGCAGCTTGAAGCCCTTTAATAATTTGACTTCAAGAATTGAATTTGATAACATATATATGCAAGGAAATTTATTAAAACTTTTTCTATTTTGCTATTTTAAAGTTATGTGAAAAGAATCGGGCAGCTAGTCTGTCGCGGTTCTTTTTTTGTTATTTGACATTAAAATTTTATTTTGATATTATATAGGTGCAAACAAATAAACATTTGATTTTTCTTTTATTTATAAACCATTAAGCACTTTGTAGTTAATCTACAGGGTGCTTTTTTGCTGCCCGTTTTTGGTTTTATATACCTCTAGTGGTACAATATAAGTATAAAAGAAATTCACAAAAATAAGGAGATAAAACAATGAAAAATAAGATAAAAGAAATAAATTGGTTTTGGAAAAACTGGACAGAAGATGAAAAAAGGATTTACAAACAGTGCGCCACATTTACGGTAATGTGTATTTTATTTATGTTGATGTTCGCATTCTTTTTTACAAACCAATTCCACGCAGTAGACGCACCACCTACATACAGTAGTGATGGAATAAGAGCAGATGGAAATACAAAACCACCTGGATGGAATACAGAAACCAGATGGGATGATGTAAAAGGCGAATGGTACACTGTTTATGTTCCGCCAACAAGCGGAAATACTGGTGGATATGAAATTGATGTAAATGGAGCAGGCTATATTTTTAAAAGAATGTTTAACATAATTTATACTGCAATATTGCCATTTACATCAATCCTAGCCGCTACTCTTTCAAGTTATAATATTTGTCTGGTAATGACATCAAAAAACCCTAGAAAGATAGAGGAATCTTATACACACATACGAGTAATAGGAAAAACATGGCTTTGCATAATGTTAGGAAGTGTGTTTATAACATTAGCAGTACAAGGATTTAACGCATTGATAAACAATCCAATGGCACAGCCGATTTTACATCCATAATCACCAGACAGAGGGAATTAAAAGCCCTCTGTTTTTTATTATAAGTATCTCTAGTGGTATAATATATTCATAAAGAAATGATTAAAATACAGGAGAAAATGTTATGAAAAAGAAAATTAGAATTGCTGCATTGGCAAGCGTTTTGTCAGTGGCACTTATTGGAGGTACATTAGTAGTACCCGTTTTTGCAGCAGATGATAACTCAAAAGAGGATATAGAAATTGGTGGATGGGATATACCACCAGCAGATATAAATCTTCATTTTAATAAGATAATAACAGGAGAACATGGAGCATTAAACCTTAATGAAGATGAAAGTTATAATTTCTATATCACATTAGAACATAAGGAAACAGGAAATATTATTAAAGGGATATTAAACAGTAAGGACGGTTTAACAATAAAAAATGCACTAGGGGGAACATACATTATAAAAGAACTTGATGATATGTGGTTTACAACATTTAATGTTTCATTGACTGAATCTATAGATGGAATCGAAATAAAAGAGGAATCTGGTAATTATGTATTTATAGAAGATGAAACTGTAAATGATGGAACAACAGCAAATATTGATATTATCAATAAGACGGATGAAGAAAGATTTTACAATAACAAATATGATGTAAAGAATCTGTTTTTTGGTTTTTAATATCTCTGGTGGTACAATATAAGAGTAAAGAAAAACAGGTCAAAAGACCATTAAATAATACAAAATTAGGAGAATAGAAAATTATGAAAAAGAAAATTAAAATTGCTACATTGGCAAGCGTTTTGTCAGTGGCACTTATTGGAGGTACATTAGTAGTACCCGTTTTTGCAGCAGATGATAACTCAAAAGAAGATATTGAAATATCTTTTGCTTTTGAATATTGCCCTTATTGCGAAGAAGTATTTGTAGATGAAACAATGGAAAAACTTATTAAACAACTTGATGAACATAAAAAAGTTTGTCCTCAAAAGCCTGTAGAATCTACAGAGCAAGAAAATAACGATACAAACACAGTTGAGATTAAAGATGGCATAGTTCCTCTTGCAGATGATAACTCAAAGGAAGATATTGAAATTGATGTTAATATTCCAGAGGAAAAAGAAAAATGTCCATATTGTGAAGAGGAATTTGATTCATCTAAACTTGAAGAGCATGAAAAAGTTTGTCCTCAAAATCCAGATAATCAAAAGCCTGTAGAGCCAGAAAAACCTACAGTTACTATTACAAAAGAACCTAATGATAATGCAAAGGAACAAATTGAAATTTCAGTTGGCGGTCTTTTTGATTTAAACTGTCCTATATGTGGAGAAATTGCAGTAGGTTATCACCAGTGCAAACCAACATATGAATGTGATTCTTGTGGTAAATCATTTTACACTGAAAAACAGATGAAAGAACACAAAAAAAGACACGGAGAAGTTGAACTTGTAATTCCTCTTACAAATGAAACAGAAACAAATACAAATACTGAAAGCCCTAATTCTAAAGAGGAAATCGAACTTGAAATTGAACTTCCAGAAAATGATAACACTGAAAAAATTGCAGCTTTAGAAGCCGAAGTAATCGAAGCTGAAAGAATAGCATCCGAAGCAAGAGCAGAAGCCGATAGATTAGAAAATATTGCAGTAGAAAAAAGAGCAGCTTTAGAAGCAGCTAGACAGTAAACAAGAGAGGTCATTGACCTCTCTCAGACTGTAGACAAAGCACTTCTTGCATTCCTTAAGCCAGAAGTGCTTTCCTT
>CANDZL010000041.1:0-32566 GCA_947425205.1 uncultured Hungatella sp. | reverse complement strand
GGAGGAAGAGGGTTCTATACCTGGGAATTGAGATTGAGACAGATGAGAGAAGGAATGCTTGTGAAACCACCAACCATAAAGAAGTTTGGATACAGCATGTTCTATGAAGGAGAGGCAACAACATTATGGAGATATCATTTTCACCGCCAGATATGTCGGAATTGGAGATTGAAAAAGTGAAAGAAACGATTCAGTCTGGATGGATCACCACCGGGCCTAAAACCAAGGAATTTGAACGCCAGATAGCGGCCTATTGTGGGACAAAGCAGGCCATATGTTTAAATTCTCAGACGGCCTGCGGAGAATTGGCTCTTCGACTTCTGGGAATTGGAAAAGGGGATGAGGTCATTGTGCCGGCTTATACCTACACGGCCTCTGCATCAATTGTGTGCCACGTAGGGGCAGACTTGATTTTTGCAGATGTGCAGAGAGATTCTCTGGAGATGGATTATGAGAAGTTAAAGTCCATTATAACAGAGAAAACAAAAGCCATTATCCCGGTGGACCTGGGGGGAATCCCCTGTGATTATGAAAAAATTTTTTCCATAGTAGAAAAGAAAAGACAGCTCTTTCAGCCTGCCAATGCCATTCAGAAAGCGATGGGAAGAATTGCAGTATGTGCCGATGCCGCACATTCCTTCGGTGCAGTTTGGCAGGGGAAGCGGGCAGGAAGTATTGCGGACTGGTCTGCATTCAGTTTCCATGCTGTCAAGAATCTTACTACAGCGGAAGGTGGCGCTTTGACATGGAAAACCATACCTGGCATTTCTGATGAGGAGATTTATCACTGGCTGCAGCTTATGTCTCTTCATGGACAATCCAAGGACGCGTTGGCCAAGAACCGGCCAGGCGCTTGGGAATACGATATTGTAGGGCCCTGGTACAAATGCAATATGACAGATGTTATGGCTGGTATCGGTCTGGCGCAGTTAAGCCGCTATGATGGAATCCTTAGGAGACGAAAGGAAATAATTATGCGATATGATGAAGCCTTTAAGCCATTGGGAATCCAGGTTCTTGACCATTATAATGATCGCCGACAGTCTTCCGGTCATCTGTATATTACCAGAGTTCCAGGAATCTCCATCGAACAGCGGCAGGAAATCATCACAGGCATGGCCCAGGCAGGGATAGCAGTCAATGTACATTACAAGCCTCTTCCTATGATGACGGCATATAAAAATATGGGATTTAATATCAAAGACTATCCAAATTCCTACAGGCAGTTTGAAAATGAGATCACTCTGCCACTGCATACGAAATTAACCGATGAAGAAATCGAGTATGTGATTGAGACCTATTGCCGGATTGTGAAAGACTACATATAAATCCTTATACAGGTTGAAATAAAAACGAAGCGATATTTGCAGGAAATACGATTATGTTGAGAAAATGGGATGATTTGCCAAGGTATATGCGTACGGATGCGGTTCGTCCGTACTATGACTGTCTAGCCAAGAAACGCTTCAGCCTTGCGTTGAAACGAGGGTTTGACTTTACAACCGCCGTTTTTATGTTGTTTTTTCTTCAGCCGTTTTTGATTGTCATCGCTCTTTTGGTGGCGATGGATTCGAGAGGCGGTGTATTTTTCAGGCAGGAACGGGTCACCCAATATGGAAGAAGGTTTCAGATCCTGAAATTTAGAACCATGGTTGCAGATGCACAGCAGATGGGAGGCCAGATAACGGTATCAGATGATGCGCGGGTAACCAGAATCGGAAAAGTATTGAGACGATACCGTCTGGATGAATTGCCTCAGCTTTACAATATTATTCTGGGAGATATGAGTTTCTGCGGAACACGTCCGGAGGTTCCACGATTTGTCCAAGGCTATACAAAGGAAATGATGGCCACCTTGTTGCTTCCCGCCGGGGTGACCAGCGAGGCAAGTATCCGTTATCGGGAAGAAAGCAGATTGTTGGAGAAGGAGGGGGATACAGACGAAGTATATATCCGCCAGGTGCTTCCAGGAAAGATGGAAATTAACCTTCAAAGTGTGAAACAGTTTAGTTTTTTTAGGGAACTTGGGACGATGGTGAGAACGGTGTTTGCCGTGTTGAAGCCAATGGAAGACAGATAGTACGTTGTCCTTCATTGCTTGCAGAAAGAAGAGAAGGTGATTTTCTTGGATCAAAAAGTGAGGAACATTCGTCATGAATCTTTATAAGTTAAATCCGGTAACAGCTGGCAAACATTATCCAGGGCGTATTGCAAAACTACATATACTTGCTTTTCCCCAATTTTTCCTTACACAGTTGGGAAAAGGATTTCTTACGACACTTTATCAGGGATATCTTGAAGATATCAATTCAGGAATTATTGTGGCAGAAGACGATAAAAAGCTATATGGCTTTATTGCCTATTCCGAAGACTATGCCAATTTTTATAAAAAATTATTAAAAAGGCATTGCTTTGAGTTTGCGGCATACTCTTTTCTAGCGGCTTTGAAACATCCAAGTTTTTTAAAACGCTTGATGCGGGCATTCAAAAAAAGCGATGAGGTAAAACGCGTGGATTCATATGTGGAACTTGCGTCTATTGGGGTAGATCCAAAGGAAACTGGAAAAGGTATTGGAGGCCAGCTGGTCAATTATCTTATTGAACATACAGATTTTGAAAAATTTAGTTATATAAGTTTGGAAACGGATGCAGACAACAATGGGAATGTTAATCACTTTTATGAAAACTGTGGATTTAAGTTGATAAAAACATATAGCACTCCTGAAGGGCGAAGAATGAACGAATATCACTACGGCCAAGAAGAAGTAAAGGAGCCATCATGAGGAAGAAAAATATTGCAATCGTAACGTTAGCAGTTGCTCTTGAAGGAGAAAAAGGATATTCAAGGTTCCGATTTTTATCGGACATGCTATCCGAATATTATCATGTGGATCTCATAACCAGTTCATTTCAACATTGGGAAAAAAAACAGAGAGGTATGAAAGAGAATCAAAACGATAATTCCTCATACAGGATAATCTTTGCATACGAGCCAGGATACAAGAGGAATGTAGATCTCAGAAGAGTTTATAGCCATAGAATCGCGGTAAAGAACATTAAAAGAATACTAAGCCAACATTCATATGATCTTATATATTGTATCATTCCGGATAATTATATGGCAGCAGAGGTAGGTACTTATGCGAAAAACAATGGTATTAAGTTCATTGTAGATGTGGAAGATCTATGGCCAGAAGCGATGGAAATGATATCCCCATTTCCAAAAGGAATGAACCGATTGCTATTTGGATCATACAGAAAATCAGCGCAAAAAGCATATAATTGTGCGGATGCATTCGTTGGTACGTCAGATGAATATCGGGATATACCGTACAAAAAATATGGGATCTGTTATAAACCAGCGATTACGGTATATGTGGGGTGTGACCTGGATGAATTTGATGCTGGAGTCAGGCAGTTTTCTGATGAAATTTTAAAAGAGACAGAGGAATTCTGGATTACCTATGCCGGAAATTTAGGCTCAAGTTATGATTTAATTACGCTCATAAAAACGGCACAGGCTCTTTATAAAGAGGGATGTAAAAATGTCACTTTCAAAATTTTGGGTGATGGTCCTCTTAGAAGTGAGTTTGAGAAGGTAGCCGGACAAAAACCTTGCTGTGTACAATTTCTTGGGTATATGAACTATGGGAAGATGGCTGCTTATTTGGATAAATCGGACATATTGGTTAATTCTTTTGTAAAAAAAGCACCGCAAAGCATTGTGACGAAGATCGGAGACTATCTGGCAGCTGGAAAGCCAATCATAAATACGCTTTGCAGCCTGGAATTTAGAAAAAAGGTAGAGGATGACGGCTTTGGAATAAATGTAGAGGCTGAAAATGTAGAGTCTCTTTTAAAGGCAATAAAATTAATTCGGGAAAATAAGAACAATGCTTGGGAGATGGGGGCGAATGCCAGGGCGGTTGCAGAAAGAGAATTTGACAGAAAAAGGTCCTATATAAAAATAAGGGAACTTATTGAAGGATGCTTTACCGATTAAAATAATTGGGAAGGAAATCGATACATGCTATTTTACTTGGGATTGATACTTACTATGGCAGGGCTGCTGTTTGTATCAATACAGACTGTAAAAAAACGGAATATACTTTCACCACAGATGTTTCTATTTGGAGGCATATTGATTTTTCTATTTTTGCCTGCAGTAGTACTGGAATCAAAATACATAAAAGAGACAGACTATAATGCAGCAATCCTGTTAGGTGTTATAGGGTGTTATATAGCTAGCTGGTTGTTTCCATACAATATTCTTGATCAAGATAATCCAACAGAAATATTTATACCTAAAATATATATATTCAGAATAGGAGCGTATATCTATGCCCTTTATCTCCTTTCTCAAATATTGTCAACTATTTTATTACATGGATCTATAGCAGCAGTCTTTGCTACCAATAGAATTGATAATTATTTAGGTGAAAATATAATAAGTGCCTCTCCTGTGAATCGGGCATTATCGGAGGGACTTAAGATATTTTTTTACTGTTATATTGCCTATTTATTTTCAAAGAGAAGATATGTAGAGGGGGTTTTTTTGTATGCAGTTCCTATGATTCATCACCGCTTTACAGCAGTGACAAGGTATGATTTTGTTGCGATGGCGGGGGCATTGGTTATCTATTTTTTGGATTCAAGACTTTATAAGAAGACAAAGATAGTTTCAAATAAGGATACAATAAGTGATCGAAAAAAGAAAGTAAAATTGCTAAAGCTTATATTGATTGGTATAGCTTGTGTATATCTTACACTGATATTCATGAGGGTATCCAATTTTACACGCTATGGGAAAAAGGCTGTAGGGTTAGATATTTCATTTATAAAATTACTGAGAACAACGATTTCTAATGATTCCTTATATTATGAATACTTTCATCATCTGTTTACATCGCTTCAAAGAGGTGATGTGGGATATGAATATGGAAAATCTTGGTTTATATATCCTCTTGTCAATTTTATTCCAAGATCATTGTGGCTCAATAAGCCTTATACAGCATTCTCGGCAAGGATGACAGACCAAGTTTACTGGAAACTGACCAGCGGAAATCCAGTTGTTACCTTCTCCATTTTAGGAGAAGGTTACGCCCAGTTTGGATTCCTTGGATGTCTGATATGTCCGATTATTTTCCTGGGATCCAGGTGGATCAATTTTAAGAATTTGAAAAAGATGCAGTATAATCGGCTTTACATACTAATTGTAATGTTTTCGTTATTGACATATATGCGGTCGGAAGCCCCAATGTTTTATGTGTTGTTGGATTTTATTTGGATTATAATCATCCAAAAATTTTTTATGAAAAGCAGGAGAAGAAAAGATGATTAATGTAATAGGACTTGGCTACATTGGTTTGCCAACGGCACTTATGATGGCCTCCCATGGAATTGAGATTGTTGGTACGGATTACAATGAAGAATTGATAAATACATTGAACACTGGATGTCTGACATTCAAGGAGGATGGTCTGGATGTACTCTTTCATACGGCGGTTAAAGCAGGAATTACGTTTAGTACAAAATACCAAGCGACAGATGTTTATATCGTTTCTGTTCCAACTCCATATGATAAATTTTCAAAGAAAGTAGATACAGAATTTGTTGTATCCGCAATAAAGGATATCATGAAAGTGGCGTTAAAAGGAGCCATTGTTATTATTGAGTCTACCATTTCTCCAGGAACCATTGACAAGTCAATAAGGCCTGTTATTAAAGAGGCAGGCTTTACAATTGGTGAAGACATTCATCTGGCCCATGCTCCTGAACGTATCATACCTGGAAATATGATATTCGAACTCTTACATAATAATCGAACAATCGGTGCTGATGAAAGAGAGGTAGGTAAAAGGGTAAAAGAAATCTATGGTTCTTTTTGCCAGGGAGAGATTGTTGTCACAGATATTCGAACAGCAGAGATGACAAAGGTTGTGGAAAATACATTTCGTGCAGTCAATATTGCATTTGCTAATGAACTGGCAAAGATCTGTCATCATGATAACATGGATGTGTATGAAATTATCAATATCTGCAATATGCATCCAAGAGTAAACATTCTTCAGCCCGGCCCAGGGGTAGGCGGACATTGTATCTCGGTAGATCCATGGTTTCTTGTGGGAGATTACCCTTCGTTGGCTAAGGTGATTGATGAAGCGATGAAGACCAATGACGGCATGCCGGACTTTGTGCTGAATCGTATTTATGAGATTATGAGGGAATATGGATTGACAGATTTTAACCGTGTTGGTTTGTATGGCTTGACATACAAAGAAAATGTAGATGATATGCGCGAATCTCCAACGTTGCAGCTTCTTGAATCTCAGGAAAGGCACCTGGCAATAGGTTTGAAGGTCTATGATCCCTTTGTTGAAAAGGATGTGGTAAAAAATCAGTATCATAATTTGGACGAGTTTTTAAATGATCTGGATCTTGTTGTCATTATGGTTGGCCATAAAGAAATTTTAGAACATACAGATAAGCTAAAAGAGAAAATAGTCTTAGATACCAGGAATATACTATCAATTCCGGGGATTAACAGATTATAAGGGGAAATTGTACCGGTTTAGGAGACGATGATGAAAAAAGTATATGTGATTGATCCGTTATCGCCATGGGGGCATGCAGACATAAATGAGGTTATCATTGATATCCTCAGAAAAGATTATCAGGTGTATTATTGTGGGGCAAAAGGCCTTGTTGATGAGAAGTATGGAAATGTTACTTACTATAATGTGAATAAAGAACGTTTTTGTATTACAAAGAACAGATTAATGAATCGTATACGTCTTATATCCGCTTTAAAAGAGATGTTAGAAAAGATAGACGATATTTGTCCAGATTATATCTTCGTGGTTTCGTATGAAATAATAACATTTTTTATAGCCTCGCTATTGTATGGGAATAAGTACAGTTCCTACTGGGAGAAAACCTATATTCTTAATCACAATAATGTAGATGAAATGGAGCGCAGCCATTTAAAAGCATTCCTTTTTCGCCATTTAAATTCCCGAATAACCCCGGTTTTTTATGAGGCATTTATCAGTGAATATGTAAACAACAAATACAGAAAGAATGGATTCGTGATACACCATAATATCAACAGCTATAAGCTTAAATTGGGAAAGGAAGAGGCCGTTAATAGGAATATAAGCAGCTTCTTCTCTGATAAAAATAACACCTATATTGTATCGCCAAGCAGTAATCCAATGGATGTTGCCGTGATAGAAGAAATTATGAAGTTAGATAGAGAAGGTGTATTAAAGAAAGATCATGTAAAGTTCTTTATAAAGGATCGCACAAGGGAATATCATTCAGAAATGCTATATTTTTATAATGGATATTTAAACGATGCGGAATATAATTACATATTTGGATCAGCGACGTATATTTTATTACTGTATAACGCCCAAATATATAAGTATAGAGTCAGCGGTGTGTATTTTGATGCGCTTACCTTTTTAAAGCCTATCATATACGAACCCAATTTATTTTTTCAGGATCAGGCAAAGCGATTTAATAGAATAGGAATTGAATATAATGAGTCAATGAAAAAAGTAATTTGTTCACTTGAACCGTTATCCTATCAGAACGAGTGTAACAATATAGAGAAGGCACATGAATTTTATTCGGATCAGCATATCTTAGCAGAATTTAAGGAGGTATTTTTGTGAAGATACTGTTTATTAGTACGTCTATTCCGCCAGCTACAGATATGCATACGATAAGAAATATGTATTTGATTCAGGCGCTATTGAATGCGGGGGATTCGATTGACGTGATAACTTGTGGGGAGGAAGGGGAGGTTGATGAACGACATAAGGAGTTGCTAAGACATACCAGAGTGATAAGGACATCCCTGCCGGATATTCTTAAGTGGCATAAATATATTAATAAAAATGGTTGGGGTTTGATTAAAAAATTCCATAATGTTGCAATTAATTATATCGCAGTTCCTGATTTGTATTTGCTATGGGACAGACTGGCATGGAAAACCATAAAAAAATATGGCATGTATGATTATGATTTAATGATTACATCATCAGGAAGCTATACATCCCATATTGTGGGATCCAAATGGAAGAATAAAACCGGGAAAAAATGGATTGCAGAATATGGAGATCCGTGGGGATTGGATGAAGTGGGAAGAATCAGGAAGATAAATCATAGCATTGAGCAGCGGATAGTAGGCCAATGTGATGGATTTGTTTTTACAACCCAGGAAACCATTGATGCATATCAAAAGAGCGTGCGAAAGGAAGTGCCCTATAAATTAATTACAGGTGGATTTGAACAATTACTTGACGATATTGGAAATCCTTCTGAAAGACTTTCCTTTGTTTATACAGGAATCGCTTATAAGAAGTCAAGAAATCTTCAATATCTTATGAATGCCATAGGAGATAATCCATCTGCAACGGAATTGAAGATGGTTGGCACACTTAGCGACAATTTTAAAACAGTGGCTGATAAATATAAGAATATAACGGTATGCGGCAGAGTTACATATGGCAAATCTTTAGAATTCATTGCATCTTCCGATGTCCTGGTTCATATTGGAAATTATGGGACTTTGCAAGTGCCTGGGAAGACCTATATCTATTTATCAAGTAAGAAACCGATCCTTTATATTCAACAGCAGGAAAGAGACGATCCAACAGCAAAATTATTGAACCGGTTCTCTGGCACGATAGTATGTAAGAACCAACTAGATGAGATTTGTCAGGCTGTTTCATTTATAATACAGAATTATTCTAAACTGAAACGTGATGCAGAAGCACGTCAGCGCAGTGAAGAAATAAAATTGTTTCACTGGGAAAGATTAGGAAGGGAATTTTGTGAGTTTGTGCATTCAATATAATATAGAACGGTATGGAAAAGTCAGATGAATATATTAGTTGCAGCATTTACAACCGAACGGTATATGCCATATTGGGAGAAGTATAGAAGGGCATTTGAAAAGAATAACTGTAATTATGACATGATTTTAATGGACAGAGACAGCGATAGGGGAATAAGAAAAACGGGTAATATTTACTATTATAGCTGCAAAATGCCAATCGAAAAACGGATATGGTCAAAGTTTTTGCCATATTTAGGATATAAACGATTTGCAGAAAAAGTACTTAATCATAATTCATACGATGGCATCATTTTTCTTACAACAGCACCAGCTGTTTTGGTGTTTTCTTCCTATATAAAAAAATACAGAAAAAAGTACATTTTGGACTATCGAGATTATACATTTGAAAAGATTCCGTTGTATCAAAGCCTGGTTAAGAGGATTGTATCTGATTCTTTTGCAACCTTCATATCATCGGCAGGATTTAAACGATATGTGGGCAGTGGAGACCATGTGTTTTTGACACACAATATCTCAAACTATATATGCGATGAGATACCTGTTTCTTTATATAATAAGGAAGGAAAGATAAGAATTGGATTTGTCGGATGCGTAAGATATTTTGATATTAACAGTCGATTAATTGATATTTTTGCAAATAGCGGTAGGTATGAAATGATTTATATAGGACCGTCTTATAAGGATTGTGATCTCAATCATTATTGCACAGAAAAGAAGATTACCAATGTATATTTTCAGGGAGAGTTTGATAATCATAAGAAAAAAGAACTTTATGAAGGAATCACATTAATCAATGCTGTTTATAGTCTGCATTCACCAGAGGTAAGGTATGCGGTTCCCAATCGGTTATATGATGCAGCAATCTATAAAAAGCCGATCCTTGTATCGAAAGGAACGTATTTGGAGGAAATCGTGAAGAAATATTGTATCGGAATATCTGTGGATATTTTTGAGGATAATGTAGCAGAAGCTGTTGATGAATACATTCGCCATTTTAATCAAACGCTATTCTTAGATGGATGTAATTCTTTTTTGAAGGATGTATTGGAGGATGAAAAAAAGTGGGAACGTATAATGGATTCTTTCCTTACCGTATAGCATTCATGTATAGATCCCCTATCTATATGAATATAGTAACTTCTTTCATCCTTCAAATTGTAACATTTATTTCTGGATTAATCATTCCTAATTTGATTCTGAATCGGTTTGGATCAGATGTAAATGGACTTGTCAATTCTTTGAATCAGTTCTTAAGCTTCGCTACTCTTTTGGAAGGCGGACTTGGAAGTGTTGTATTGGCATCTTTATATGAACCGCTGATAAAAAAGGACAATATTAAGACAGCTGGGATTCTAAAATCTGCCAATAAGTTTTTTATTCAATTAGGAATTTTTTTCTTTGTATATTGTGTAGGTGTGATTCTTTTGTATCCCCAATTTGTACGGTCACATTTTTCAGCCGGATATGTAGGGACACTGGGACTAATCTTATGTGCTAATTTGATTGTTCAATACTATCTGTCCATTACAAACCGCTTGCTTTTAGAGGCAGATCAGAAAGGCTATATTGTGTATATAATCCAGACAGTAATCATAATGATGGTTACGATTCTGACGATGATTTTTATCAATACATTACAAAACATTCATGGAATAAAAATGATTCGAATGCTTGTGTATCTCATACAACCCTTAAGCTTTTCTCTGCTTGTCAAAAAACACTATACCTTACCTGTAAAGGTTGCGTATGATGAGCAGGTGCTTCATCAACGCTGGAGCGGTTTGGCACAGAACATAGCCTTTTTTATTCATTCAAATACAGATGTTATTATGTTAACGCTTTTTACTGATTTAAAAAGTGTATCCGTATATTCTGTCTATTCCATGATTGTTATTGGCGTACGCACAGTTATTATTACCATTAAGAACGGATTTTTTCCGGTTTTAGGAAAATGTCTGGCTTTAAAAGATAACAAGAGATTGGAATACTATTTTGATATATATGAGTTCATTATATTTAATATATCTACAGTAGCATTTGGATGTACAGCGAGTCTGATCACCTCCTTTGTAATGATCTACACAAAAGGAGTTCATGATGTAAATTACGATCAGCCTGTGTTTGCGCTATTGATTACGTTTGCAGAGTTTACCTATTGTATCAGGGAACCTTATATATCTGTAGATTATGCAGATGGGAGGTTTAAGGAAACCAGGCTGGGAGCATTTATTGAGGTCGCTATCAATCTGATGATGTCTCTTTTCCTGGTCATTCGATATGGTTTACCAGGCATAGCCTTCGGAACCTTATTAGCCATGATATCACGGCTGATTTACCATGTATTGTATAATAAATATCATGTGATTCATCGATCCGTTCGATATTTTGTGAAGCGTGTGTATATTATGGTCGTTTGCTGGATCTGTTTTTTTATAATAACCAGAATAATCAGATGGAATGTCATAACCTATACGGAATGGTTCCTATTAGCCGGCTGTATGTTACTGGTATACTCAATGATAACGCTGATTTGTAATGCGATACTGGATAAGCCTGGCATGAAAAAAGTATTTGATTATATTGGGAGAAAGCAGGAATAGGAGAGGTATGACAGATGGGAAAAGATAGTACACAAGCACATCTGTTTCACTGCCATTACTTTTGGTTTCTATGGTGATACCGGATTATTTAGTAGCAAGAAATATAACACGATTACTATTAGAATGACGGTTTACATCTGGCAAATTAGACACGGTCATATACTGTTTTACTATTTTGTATGAATTGGAGAATGCGAAATGATGAATTTTAAAAAGAGGATCATGCTTGTTTTTGGTACAAGGCCAGAAGCTATTAAAATGTGCCCGTTGGTTAATGAGTTGAAAGCCCGTTCTGAAGCAGAAACCGTTGTGGTTGTGACAGGGCAACATCGGCAAATGCTGGATCAGGTACTTGAGGCTTTTCACGTTATTCCTGATTATGACTTGTCAGTCATGAAAGACAGACAGACTTTATTTGATGTGACAACAAGCGTGTTAAATGGCCTTAAGCCTATTTTGGAAGAAGTTAAACCGAACGTGGTGCTTGTACACGGAGATACAAGCACTACGTTTGCTACGGCACTTGCCTGTTTTTACCTACAGATTCCGGTTGGACATGTTGAAGCAGGACTGCGTACACATAATATCTATTCTCCGTGGCCTGAAGAGTTTAACCGACAGGTAGTAAGTATTCTTTCATCATACCATTTTGCACCTACGGAATTGGCTAAAAACAATCTACTTGGTGAACAGCATGATATAGAACGAATCTGGGTAACAGGTAATACGGCAATTGACGCACTTAAAACAACCATACATACGGCTTATTATCATGGGGAACTTCAGTGGGCAAAAGGTAGCCGGCTGATTATGATCACAGCTCATAGGCGTGAGAATCTGGGAGAACCCATGATTCATATGTTCCGGGCCATTAAGCGCGTACTTGATGAGCATGATGATGTGAAGGCTATCTATCCTATACATATGAATCCATTGATACGGGAAACAGCCCAATCAGTATTTGGAAATAATGATAAGATTCATATTATAGAGCCTCTGGAAGTTTTGGATTTCCATAATTTTTTAAAAGCCTCCTACTTGATCCTGACGGATTCAGGTGGCATTCAGGAAGAAGCGCCGTCATTGGGGAAGCCTGTTCTTGTAATGCGTGATACTACAGAAAGACCAGAGGGAATTGAGGCTGGTACCTTAAAGCTTGTGGGAACTTCGGAGTCTGTTATCTATGACAATTTTAGTAAACTCCTTACAGATTCCGATTTTTATAACGCTATGTCTTGTGCATCAAATCCTTATGGTGATGGAAATGCATCGGTTCGCATTGCCAATATATTGCTTAATAAAGACATGAATGAAGGGATAGTGCAATAGTAGAAAATGGATAATGGTGAAAACATGATAAAGAGATTATTTCAATAAGGAAGGATATTCCAAACACTTTTTCTATTAATTGCAGATGTTCTTGTTATTCAATTAAGTAGTTTTATGGGACTATGGATTCGGTTTGACATGCAACTGTCAAAAATACCCAACGCTTATATGGAATCCGTAATGTACTATGCTGGATTTTATACGTTTTTAACAGTGATTATTTTTTATTTGTTTCGCTTGTATTCTTTTGTGTGGAGTGTAGCAGGTATAAGGGAAGAACTACATATTGTTGCAGCATGTGTTGTATCTTCGTTGTGCCAGAAAGTGGGGATGTCTGTATTAAGATTGTCAATTCCCCGAAGTTATTACATATTATGTTTTGCAACGCTGATACTATGTGTTACATTGATCCGTTTGTCATATCGGGCCAGATGTTCATTGAGAGCCCAATGTGGAAATTATGCCGCAAAAAAGATCATGATCGTTGGAGCCGGTGTATCGGGAACGATTATTTTGAAAGAAATCCTAACCAGTAGAAATACAGAAGGGCATGTGGTATGTTTTGTTGATGATGATAAGAATAAACAGGGCAAATATCTAAACGGTATTTTGATTGCAGGAGGACGAGATGATATTCCGATATTAGTCAAACAATATAGAATACAGGATATATATTTGGCCATGCCGTCGGCTCCTGGCTCAGAGACGAAAAAAATACTGGAGATTTGTTATGGAACCGGTTGCAGTCTTAAAATTTTGCCGGGAATCTACCAGTTACTCAACGGCGAAGTTTGTGTTTCAGGTCTTCGGGAAATCCATATTGAGGATCTTCTTGGGAGAGAACCGGTTAGGGCAAACCAGAATGATATTATGGAATCAGTCAAGAACCGGGTAGTCTTGGTAACAGGAGGTGGCGGTGCTATAGGGAGTGAATTATGTCGCCAAGTTGCCGGATGTAATCCTAAATTACTGATTATTTTTGATGTATATGAAAATAACGTTTATGACTTACAACAAGAGTTGAAGTGGACGTATCCTGATGTAAATATTAAGGTTCTGATAGGCTCTGTACGGAATACTCATAGAATAGAATCTGTGTTCGAAAAATACAGACCAGATCTTGTATATCATGCAGCAGCATATAAGAATGTTTTATTAATGGAAAATAGCCCCAACGAAGCGATTAAGAATAATGTGTTTGGAACATATAAGATGGCAACTGCAGCAGATAAATTTGGAATAGGGCAATTGGTACTGATCTCAGAGGATCTGTCTGCAAATCTTTCCAGTATTATGGAAGCTTCCCAATATATAAGTGAAATGGTGATTCAAATGATGGATCGGCGTTCCAAGACAAGGTTTGCGGCAGTCCGGTTTGGAAATATTTTGGAAAACAGAGGGTCTGTTATTCCGTTGTTTAAAAAGCAGATTGAAGAGGGAGGACCGGTTACGATCTCAACTCCGGATACTGCGTGCTGTTTTATGACAATTCCTGAGGCGGTATCGTTGGTTTTACAGGCCGGAGTGTATGTTAAAGGGGGTGAAATATTTACCTTAAATATGGGAGAGCCTGTGCGAATCTTAGATCTAGCTGAGAATTTAATTCGACTGTCCGGATATGTTCCCAATAAAGATATAATGATTCGATTTACAGGGATCTGTCAAAGCGAGAACTTTTATGAAAAACTGTTGGTAGATGAGAATGAGTTACAGACGACTCTCAATAGTTGTATTTATATTAGAAAACGGATTCGATTTGATGAAGAAATATTCGAGAGACAGTTAGATGAACTTTATAAAGCGGCTGTTATGGATTCAAATAACATTAAAGAACTCGTTCATAAAATAGTACCAACTTATAGTTACTCTTCAGATTAATTATGGTATTTTAAATTATGTTTGGATATCATTACAAATTACAAAAATTCATGTAATGTGCCATTTCTATTGCCTAGAATGACAAAATAGGATATAATAATATTCCATAACGCTTGGTTATATGAAATATAAAAATATGGAATAGAAACAGAGGAATGGAAGGAACAAAACATGAAAACGAAAACAAGGTGGGCAAGTAAACTAGGATTTATTATGGCGACGGCCGGGGCGGCCATCGGTCTCGGGAATCTGTGGAAATTTCCTTATCTCATGGGAAGGAATGGAGGGTTCCCGTTTTTGATTGCGTATCTGTTCTTTATTGTGATTCTAGGGCTTCCAGTGATGATTACAGAGATGTCCCTGGGGAGAAAGACTCGGCATGATCCGGTACAGGCATATGGGGACATTGACCCTCATGCAAAGTCTGTGGGGGTTTTTGGGGTGTTGGCAGCATTTATTATTCTGTCTTACTACAGTGTGATTGGAGGATGGATCATCAAATATATTGTCAGCTATGGAACCACCATGACGGCTCCGGCAGATTTTGATGGATTTATCAGCAGCAGGGAACCGGTGTTATGGCATCTGGTGTTTATGGCAATCACCACAGGGGTGTGCTATTTTGGAATCAACGGGATTGAGAGAGCCAGCAAGATTATGATGCCCCTTCTGTTTATACTTCTTCTGGTGATTATCGGACGTAGCGTGACCCTTCCGGGAGCAGGAGAAGGGCTTGCCTTTATGTTTGTTCCGGATTTTTCTAAGTTTACGTTGAATTCTGTCAGCGGGGCGCTGGGACAGGTATTTTATTCCTTAAGTTTATGTATGGGAATCACCATAACGTATGGCAGTTACCTGGATGAGAAGGAGAGCATTCCAAGAAGCTGTCTGTCTGTGGCAGGGCTGGACACGTTGATTGCTATTTTGGCAGGGATTGCCATTTTCCCGGCGGTATTTGCTTTTCATCTGGAACCAGGCCAAGGACCAGGATTGATTTTCGGAACCCTTCCCAAGGTGTTTTCCGCCATTGCGGGAGGAGGAATTTTTGCCTGCCTGTTCTTTATCCTGGTGTTTTTGGCAGCTGTTACCAGCGCAATCGCTCTTTTGGAAGTGTCGGTGTCTTTTGCTATGGATACCATGAAACTGTCGAGAAAAAAGGCAACGCTTATGACCGGGGCAGCGATTTTCATTCTGGGGATTCCAAGTGCCTTATCATTCGGAACATTGGGAGATGTCCAGATTTTAAATTACAGTGTATTTGATTTTGTAGGAATGCTTACGGACAATATCCTTCTTCCACTGGGAGGCCTTTTGATGTGCTACTATGTAGGGTGGAAATGGCATCCGGAATATCTGGTGGAGGAGATTGAGAGGGATGGGATTCCATTTAAGGTGAAAAAAATGTGGGTCATCTGTATTCGGTTTCTGACTCCGATTTTAGTGGGAATAGTGACATTGACCGGTTTTTACAATATTTATCAGGTGGTATTTTAAATGGAGGTATGATTTGCAGGAATAGGCACATAATGATAGCAGAGGCTTTAATGTTTAGGAGGTTGGTTTATGGAAATAAATAAGAATGCATACAATGCGTATGTGAAAGAAATAACCCCTACCAATCCTGTCTGGAAAAATATCTTATGTGCGTTTGTTACAGGGGGCGCGATCTGCACCATTGGGCAGGTGATCCTTAATTGGCTTCAATCATACGGGCTGGATGAGAAGGCAGCAGGGGCATGGAATCTGCTGGCGTTGATTCTGGCTAGTATTGTGCTGACTGGGTTTAATGTGTATCCGAAGATTGTGAAATGGGGAGGAGCTGGGGCGTTGGTGCCCATTACTGGGTTCGCCAATTCGGTGGTGGCGCCGGCGATTGAGTATAAGGCGGAGGGGCAGGTGTTTGGGATTGGGTGTAAGATATTTACCATTGCGGGGCCGGTGATTTTGTATGGGATTTTGGCAAGCTGGGTGCTTGGTGTGATTTATTGGATTGGGGGAGTGGTGGGAGTTATTTGAGGAATAGAGGGGAAAGTAAAAAATCAATTTCTTAATTGGCTTTATGAGCAGGATGATGGATGAAATAATTCATTAGCCTGCTTTTAAATTTTTAAATAAAAAGTGTCTACGCCATATTGAAAGGATAGAATCAAAGATTTCATTTTGGATGAGAATAGAAAATAGGTTGTATTTATCCTAAAAATAGCGTATACTACAAAGAGAGGTGATAAATATGATGGTGAATACAGATACGCTGGTTTCTATGACAGAGGCAAATCAGAATTTTTCTAAGGTAGCTCATATGGTAGACGAGAAAGGTATGGCTGTTATTTTAAAGAATAACAAACCATTTTATATCGTAGTAGATTTTAAAGAGTATGAGGAAATAAAAACGATTCAAGAATCCAGAAAAAAAAGAATTGCAGAAATGACAGAGCAAATAATAGAAGATAATAAAGAGGCATTTTTGGAGTTAGCTAAATGATAATATTGACTGTTGAAGAGATTATAGAAGCTCATAACAGATTGATACAAAAGACAGGCGGATTGAAGGGCATTAGGGATAGGACTTTGTTAGAGTCTGCAGTATTTAATATCATGAGCAGTTTTGATGGGACAGAATTATATCCGACAATTGAAGAGAAAGCAGCGCGTTTGGCATATTCTTTGGTAAAAAATCATTCTTTTTTAGATGGAAACAAGAGGATTGGTATGCTTGCGATGTTGTTAACATTAACTTTAAATCATATAAAACTGCATTATTCCCAAAAAGAATTGATAGAATTGGGCTTGGGAACAGCAGATGGAAATCTAAAATGTGACGAGATATTGCCATGGATTAAAGAGCATGAAGAAAGGTTCGTGTAGATCTAATTCACGTCAGAGAAATGGGGTAGGGACTTGAGATGATAAAGCTGTTTGAGGCAATACCGTCCGGATTTTTTAACTGCTTATCCAGCGGAAGCAATAATACAGTTTACTCAGATTGTCTTCAGATAATCTATGAACAGTATGACAGAGAGATAACCTATCGGATTGCCAGGGGCCGCATTCGGGATGCCCTTGCCGCGTATTTGATGGAAAATCATGTGGATTTTCTTGAGGCAGAGGAGGTGAATGGGAGCAGAAAAAACTATAATGATATGGCCAACAGTATGATACGAAGGTTTTGCTCCAAAGAGGTGGGATGGCTGGAAGAGGATAATGACGATGGGACTTATGAGAAGCATATTATTATGACGGAGCAGGGAATCCTGCTGGCGGAATTTTTGCAGCAATTAAGAAAACCGGAGCGGGAGGAGTTTTCCAGCTATATTTACAATATCTATAATGTCCTGCGAAGCGGGGAACAATGGTCTCAGGACCCTTATGTAGAAGGGCTGAAAAATGTTTATCGCAATGCGAAACTATTGTCAAAGGCACTGAAACGGCTGGCTACATTCATAAAGAAAATTATTGAGCGCATGGTCAGGGAGGAGAGCCTGGAGAGTCTGACGGAAAATATCATTGAATATTGTGACGGAGATTTTATTCGTGAATATTCACGGCTTGCAAAACAGCAGAATATACATATCTACCGATCTTTCATCCGGGGGAGACTGGATGATATGCAGAGTGATGAAGAACTTTTTGAACTTCTGGTTATAGGGTGCGCAGTGGAGGAAGACTTGGAGGAAGAGGCAGCGAAAGAGTATGTGAGAGATATGATTCAGCGCACAAAAGGGTTTCTTTCCGAGGATTATGACCGGATTATGAGGGATATTAAGCACAAAATTAATGTGTATCTCCAGATTGCGGTGGGGCGCGCCAGATTTTTGAGAAATCGGGAGGCAGATGTCAGGGGAAGCGTGGAGCAGACATTAAGGTATATTACGGAGGAAATGAAGGAACTGGATTGGAAATCCCAGTTGCCGGATGCAATGAATGGATTGTTTTTGCTGGACAGACATGAATTTATTGACACGGGCTCTCTTCGTTTTCCCAGAAAGGCACAGGCAATCCGAAAGGCGACCTATGCCGGCCTGGAAGAAATAACGGAAGAGGATATGAAAAAAGCCAGGGAAGCCTATGAGCGGGAAGCCTACAATCCTTATTCCAAGGAAAGGATGAAAGAATATCTGGAACATATTATGGGGGATGAAGTCTGCGTAGCCAGTGATAAGCTGCCCATGGAAAGTAAACGGGATCTGCTGTGTACGCTTTCGGCAGTGGCATATGGGGAAGAGAATGGGTATTTGATCAGGCTGAAGGATGGTTATATAGAGACGAACCAGATGATACTGCGCAGATTTGGGATTGTCAGAGAGGAAGACAGATGAGCATAGAGGAGTTTTGGGAGGGATATACATCATCAGAAAGAGACTTGTTTCAAAGGGCATGCAGGCGTTTGCTGAAACATACATTTATTGTGCGTGACAAGGATGAGGAGAATAAAAAAGCATACTATTTCATTTCTAAAAAGCCGGAGCCCTTTTCTGTATATTTTGGCTATATCGGTTTTGATATTGTGATTGACCGGGAAAACGGAGTGGTCATGCTGCGCAATTGTGCAGACGTTGGAGAAAACGGTAAGCTCCAGGCCAACCGGTTTCAGCTGAAAAAGGCAGAGAGCGTAGTATTATGCTGTCTTTGGACTTTATATGCGGATCGGGTGCGCTCAGGAAGCCTTTCTAAGTCAATTTTGATTTCCATAACGGACCTGCGGTTTGAACTGGAAAAGTATGGATCAAAAGAACAGATCGACAAGACGGCAATGGGAAATATACTGACCCTGCTGTCAAAATTTAATCTTATCGATGTAAATGGCAGGATAGGAGACGCGGACTGCCTGATTCGTCTTTATCCCTCTCTGCAGTTTGCGCTGGATTCTGAAGAATTCCATAGTTTTGTTGATACAACGAAGAAGCGCATGGGTGAAAAGACCGGGGAAACTACCGTGGACGAGGATGAGGAGGATGAAGATGCTGATGAATAGAAAGACGGCGACAAAGCTTTTGCTGGTGCAGTGGTCCAGATTTCAGAATGAATGTATCCGTCTGGAAGGCTCTACTCTGTTTACCGGGGTAAATGGAACCGGAAAAACTACTATCCTGGATGCAATGACTTATCTTTTGACTGGTAATACACAGTTTAATAAGGCGGCAAAGGACAGGGACAGAACCGTGTCCGCCTATGTGCGTGGTGATACGAAAAGCAATGGGGCAGAACGGTATTTGAGAAACGGGGAGATTGTCAGCTATATTGTCATGGAATTTTGGTCGCCGGTGGAAAACAATTCCATGGTAATTGGCGTGTGCATAGAATCGGCCAATGATCTCTCTTATAAAAGCAGTTGGTTTATCTGCCGGAATGCCTGTATGGAGCAGAAGGATTTTGCTGTGGTTGAGAATAAGACAATTCGGTTTACACCCAGGAATGAGCTGGTGGTAGGCGGACGGAAAATGAAGTCAGCGGATTTTATGGGAAGGGACAAAGGGGTGGAGCAGGTTCTGCGTGCGTTGGGACTGAGATGTGATGCGGGAAAGTACCGGTCAAAGCTGTTAAAGATGATGGCATTTAATCCTGAGAATAATATTGATCAGTTTATTCAGGAGAGTGTGCTGGAACCGGGAAAGGTGGATTCTCTAAAGGAACTTCGGGAACAGAAGCGCCAATTTGAGCACATCAGGGAAATGTATGAGAATCTAAAAAACAGTAAACTCCAGCTGGAAACCGTAGAGCAGAAGACGGAAGAATACGAAAGGAAGCTGCGCAATCTGCATATTCGCCGGCTGATGTTGTGCTATCAGGATCTGCGGGAGAAGGAGGAAGAAGAGAAGGAGATAAAACAGCTGTTTAAGTCCCTTATACATAAGCAGATGATGTTGGAGAACCGGAAAAAGGAGCTGGATCAAAGATATGAGGAGGCTGGAGAACGGTACCGGGTGGCAGAGAATAATGATATTTTCCGGGGAATGCAGGAAAGTATCCGGGTTTTGGAACAGCAGAGAGAAAAGCTGGAGGAAGAGATCAAAAGATATGAGGAAAAATTGGCTGCGGTAAAGAAACTGCAGATGTGTATAGAGGAGCTGTTCAAATGGCTGGGAGAATTTGTCACGGTTGAGAAAGAAGACAGGCAGTATTTGTGCCATTTGGCGGAAAAGGGATATGACCAGGGGAAAAAGGTGGATGTCTTTCTGGGATTTGCAGAGATAGTGAAGGGGCAGAACCGGATTTTTGGCAGGGAAGAGGTTCACTGTGAAGATCGTATGGAGGAGTTGAATACGGAAATTGAGGAACTGGAAAACAATATTAAGATACTAAAATCAAACCAGATGGTATTTCCGGAACCTATTATCCGCGCAAAAAGGCTGATTCAGGGGGAACTTAAAAAGCAGGGAATCCATGCGGATGTGAGAATCTTTGCAGAGCTGGTGCAGGAAGTGAAAGATGCCCAGTGGAGGGCTGCCATTGAAACCTTTCTGGGGAGAAAACGATTTTATGTGATTGTGGATGGAGCTTACTGCCATAAGGCCATGGAGATTCTGGAGCAGAGGGAAGTCCACGGAGTAAATATCGTGATTACGGATAAATTGCCGGATACATCTGTCACGCCAGGTTCGGCGGCAGAGATGTTGGTGATCCCCAATGTATATGCCCGGAGATATGCCAATTATCTTTTAAATGGGATTCATTTGTGCAGAGATTTAAAGGAACTGCATGAATATCCTAAGGGTGGTCTGATGAAAAATGGAATGCTTGCCAAAAGCTACGCCGTAACTTACATGGAAACAGGAAAAACGGATTTTTGCCTGGGCGGGGATTCTATCAGACTTCGGCTTGAGAAAGCGGAGGCGGAAAAAGGAGAAAGGGAGGCAGAACTTCGGCAAAATCTCAAGATGGTGGAGATGGTCAGAGGTTACCAAAGGGAGCTGAACCAGATTGACTGGGATGTGAGCCATTATGATTTTGGGGCGGCAAGGATTTTGGATGAAGATGGGATCAGAAGAGAAAAGCTGCAAAAAGATATTGATAAAATTCGCAGTAATCCGGATTTTCTTTCTGTTTTGCAGGAACAGCAGGATGCGAAAAAGGAGTACGAAAAGCTTCGGGGGGCAGTAGCTGTGATTTCTGAGGAAATCGGTTCCTTCAAAAAAGAGCGGGAGACAAAGAACGAGGATTTGAAGCGGATTTCAGGGGAACTTTATGGGCTGAATCAGGAATATTCCAGACAATGTCTGGAACATTTGGAATTAAAGCGTCCCATGGAGGAAGAGTATGAGAGGCTGCTGAAAGGCAGGACTGGTACCTGGAAAGCAATCACAGGGAAAACCGTTCGCAACCTGGAAGGGGAAGTGAATGAGTGCGTCCGGCAGATGGAGGATGCACAGCTTAAATATTGTAAGCTGGCAGAGATTGATATTAACAGGAGAGGAGTAGGATATATTCGGTTTTATCGTGAGGAATATAGGAATATTGCTAATATTAAGATGGAAGAAGCCCATAATCGACTGGAGGAGCAGGGAAAGAAGCTGGAAAGCGCATTTATGAATGACTTTGTGGCGGAGATTAATGAGACGGTCCGGGAAGCCAGGGGGGAGATTGAGATCATTAACCGGGAGCTAAAGAAGATTCCCTTTGGCAGTGACACGTATAAGTTTGTAATGAGAGAAAAGGCGGACCGCAGCGTATTCTTTCGGATCTGCAGAAAACTGGAACAGTATATGGATTCACCGGAAGTATATATGAATTCGGCAAGAGATGATGAGGAGATGGAACATGATATTCAGGAGTTTATGAGTGTGATTCTGGACGAGGAGGATGAGAGGGAGTATACGGATTATCGCAAGTATTTTGTGTATGATATGGAAATTGTCAGCAGGCAGGGCGGACAGGAATTTGTTGCGGATCTTTCAAAGAAACAGGGTTCTGCAAGTAATGGGGAAAAGCAGACGCCCTATTTTATTATTTTAGCCGCCAGTCTCATCCAATATTATCCGCGTCAGGTCTGCTGTGCCAGACTTGCGTTTATTGATGAGGCATTTTCGGCTTTATCCAGGGAACGGATTGAGCAGATGGTAAAGTATTTTGAGGAGAATCATTTCCAGGTGTTTTATGCGGCGCCGCCGGAAAAAATTAACAGCATCGGGAGTTTTATCGAGTCAACCGTAAGCCTGGTGACTTCCGGACGGTATACCCATGCGGTGGAAGGGCTGGTGAGAGAGAATGGAGATGTTCAGTGAGAATCAAAAAAAGGTGCTGGAGCTTCTCCTTACGCAATACGAGAACAGCAGGACATATGTGGGACGAAACAAGATTACTCAGCATTTTCAAATCTCACCGGGGAAAGTATTTAAAAGCTATGACTCTGATTATACGGACCTGGATCTGATTCGTGATTTTGAGAATCAGATGGAGGAATTGAGGAAAGCGGGTTTGATTTTCATAAAGCAGAGAAATGGGACAATGGAGAAGCTGGTGGCAAATCCTGAAAAATGGCAGGATTACTACAAGATCCTTAACCGGCAGGACAAAGATACACGAACAAGTATTCAGGTAAAGATGTATCGGGATTATCTTGGCGTGGACCCTTTATTGGATCGGTTTTGTGAAGAACAGATGGGAAGGCTTAGGAGCAATAAAAATGCGTTCTATGGAATGGAAACAGCAAAAGATGTTCTGAAGCTATGCAGGTTTATCCTGAGGAATCAGGAGGATATTCTGGAAAGGGAATTATCGATTGCGGTCCTTGGCGACAGTAAACTTTTCGCGGAGAAATATCGTTCCAGAATTTGTAATCTTTTGAGGAAATATGGGGATTTTGAAGATCTGCTGTTGGGAATTTCCAATACGGAGGACAAAGAGGATAAAAGGGAGATGGAACGGGTTCTTCTGGCGGAGTATCGTGTTTACGCTAACCCGTCTTATGTGTACTTAAAAGGAAACGGGGAGCTTGTGTTTGATAATGGGCAGAGGCTGCAGTTTGACTTGTATATGCCCATGGCTTTATCCACCGAAACCTTAAAGCGCCTGGAATCAATCCGGATTCGGGACAATCGTGTTATGACCGTAGAGAATCTGACCTCATTTAACCGTCTGGAAAGAAAGAATACCTTTATGATTTTTCTTAGTGGTTATCATAATTCTGCTAAACAGAAACTGATCCGGAAAATATATGACACAAATCCAGGGCTTACATGGCATCACTTCGGTGATATTGACCCGGATGGGTTTTATATCATGGAAAACTTAAGAAGAGGGACAGGAATTGATTTTCAACCAGTTTATATGGATGTGGAAACGCTGAAACAATACGGGATATATACAAAGCCATTGACAGATCATGACAGGCAAAAGGCAAAGGCGTTGGCATGCAGTGACAGGTATGGTGAGATTATGGACTATATGCTGGAGGCAGGGGTGAAATTGGAACAGGAGATCGTCAGCTGGATGGACTCTGGGTGTACAAGGCAATTCCGTATATGATGTGAATTGTTTCAAAAAACGGATGGCGTACAAAAGAGCCTGGGGATGTGCCTGGACAAATGGGAGAAACTATTTTTCAGGGAGCGATTGATCTGTTGATTGACAGGGGTATATGACAGTTGATGAACTTTTGTGGGATTTCGCTTCCTACGGAATTATATTATCTCAGGAAGATTTAGAAAATTTTATGTGTTCAAGGACGGGAATTCTTAAACAGAAGGAAAAAATTATTCCCTTTATGAGTGTTAAGAGAGATAATCAATATTGATACTGTTGAATCTTATACCACTGGTGAAAAACTTTTCCGTTCTTTGGGAATCACCATTTACTGATCGGAGAAGTGTGGTTGAGATATTCACTGATTTGACCATGTGAATGGAGATTAGGAAAGTTATAGATACAATAAATATCAATGTGGTGATGTAGAAGGGAGAGGATTCGTGAGTGTGCTAACGAATACAGAAGTAGATAAATTATCAGTCATGTATGAGGGGGATAAGAATAGAGATGCCACAGATAAGATCAGGGGATTTTTATTTCAGGATTATGTTACGATTAGGTGTCTCCTTCAAAATCAAGTAGAGTATGTCTGTTCAGAATATCTGGAAGATGTGGACGTGTTTTTTGAGGATGGCACATTTGAGTTTATTCAGGTAAAGTATTATCCAAAGACATATCCAAGTATGAAGGAAATTTCGACCGATCTTTACTATCAGTATCTCCGTCTGCAGATGCTTCGGAGTACTTTGAAAGCAAAACCGAGTCTTTATATTTATAGAAATTCAAAAGTTGAGAAACCAACACTTGATGAAATGAAAGTACACATAGGGTCTGAAAACGTGCTTCCAAAGTCAGTAACTTATCCAAATATAGAAGATTCAGCTGCTTGGCTGAAAGCAAATGTTTATTTAACTAATAAGAAAGAGGAACAGAAGAAAAATCTTTTTGCAGCAATGGCCTCAGAGGAGTCCCTAAAAAAGTTTAATGCAAGATTTAATGTTGCTCATCAACAGGATATCAATCAGTACAAAAAGGAATTGATGGAAGTATTGGCCAGGTCGTATCCGAATCCAGATAAAGGTGGAGATGAGGAGCATTGGCAGTTGATATTGCTAGGTCTTTCGATTTCGTATATACAACGACGTTATACGTTAGTTAATCCTGTTTTTGATCAGCTGCGAGTGGATAAAAAGGAATTTGATCATTATATGACGAAATCTGTCAAGACAAAGACGGAACAGACAATTGTGAGTTATTTGGCAGGCATTGTTTGTGAAGAGTATGGGGAGATTATAAATAGTAATGATCTTTCAGATATACAGACACACATGTTGAATATGATTTGCCAGAATACGGTGCGATGGATAAATGAAATTGGTAAGACTGCGGATGGCCAATATCAGTTGCTGAATACATACAGCATGGACGATGCCAGCAAGATTGCTGGCTACAGAGGAATTTCTGTAGATGATAGACTGCTCTATGTTGCTGAATGCAAACAGGGTTTTCTTGTTTTTCTGGAGTATCTGTGGAAGATTATGTTAAACATCTGTCAGAAGAAGGTGAATAATGAGACAGAGATTTCTGCTCATTTGGAGATATTTGATCCGTTGTTTTACATCGATTCTTCAGTAACTGATTATGTTTCTCTGAACTTTCCTGAAGATGAATATGTAAACCATAGCGTGATTCTCCCTCGGACAGGTGGAAATTTTAAGGGTGTAAAGCGAAAGATTGTGGAACGTATGGTGCGTGTGTCGCCAAGACCTGGAAAATGGTTCTTTGAGAATAGCAAAATTATGAGAGGTAAAAATTATTATAGCTATAGTACGGCGAACGTAAATGAGAATCCTACGGTTGCAGATCTTGGTGAAGATAGTTTTTATATTGAGTGTATGGATTGTATCGGAATTGATGAGGATGAGTGGAGCAAACAGGAAGATTGCAGCAGTTGCATTTTTTCTGTGAAATGTGCAAAAGAGGAAACGTAGTTATGATTTTACAGGAAGAGTTTAAGAAAAGTGGCTATAAAGATCTCCTTGTTGGAGATATTGCTTGTCAATATGAAATTAATCTGGAGGATATTTTTGATTTAGATCAGAAACCGGAAGAGTTATTAAGTATTTTTATCAGCGTTCAAAGAGATGAATTGTTTTTTCTTCTGGATGGAGACTTGACGGGGATAGATTCTTTATGTGATGCTTGGGATGATCGAATTCGTGTGTTTACGATTATGAATGGCAAATCAAAAGCGATTCATAAGTTAAAGTATAATATTGTGCAGTTGATTGTTTATTCCAAAGGGACTCCGGATAGGAGCCGAGAGGGTAATCTGTTAATGTCAAGAAAGATCATCATTAAGGGCGATATGACAGATAGGGATAGGATTGTAATTGATGATGATGAGGTGATTGAATTACCGTTCCATATGATTCCAACAGATGCATTTGCGCCGGATGTGGAGCAGATGAAGCGATTGAGCCAGTTGCTTCCCGAAGATGAGGAACTTTTAGCGCTAATGCAAAAAAAGAGGAAACGAGTGAACAGAAATAAAAAAGAGGGTGTATCGCATAAGTCTTTTGGAGAACAGGATTACGAAATGATTAAGGGGTGGCTGAAAAGATGATAATTCGTAAGATAAGAATGATAAATTTTAGAGGATTTCGCGATAAAATCATTGATTTCAATGATAAATCGGTTGTACTTCTTTCAGCCGCAAATGGAATTGGTAAGACGACAACGATCGATGCGATTGAATGGTGTCTGACTGGCAATATTGGAAGATTAAAAACTGCTTTTGATACCAGAAGTACCAATGATATTGATCGCAAGATGAATACCGATGGCATCCTAAAGAACCGGGACGCTGGAGTGAAAACGAAGGTCAAGGTAGTTCTCTGGCTATTTGATGGAGAAAAAGAGATCATTCTTTGCAGAGAGCAGACAAAGGACGAATTAAATCCAGGGTCATCTAAGGTTACAATCGATGAAAGTGAAGAAATAGCGAAAGCATTTATCCGGGAATATGTAGGAGATAGTTTCTATAATTTTCATTTTTGTGATGTTCAGAAGTCATTTAATGTACAAAGCAAAAAAAGAAAGGACTTAAATGATTTCTTCGGTGAGTTCATCACGAATTATGATGGGCAGAAGCAGGTTGCGGAGAATCTGGATCTTTTTGCTGAGGATGTGGATCGCTATATTGAGGATATGACGAAACAGAAGATACCGCAGGAGGTAATTGAGGACCATAAAAAACAGTTGGCGAAAGCTCGTGAGGATGCAAAGCAGGTTTCGTATCCCTTGATTTCTTTTTATCCGGGTGAGAAGACGGAGATTGCTGGTCTTAATAAAGATGAGTTAACTACACAGAAAACAGAAGTGGAAAATTGTGGTTACCAGGTGGCAAAAGAAGAAATTTATAAACTTGTAGAAAATGAAGCTTTGAAAAACCAGCAGTCTGTTATCAAAAAAATTGCTTCTTACTGGGAGATGAAGGAAGAGAATATTCGATGTGCAGTGGAAGCTGGATTTTTCAAGAATACAGATGCAATTACAATTCTTGAAACGAAGCTTAGAAAATTGGAGGGGCTATCTCTTTTGAGGAATACAATTTTTCAGGATGGGGAATCAGTGATTGCTTTAGAAACTAATGGCTTTACGCAATCTGATTTTGATGTGGATAAGAGGGAAATTAAAGAGAAAGAGAAAAGGGTGAAGGCTCTTTCTGACGAGATTGAGTTGCTTTCCAAGAATAATAAGATGCTGAAGCTGTTATCTTCTCTTTCTGCGAATAAACAAGTGGTGATTGAATATAGAGATGCTGTTTTCAAAGAGAATGGTATTGTTCGATGTCCGGTTTGTGGTTCAGAGTCATTTTCTACCGTGGAGGAAGATTTAATCCTTAAGGAAGCCGATGAGTATATCAGGCAGAACGGGGAAACTGCAAAGGTAAAAGAAGTAGATAAAACCTTGCTACAGACAGAGATTGAAAAGCTTTATCAGAATCTCATTAATCGCATAAAAACTGTAGTGGAGAAAGAAAAGGAAACATTACAGAATAAGATTAATGACTTGAAAACTCTGAGGGATGAGATACAGCCATATTTTGATGAGGTTAAGAAATTACAGAAAATCCAAAAAGCAATCAATGTAGAAGAATTGACCGCGGAAGATGTGGGGAAATTACTGGCTGATGTAGAGAATGGACTTTTAGAGGAATCCAAAGAGCAGGAAATAAAAGAGTCTTATCAGCAGATTTTGATGGTTTTAGGTTACCAGTTTGAAAGTGAGACGGTGCAACAGATATTTGCAAAGGTAAAAAGTCTTATTACCAAATCTTTTGATGTTTCGGATTTCTCTTATGATTTACTTGTGTCAAAGCTCAATGCTATCGACAGTATTCTTGCGAATCAGACGTTATCTGACCTGAATCAGAAACTGGAGGAGGAGAATAAGAAGAATCAGAAACTTGATGCAGAGATAGAAAAACTTCAGAAGTTGAAAGATATTGCATCTCAGAGAGCAAACAATATCAGAGATGTTGTAGAGAAGCTTTCGAAAGACGAGTATGAAAAAGTAGGTCCGGCTCTTAGCAAGTTCTATAATAAGCTGATAAGATTAAATTCTAGTGAGGGAATCAACATTGTCCAGGAAAATGAGGGAATCTCATTAGTCGATGATATGGGTAAGAATATTGTTAATGTTTTAAGTAATGGTCAGATTAGTGTCTTTATGCTAGCTCACTTTTTTGCGGGTATCAATGCAAGGAATGATCGTGAAAAGATGAAGGTGTTTTTTATCGATGACCTGACTGCATGTATGGATGATGTAAATATGCTTGCGTTTATGGATTTACTTAAGTATCAAATGACGTCAAAAGCAACCATGGAGCAGTTATTTTTCATTACCTGTGATGACCGTATTAGTAAGTTACTGAAGTACAAGTTAAGCGGACGTGGGATTGAATTGCGTGAACTTTTAGAAATAGATTTCGTATAGAATGAAAGTGGGCAGAATTATTGGAATTTTATAATATTGTGATGACTTAGGAAGTAAGTATAGTGTGAAAAACGCTTGGCTAAAGGAACAAGTGGTTGTTTCCAAAATGGAAATAACCACTCCATATGGTGCGATTGACAGAAAAACGTAGACGATAGGCTTAAGTAGGGAAAGGCAGTATTTGGGAAAGACTACTTCAGAGAATTACTTGAGAGAGTTCGCTCTATTTGAGCAAGTGAACGCCAAATATGTAAAGGAACTAAAGACTATATCATAAAAAATGCAAGCTAATACCGTATTATATGCTATTTAGTTTTACTATCATGATTATTATATGCATGAGTTATTATTCTTGGGATAAAAAGCGCAAGGAGGTAATATGATCACAGGACAGCAGGATTATTACATTAGTCTGATAGAACGATTGAGAAGGCTGCCGGCAGAAACAGAATGGTTGGAATACAAAAGCAATAATACAGACCCCCAGATGATAGGAGAATATATTTCCGCCATAAGTAATTCTGCTGCTCTGGAACGAAGAGAGAAAGGATATCTTTTATGGGGGATTGATGATACAACACATGAGATTTCAGGAATGGATTTTTGCCCTACAGCGGCGAAGAAGGGAAATCAGGAATTGGAGAACTGGCTTGTAGGCTTAAGTAATCCCAGATTGAATATTCAGTTTATCGAAGCAGAGGTGAAGGATAAAAGGGTAGTTGTTCTGGAAATTCCTATGGCTTCGGTTAAACCTACAGCATTTGCGGGAGAGGAATATATCAGGATTGGTTCTTATAAGAAAAAGTTAAAGGATTTTCCAGAGAAAGAACGGGCGTTATGGCAGTCATTTGAGACAATACCATATGAGATGCGAACTGCTATAGAGAATGTAACAGAAGAAGAGGTAACACAATTGCTGGATTGTGCTGCTTATTATACGTTAATGAAGCTTCCATTACCCAGTAATCGAAGCAGTATGATGCATAACATGAAGGATGAGGAATTCATTCGTGAGATGGATAACGGACAATATGCAATTACCAATATGGGGGCATTGCTGTTTGCGAAGGACTTGAACAAATTTTCTCATTTAAAAAGGAAAGCAGTTCGTGTGATTCAGTATAAAGGAACTGGCAGGACAAAAGCGATTCGTGAACAGGTTTTTACACAGGGATATGCGATTTGTTTTGATGAAATTTGCAGATATATAGACACCCTTATTCCGCAGGAAGAAGAGATTCATATTGGACTTCGCCAGATACACAGAATGTTTCCGGAAAAAGCGGTTCGTGAAATGCTTGGAAATATGATTATTCATCAGGATCTGACAATGCGTGGAGCTGGGCCAATGATGGAGATTTTCGATGTCAGGGTAGAGGCGTCTAATCCAGGATGTTTGTTGGTGGATGTGAATCGAATTATTGATACGGCTCCACATTCCAGAAATGAAGCTATGGCTTCCTTTTTAAGGATGATTCATATTTGCGAGGAACGGGGCAGTGGATTTGACCGCATGGAAGAGGGGATGAGTGCTTTGAAGATACCAGCTCCTAAGGTTGAAACGGGAGATGATTTTGCCAGGACCAAATTATATTGGTATGCGAATCTAAATGAGTGGACGAAAGAGGATAAAATCCGTACTTGCTATCTGGCGACTTGTTATTACTATGTAAATGAAATTCCGGTGGCAAATGCTGTGTTAAGGGAGAGATTCGGTGTAGAGGCAAAAAATAAGGCGATAATATCGCGAATTATCAAAGATACGGTAGACTCTGGACTAATAAAGTTAGCGGATGAAAGTGCCGCTCCTAAACTAAGACGATATATTCCATACTGGGCATAATTTTAGTTGATGGGTAGTTGATAAGATATACCTCTTAAGAAGGCATATAAATCGCCACTATTTGTATACAGATTTTTTCTAATCTAAATTTGGAAGAACGATATACCAGAAAAAATTGGAGAGGAGGTCAGGAATGTGTTCGTATAGCCAGGTGATAGAGGATAGAGGTGTGGAAAGAGGGATTTTGATATATCGGACCTTGCTGGAGACGAAAAGTATTCAACAGACCGCAGTAAAGACAAAAGAGCCGGCGGATAAAGTAAAGCAGATAGCAGAGCAGTATCAGGTGGAAGTGTTAGAGTAACCAAGTAACAAGGAGGGCAAGGTGGTATAGCAAAATTTATCATCTTGCTTTTTATATACGTGTGTCAAGAAATTAGTCGATGAAGGTAAAAAGAATTTTGGACATGGGGGAGTATGGGCTGTTTGAGAGCTCTATATAATCATGTTTGGGGTATTCCAGAAGAATTTTAGTATAATTGTTGGTTAAAATCAAAATAAATAAAAAATGTCAATATAATACTATATTAAATAAAAACATAATAATATTATAAATAAAATCTGAAAATAAATAAAATAAGACTGTAAAATAATGACTTTTCCATAAAATTTTTTTGTGCCTATATTGACACACTCGGAGGGTCAAATTTTCGGAATAGGCTGCAAAATATTCACAATTGCCGGGCCGGTGATTTTGTATGGAATTTTGAGCAGTTGGGTGTTGGGCGTGATTTATTGGGTTGGAGGAGTGATGGGGGTTATTTGAGAAATAGAGGGGAAAGTAAAAAATTAATTAGTTAATTGGCTTTATGAGCAGGATGATGGATGAAAAAAATTCATTAGCCTGCTTTTTTAATGCTCTATAGATAGTTTTAGACAATGTTTAAACTGAAAGTATGGATATTTTATCAATGGAGAAAGTTTATATGAGTGGAAAAATTACAGAAAAAATCCCATATGGATTTATGAGACATGAAAAGTATGATGTAGTGGTAATGGATAGTGAAAAAATGGAATCAGTGAAATTGATGTTTAGTTTATGCCTTGATGGAATGAGTCTGGGGCAGATCAAGAATGTTATAGAATCTCAAGGGATTGAGTATCCGGCCAAATATAAGAAAGATAAGATCGTAGGGTGGTCTTTGGCAGAAATAAGAAAGATATTGTCTGATCCAATTTATGGAAATGAGAGGTACAGTGCTATAGCTAAGGAAGAATTAGAAATAGCAAGACGAATGTTGACGCTAAATACAAGAGTGGTTGGAAAACGTATGGAAATAAGTGCTTTGGTTGGAATTGCAGTGTGTAAGGAGTGTGGCAGTTATTTGGTGGAGAAATCGGTATCAACTAGCGGGAGGACATATTTATATTATATGTGTGAGAGAAATAAAAAAGGAAAGGGATGCTTAATGCGTAAAATAGCAGTTCAAGAGTTAGACAAGAAAGTTTTGGAGGAAATGAAGAAAGAAATGGGAGATATAGAGGTTTTACGCTGTAAAGATCTAACAAGGGAAATTGCTATAAGGTATTTGAAGTATGTAAGTGTAGATTGTGCAGGGAATATAAAGGCAATATGGAATACAT
>CANDZL010000040.1:0-32853 GCA_947425205.1 uncultured Hungatella sp. | reverse complement strand
AATGTAATGTGTTTACACACCATATATGGTATAATTTACCAGAAGACGCGGCAACATTAAGCCTGATTAAGCAGTCACAGGGATAAGGGATACCGGACTTACTGTTGATTGCTTGACAGCTGTAAGAAAATGCCTGACAGGAGATGCCATGAAATATACAACGCTATTGTTTGATGTGGATAATACACTTTTGGACTTTGATGCCAACGAGGCGGAATCATTCCGTTCTATGATATTGGAATTGGGGGAGCGATATACGGAAGAGTGTTATCAGACGTATAAAAAGCTGAATACGGAATTGTGGAGGAGGCTGGAGAGAAGAGAACTTACGATCGAAGAGGTTGTAAATAATCGTTTTGCTATCTTGATGCGGCATTATGGACGGGAGGTGGACGGGCAGCAGTGGGAAACCGTATACCGCCGTTATCTGAACCGAGGAATTCAGCAGATTCCGTATGTGCACCAGGTACTGAAGGAACTGCAAAAATCATACAGGCTGTATGTGATTACCAATGGAATGGAAGAGACCCAGGAATTCCGTATGAAACATGCAAATCTGGTTCCGTATTTTCAGGATTTCTTTATCTCGGAGCGGATTGGAGCCAATAAACCGTCAAAAGAATTTTTTGACTATGTGAAGGAACATATTGTGGATTTTCAGGCAAGCGATACGCTGGTAATCGGCGACTCCTTAACTTCGGATATCAAGGGTGGAATGGATGCTGGCATGGATACCTGCTGGTTTACAAGAGACCAGCAGGCAGAGCCGAAAGAAGCAATTCCTACCTATATTATACATGAACTGCCTGAGATTTTTTCTGTATTGGCGTAACTAATTATGGCCTGGAATGTCGTCGTCTGCGCTCCACCGGCCGGAGGAGCCGCAGGGCAGAATCAATCCGCATCCGGACACAGGAAGGCCGATTTCCTGAGAATGTACCGTTCCGCCATAGGCATGGCATACCTCCAGGGACAGCATATAAGACAAAACAGAGGGGGCCAGCCCGGTGGTGTAGGAGTTGATCAGGAAAAATAAAGGCTCCTTGGACAAAAGTTTAGCACAAAGCTTGACAAAGGAGTGGAGGGAATCCTCGATTTTCCAGATTTCGCCTTTGGGGCCTCTTCCGTAGGAGGGAGGATCCATAATGATTCCATCATAATGGTTACCCCGGCGGATTTCCCGTTCTACAAACTTTACACAATCATCCACAATCCAGCGAATGGGGGCGTTTTCCAGGCCGCTGGATTTTGCATTTTCCTTGGCCCATCCCACCATGCCTTTGGATGCGTCCACATGGGTGACGCTGGCACCTGCCAGAGCGGCGGCCAGAGTGGCTCCTCCGGTATAGGCAAACAGATTCAGGACTTTAATGGGTCGTCCTGCTTGGCGGATCTTCCCGCCAAACCAGTCCCAGTTGGCAGCCTGTTCTGGAAACAGGCCGGTGTGCTTGAAACTGAAAGGCTTTAAATGGAACGTAAGGCCTTTGTATCCAATATCCCACTGGTTTGGAAGGTTGAAAAACTCCCACTCTCCTCCGCCTTTCGCGCTGCGGTGGTAATGACCGTTAGGGCGCTTCCAGCCCTTGTGTTGCCTTGGAGAATCCCAGATTACCTGCGGATCCGGACGGATTAAAAGATAATCTCCCCAGCGTTCCAGCTTTTCTCCCTTTGAACAGTCAATCACTTCATAATCCTTCCAACCGTCTGCAACCCACATATAGATACCAGCCTTTCCCAACTGTAATAGATATACATATTCCTCATGTTCCGGAACCCTTACAGCCCGGAACATTTTCTGTACCGATTATACTTAAGAAGAGGTGGGGAGTCAAGAATAAGTGAATATCCCCTTTGTGGAAATGGCAGAGTTCTATGTGCTTGATGCTTCGTTCGAGAATCGACAGATATCGTAATAGAATTGAAAGATATTTTTGATTGAATAAAAACCGATACCTTGATACAATAGAAACCAGAAATTGTATAAAATGGATGAACAATTAAGGATGATAGTGAAGGAGAGCGTGTAATATGAGAAAAAGGGGTCTGATAATCTTGTCATTGTCGGCCGCCCTGACAGTAGGAAACGGGATTGTATCCTTGGCGGCAGCCGGATGGGCAACAGAGAATGGAAGGTGGGTATATTATGACTCGAACGGGTCATTTGTGACCAATGAATGGAAAAAAGGAGCAGACAACCAATGGCGTTATCTGAATGAATACGGCCAGATGGCGGTTAGCTGCTGGGTGGATGACATCTACTATGTAGATGCCAACGGTATCATGGTATCTGGAAAGTGGCTCCAGCTTAGCTTTGAGAATGGCGGAAAAGGAGAAGGAACCAACTGGTATTACTTTAATGATAATGGCAAGGCCGTGGTGGATGCATGGAAGAAAATCGACAACCGATGGTATCATTTTGATGGTGACGGAAACATGCAGACCGGTTGGATTGAGAACAATATGTACTATATGGGAAGCAGTGGTGCGGCAGCCACAGGCTGGAACAAGCTTTATCCACCGGAAGGGGAAGAAGAGGAGAACGATCCCTTCGATGATGACGAGGGCAGAAAATGGTATTACTTTAATTCCAGCGGCCAGAAATATATTCCTTCAGAGACCAACAATGGCTATGGAGAGAAGAGGATCGACGGAACGTATTACTGCTTTAATATGAACGGAGCGATGCAGACCGGATGGGTGAATGTAGGAGGCAGTGACACAATCGAAGGATACCGTTATTATGGAAAAGACGGAAAGGCAGTGACTGGGTGGTATTCAGAAGAGGCACCAAGAGGGTTTAGCGGTGGCAGTGACGAGGTAGACTGGTACTATTTTTCCAGTAAAGGCGTACCAAAATGTGGTCCGGAAGACGGAGAGGCTACGGTTTCTGATCTGGTGAGAATAAGCAACAAGACTTATCTTTTTAATTCCGCTGGGAATCCGGTATATGGTCTTCAGAAAGTTTACCTTAACAACAATAAGACAGAAGCCACAGCTTACTATTTTGATGAGGGAAGCCGTACAGCCAAAACCGGAAAGACAACCATCCATGAAGAAGACGGCAATACGTCAAACTTCTATTTCCAGACCAATGGCAGAGGATATACCGGTGTGAAAGACGGATATCTTTATTATATGGGCAAACAACAGAGAGCGGATGTAGGCACCCGCTATCAGGCAATCAGTATTCCAGGAGGCCAGACATACTTAGTCAACACATCAGGGAAAGTCACCAAAAGTACCTCCGGTGTAAAGGATACCGACGGAACTAAGTACACCACCAACAGCCAAGGGGTTCTTGTGAAAGTAAATGATGAAAGTGTATCTGGTGCCAGCTACGGAAAGCCTGCTGAAGAGCCGGTATGGAGAGAATAAGGGGGGACTGATTTAGTCCCTTCTTTTTAATGCCCATGAATAGTCCCTGGATATAAAAATTTCTTATTAAAAAAGGAAAAAACCTCTTGCAATTCCTTAAAAATCATGATACACTAGCAACGCTGTGGCATGATAGCTGTGAAGCGTGAGGTTGCTGTCTATAGAGAGACAGGTTTTTCCGTGGAGCGAATGTCAAGTTAGGAAACTGGCGACAAGTCACTGTACAAACAGATATTCTGCATAGACTTAGATGTAGGAATGGTGTGGCGATAGGGATAAGGTTTTATGACACACCCGGAAACGTGTACAGTCACCGCTTGTCGTACTTCGATTAACAAGTGCGAAAAGGAGGCGACTTTTTTTATGGCAAGTCAGGTAATGAGAATCACATTGAAGGCATATGATCATCAGTTGATCGATCAGTCTGCTGCAAAGATCATCGAGACTGTAAAAAGGACAGGATCACAGGTGAGTGGGCCGGTGCCGCTGCCTACCAAGAAAGAGATAGTCACGATCTTAAGAGCTGTTCACAAGTATAAGGATTCCAGAGAGCAGTTTGAGCAGAGAACTCACAAGAGATTGATTGATATCACAACTCCCAACCAGAAGACAGTAGAAGCGCTGTCCAGGTTAGAAATGCCGGCCGGTGTATTCATCGACATTAAGATGAAGGCGAAGTAAATCGGTGGGAGGAAGCCGCAGAGACAGCGGCCAGGGCGAAAGCCTGTAAGTTTCGAAATCCAGAAGGGTTAATATAGAAAGAATACTTTGTATATGCCTGTTCTAGGATGAACGCAGGATGCGTTCCGCTGTAGATTAATAACAGGAGGTAAAAGTAATGAAGAAAGCAATTTTAGCTACGAAAGTTGGAATGACTCAGATTTTCAACGACGAAGGAGTGTTGACTCCGGTAACCGTTCTTCAGGCAGGTCCCTGTGTTGTGACCCAGGTTAAGACCATAGAGAATGACGGCTACAAGGCAGTGCAGGTTGGTTTTGTTGACAAGAGAGATAAACTGGTCAATAAGCCATTAAAGGGTCATTTTGACAAAGCTGGTGTTTCTTACAAGAGATTCATCCGTGAGTTTCGGTTCGACAACGCAGAAGAATATTCTGTAAAAGATGAAATCAAGGCAGATATCTTCGCCGCAGGCGACAAGATTGATGCAACAGCAATCTCCAAAGGTAAAGGTTTCCAGGGTGCTATTAAGAGACTTGGACAGTCCAGAGGACCTATGGCTCATGGTTCTAAGTTCCATCGCCATCAGGGTTCCAATGGTGCATGTTCCGACCCCAGCCGTGTATTTAAGGGAAAAGGAATGCCAGGCCACATGGGAAGCAAGCAGGTTACCATCCAGAATCTTGAGATCGTTCAGATCGATGCAGAGAACAATCTGATCTTGGTAAAAGGTGCTGTGCCAGGGCCGAAGAAAGCCTTAGTAACACTGAAAGAAACAGTAAAAGCAGTTTAATGCTTTTATAGGAAAGGAGGACAACACAAATGGCAAACGTATCTGTTTATAATATGGAAGGTAATGAAGTTGGCACGTTAGAACTGAGCGATGCAGTATTTGGTGCAAAGGTCAATGAGCATCTGATACACATGGCGGTGGTTGCGCATCTGGCCAACAAGCGTCAGGGAACGCAGAAAGCAAAGACCCGTTCGGAAGTGTCCGGCGGCGGTAGAAAGCCATGGAGACAGAAAGGAACCGGTCATGCAAGACAGGGTTCAACCAGAGCTCCCCAGTGGACCGGCGGTGGTGTTGTATTTGCCCCGACTCCAAGAGATTATACCATCAAACTGAACAAGAAAGAGAAGAGAGCAGCATTAAAAGGCGCTTTGACCAGCAGAGTCAATGAGAATAAATTCATTGTGGTTGATGAACTGAAGTTTGATGAGATCAAAACCAAGAAATTCAAAGCAGTGATGGACAGCCTGAAGGTATCCAAGGCACTGGTTGTGCTGGATAAGGAAGACAGCAATGCAGTGATCTCCGCAAGAAATATTCCCACTGTTAAGACGGCGTATGTCAATACCATCAATGTATATGACATCTTAAAATACAATACGGTAGTGGCTACCAAGGCAGCTGTTGCAAGTATCGAGGAGGTGTATGCATAATGGCTAGCATTCAATATTATGATGTGATTCTGAAACCGGTGGTCAGTGAGAAAAGCATGAACGCAATGAGCGAGAAGAAATATACGTTTCTGGTGCATCCCGAGGCAAACAAAACTCAGGTAAAAGAGGCTGTGGAGAAGATGTTTCCGGGAACCAAGGTAGAGAAAGTCAACACACTGAACATTCCCGGCAAGAAGAAAAGAAGGGGCATGGTTGTAGGCAAGACAGCTAAGACCAAAAAGGCAATTGTAAAGCTGACAGAAGACAGCAAGGAGATCGAGGTATTCTCCGGCCTGTAGGCATTGAACACTTAACGGGACTCTCTTCGAGTTTAGTGAGAAAGCCGTTCTTTGATCAGGGAGAGAAGAACTCAGATATAAAATTATACGGCTTCAGTGATAAATAAAAACCTATACTGTGCCGTGATAAAAAGAAACACGCGGGCGCGTTGCAAAAGATTGAACGCAAGGCGTAAGAACGTGATGAAAGGAGTTATTTCACATGGGAATTAAAACATATAACCCATATACACCTTCCAGAAGGCATATGTCTGGTTCCGACTTCAGCGAGATTACGAAATCCACTCCAGAGAAATCTCTGGTGGTTTCTTTGAAGAAAAACGCTGGTCGTAACAATCAGGGAAAAATTACAGTAAGACACCGCGGCGGCGGTAACAGAAGAAAATATAGGCTCATTGATTTCAAGAGAAACAAGAAAGATGGAATCCCAGCAACCGTAATCGGAATCGAGTATGATCCCAACAGAACAGCTAATATCGCTTTGATCTGCTACGCAGATGGCGAGAAATCCTATATTCTGGCACCGGCAGGCTTGACAGACGGTATGAAAGTCATGAGTGGTCCTCATGCAGAAGCAAAAGTAGGTAACTGTCTTCCGTTAAGCGAGATTCCGGTTGGTGCACAGATCCACAACATTGAGTTGTATCCAGGTAAGGGCGGCCAGCTGGTGCGTTCTGCAGGAAATGCAGCTCAGTTGATGGCAAAAGAAGGCAAATATGCAACCTTGAGACTTCCTTCAGGTGAGATGAGAATGGTTCCCATCGTATGCCGTGCAACCATCGGTGTAGTTGGAAACGCAGAGCACAACCTGATTAACATTGGTAAAGCCGGTAGAAAACGTCATATGGGCATCCGTCCTACGGTTCGCGGTTCTGTTATGAACCCCAACGACCATCCGCATGGTGGTGGTGAAGGCAAGACTGGTATCGGTCGTCCAGGTCCAAGCACTCCTTGGGGTAAGCCTGCTCTGGGTCTGAAGACCAGGAAGAAGAACAAGCAGTCTAACAAGTTGATCGTAAGAAGACGTGATGGTAAGACCATTAAATAGTTGAAGGAGGAAAAACCATATGGGACGTTCACTTAAAAAAGGACCATTTGCAGATGCACATTTACTGAAAAAAGTAGATGCTATGAACGCAGCCGGACAGAAACAGGTGATTAAGACCTGGTCCCGCCGTTCTACCATTTTCCCGCAGATGGTTGGACATACAATCGCAGTTCATGACGGCAGAAAGCATGTTCCGGTATATATTACGGAGGACATGGTTGGACACAAGCTAGGCGAGTTCGTTGCAACCAGAACCTACAGAGGCCATGGTAAAGACGAGAAGAAGACCAAACGTTAATCGTCAGAATTTGAAAGGAGGTTATTCTAATGGCTAAGGGACATAGAAGTCAGATAAAGAGAGAAAGAAATGCTAAGAAAGATACCAGGCCATCCGCAAAGCTGTCCTACGCAAGAGTATCTGTTCAGAAAGCGTGTTTTGTATTAGATGCCATCAGAGGCAAGGATGTGCAGACGGCACTTGGTATTTTAACTTACAGTCCTAGATATGCTTCTACATTGATCAAGAAATTGTTGGAGTCCGCAATCGCGAATGCAGAAAACAATAACAATATGAGCAGAGAAGCTCTGTATATTGAAGAGTGTTTTGCTAACAAGGGACCGACCATGAAGAGAGTAAAACCAAGGGCACAGGGCAGGGCTTACAGAATCGAGAAGAGAATGAGCCACATTACAATCGTGCTGAATGAGAGATAGGAGGCAAATATGGGACAGAAAGTTAATCCACATGGCTTAAGAGTCGGTGTTATTAAAGGCTGGGATTCCAGATGGTATGCAGATGCAGATTTTGCAGATAACCTGGTTGAAGATTACAAGATTCGTAAATTCCTGAAAAAGAGGCTGTTCAACTCTGGTATCTCCAAGATCGAGATCGAGAGAGCGTCTGACAGGGTGAAGGTAACCGTTTATACTGCAAAGCCAGGTGTTGTCATCGGTAAAGGCGGCGCAGAGATTGAGAAATTGAAGGCAGAAGTTCAGAAGCTGACAGACAAAAAACTTTTTGTAGATATTAAAGAGATCAAGAGACCGGAACGTGATGCACAGTTGGTGGCAGAGAGCATTGCCCAGCAGCTGGAGAATCGTGTTTCCTTCCGCCGTGCAATGAAGTCTACCATGGGCCGTTCCATGAAGGCTGGCGTAAAGGGCATTAAGACCGCTTGCGCAGGACGTCTTGGCGGTGCTGATATGGCTCGTACTGAGTTCTACAGTGAAGGCACAATTCCGTTACAGACATTAAGAGCAGATATTGATTATGGTTTCGCTGAAGCAGATACTACCTACGGCAAAGTTGGCGTTAAGGTGTGGATCTACAAAGGCGAGGTACTTCCTGCTAAGGGAAACAAGGAAGGGAGCGATAAATAATGTTAATGCCTAAAAGAGTAAAACGTCGTAAACAGTTCCGTGGTTCTATGGCTGGAAAGGCCTTGAGGGGCAATACAATTTCCAATGGTGAATATGGTTTGGTGGCTACAGAGCCATGCTGGATAAAATCTAACCAGATTGAGGCAGCCCGTGTTGCCATGACCCGTTATATTAAGCGTGGCGGTAAGGTTTGGATTAAGATTTTCCCAGACAAACCAGTTACTGCAAAACCAGCAGAAACCCGTATGGGTTCTGGTAAAGGTGCTTTGGAGTATTGGGTAGCGGTGGTTAAACCAGGCCGCGTTCTGTTTGAGATTGCCGGCGTGCCGGAAGAAACAGCCCGTGAAGCTTTACGTCTTGCTATGCACAAGTTACCATGTAAATGTAAGATTGCTGCTAAGGCAGATTTAGAAGGCGGTGATAACAGTGAAAACGAATAAGTACGTAGAGGGATTGAAAGCAAAGACAGCTGCAGAGTTAAACGAAGAGTTGGTAGCAGCAAAGAAAGAACTGTTTAACTTGAGATTTCAGAATGCAACCAATCAGCTGGACAATACCAGCAGGATTAAGGAAGTCCGCAAGAACATTGCGCGGATTCAGACTGTTATTACACAGAAATCCAAGATGGCTTGATGGAAGGGCAGGTTAAGGCACTGCGAAAAAAGAGAGGAGACAGATAGTCGTGGAAAGAAATTTAAGAAAGACACGTACGGGCAAAGTCGTAAGCGACAAGATGGATAAAACTATCGTTGTTGCAATCGAAGACCACGTTAAGCATCCTTTATACGGCAAGATTGTAAAGAAGACCTACAAGTTAAAAGCACATGACGAGAAGAATGAGTGCGGCATTGGCGATACTGTAAAAGTTATGGAGACAAGACCTCTGTCCAAGGACAAGAGATGGAGACTTGTGGAGATTATCGAGAAAGCAAAATAAAGCAAAATTCCGGCTTTGCCGTAATTTTGCGCTACTCAAACGTAGCGAAGCGGAGTCCAGGTTTCCCGTAAATCCAGATGCAAAAGGAAACTTACTAAGCAAAGTCCGAGTTTCCCGTAAATCTGTACGGAAAGTTAAGAAAGTGAAAACAGGAAGGAGTATCAGGCATGATTCAGCAGGAAACGAGACTGAAGGTTGCCGATAATACTGGAGCGAAAGAATTACTTTGTATCCGTGTTATGGGTGGATCTACAAGAAGATATGCGAATATAGGCGATATTATCGTTGCTACTGTCAAAGATGCAACACCAGGTGGCGTTGTAAAGAAGGGCGACGTAGTGAAAGCTGTTGTGGTTCGTACTGTGAAAGGCGCCCGCAGAAAAGATGGTTCCTATATCAAGTTTGATGAAAATGCAGCAGTAATTATCAAAGATGACAAGACTCCAAGAGGAACTCGTATCTTTGGGCCGGTAGCCAGAGAGTTAAGAGAGAGACAATTCATGAAGATTGTTTCCCTGGCTCCGGAAGTACTGTAGGGAGGTGCAGGCTGTGCATAAAATTAAGAAAAACGACATGGTAAAAATTATCACAGGAAAAGATAAAGATAAGACCGGTAAAGTTCTTCATGTAAAAGATGGCAAAGTCCTGGTTGAAGGCTGCAATATGGTGACCAAGCACACAAAGCCAAATGCAGGCAACCCTAACGGTGGTATTGTCAATCAGGAGGCACCAATTGACATTTCCAACGTGATGTTATTTGTGGATGGAAAAGCAACCAGAGTTGGTTTTGAGATGAGAGATGGCAAGAAGGTCCGTGTTGCAAAGGCAACTGGCAAAGTGATCGAATAATTCAGGAGAGGAGGAACATACAGTGGCTAGATTAAAAGAGATATATAAAAATGAGATCGTAGACGCCATGATCAAGAAATTCGGCTATAAGAACATTATGCAGGTTCCGAAGTTAGAAAAGATCGTAATCAATATGGGCGTTGGCGAGGCAAAAGATAATGTAAAAGTACTGGACTCCGCAGTGAGTGACCTGGAACGCATCACCGGCCAGAAGGCGGTTACAACCAAGGCAAAAAAATCGGTTGCAAACTTTAAGATCAGAGAAGGGATGCCTATTGGATGTAAAGTTACTCTGCGTGGCGAGAGAATGTATGAGTTTGCAGATCGTCTGATCAACCTGGCGCTTCCTCGTGTACGTGACTTCCGTGGTGTAAATCCCAACGCGTTTGACGGCAGAGGAAATTATGCACTTGGCATTAAGGAGCAGTTGATCTTCCCAGAGATTGAGTACGACAAAGTAGATAAGATCAGAGGTATGGATATTATCTTTGTTACAACTGCCAAGACAGATGAAGAAGCTCGTGAACTTTTGACATTATTTAATATGCCATTTCAGAAATAAGGAGGAGATTCCATGGCTAAAACTTCGATGAAGATTAAGCAGCAGCGTCCGGCAAAATTCTCTACCAGAGAATACAACCGCTGTAGAATCTGTGGTCGCCCACATGCATATTTAAGAAAATACGGTATCTGCCGTATCTGCTTCCGTGAATTAGCATACAAAGGTCAGATTCCGGGAGTTAAGAAAGCCAGCTGGTAATATGGATTTCCCAGTGGATCCCCGGCCGACAACAGTAAAAATATAGGAGGACAATTATCATGACAATGAGCGATCCGATTGCAGATATGCTTACAAGAATCCGTAATGCCAATACTGCGAAACATGATACTGTAGATGTACCTTCATCCAAGATGAAACTAGCAATTGCTGATATTCTTGTAAAAGAAGGATATATTAAAAAATATGATTTAGTAGAAGACGGTGCGTTTAAGACAATCCGCATCACATTAAAGTATGGTGCAGACAAGAACGAGAGAATCATTACCGGTCTTAAGAGAATTTCCAAGCCAGGTCTGCGCGTATATGCAGGCAAAGAGGATATGCCAAGAGTGCTAGGCGGCTTAGGAACCGCTATTATTTCTACAAACCAGGGCGTGATCACTGACAAGGAAGCGCGTCAGTTAGGTGTAGGTGGAGAAGTATTAGCTTTTGTGTGGTAAGAACCAAAAATCTGAAAACAGAAAAGACGCCAAAGTCTTTTCCGAAAATTTAAGGAGGTAAACGGCATGTCACGTATAGGAAGAATGCCTATCGCGATTCCGGCAGGAGTAACTGTTACAATCGCAGAAAATAATAAAGTGACTGTAAAAGGCCCGAAAGGGACTCTGGAGAGAGTGCTGCCAGAGGAGATGGACATCAAAGAAGAAGATGGACATATTGTTGTAACCAGACCCAATGATTTAAAGAAGATGAAATCATTACATGGTCTGACAAGAACATTGATCAATAATATGGTTGTAGGCGTAACCAATGGTTACGAGAAGGTTCTGGAAATAAACGGCGTTGGTTACAGAGCCGCAAAGCAGGGCAAAAAGCTGGTTCTGAACCTTGGATACTCCCACCCGGTTGAGATGACCGATCCGGAAGGAATCGAGTCTGTGCTCGAGGGACAGAATAAAATCACTGTAAAAGGTATCGACAAAGAGAAAGTTGGCCAATACGCTGCTGAAATCAGAGACAAGAGAAGACCTGAGCCATATAAGGGCAAGGGTATCAAATATGCTGATGAAGTGATCAGACGTAAAGTTGGTAAGACTGGTAAGAAATAATTAAGGAGAGTGTAAAAATGGTTAGTAAGAAGTCAAGAAGCGAAGTTCGCGAAAAAAAGCACCGCAGATTACGCAATCATCTTTCCGGTACGGCCGAGAGACCGCGTCTGGCTGTGTTTAGAAGCAATAATCATATGTATGCTCAAATTATTGACGATACAGTTGGCAATACTTTAGCTGCAGCTTCAACAGTAGAGAAAACTGCAAGGGCTGAACTGGAACATACCAACGACGTTGATGCAGCAGCATACGTTGGTACATTGATTGCAAAGAGAGCCCTGGAGAAGGGAATTGAAACAGTTATCTTTGATAGAGGCGGATTCATATATCAAGGTAAGATTCAGGCACTGGCAGATGCAGCCCGCGAGGCTGGTCTGAAATTCTAGTAGAGAGGAGAATACGGCATGAAGCGCACAATCATTGACGCAAGTCAGTTAGAATTAAATGACAGAGTAGTGGCTATCAAGCGTGTGTCTAAGACTGTAAAGGGTGGACGTACCATGAGATTCTCTGCTTTAGTAGTAGTAGGTGATGGAAATGGACACGTAGGTGCAGGCCTTGGTAAAGCAGGTGAGGTTCCGGAGGCGATCCGCAAAGGAAAAGAAGCTGCTATGAAGAATCTGGTGGAGATTCCGGTAGATGAGAATAAGAGTGTTCCTCATGATTTCCTTGGTAAGTTTGGCAGTGCAACCGTACTGCTTAAGAAGGCTCCTGAAGGTACTGGTATCATCGCTGGCGGACCGGCCCGTGCGGTGGTTGAGTTGGCAGGCATTAAAAATATCCGTACAAAATCTTTAGGTTCCAATAACAAGACCAATGTTGTTTTGGCTACCTTAAACGGATTATGCCAGATGAAGACTCCGGAGGAAGTCGCAAGACTTCGCGGTAAATCCGTAGAAGAAGTTGTAGGCTAAGGAGGACGAGAAAATGGCTGAAAAATTAAAAATCACTTTAGTCAAATCCCCCATCGGTGCAATTCCCAAGCAGAGAGCGACCGTGGAGGCATTAGGATTAAGAAAGTTAAACAAAACCGTTGAGATGCCGGACAATGAAGCAATAAGAGGTATGATCTGGCATGTAAGACATTTAGTAAAAGTAGAAGAAGTTTAATATTGAGACAAGGAGGTGCAGATATGGATTTATCAAATTTAAAGCCAGCTAAGGGTTCCAAGCACAGCGACAATTTCCGTAGAGGCCGCGGCCATGGCTCAGGCAACGGAAAAACTGCTGGTAAAGGTCATAAGGGCCAGAAAGCACGTTCCGGCGCTCCCAGACCAGGCTTCGAAGGCGGCCAGATGCCATTATACAGACGTCTTCCGAAGAGGGGCTTTACGAACCGTAACACCAAAGAGATCGTTGGTATCAACGTTAGCGCACTAGAGAAATTCGACAATGATGCAGTCGTGACAGTAGAGTCTTTGATGGAAATCGGTATTGTTAAGAACCCGAGAGACGGTGTTAAGATTCTTGGTAATGGTGAACTGACCAAGAAACTTACGGTTAAAGTTGATGCATTCAGCGAAGGCGCAAAGGCCAAGATTGAAGCAGTCGGCGGAACCTGTGAGGTGATCTAGTATGCTAAAAACACTCCGAGACGCGTTACGTATTAAGGACATCCGAAAAAAGCTGCTGTACACCTTTATGATGCTGGTGGTAATTCGCTTCGGATCCCAACTGCCGATTCCTGGAGTTAACACAAATTATTTTGCAGACTTTTTTGCACAACAGAGCGGAGACGCATTTAATTTCTTCAATTCCATGACCGGTGGTTCTTTCACCAGCATGTCCGTCTTTGCTTTGAGCATTACCCCATATATTACTTCTTCCATTATTATGCAGTTGATGACCATTGCAATTCCTAAATTAGAGGAGATGCAGCGGGAAGGCGAAGATGGCAGAAGAAAAGTTGCTGAGTATACCCGTTATCTTACGGTAGCGCTGGCTTTGATCGAGTCAATCGCTATGGCGGTAGGATTCGGCGGACAGGGACTTTTAAAAGAGTTTAATGCATTAAGCATTATTGTTGCGGTTGCCACGATGACGGCAGGAAGCGCTTTGCTGATGTGGATTGGTGAGAGAATTACAGAAAACGGCGTAGGAAACGGTATCTCCATCGTGTTGCTGTTTAACATTATTTCCAGCCTTCCCAATGATATCAATACGCTTTATACTCGATTCCTGAACAAAGGAAATATTCCGGTGAGGATTGTGACAGGTCTCATTATATTGGCGGTTATTGGAGCGATGGTGGTTTTTGTTATCGTTTTGCAGGATGGAGAGAGACGGATTCCGGTGCAGTATTCCCAGAAGATGCAGGGAAGAAGAATGGTAGGAGGACGCTCTTCCGTGATCCCGCTAAAGATCAATACGGCTGGTGTGATTCCGGTAATTTTTGCATCTTCCATTATGTCCACTCCGGTTATGATTGCCCAGTTCTTCCAGGTTGATTATTCTACCTTTGGAGGCAAGATTCTAAGAATGCTAAGTTCGGCATCCTGGTTCAGGCCGGATCAACCGGTGTATTCCATTGGACTGGTGATTTATCTGGTATTGATTGTGGTATTTGCATATTTCTATACTTCCATCACCTTCAACCCTCTGGAAGTTGCCAACAACATTAAGAAGCAGGGGGGCTTCATCCCAGGTATCCGTCCTGGAAAGCCTACCTCCGATTACCTGAACAATATCTTGAATTATATTGTATTCATTGGAGCTTGCGGATTGATCGTTGTCAGCATTGTACCCATCATTGTTTCTGGCCTGTTTAATATTGGCAATTTGTCGTTTGCAGGTACGTCTCTGATTATTATTGTCGGGGTTATTCTGGAGACAATTAAGGCGATTGAATCACAGATGCTTGTGCGTAATTACAAAGGATTTTTAAACGATTAATGCACTGCAAAAGAAAGGGCATTCGAGCCCTTTCTTTTGCCTTACCAAGAAGTTGAATTGGCACGCGCGTCAATGCGTGTAAAGCGTTAGAGAGGAGAGAGGGCATGAAGCTTATTATGTTAGGGGCTCCCGGTGCGGGAAAAGGTACGCAGGCAAAACGAATTGCAGACAAATATAAGATTCCTCATATCTCTACCGGAGATATTTTTCGAGCCAATATAAAGGGCGGAACCCAGCTTGGCAAGAAGGCCAAAAGCTTTATGGATCAGGGGATGCTGGTTCCAGACGAGATTACCATTGGGATGCTGATGGATCGAATCAAAGAAGCAGATTGTGCCAACGGATATGTGCTGGATGGTTTCCCAAGAACGATTCCTCAGGCAGAAAGTTTAACCCAGGCATTGTCGGATATGGGAACAGCCATTGATTATGCGATTAATGTAGATGTTCCTGATGACAATATTATCAGCCGGATGACCGGACGGCGCGCTTGCTTAAATTGTGGAGCTACTTATCATGTAGCCTTCAATCCGCCGGAAAAGGAAGATATCTGTAACACTTGTGGACAGAATCTGGTACTGAGAGACGATGATAAACCGGAGACTGTAAAGAAACGTTTGGATGTGTACCATCAGCAGACCCAGCCATTGATTGAGTACTATAAAAAGGCAGGAGTTTTGGCAGAGGTAGACGGAACCCAGGGAATGGAAGAGGTGTTCCAGAGCATTGTCAAAGTCTTGGGAGCAGAGTAATCATGGCGGTCACAATCAAATCAGAACGGGAAATTGAACTGATGCGGGAGGCTGGGAAGATCCTGGCGAAAACTCATGAAGAGTTAGGAAAAGAATTAAGAGAGGGTATGTCTACCTGGGAGATAAACCGTCTTGGAGACGAGATTATCCGCAGCTATGGATGCATTCCTTCTTTTAAGAATTACAACGGATATCCGGCTTCTATCTGCGTGTCGGTAAATGATGAGGTTGTCCATGGAATTCCAAGTAAGAAACGGATTTTAAAGGAAGGCGATATCGTCAGCTTGGATGCCGGGGTTATCTATAAAGGCTATCATTCAGATGCAGCCAGAACTCACGGAATTGGAGAGATCAGCCCCCATGCCAGGAAGCTGATAGAAGTAACCAGACAATGTTTCTTTGAAGGTATAAAATATGCAAAACCTGGCAATCATCTCAACGACATCTCTTCCGCCATTCAGGCATACGCGGAAAAATTTGGATATGGCGTTGTCAGGGATCTGGTAGGACACGGAATTGGGGAGCATCTCCATGAGGATCCTGAGGTGCCTAATTTTGCCACAAGAAGAAAGGGTATGAAGCTGCGTGCAGGAATGACCCTGGCCATTGAGCCAATGATTAATGAAGGGCGTCTGGATGTCTGCTGGCTGGACGATGACTGGACTGTTGTAACAGAAGATGGCTCCTTATCAGCACATTATGAGAATACGGTTCTGATATGCGAAGAAGGCCCTGAGATTTTATCTCTGCCAGGGTATGAGGCAGGGCAGAGAACGATGGGAATGGAGTAAGCTTATTATGGCGGGCAAAAAGGAAGGCAGAACCGGCGTTTTGGCAAAATCCCTGGCCGGACATGACAAAGGTGAACTCTTTGTCATAATTCAGGAAGACAGAGAATATGTTTTTCTGGTGGATGGAAAGAGCCGGACGGTGAAAGAGCCGAAGCGTAAGAACAAAAAGCATATACAGGTCATATATAATGGCCTGAATCATAAAGAAAAACTGACAGACGAGGAAATCAGGAGATGGATTCGATGTTACAAGAGAGAAAGTCAAGTCTAAGGAGGTAAGACCATATGTCAAAGGCAGATGTAATTGAAATTGAAGGGATCGTAGTTGAAAAGCTGCCCAATGCCATGTTCCAGGTAGAGCTGGAGAATGGACATCAGGTTCTGGCACATATCAGTGGCAAGCTGCGTATGAATTATATTAAGATTTTGCCAGGCGATAAAGTAACCATTGAATTGTCGCCTTATGATTTGTCCAAGGGACGGATTATTTGGAGAGATAAGTAAGAAAATGCTTGCGTTTCAAGGGAAAAGATGGTATAATGCTTTAGCGACTTTGTTGAAGTACCAGGTGAACTTTGCCCAAAAGGATATACCATAAGGTAAGGAAGAGGATACACCCGGGTGGGTGTGTCTGAATGAAAGGAGAATTGCTGTGAAAGTTAGATCATCAGTAAAACCGATTTGCGAAAAATGCAAAATCATCAAACGCAAGGGCAGCATCAGAGTAATCTGTGAAAACCCGAAGCACAAACAGAGACAAGGTTAAGGAACAAATTTTACAGGAGGTGTACTACACACATGGCTCGTATTTCAGGTGTTGATTTACCAAGAGAAAAACGTGTTGAGATCGGTTTGACTTATATCTATGGTATCGGAAGATCCAGTTCAAACCGCATTCTTGCAGAAGCCGGCGTAAATCCTGACACTCGTGTAAGGGATTTAACCGATGACGAAGTGAAGAAGATCGCAGCAGTGATCGCTGACACTCAGGTTGTGGAAGGTGATCTTCGCAGGGAGATCGCGATGAACATCAAGAGACTTCAGGAGATCGGATGCTACCGCGGAATCCGTCACAGAAAGAGTCTGCCGGTTCGTGGCCAGAAGACCAAAACCAATGCAAGAACCCGTAAAGGTCCTCGCAAGACCGTAGCAAACAAGAAGAAATGACATTGAGCACTTGGCATTAAGCACTTAACGAGGTCTTCACCAGTTTCGTGCGAAAGCCGTTCTTCGAACGAATGTGAGAAGAACCTCATCATTTTCACTATTGATAACACAGAAACTAGAATCACGTTGCATGTTTTAATAACAGGAAACAGGATTCGAGCAATTTTGGAAGAAAGTAGGTTAGTTTAAGATGGCTAAAAAAGTGTCCACTGCAAAAAAAGTGACAAAAAAGCGCGTAAAGAAAAACGTTGAACGCGGACAGGCACATATCCAGTCCTCCTTTAACAACACGATCGTGACGTTAACGGATACACAGGGGAATGCTTTATCATGGGCAAGTGCCGGTGGTCTGGGATTTAGAGGTTCAAGGAAATCTACTCCATATGCAGCACAGATGGCAGCAGAGACTGCTGCGAAGGCAGCAATCGTACATGGTTTAAAATCTGTAGACGTTATGGTTAAAGGACCTGGCTCAGGACGTGAGGCAGCAATCCGTGCACTTTCTGCATGCGGTATTGAAGTAACTAGTATTAAGGATGTGACACCAGTTCCACATAACGGATGTCGTCCACCAAAACGTAGAAGAGTTTAATTAGGAGGTACGAAAAGTGGCAGTTGATAAAGTTCCTGTTCTTAAAAGATGTAGATCCCTTGGATTGGACCCGATTTATTTAGGAATAGATAAAAAATCAAACAGAGAATTAAAAAGAGCCAACAGAAAAGTGAGCGAGTATGGTCTCCAGTTGAGAGAGAAGCAGAAAGCAAAGTTTATCTATGGTGTGTTAGAGAAACCGTTCCGAAATTACTATGCAAAGGCTGAGAGAATGGGCGGCCAGGCAGGTGAGAACCTGATGATCCTTCTGGAAAGAAGACTGGATAACGTTGTTTTTCGTATGGGATTCGGGCGTACCAGAAGAGAGACCAGACAGATCGTAGACCACAAGCACATTCTGGTAAATGGAAAGTGCGTAAACATTCCATCCTATCTGGTAAAGGCCGGTGATGTCATTGAAGTAAAAGAAAAATGCAAAGGTTCCCAGAGATACAAAGACGTGTTAGAAGTTACAGCAGGAAGAATGGTGCCGGCTTGGCTGGATGTTGACCAGGAGAATCTGCGCGGTACTGTAAAAGAGATGCCAACAAGAGACGAGATTGATGTTCCGGTAAATGAAATGCTTATCGTCGAGTTGTACTCCAAATAATAGATTTTGAGTATAAAAGCCTCGATATATTATACCCAAAAGGAGGGGCTAGAGTGTTCGATTTCGAAAAACCAAACATTGAGATCGCTGAGATCTCAGAAGATAGGAAATACGGTAAGTTTGTAGTAGAGCCACTTGAGAGAGGCTACGGCACAACCCTGGGTATTTCCCTGAGAAGAATCATGCTCTCTTCTCTGCCGGGAGCAGCAGTTAGTCAGGTGAAAATCGACGGCGTTTTACATGAGTTTAGTTCCATCCCCGGCGTAAAAGAGGATGTAACTGAGATTATCATGAATATTAAGAGTTTGGCAATCAAGAACAGCAGCGATAGCAACGAGATTAAAACAGCCTATATTGAGTTTGAGGGCGAAGGTGTCATTACTGGTGCTGACATTCAGGCTGATCCGGATATTGAGATTCTCAATCCGGAACAGGTGATCGCCACTTTAAGTGGTGGCACAGACAGTAAGTTCTATATGGAGCTTACCATCACCAAAGGCAGAGGCTATGTCAGTGCGGATAAGAATAAGAATGAAGAGCTTCCCATTGGTGTCATTGCTGTAGACTCTATCTACACGCCGGTAGAACGTGTAAATATGTCTGTGGAGAATACCCGTGTAGGCCAGATTACAGACTTTGATAAGCTGACCCTGGACGTGTATACCAATGGCACCCTGGCTCCTGACGAGGCGGTCAGCCTTGCAGCCAAAGTTCTCAGTGAGCACTTGAACCTATTTATTGATCTTTCCGAGAATGCCAAGACGGCGGAAGTCATGGTGGAGAAGGAAGACAATGAAAAGGAAAAAGTGCTGGAGATGAATATTGATGAACTGGAATTGTCTGTCCGTTCATACAATTGTCTCAAGAGAGCCGGAATCAATACGGTGGAGGAACTGTGTAACCGTACCTCTGAGGATATGATGAAGGTTCGAAATCTTGGACGGAAGTCTTTGGAAGAGGTTCTGGCCAAGTTAAAAGAGTTGGGATTGCAGCTGAATCCAAGCGATGAATAAACTGTCTGGACGAAAAGGCAGTGTGTAGGTGCCTGGCTCCGTAAGACCGATGATGCTGGAGTTGGGTATGGTAGAATAGGATGATGCGGCACAGTAAGACCGATGGGCATGGGGCTGCACTCCACGGGTACTTTTAGGTTTCGCGCCTGAAAGTACTTCATTCAATATGGAGGAATAGACCAATGGCAAAGTATACAAAATATAGAAAACTGGGTAAGACATCCAGCCAGAGAAAGGCATTGATTCGGAATCAGGTGACAGCTCTTATCTACAACGGTAAGATTGTTACTACAGAGGCAAGAGCAAAGGAAGTCCGCAAGTTTGCAGACGGCCTGATTGCAATGGCTGTGAGAGAGAAAGACAACTATGAGACCGTGAAGGTTACTGCAAAGGTACCTCGCAAAGACAAAGATGGCAAGAGAGTGAAAGAAGTTGTAGACGGCAAGAAAGTGACCGTATACGATGAGGTGGAGAAGGAGATCAAGAAGGATAATCCATCCAGGCTTCATGCAAGAAGACAGATGCTTCGGATTCTCTATGATGTGACAGAAGTACCTTCCACACCAGCGGGGAGAAAGAAAAATACCAAACAGGTTGATCTTCCCAAGATGCTGTTTGAAGAGATTGCACCAAAGTACGTAGGCAGAAACGGCGGATACACCAGAATCGTTAAGATCGGCCAGCGTAAAGGCGACGGTGCGATGGAAGTTCTGCTTGAATTAGTATAATTTTAGAAACCACAGTCATGAAAGCGTAACTGCTTCCATGGCTGTGGTTTTTTGTTGCAGTTTACCAGGGATTTAGAGGCTTTCTTTTCGTGTCAAAAGGCGTTAAGGAAAAGAAAGAATATCGTAAGTTGACGCTAAATATGGGAAAGTTTATAATTAATTATAGAAAAAAGGAAAGGGCAAGACGAAGGAGGAATCATAATGGGAAAAGGATGGAAGAGTATTGGAAGCTTGTTGCTGCTTGTCTGCCTGATCATAGGGCTGCAGCCGGATAAGGCTTGGGCTGCAACAAAGAGTATTACGTCTGTGACAATAAGGGTGGGAACGGATACCGGTGTGGGACATCAACTGCCGGAGAACATTGAATTGATTGATAATTCCACGGATAGCCGGGAGGGCACCTATGCGGCCACCAACTCGGAAAAATACTATGTCCGGGAGGCGGAGTGGGTTACTTCTACCAACCAGTACATGAAAGTCGGCCAGGAGCCTAAGATGCGGGTTTATCTCTATATCAATGACAGCGATTATGCATTTCGCGGAACCTACAGTTCCAGCAATGTCAATATCAAGGGAGGAACGTTTGTCAGTGCCAAGAGAACCAACAGGGAACTGGAGGTGGTGGTGAAGGTAAACGGGATCAAAGGTGAGTATCCTGCGCCTTCAGAGGCAACCTGGTCTGATTCCTCTCTGGGAAGAGCCAGATGGTATGCAGATACAGATTATGATGAGGATGATTATACACGATCGATCACATCTGGATACTATGATATCTATCTGTATCGAGGTGGCACTGTAGTCACGAAAGTGGAGGCTTATAAAGGAACCTCCTACAACTTCTACCCGTATATGACAAGAGCAGGAAGTTATAGCTACAAAGTAAGGACTGTTCCCTATACGGAGGCAGAAAAAAAGTATGGTAAGAAAAGCGCCTGGCTGGAATCCGATGAGATCTATATTGATTCTGAGAATGTATCCGATGGAAGTGGCCAGGTCGGAGGTGGCAGCGGCAGCGGAGGCGGAGCCAACACTGGCCGGGTGGGCTGGGTTCTGGAAGGAGGAACCTGGTATTATCGATATCCGGATGGTTCTTACCAGAGAGATTCCTGGCTGCAAGTGAATGGAATCTGGTACTTGTTCGATGGATCAGGGAGGATGCTGACCGGGTGGCAGAATAAAAACGGATTGACATATTATCTGACAGACAGCGGGGCCATGCATTGTGGATGGATCAGGGCGGGAAGCCAGTGGTACTACCTAAACCGACTGGAAGACGGCGGTGTAGAAGGGGCTATGAGGACTGGCTGGCTGGTAACCGGCGGTCAGACCTATTATCTGAAGCCAGATGGAATCATGGCAGAGGGATGGTATCAGGTAGACGGCAACTGGTATTATTTTTACCCCGGTGTTGGCAATAAAGCGGTTAATACAACCATTGATACCTTTTATGTAGATGCCAATGGGGTATGGAGAAGATAGGCTTATGGTAAGAAAGGGATGTATCGATGGAAAAGGAAAGAAGAACACATCTGCTGGGAAGAATACTGATGGCTACAGTCATAATTAGCATGCTTCTGGTATCTCAGGTTTTTGCCGCAGAGAAGTACTATTTTTCAATCTCCGAGGAGGCATATTGGGGTAACGGCCAGAGTGGGGTTGCCCATTGGAAAAAGGTAGAGAAAGCAAAACAGTACGAGGTGGTATTATATTGCGGTGATACGCGGGTGAAAAGAGTCTACGCAAAGGGTGCGAAAGTCGATCTGTCGGAGTTTATGGAGAACGATCAGGTCTATACCTTTGCCGTACGTGCAGTTCCCACTGACAGCCAAAAGAACTACAGGGCTGGGGAGTGGTTGTTCTCGGAAGAGTTATATGTAGACTGGTTGGGAACCACAAGCGGCTGGTGGAGAACCTACTCCACGGGAAAGAAGTATCAGAGAGCGGATCGAACCTACTGTGCCGATGGCTGGGAGATGATACAGGGAGTCTGGTATTACTTTAACACAGACGGATTTGCCCAGACCGGTTGGATTCAGGTGGGAGACAAACAATATTACCTGGATGCAGACGGCAGGATGCAGACGAACTGGCTTTGGTGGGGAGATGCCTGGTATTATCTGGATGGAAGCGGCGCCATGAAGACCGGTTGGATTCAGACAGAACCAGGGCAGTGGTATTATCTGGGAGCAGATGGAAAAATGCTTGCTGATACGGTGGTGGAAGGACATCAATTGGATGCCACAGGAAAGATGATAAACTGATATGGATGCTTTTATGAAAACGTAGTGGTCGCTTTTTGGAGGCTTGAACAGTAACTTTGGGGTCAAAAGACTGTACCCTTTTAATGCTTGACTAATAAGGGGAATTCATCTAAAATTGGAAAACGAGACATGATGCAAGAAGAAAGACCTGAGAGAAGAAAGGCTGTTATGAATATCGTAAAAGCAAGCAAGTTGATTTATGACTATATCCGAAGGGATGAGGAAGAGAACATCGAGGAAGTAGACAGAGCCATCGACAGTCTGGATGTGGAGATTGAGAAGGGAAGCTTTGTCGCTATATTGGGCCATAATGGCTCTGGAAAATCAACATTTGCCAAGCAAATCAACGGGATCCTGACACCGACAGAAGGGACTGTCTGGGTCGCGGGGATGGATACAGCAGATGAGGATTCTATCTGGGAGATCCGTAAAAAAGCCGGTATGGTATTCCAAAACCCTGACAACCAGATTATCGGTAATGTGGTGGAGGAAGACGTGGGATTTGGGCCGGAGAATATCGGGATCCCTACGGAAGAAATCTGGAAACGGGTGGATGAAAGCCTGAAAGCGGTTGGGATGGCGGCCTTCCGGCACAAATCGCCCAATAAGCTATCAGGGGGACAGAAGCAGAGAGTGGCAATAGCCGGAGTTATGGCTATGAAGCCGGAATGTATTGTTTTGGACGAGCCCACGGCTATGCTGGATCCCAACGGACGCAAAGAAGTGATCCGAACCGTAAGGGAATTAAACAGGCAGGAGGGGATCACAGTGCTCCTGATCACCCACTATATGGAAGAAGTCATTGAGGCAGATCGGGTGATTGTTATGGACGATGGGAAACTGGTGATGGATGGAACGCCTAAAGAAATATTTTCCAGAGTGGATGAGTTGAAAACGTATCGTTTGGATGTTCCACAGGTAACAGAACTGGCATATGAGCTTCGAAAGGCAGGGGTGGATCTTCCGGAAGGGATTCTGACGCAGGAAGAATTCTTGGATCGAATTCTGCCGCTTCTGAAGGAGCGTTATCCTGCCTGACAGGATGGAAATGAAGTGGCAGCCACAAGAAGAATGTCTTCAGTAGGAGAAAAAGAATGGCAATTAAAGTAGAAGGCTTAAACTATATTTACGGACAGGGAACCGCGTTTGAACAACATGCATTGAAAGATGTCAGCTTTGAAATTCCAGACAACCAGTTTGTAGGGCTTATCGGGCATACCGGATCCGGAAAATCCACGCTGATTCAGCATCTTAATGGGCTGATTCGTCCCACGAGCGGAACCATCTGGTTTAATGGAACCGATATCTACAGTGAAGGATACAGTTTAAAGAAGCTGAGAAGCAATGTGGGACTGGTGTTTCAGTATCCAGAACACCAGCTGTTTGAGGTGGACGTATTTTCAGATGTGTGCTATGGTCCAAGAAATTTGGGATTGGGCGAGGAAGAGGTTAAGGAGCGGGCCAGAGAGGCCCTTGGCCTAGTAGGGCTGAAGGAAAAGTATTGGGAGCAGTCGCCCTTTGAATTGTCAGGTGGCCAAAAGAGGCGGGTGGCCATTGCCGGTGTGCTGGCGATGAGACCGGAAGTGCTGATTCTGGATGAACCTACAGCTGGTCTGGATCCCCGGGGACGAGATGAGATTTTGGATCAGATTAAGGAACTCCATGATAAACAGGGGATGACCATTCTGTTGGTGTCTCACAGTATGGAGGATATTGCCAGATACGCTGACCGATTGATGGTGATGAACCATGGAGAGAAAGCATTTGACGGTCCTCCCAGAGAGGTATTTGAGCATTATATGGAGTTGGAAGCCATGGGGCTGGCTGCGCCTCAGGTGACATATATAAGCCATGCCCTGAAGGACGCAGGCATTCCCATTGAGGATTCGATTACTACGGTAGAAGAGGCCAGGGATGCAATTTTAGGTTTGCTAAAGCGTGTTTGAAAGTGTGACGCACACCTGACGGAAAGCAATTTTAAAACACGCTATAGGGAAATGATACTGTTACCATATTATCGGAGGATGACATGATTCGAGACATTACATTAGGGCAGTTTTATCCGGTGAATTCTGTGCTTCACCGTATGGATCCCAGGACGAAGCTGTTTGGGACCATGGTATTTATTATATCGTTGTTTTTGGCGGATAGCCTGTGGGCTTACGCACTGGCCACCTTGTTTCTGGTATTCTGTATCCGCATGTCCAAGGTGCCCTTCTCCTTTATGGTGCGGGGACTGAAAGCTATCGTATTCCTCCTTCTCATCAGCGTCAGTTTTAACTTATTTTTGACAGACGGAGAGGAGTTGTTTCGGCTGGGATTCCTGAAAATCACCAGAGAAGGGCTTAGGATGTCCTGTTTTATGGGGCTTCGCCTGATTTACCTGGTGATCGGGTCTTCTATCATGACCCTGACAACCACACCCAACCAGCTGACAGACGGGTTGGAGAAAAGTCTGGGGATCTTAAAAGTGATTCATGTGCCGGTTCATGAGATTTCCATGATGATGTCCATTGCTTTGCGGTTTATACCGATTCTGGTGGAGGAGACAGATAAGATCATGAAAGCTCAGATGGCCAGAGGAGCGGATTTTGAAAGCGGAAATCTGATTCAGAAGGCTAAAAGCATGGTGCCTCTCTTGGTGCCGTTGTTTATCTCCGCTTTTCGGCGCGCTACGGATCTGGCTATGGCTATGGAAGCCAGATGCTATCGGGGTGGAGAGGGAAGAACAAAAATGAAGCCTTTAAAGTATGAGAGACAGGACCGGATGGCCTATCTGCTTTTGGTGTTGTATTTGGCGGGAATGATTGCAATCCGGACAGTTTTGTGAAAGGGATGGACATGAAGCGAGTCAGGCTGATTCTGGCCTATGATGGAACCAACTATTGCGGCTGGCAGTTGCAGCCCAATGGAATTACCATTGAAGAAGTGTTAAATCAGGCGCTTTCCCAGCTTTTGAAGGAACCCATTGCGGTCATTGGAGCCAGCAGAACCGATTCGGGAGTTCACGCAGAGGGAAATGTGGCTGTGTTTGATACGGAGAATCGGATGCCGGCGGATAAGATCTGCTTTGCATTAAATCAGAGGCTTCCGGAAGATATCAGGGTTCTCTGTTCGGATCAGGTGCCTCTTACTTGGCATCCAAGAAAGCAGAATTGTGTAAAGACGTATGAGTACCAAATCTTAAACCGAAAAATTGCCATGCCTACCAAACGATTGTATTCTCATTTCTGTTATTTCCCTTTGGATATTGAACAGATGAGGAAGGCAGCGTCTTATCTGGTGGGAGAGCATGACTTTAACAGCTTCTGCACTGTGAGAGGGCAGGCGGAGGAGACGGTGCGTACGGTGTACGATCTGAAGGTGGACAAGCAGGAAGACATGATCACAATCCGTATCAGCGGAAGTGGCTTTCTGTACAATATGGTGCGGATTATTGCAGGTACCTTGATGAAAGTAGGGATGGGAATCTATCCGCCAGAGCATGTAGATGAAATTTTAAGAGCCCGGAACCGGCAGGCAGCAGGCCCTACGGCTCCTGCCAGAGGACTGACGCTGCTTAGCCTGGAATATGAGAGCCAGCTGCGGCCTGTGATTGCCGGAACAAACTGTGAGTGGATTTACCTTCTGTTTCAGAAGTATTTTCCTGAAACAGGTAATGCATACCTGGTGATTGACCGGTGTGAGAAGGAAGATTTTAACCGGCTTTTAACCAGGGTTACCCACCAGGCAGTGCGCAACGGAGCACAGAAGGTGTATGTATGGGACAGAGAGGAAGAAGGAAGAATTCAAGAAGAACAAATTTATGGATATTACAGGTTTCAGAAAACATCGGAAACAGTAATGGTTCCGGAAGGTCAGGAGACACCGGGAGAAACGGCAGGACATGACTGGTATGTGACAGGTGATTCCGGTTATCCAGGGTGATTTTCCTCGTTTTTCTGGGAAAAAGAGGTTGACACACCAGGATGTGTGTTATATAATGTGTAAATGTGACATTACGTGAAAATGCTTTTGCCAAAGCCCCGGAAAAGCATTTTACAATATATTGAAAGCACTGATTTTGTAAAAAGAGAATATCACAGGAGGGTGACCAATGAAGAGTTTTATGGCTAGTCCATCGACGATTGAGAGAAAATGGTACGTAGTAGATGCTGCAGGATATACATTAGGACGTTTGGCTTCAGAAGTGGCAAAGGTTTTAAGAGGAAAGAACAAACCCATCTTTACGCCTCATATGGACTGCGGTGACTATGTCATTATTGTAAATGCTGAGAAAGTAAAGGTTACAGGCAAGAAGCTGGATCAGAAGATTTATTATCATCATTCTGCCTATGTAGGCGGCATGAAAGAGACCACACTTCGGGAAATGATGGCCAAGAAGCCGGATCAGGTAGTGAAGCTGGCAGTGAAGGGTATGCTTCCCAAGGGACCTTTAGGAAATAATATGATTAAGAAACTTCATGTTTATGCCGGCCCGGAACATGAGCAGGCAGCTCAAAAGCCAGAAGTTTTAGAATTCAAGTTTTAATAGAAGGGACTGAAAGGAGGAAAATAGAATGGCTAACACAAAGTTTTACGGAACAGGCAGAAGAAAAAAATCAATTGCCAGAGTATATTTAGTACCAGGAACCGGTAAGGTTACTATCAATAAAAGAGATATTGACGAGTATTTAGGTCTTGAGACCTTGAAGGTTGTTGTTCGCCAGCCACTGGTAGCAACAGAAACCGTAGATAAATTTGACGTATTGGTAAATGTGCGGGGTGGCGGCTTTACAGGACAGGCAGGTGCAATCCGTCATGGCATTTCTCGTGCGCTTCTTCAGGCAGATGCCGAATACCGTCCGATTTTAAAGAAAGCCGGATTCCTGACCAGAGATCCAAGAATGAAAGAGAGAAAGAAGTACGGCTTAAAGGCAGCCCGTCGTGCGCCTCAGTTCTCCAAGAGATAATACTGGTTCTTCAAAGGATCATAAAATCAAATATAAGAAGACCATCAGAACCCTTGAAAGTGCAGTGTTTTCAAGGGTTCTATTATATAAGAAAGACAGAAAGTAAGTGACCATATGAAAAAACGGCTGGTATTGGGAATCCTGGCCCATGTGGATGCGGGGAAGACAACACTGGCAGAAGGGATTTTATATCTGACAGGAAGCATCCGCAGGCCAGGGAGAGTAGATAACAGGGACGCTTTTTTGGATAACTATGAGTTGGAGCGGGCCAGAGGGATCACCATTTTCTCGAAACAGGCAGTGTTTGAGCTGGAAGAGAAGCAGGTGACGCTTTTAGACACACCGGGACATGTGGATTTCTCGGCGGAGATGGAGAGAACCCTTCAAGTGTTGGATTATGCAGTGCTGGTTGTCAGCGGGGCAGATGGGGTGCAGGGACATACGGAGACCTTGTGGCAGCTTTTAGGAAGATACCATGTGCCTGTATTTTTTTTCATCAACAAAATGGATCAGGCAGGTACAGACAGGGATGCCCTGCTGAAAGAACTTAAGAGCCGGCTTCACGAAAATTGCATTCCCTTTGATCTGGAGGGAAAAAAAGACAGGGAATCATGGTTGGAAGAGTTGGGGTTGAGCGGTGACGAGGCTGTCTTGGAGAAGTATTTAGAGCAGGGAACGGTGGAGGAACAGGATATCAGAAATCTGATCTCCATGCGCCAGGTTTTTCCCTGCTATTTTGGTTCCGCCCTGAAGCTTCAGGGAGTGGAAGAACTGCTGAAGGGGATCAGTCAGTACGGACAGAGCCGGAAGGCCGGACAGCAGTTCGGTGGGCGGGTATATAAGATCTCCAGAGATTCTCAGGGGAACCGGCTGACCCATATGAGGATATTGGGAGGCTGCCTGAAAGTAAGGGATATTCTCCCTGTGGGCAGGAAAGGCGGGGAGGAATCCGGGGAGAAGATAACCCAGATACGTGTCTATTCCGGTGCCAAATATGAGGTGGTAGATCAGGCGGAGCCAGGATGCATCTGTGCAGTGACAGGTCCTGTCTCCACGTATGCTGGACAGGCGTTGGGTGATGTGGAGAAAGAGGAGCTGCCTGTGCTGGAGCCGGTTCTGACCTTTCAGCTTATCCTTCCACCGGAATGCGATGCGCATCAGATGCTTCCCAAGCTTCGGATGCTGGAGGAGGAGGAGCCTCAGCTTCATGTGGTATGGAGTGAGGCGTCGGGAGAGATTCAGATACAGGTTATGGGGCAGGTTCAGAGTGAGGTTTTGCGCAGCCTGATCGAAGAACGCTTTGGAGTGAAGGTAGAGTTTGGGGAGGGCAGTATTGTATACAAGGAGACCATCCTGGAGCCAGTGGAAGGGGTGGGACATTTTGAACCCCTTCGCCACTATGCGGAAGTACATCTGTGGATGGAGCCTGCCAGGCGGGGAAGCGGGCTGCAATTTGATACCAATTGCAGCGAGGATGTGCTGGACAGAAATTGGCAGAGACTGATATTGACCCACCTGGAGGAGAAAAGGCATATAGGAGTGTTGACCGGCTCAGAGATTACGGATATGAAGATTACCTTAATCGCGGGGAGGGCCCATATCAAACATACAGAAGGAGGCGATTTTCGCCAGGCTACCTACCGGGCGGTGCGTCAGGGGCTAAAGGAAGTTGGGTGCCACCTTTTGGAGCCATATTATCAGTTTCGCCTGGAGATCCCATCGGAGGCCACAGGTAGAGCCCTTTCTGATATTGAACGGATGCAGGGAACCTTTGACCAGCCAAAGGTGCAGGGAGAGACCACTGTAATAACAGGAACAGCACCGGTAGCTCTTATGCGGGATTATCAGATGGACGTGGTGGTATATACCAAAGGGCGGGGAAAGCTGTCCTGTAGCCTGAAGGGGTACGAATTATGCCGAAAGGAAGATGAGGTGGCACAGGCCATTGGATATGATTCAGAGCTGGATCCGGAAAATCCAACGGGATCCGTATTCTGCTCTCATGGGGCCGGATATCTGGTAGAATGGGATCAGGTAAAGGATCATATGCATGTGGAGAGCCCGGTGTCCATAAAACCTAAAAGTGAACAGGGGAAAGACAGCGGATATGGACAGATGGGATTGGGAGCAAAAGCTGGTTTTCGGGGGCAGGAGACATCGGGCGGACAGATGGGAAGCCGGCCAAAAGGAGGCAGGCCAAAGCAGCTGTTGCCAGGCGCTTCTTCTGCCTGGGGAAGCGACGAAAAAGAACTGGAGGCCATCTTCGTGCGCACTTACGGGGAGAGGAAACTTACGCTTCCTGGAGAATTTTCCAGAAAAGTGTCCTATGTTCCCAAGAAACAGGCGAAGCGGGAGAATGAAGAGCCTGTGGAGGAATATCTTCTGGTAGATGGATACAACATTATCTTTGCATGGGAAGAACTTCATGAACTGGCAAAGGTTACCATAGACGGAGCCAGGCACAAGCTGATGGACATTCTGTGTAATTACCAGGGATACCGCAAATGTATTCTGATTCTGGTTTTTGATGCTTATAAAGTAGAGGGAAATATCGGACAGGCAATCCAATACCACAATATCCATGTAGTATACACGAAAGAGGCGGAAACTGCAGACCAATACATTGAGAAACTGGCACATGAGATGGGGAAAAACCATCAGGTGACAGTGGCTACATCCGATGGATTGGAGCAGCTGATTATCCGCGGGGAGGGCTGCAGGCTATGGTCAGCCAAGGATTTCAGAGAAGAGGTAGAGCGGGTAAACCAAGAGATCCACAGAGATCACTTAGATCGTCTGCCGAAGGGACGTGGAAACTATATGTTTGGTGGAACGGATGAGGAGCTGGCGCGTTATCTGGAAGAGATCAGGCTTGGAACTGGTAAGGATGAGGCAGTAGGGGCGGATAAGCCAGATAGAGGAAAGAAGAGGGGCAGTCATGGGAGAAAAACTGACAAAAAGTGATGTGGAGAAAATACAGGAAGAGATACAGCACAGGAAGCTGGTGGTTCGCAAACATGCCCTGGAAGCGGTAAAGGAAGCCAGGGCTCAGGGAGATTTAAGCGAGAATTTTGAGTATTATGCTGCTAAGAAAGACAAGAATCAGAATGAAAGCAGGATCCGTTATCTGGAGAAAATGCTGAAACGGGCGGAGATTGTATCGGATGAATCAAAGGATGACGAGATTGGAATCAACAATACAGTGGAATTGTATATGGAAGATGACGATGAGGTGGAGACTTACCGTCTGGTGACATCCATTCGCGGCAGCTCTTTAAAAGGGCTTATCAGCACGGAATCTCCTCTTGGAAAAGCCATTTTTAAACATAAGGTGGGGGATCGGGTCTTTGTCAAGGTGAATGAGCAGGCAGGGTACTATGTGGTGATCCGCAGCATTCAGAAGACCAGCGATGATTCCCAAGATAAGATTCGCAGTTTTTAAGAGTTTTTGGGAATGTGGGGCTTTTTGGCGTGCATAAAAGCCCCACATTCATAGGATACTAAAATTCTCCAAAGGTGTGGTTCAGTCGTTGATCCAAAGGAGCATTCCCGTATAGGTATTCCGAATATCCAAGAATCATCTCTAAAGCATCTGCCACTTGTTTACGGTACAGCGCTTCCATATGAAGGCACATGGGAACGCATTCCGGTATTTTTTTATATGGCATAATCATGTCGGATATACCTTTGGATTTCAGCCTTGCAACCCTGCGGACAAGCTGGTTTCTTAAAGGACCTGGAACCACTAAAAGGCTTAGGTAGAACCGTTGAGACTTGATACAAGCCAGGATGGATTTCACGCCGATGCCAGGGAAAAAACGTTCAATGACCCGTGCGTAAAAAATACAGGGAATCAGATGGTGTATAGGACGGTAGGAGAGAGGCGGATGCCCATCCTTTTCCAGAAAGTAACGATCCAGTTCCGCTTCCACAGCGCCATGGGAGATTCCTGTCTTACGAACCATTCGCTCGATGTAAGGATGACAGATGCTGTCCAGAGCAAAATGACACAGAAATCCGTACACGTAAGCCAGAGCAGGCTCCGGGTCTGCCATGTTTTTTATCACTGAAGCAGCCGGCGCAAAAAAGGCATATCCGGGTTTTTCGTGTATGGAATAACCAGTCTGATTAATGGGATTTTTGGTCAATGCTTTGTAATAGAATAAAAGATCCGGCCCATGGATTCCGATATCATACAGGCCTCTGTACGGATCAATGGACTGCTGAACCACTGGGGGAAGCTGCCGGTACACATCTGCTCCGAAGCGGTAGTGGGTATAGGTGGTAGGCATCAGATCCACCCCCCGTCAAGACCAATGACTTGCCCGGTTAAGTAAGAGCTACCTTGTGCCAGCTGATATACCAGTTCAGAAACCTCATCTGTTTTGCCCAGCCGTCCGGCAGGGATTTCATCAGTCAGGGAAGCTCGCTCTTCCTCTGACAAAAACCCATTCATTTCTGTATCAATGGCACCGCAGGCTATGGCATTGACTTGAATGTTACTGGGGGCCAACTCTTTAGCCAAAGCCTTGGTGAAGGCATGGATGCCGCCCTTGGAGGCAGAGTATGCCACTTCGCAGGAGGCTCCTACGTTGCCCCAGACAGAAGAAATATTGATGATTTTTCCCTTCTTGTTCGCCAGCATGTCTGGAATCGCCAGCTTACTGCAATGAAATACAGAGGTTAAGTTGGTGCGGATGATCCTGTCCCAGTCGGCAGAGCTCATATCCTGCAGAAGGCCGATATAAGAGATTCCGGCATTGTTTACCAGAATGTCAACAGTGGAAAACCTTCGTTTTATTTCGTCAAACATGAATTGGCACTGCTCCATGTCCCCTACATCTCCTGAAAGAGCCAGACAGGGGGCGTGGCAGTCCTGAATTTCTTTTTGGACAGACAGAAGGGCATCTGCCTTTGAGATGCCATTAATCACTACATTGTAATGTTCCTTGGCAAATTTCAGGGCGATGGCTTTGCCGATCCCCCGGGAAGAACCGGTTATAAAAATGGTTTTTCTGGTCATAGCAGCCTCTCTTTCACTTGCCCCCATCGCCGTAAGCGATTTTAAATGGGCATATGCTGTTACGTTCACAGGGGGCTGTGAACCGTAACCTAGTAACAAACATAGTATACACGATAATCCTGGGAATTGCAAAAAGAAAGAAAATGTAGTAAACTTTATGGGAGAGACAAGGGCCGGCCTTAAGGCAGGACTGTCGGCAATATAAACCATAAGAGCAGAGGAAGTGGACAGGG
>CANDZL010000039.1:0-34288 GCA_947425205.1 uncultured Hungatella sp. | reverse complement strand
TGTTTGATAAATATTCTCAAATTTGATTTTGGTGATAAAGTGAATAAAATCGTTGACAGAAGAAAAATAATAGGGCATAATAGTAAAATGAATATAGTGGGGGGGTTGCGCGCTTTTTTGCCCCTCTGGTATTGTCAAGATATATAAAAAGAACTTAAGAGTAAATCTCAATATGGTAAATTTTTACGGTTGAAAAAAACTATGAAATGATGGAAAATAGTATGATGAGGGTGAGAGGAGAAGAGAATTATGTCATCAATTTATGGTAATGGCATTCCGCTGACAGAAAAGGTTCTTGATTTTTTATGGCAGAGGCAGGCAGTATCATTGAATAATGTTGCCAATGTAGATACTCCAGGATTTAAGTCACAGTATGTGACATTTGAGGAGGAACTGGCCAAACGGCTTTCCGATGCAAGCAATTCAGCTAGGTCACCGAGACAGAAGGTCTCCAATGCCATTGACTCTACCAGGATGTGGGTGAATACCACATGGGACGAATCAACCAGGCTGGATGGCAACAATGTGGATATGGATCAGGAGCAGGTGGAGATTGTCCGAACTGCTTATGAGTACCAGTATATGCTAAGTTCAATTAACAACGATTTGAATCGTTTGAAGAGCGCTGCAAGGACGTTCTAATATTTTTGTAAGAGAGCACCCTTGTTTGAGGTCGCAGGTGATCGATGGAACGTATCGGAAGTGTCATAAAGTGACAGAAAGGAAGCCGTTTTTATGGAGGGAACATCATTTATTGTACCCATGCAGCCATGGGGAACTATTGGAAATTTGAATATGAGCGGCAGCCAGGAGGCAGCTGCAGTCAATGAAGAGGCATCTTTATTCAAGGATATTTTCAAGAATGCGCTGAACCAGGTAAAAGAGACTCAGGCAGATGTAGAATATAAGCAGTATTTGCTGTCTACCGGGCAGCTGGATGATGCACATACCTTGCCCATTGCCGAGGCAAAGGCCGGTTTAAGCCTGGATGTGCTGATTGCGCTGCGGAATAAAACCGTAGAATCTTACAATGAATTGATTAAGATGAGTGTCTGATGAGATTAAATTTGACAAAGGTTGGATAAAGGCGTGCAAAATTTCAAAGAAAGCTGGCAGAATATGCCGGCAAAGACCCGGAATATTATTTTAGCAATTGCCGGGGTGACAGTTGGAGTTGCCCTGATTGCAATACTTGCACTGAATCTTGGAAGAAAAACAGACTACTCTACTCTATTTACCGGCTTAAACCAGGATGAAGCGCAGCAAGTGGTTTCCCTTTTGCAGGAACAAGGAATTACATATCAGTATAATGACAGCAATGGCTCGATACGTGTTCCGGAGGCTTCCGTGGAACAGACTAGAGTCAACCTTCTAAGCCAGGGCTATCCCAAGAGCGGTTTTGCCTATGACATGTATTTGGACAATACAGGGCTCATGAGTACTGAGTCTGACAAAAAACAGCTGACTCGGTATGAACTGCAGGATCGTCTGGGGGCGACGATCCGGATGTTTGAAGGTGTGCAGGATGCCAAAGTAACCATAAGCGAAGGTGTGGAGCAGCAGTATGCTTTAAGCGATACAGCGGCTGCGCCAGCTACCGCTTCTGTTATCATAACTATGCAGAATGGCAGTACCCTGACTCCGGAGAAGGCTCAGGCAGTTAAAAACCTGATCTCCCATTCCGTAAAGGGAATGAATTTTGGAGAGGTATCGGTGTTTGATGCCAATACCATGTTGGAAGTGAGCGGTGAGGATACTGGTTCCACTGCGGGAAATACCAGTGATTTAGCCAGTTTGACGACTCTGGTAGAGAGCAATATAGCTGCCAATGTACGGAGAGTGTTGGAGCAACTATACGGCGTTGGCAATGTAGCAGTATCGGTAAAGGGAACCCTGAACATGGAAAGCCTGATTCAGGAGATTACCCAATATACGACACCAGATAAGATTGATGAGCAGGATAAGACAGGATTTTTGCAGTCAGAGGATGTGACTACAGAAAACTCGTCTTCTTCTGCCCTTACGGCGAGCGGTGTGGTAGGAGCCGATGCCAATGCAGATACACCCAGATATACTAACAACGACGGTACAGGCCAGAATGCGGACAGTTATTCCAATGGAACCGCATCCAGGATCTGGTTATACAATGTGTTAAAGGAACAGCGTCAGATTAACCCTGGCGTGTTGGAAGATGTCTCAATCGGTGTTGTGGTCAATACCGAAGATACCACCACGGTAAGCGAGCAGGAACTGAAGCGCCTGGTCGCCAATTCGGCAGGCATTCCGGTGGATACTGTGGATGACAAAGTGACAGTGGTTCGTGCTATGGGCCCGGTTGTAGAAGTTCAACAGCCTCCGGTGGTTCCGGTCACTGGTCCGGCTTTGATTCTTCAGGCGATTCCGCTTCCGGTACTGATTGCTATCGGCGCGGGTATCCTTCTGTTGATTCTTCTTGTGGTGCTTCTTCTTATCAGAAGCAGCAAGAAACGTAAGGCACCGGAAGTTGTTATGGAAGGCGACGAGTTTATTGAAGGTGACCAGATGTCCGAAGGCGTGCTTCCTCTGGGTGAGGAAGGCATTCAGACTGAGGATGGCCAGCCGGTTGTCGGAGAAGAGATGGCTGAAGAGGAAGATGAATTTGCCAAGAATGAGGAGATTCTCAATCTCCGTATGCAGCGCAGCCTGCGACTGAAGCAGAATATCGGCGATTTCGTGGATCAGAATCCGCAGATTGCTGCTAAGTTGATTCAAAGCTGGCTGAGAGGAGAGGAGGGAGACGGGGATGGCAGAAATCAACAAAGAGCTGCTAATAGAAAGCAATAGCGCAAAGCCAGAGGGAGAGGCTCTCATCACAGATCCCAAAAGCAAGGCGGCTCTGGTCGTTGTATCCCTTGGAGCTGACAGAGCGTCTCAGATCTATAAGTATTTAAACGAAGAGGACATAGAGGAACTGACCTATGAAGTGGCAAAACTGGGGAAGACCTCCAACACTCAGGTGGAGGGAACCCTGGATGAGTTCTACAAACTGTGTCTGACACATAAGATGATGACTGACGGCGGTCTGGACTATGCCAGGAACGTATTGGAGAAAGCGTTTGGTGAGTCTACTGCCAGAAACCTTCTGGAGAAGGTTTCCAAGACCCTGCAGTCAAAGCCGTTTAACTTCTTTATGAAGGGAGATCCGAAAGCGTTACTGTCTATTCTGCAGAATGAGCGTCCCCAGGTGATCGCCCTGATCATGGCTTATATGGAACCCCAGCAGGCGGCCCAAGTGTTGGAGCAGCTGCCGGAGGAGAAGAAGATTCAGGCGGTTGAGAGCATGGCCCGCATGGATCGGGTATCTCCGGAAGCCATTGCCATTGTAGAAGAAGAGATGAAGAGAAAGTTCGCTACGATTATCACCAGCGAGGACAATATGAGCCTGGGCGGTGTGGATTATGTGGCGGACATGATGAACCATGTGGATCGCAGCAGCGAGCGCAAGATCTTCGAAGAGTTGGATAAGCGTAATCCGGAATTGTCCCAGAGCATTCGGGAGAAGATGTTCGTGTTCGAGAATATTTTGGATATGGACGATCGGTCTGTACAGCGTTTTGTCCGGGATTGCGATACCAAGGATATTGTATATGCATTGAAGAGCGCAAGCAAGGAGATGCAAGACATCTTCTTCCGGAATATGTCCAAACGTATGTCCGATTCTGTACGGGCAGACCTGGAGATTACGACCAATGTCAGACTGAAGGATGTGGAAGAGGCGCAGCAGCGTATTGTGAATGTCATCCGCACCCTGGAGGAGCAGGGGCAAGTAGTCATCAAGAAGGGAGGGGACGACGATATCATCATCTAGACGAGTTATCAAACGCACTGATATGTCAAAGAAGTCGATGGTAGAGCAGTATATCCCCCCTCTGGAAGAGATGGCAGCCAGCAAAACACCGAATCACAGAAAGCCGGTGTTTCCTCATTACACGAAAGACGGAGCGAAAAAAGAGGATGATTCCCTTATATTAGAAGATATAGCTCCAGAGGTGGAACCTTTGGAGCAGCCGGAACCTGAGTGGCAGGAGGAAGAGGAGGAGAGCCCGGAAGCGATTCGGGAAACTCTTATTGAGGCTGCCAGGGAAGAGGCCAGAGAAGAAGCGGAGCGAATTCTTGAGGAGGCCAGACAGCAGGCTGCCGATATTGTGGAGGCAGCCAGAACTCAGGCCAGAAGCGCCAGAGATCAGGCGAAGCGTTCTGGCTACCAGACCGGATATGAGGAAGGGCATCTGGAAGGAAAACAGACGGCGGAAGAAGAAGTACGGCAACGTTTTCAGAATGATTTTCTGGAGTTTCAGGAAGACATGAAACGGGCTCTTCAGGCGGTAGACAGGGCAAAGGAAGACTGTGTTCACACATATCTGGAAGAGTTGAAGGACTGTGCGGTGGCCATAGGTGAGAAAGTGATCCACATAAGCTTAAAATCCAGTGGCGAGGTCATCAAGCAGATGATTATCTCCGCAACAGAGAAGCTTAAGAAAACTGCATGGGTTAAAATCTACATTGATAAATATGATTATGACATGATGATGAAAGCAGATGCTGATGTGTTGGAAGAACTTTCTCATCTGTCGGATAACATTAAGTTCATTGTCATGGACAAGGAAGAAGACGGAAGCTGCATCATAGAGATGCCGGAAGAGATTGTGGATATCAGCGTTAATACACAGATAGAGAACATCAGGGATATACTGGAGAATATCAGGATATAGGAGCCTTGTTTATGTATGAGAAGATACCGCCTTTGATTGGCAAATCGGAGACTATCAGCTATATCGGGAAAATTGAAAATGTAGTTGGGATGTCCATGGAAGCTTCCGGCGGTCGTGCCAGCATCGGCGATATCGTTATGATCTACAATGAAGAGCAGAATCGCCAGATGCCGGCAGAGGTTGTGGGATTTAAGAATGAGCGGATACAACTTATGACGTATGAGCCGACCAGCGGCATCGCATCAGGGAGTTTTGTGAGGAATACCAGGCGGAGGCTGAAGGTGCCAGTAGGGGACTTCTTAAGGGGCAGGATCATCAATGCATTAGGGGAGCCCATGGATGGAGGGGAACCGCTGCCACATTCCAGGCATTATACGGTGAACAGTCCATATATCAATCCTCTGAACCGTCCCCCCATACGGGAAAGGCTGGAATTCGGGATCAAGGCCATCGATGGGTTGAATACCATAGGGAAAGGCCAGAGAATTGGGATTTTTGCCGGATCTGGCGTTGGGAAAAGTACCCTGATGGGGATGATCGCCAAGAATGTAAAGACGGATATCAATGTGATTGCATTGGTTGGAGAGCGTGGACGAGAGGTTCTGGAGTTTATTGAGAAAGATTTGGGCGAGGAAGGAATGAGACGCTCGGTTCTGGTGGTTGCTACTTCAGATCAGCCGGCTATGCTTCGAATGAAGTGCCCGTTGGTAGCCACGACCATTGCAGAGTATTTTAAGGATCAGGGGTATGATGTGCTTCTGATGATGGATTCCCTTACCAGATATGCCATGGCCCAGAGGGAGATCGGGCTTGCCATCGGCGAGCCGCCGATTGCCAGAGGGTATACGCCTTCTATCTATGCGGAGTTCCCTAAGCTTTTGGAGCGAAGCGGGAATTTTGACAAGGGATCGATCACAGGGGTTTATACGGTGCTGGTGGAAGGTGATGATACCAATGAACCGATCTCGGATACGGTTCGAGGTATTTTGGATGGGCATATTGTGCTTAGCAGACAGCTGGCCAATGAGAATCATTTTCCAGCCATTGACATAGGGGCCAGCATATCCAGGCTTATGGTGGAGGTTGTGCCGGAGGAACATCAGCGGACGGCTTCCAGGTTGCGGAACATTTTAGGGTTGTATCAGAAGAATGCAGATTTGATCTCCATTGGGGCTTACAAGCCGGGGACCAATGGGGCGTTGGATGAGGCGGTGGCCAAGATTGACCGTATTAATGGGTTTCTGCAACAGGGAATTCGTGAGCGGTTCACGTATGAGGAGACGCTTCATAAGATAAAGGAGATAACCGGTTGACTCGGAGGAGCGTAGGAAGTGAAGAAGTTCGAATACAGACTGGGCACAGTGTTGGATTATAAGACACAGGTGTTGGACAATTTGAAGACGGAGCATGCGGTTATCGTTCAGAGAGTGAATAAGAAGCAGGAAGAGATTCGGGGGTTGAACCGGCGGCTGGCTGGGTATGAGGATAACTTTGACAGGGCTAAGGAGCAAGGGGTTACCATTGAGGATTGCAGGCTGTTCAGTATGTGTATCGGACGGATGGAGGAGATGATACAGGAGGAGAAGGGGCGGCTGAATGTTCTGAAGAAGCAGGAGAATGAGAAGAAGCAGGAAGTGATCTCGGCAAAGGTGGATACATCGAAGTTTGAGAAGTTGAAGGAGAAGAAACTTCAGGAGTATCAGAAGGCCGTGATGAAGGCGGATGAGACGTTTGTGGAGGAGTTTGTGTCCAATACGTCGATTCGGGCTAGGCATCAGCATAGGGGATGAGAGGGTGACTGGGATGTGTAGTACGGCATGGGATGTTGCATGCTAAGGGGTGTCGCGGTGTGGGCCGCTTCGAAGTAATGATAAAACATCTTCCGACACGCTTTCGCTCAGGTTTTCACATAGCGGTACTAAGCGCCCAAATGACGTGCGCTAAGTGCCGACGTGAAAAATGGTCTGCAGATGTTTTATCATTACTCCGAAGCTACTTTACTGGCTGGCTGTTAGGTTGCTAGGTTGTTAGACGGCCAGAGGGAAGAGCGCGGCAGGAGTAAGATAAATAGGGTAATCGCAGTCTTGGACTGTTGATTATAAATAATTATGATAGAGAAAGGAGGGAACAGTATGACAGCAGTGAAAGTGCAGCCGTCTGTGACAGCTAAAGCTGATGTGGCGAAGGGGAAGAGCCCGGAACGGACATCGGTGCAGAAGGATGACTTTACCAAGCTTCTTCAGGCTAAGAAAGATGGGGCGCAGCAATCCGGGAAGACGGAGGCGGGAAAAGAGAACAAGGTAGCCGACGGGACGAAGACGGATGAGAATGTGGTTCAGAAAGGCCAGGAGAATGGCAAGGAAGAAGTGAAAGCGGCAGACGGCAGCAAGGAAGAGTTGGTTGCTTCTGAGGAAGCGCTTCAGCAGGCAGCATTGCAGCAGGCAGCGGCTCAGATGCTGATTCAGCCGGATACAGTGGTAGATATGCCGGAGACAGAGGCTGTGGCAGCAGCAGTGGTAGAGAGTGCCGGCGAGATGGCTGGCAGCGTTGCGACGGCGGAAGTGGTTTCGGAAGCGGTGGCCCAGGAAGATGGGGTGGCGCAGGTACAGCCAAAAGAGGCGGTTGCAGTGAAAGCGGCGGAATCTGTAGAGGAGAAGCCGACTGTGGAGGTGCAGACGGCGGAGAAGCCAGTACAGGAGGCAGAGCCGGAGAAAGTAGTTCAGACTCAGGAGCGTTCTGACAGCGGGAGCCATACGGATGCAAAGCCAGAGTCAAGGCCAGAGGTTTTGACAGGGGTGCAGACGGATGACCGGAGGGTTCGCCAGAACTGGGACAGCCAGCCGGCAGGGCAGGAGAATGTGTACAGTACCGAGGTACGGATGCCGGAACAGGTTCAAAGCCCATCAGCTGTGGGGCAGAGGACAGAGCAGATTCCGTTAAAGACTACGCCGTGGCAACTTCCGGAGGATTTGGGGAAGGTGTTGGCTTCCAAGACCTTTGAGACAGCCAGAACCTTGACGGTGGAGTTGGAGCCAGCTTCACTTGGGAAACTTACCATTCGGCTGGTGTATGAGGGGGATCGGGCATCTCTTTCCATCATGGCATCCAATCCTAGAACCCTGGATATCTTAAGCCAGAGAGCGTCGGAGATTGCGGCGATTCTGGAGGAGAAGACAGGACAGGAGACTATCATCTATACGCAGCCGGCGCAGTCAGGCGAGAATCCTTACGAGGAGGAGCAGAACCAGAACCGCGGCGGAGAGCAAGGAGAGCAGGAAGGCCAGAAGCAGAATCAGGGAGAGAAGGAGCATCAGGCAGAATCTTTCGCACAGCAGCTTCGGCTGGGGCTTGTGTAAGGCAGATAAAAGGAGGAAGATAGCATGGCATCAGAATTTTCAATCAGCGGAACCTCGAATCCGTATGTGGCTACGTACTATGAAGCAAAGTCTAATGATAAGAATACCTTGAGTGTCACGGACTTTTTTCAGCTGTTGGCGACGCAGCTTCAATATCAGGATCCAACCAGTCCTATGGACAACAGCGAGCTGATGAACCAGATGACTCAGATGGCGATGATGCAGTCCATCACGTCCATGTCCGAGGCCATTGAGGCTTCTACAGCGACCAGCGCCCAGACCTATGCGGGAAGTTTGGTGGGTCAGGAAGTGACGGTTGCAGTAGTAAAAGAAAATTCTTATGGACAGGAAGAACCAACGGGTGTAAAATATGCTAAGGTGGAGTATGTGAACTTTACGAAAGGGAACCCGGTATTTAAGGTGGAGGGAGACGACACGGAGCATCCTTTGACTCACCTGGTAGGTGTGGGACGTGTGCCGGATCCGTACAATAAAAAACCGGATGACAGTGAGACAGAAAAGCCTGGCGAGAGCGAGGGAACCGGAAGTGAAGAGGGACCTGGCGGAAGCGGAGGAACTGGAAGCACGGAAGGACCTAAGAAAGTGTAAATTGGATTTATCGGTAAGTAGATTTATGTAAGGCAATGAGCCGCGAGAGCGATGGCTTTTGGAGGATTGAGTATGGATGTGAATGGAATTGGCCGTATAGACAGCGGCAGACAGGGCATCCCCGGCCAGAACACAAAAACGCCTGGAGTGGGGGAGAGTCAGGATTTCTATCAGATGCTCCAGCAAAGGGCGAAGGTAGGCCTGAATTTTTCCAAACACGCCACAAAGCGCTTGAGTGAGAGGGGAATTGCCGTTGACAATCAATTGATGAGTAATCTGGAACATGCGGTGGAGGATGCCAGGAAGAAGGGGGCCAGGGATGTGGCCATTATCGGGGCGCAGGGGATTTTCATTGTGAATGTGCCCAACAATACCGTGGTTACCACTATGTCCCAGAGTGATATGAAGGAACGAGTGTTTACTAATATTGACAGCGCCGTTATCATGTAGCAGGACCTCTGGGAGGATGCTTAATCCGCCTGTCAGATGGGCAGGCGGAAGAACGGCAAAAGAAAGGAAAACGGATTATGTTAAGAGCAATGGATTCAGCGGTGGCAGGCCTGCGGGCCCACCAGAACAAGATGGACGTAGTAGGCCATAATATTGCAAACGTAAATACGGATGGTTTTAAGGCGCAGACTTATACATTTAAGGAGGCAATGTATCAGACATCTACGGCTTCTACTGGTAATAATGGTAGCGTCGGTGGTGTGAACGCGGCTCAGTATGGTTATGGTACTTTGATGGGAACCATTGGCATGGATATGACTGCCAGTACGCCTACTTATAGAGGGGGATTTAATGCTTCTATTGATGGCGAAGGGTTTTATATGGTAATGAATAATGTGGCAAGTGTAGGGATAAGAGAGGCACAGTCGACAGGGTTTTATTATACAAGAGTAGGTCAGTTTACTGTGGACAGCGAAGGGTTTGTTGTTGATGGAAATGGTAATTTTGTATATGGTTTTCAGCCGGATAAAGACAATATAATGACAGGTATTGTAAATAAAGATCAGGCTCAAACATTGGTTCCACTGCGAGCGCCTGCGGCAGAAAAGGGTCCTATCTCCAGCACAAATTTACCTACGTATAAACCCACTTATTTGACGACCCCTTCGGATGAGGATGCGATGAAATTGGCAAATATTCAGATTGATAATACAGGAAAGATATCGGCATCCATTGACGTAACAGTTGAAACAACAACTACAACCACTAATCCGGACGGTACTACTACAACGAGTACTAAAGAATCTATCGTGACAAAAACCATTTACCTTGGAACAGTTGCCATCGCAACATTCCAGAACCCTAATGGTTTAATGAAGGTTGGTAATAATTATTATACTACGAATGAGGGAGACAATACAGGGCAAATGGCAGCTTCCATTCCAGGCGAAGGTTCCACCTCAACCCTAATGCCCGGCTACATCGAGGCTTCCAACGTTGACTTGGCGAAGGAGTTTGCTGATATGATTACTACTCACAGAGGCTTCCAGGCCAACTCCAAGATGATCACTGTATCGGATGAGATGCTTTCTGACCTGGTAGCTATGAAGCGGTAATTTGATAATTGAGTGAAATGTAAGAAGACAGGGAATAGACCATGAGATGGCGCAGGAATGACAACCAGAAGATGGCTGACAGAAGACGTAAGGTCTGTAAGGAGAGGATATCCGGCGAGAGGAAGAGGGAGCGTTACAACCTCTCCTCTCGGGTAGAAGTGGAAGAGCAGGAACTGAAAGAAGGGGCAAGAGGCATGATTAAGGTTACACGGTTAAATGATGAGATATTGTATCTGAACATTTTCCAGATCGAGAGCATTGAGACCATACCGGAGACAAAGATTAAGATGATGAATGGTTATTACTATCTGGTAAAGGATTCGGAAGACTCCATATTAGAGCAGATGAAGGCATTTTTCCGAAGCTGCATTGTCTTGGAAGACAAACAGAACGGCCAGTGATGTCCCAACAGATTTTCAGGAAGTAGGAGCAGGATTTAGGAGGATAAAACAATGGATTTGACAACGCTTATCGGTATCATAATGGCCCTTGGACTGATCGTATGGGGAATTGGATTTGATAAGCTGGGAAACTTTGTTGATATGCAGAGCCTTGCAATCGTTTTTGGTGGAGCAATAGCAGCAACGATAGCCAGCTATCCCTTTCGCATCCTGAAGGATGTGCCGAAGCATATTGCAGTATGTTTCCGAGGCGGGAAATACAATATTCCGAAGTTGGTCGATCAGTTAGTAGACTTGGCCATGCTTGCCAGACAGAGCGGACTTCTGGCTCTGGAGGAGAAGGCAGCGGACATTAAGGATCCGTTCTTTAAGCAGAGCGTCCTGATGATCGTAGATGCCAACGATCCGGACAAGGTCAGAGAGATGCTGGAAAAAGAGATGGATGATATGATGGCAAGGCATGATGAAGCGGCGGGAATCTATGAAAAGATGTCCGCCTATGCGCCTGCTTTCGGTATGATCGGTACCTTGGTAGGTCTGATCAACATGTTGAAGGGCATGGACTTAGGTGATGGCGGTGGTGCCAGCAGCCTGGGGCAGGATATGTCTGTGGCTCTTATCACAACCTTCTACGGTAGTGGATTTGCCAATATTTTCTTCCAGCCCATTGCTAAGAAATTGAGGATACGTCAGGCGGAAGAGGAGTTGTATTGTACTACCATCGTTGAGGGAGTCATGGGAATCCAGGCAGGAGAGAATCCCCAGTTCTTGCGCGAGCACCTAATATCCTGTATGAAACAATCCCAGAAGAAGAAACTGTTGTTGAAGGCAGCAGGCGGCGGAGGTGCAGCTGCTGGCGGAGGTGAAGGCTGATGGGCAGAAGGAAAAAGGGCGGAGGCGGAGGCGAAGACTGCGGAAGCTGGATGGACACCTATGGCGACATGGTGACCCTTCTTTTATGCTTTTTTGTAATGTTATATTCCATGTCCAACTTAGACCAGCAGAAGTGGGAAGTATTCGTCAAAAGTATCTTCCCCAATTCTGATGATCTGGAACAGGTTGCGATCAATGAGAATATCGCCGAAGGCGAATTTGATGTATCAGGCGAATTGGAGATGGAACAGGAGCCTGAGTTAGACGCGGAACTGGAGGATCTGTATCTGGTTCTGGTGAAAAAATTGAATGACAGCGGGATCGAAGGCGTATCCGTATCCCAGGGAGAGGGATATACCTTTATTTCCTTTGAGAATCAAGCGTTTTTTAATGGAGATAGTTCCACTTTGACTGAGGAAGCTAAACAGGTTTTGGATGTATTCAGCGATATTATTGCTGTAGAGTCTGAGAGGATTTCCCAGATTGAGATCATGGGACACACGGCCCAGGCAAGGCCGGATCAGCCCAACAACGTAAGGACAGACAGACTGCTCTCGGCCATGCGTTCCGCCGAGGTTGCAGCATATATACAGAGCAAAAACATCATTGACCCCAGCAAACTGGTGGGATTAAGCTATGGGCAGTTCCGTCCTGTGGCCAGCGCAGAGACCAGTGAGGGAAGGGCCAAGAACCGAAGGGTAGAATTCCTGATTGTGGACGCAGGAGCGGACATCAAGTCCATGAATGATTATTATGACGAGTATTATAATCGATTGGAAGAGGGCTCTGTGGTGGTGACTGACGGAACATCCACGGAGATACCAGACGGATTTTCGACTATTGAAAGCGGCAGCATGGAGGGGGAAGCCAGCATGATTGAAGACCCCCAGGTAATAAATAATGGAGATGCACAGGGACCGGATCCGGGAACCGTGTCAACCCCATCGGAATAGAAACACAGGCACACAGTATTTGAGAAAAGGTGGCTTTTATAGATGGCAGACGTATTATCTCAGAGTCAAATTGACGCACTTTTAAAGTCCATGAATTCCGGCGGATCATCGGAGGCAGAGACAACTACCTCGCAGGCGGTGGAAACAAAGGCCGAGAAAAAAGTAGAAAAGGCAGAGGAAATCAAGTACAGTAAGTATGATTTTTACAGCCCCAGGAAGTTCACCAAGGATAAGATGAAGATTCTGACCAGCGTGTTTGAAAACTACGCCAGGATCATCACCTCCCAGGTAAACGGTATTTTCCGGGTTATGACAGACATTACAGTACTGGAGGTTCAGGAGCGCCGCTATTATGAGTTCGTAAGCTCTTTGAGTGAGAACGATGCGGTAACCCTGGTATCCGCTGATATTCAGGATCATAACAAGGCCCTGGTTCCTCTGATGATGTATGTGACACCTGGCCTGGTGATCACATTGATCGACCATATGCTGGGTGGCGGGGAAGATGTGGTGAAGGTAAAGGATGGATACCGGTATTCCGATGTGGAGACGGCCCTTTACCGAAGAATTTTGTCTTACCTGATTCAGGCCCTGAAGGATGGGTTTGCCAACTACATAAGCATAGATTTTAAGGCCCAGAGGATTGAAGAGAATGTCAGCATGATACAGGATGTAGGCCTGGATGAGACGGTGGCAATCATCCTTTTGAATGTAGACGTGGCAGGCTTGGCAGTAGAGCGTATCCGAATCTGTATGCCGGGAACGCTTTTGGAGAACATATTCCAGGTGATTGACAGCCGCAAGCATATTGCCAGAGGTTATGCTTATGAGGATAACCGGGATACAATCTTCGACAATATCCGAGAGACTGTTCTTCCTGTCACAGGACAGCTGGGAACCGTGGTATTGGATTTGGACGATGTCTACCATCTGAAGATTGGCGATGTGATTGACATGAATAAGTCCAAGACCAAGGATGTGAAGCTGTATGTAGGAAGACAGCCCTGGTTTACCGGGAAGATGGGTGTTTATAAAAAGAACGTGGCGGTCCGCATCAACCAAAGGATCTATGAGGGGGATGAGGAAGAAGCTGCGCCTGATGTCAGTTTTATCCAGCAGGAGGAAACTCCTGTACTTGAAGGAGACTATGTGACATCGGAATAAAAGTTACATTTTTAATTATTATTTATGAAAAAGAGAGGGAAAGATAATGGCTAAGATTATGCTGGTTGACGATGCTGCCTTTATGAGGATGATGGTGAAGAATGCGCTTACGAAAGCAGGGTATGATAATTTCGTAGAGGCACAGGATGGTGCAGAAGCGGTAAGAAAGTATGGAGAAGAGAAACCGGACATGGTGATTATGGATATCACCATGCCTAATATGGACGGACTTCAGGCTTTGAAGACGATCCGCGGAACTGACCCCAATGCAAAGATTGTTATGTGTACCGCTATGGGCCAGGAAGGAATGGTTGTTGACGCAATCAAGTCCGGTGCCAAGGATTTTATCGTGAAGCCTTTCAACGCAGAGCGTATTGTCCAGACAGTGAACACCATTCTAGGAAATTAATGCGGGCAGGAGGAAGGAACCATGGCTTTTTTAAGCTCATTTGATATCAGTGCGTCGGGTTTAAGTGCCCAGCGTATCAGAATGGATATTGCCGCAGAGAATATTGCAAATATTGATACTACCAGAACCGAGCGGGGAGGGGCTTACCGCAGAAAAGATGTTGTCTTTGAAAGCTATGGGGCAAACTCTTTTAAACAGGCTCTCCGCAATGCTTCTAAGGGTCTTGGATTTACCGGAAGGAACGCGGGAGTCCGTGTAGCCGGTGTGGTCGAAGATGATCGGGAAATGATACAGGTGTATAACCCTAACCATCCAGACGCTGATGAAAGCGGCTTTGTGACGATGCCCAATGTGGATTTGTTGAAGGAGACGGTTGACAGTATGTCTGCTACCAGATCTTATGAAGCCAATGTAACCGCTTTAAATGCGATGAAGCTGATGGCGCAGAAGGCCCTGGAGATTGGCAAATAATGTCCGGTGGCCGCAGGAAGAATAAAGGATAAAGGAGAACGATTAAAAATGGGCGCTAGCAGTTTTAATGATATGGAACTGGATGCAATAGGCGAGATAATGAACATCAGTTTAGGCGCCTCGGCAACAGCGGTTTCCACGATGCTGGGCACAAAAGTAAATATCACGACACCTGTGGTTCGGGTTCAGACCCGGGCGGAATTTGAGTTTAAACGCCTGGAACCTGCCATCGGTGTTGAGATCGCCTATGTTGAAGGTCTGGAAGGCAGAAATATCATGATGTTCCGTCGGGAGGACGTGTGTGTCATCGTAGGTACGCTGATGGGGGAGGATCCCGCCAATATCAGTCCTGAATTGGATGAGATTCATATCAGTGCAATCTGCGAGGTCATGAACCAGATGATGGGGGCCTCCGCAACGGCATTATCAGAATTTTTAGGAACGATAGTCAACATATCGACTCCCAAGTCATTTGACATTGGGGAGCCAGAGGAATTTAAGAAGAAATATTTCCCGGAAGAGGACGGCATGGTAGTGGTTCGCTTCCGTTTGGAGATTGAAGATAAGTTAAACAGCGAGTTCATGAACATTATGTCCATTGCTCTTGCAAAACGGTTGTTGGAGCCATTTGCAGCTTCCATGGGAAGCGGGGAGACTGGATCTGCACCAGCTCCGGAGCCAGCTGCACCGGTGATGCCGGAGCCAACTCCAGAACCAGCTGCACCGGCAGCTTCAGGAGGAGCCAGCATGTCCCAGGCGGAGATGGATGCACTTCTGTCATCTATGTCCCAGCCTGCAGTTCCAGAACCTGCACCAGCAACAAGCGGAGGGGCCAGCATGTCCCAGGCGGAGATGGACGCACTTCTGTCATCCATGTCCCAGCCTGCAGCTCCAGAACCTGCACCGGCAACAGCCGGGGGAGGCAGCATGTCCCAGGAAGAGATCAATGCACTGATGTCTTCTTCGGTTCAACCGGCTGCACCAGCAGAACCAACACCTGCTCCGATGCCTCAGCAGGCATCGGCAACTCAACAGGCAATGCCTCAGATGGGGCAGCAGCCCATGTATTCCTATCCGCCCATGGGCATGGATCCTATGATGCTGCAGTTGCTTAACCAGATGCAGCAGACCCAGATGCAGATGATGGAGATGATGAAAGCGCCAAAGGCGACAGAATCTGCTCCTTCATCCAATACAGGTGGTTCAATCATCCGACCGCTCAATTCTCAGCCGATTCAAGATGATGCAGGACAGGGGGAAGAGGACAAAGCCAATCAGGAGATGCTCATGAAGGTGCCTTTGGAGATCTCCGTAGAGATAGGAAGAACTAAGAGACTGGTAAAAGATATTCTGGAATTTACCCAGGGTACTCTGGTTGTTTTGGATAAGATGGCCGGTGAGCAGGTTGATCTGTTTGTAAATGGCCAGTGTATTGCCAGAGGCGATATCGTTGTGGTAGAGGATAATTTTGGCATCCGTATCACAGAGATCGTGGCAAAGGAATTAAATCCGGAAAGTTTATAAGATGTGGGAGAATTTTAATCTGTTATTTCGTACGGTGTTGGCTGTTGTGGGAGTGCTGGTACTGGCATATTGGTGTACCACACTTTTAAAAAAGCAGTGGGTCCGATCTTCTGGTGATGGCAATATAAAAGTATTGGAGCACATTCAGATCGGGCAGGACCGGAGAATACTTCTTCTGAAAGTGGGGGAACATAATTATCTGATAGGCACAAGCCAGGCAGGTATCCAGCTTCTGGCGGAGGTGGACGGGGATTTTCAACCGAAGGAACCTATGCTTTCCGCAGATGGCTCCCCACAGGCATCTTTTCAGGAAATACTAAAGAAATATATGCCGCCACATCAGGGAAAGAAGGGAGGAAAGGAATGAATGACCTTCTGACACAGTTAAATGGTGGGAATGTTCCCGCTCTGGATTTAATCATCCTGATTACATTTGTGGCATTGCTGCCGTCCATTGTGGTGATGATGACTTCGTTTACCAGAACGATCATTATTCTATCATTTACCAGAAACGCCATGGGAGTCCAGCAAGCTCCACCCAATATGGTACTGGTAGGCATAGCGCTGTTTTTAACATTATATATCATGAATCCGGTGATTAATGAGATCAATGAAAATGCCTATCAGCCGTACCTGCAGGGAGAGATTGCACAGGATGAAGTGATAGAACGAGCGGTGGTTCCTCTGAAGGAGTTTATGCTGCGGAATACGTATAAAAGCACTCTGGACAATTTTGTTACCATGTCCGGTACCCAGATTCAGGAAAATACTATGGACTATCCACTTACGATTGTGGTTCCTGCGTTTATGACCAGCGAATTAAAATGGGGATTCACTGCAGGCTTCTTGCTTTATCTTCCCTTTCTTTTGATCGATGTGATTGTCTCAACCACACTTATGTCCATGGGTATGGTTATGCTTCCTCCGGCCATGATCTCTATGCCCTTTAAGCTTTTGCTTTTTGTTACGGTGGATGGCTGGGAGTTGTTATTTACGAGTATTGTTGCTGCCTATAAGTAGACATAGTTAGTCGGCAGTAGAATGGGGAAGAGAAGGGAGACGAGACGATGACTACTACGGAAGTTCTGGATATTATGTACCACACGTTTCTGTTGGCAGCTAGGCTGACCATGCCATTTCTTTTGACCAGTATGGTGGTAGGTGTAGTGATTGCCATCTTCCAGGCGGCAACACAGATCAATGAACAGACGTTGACTTTTGTTCCCAAATTTATATCCATATTGGTAGTAATGGGATTTTTAGGAAGCTCTATTTTAGATATGCTCCAGGATTTTTTCAGGCAGATGCTTGGAATTATTGCAGGAGGCTGATAAAACATGCTTATTTTGTTTGCCCTGGTTGTCATGCGTATGAGCGGGGCTGTTATATTTAATCCGGTGCTTGGAAGGACGAATCTGCCCAGGACTGCCAAAGGAGCTATGGTATTCATGTTTTCCCTTCTTTTGTATCTGGGAACAGCAGGCAATCTGCAACATGAACCGGCGACTCTTATGGAGTTTGGCATAATGCTTATAAAGGAACTTATGGTAGGGTTTGTCATAGGATATTCTATGGAACTTGGTTTCATGGTGGTTCGGTTTGCTTCGGCGATCATTGACCAGAATATGGGGCTTTCTATGGCGCAGAGTTATGATCCCCAGTATAATACCCAGATGACCATTACTTCCAACCTGTATTATACATTTTTGTTTCTTTTATTTTTGGCTGGGGATGGGCATGTGCGTCTGCTTGCCCTTTTCTTTTCATCAGCCCGTCTGATACCTTTTGGACAGGTAACAATAGATACCAGGCTGGTACAGATGATGCTGGAGACATTCAGGGCCAATATTGCCATGGGGTTGCAGCTGGCATTTCCCATTGTTGCCATGGAACTGGTGACAGAGGCAGCGATTGGAATCCTAATGCGTATGATTCCCCAGATTAATGTGTTTGCAGTCAATTTTCAGTTGAAGATTATCGTGGGACTCATGATGCTTCTTTTTATGTTTAGTCCTATGTCCGAACGATTATATGTGATTATAGACAATATGTTTATGTATATGCAGCAGCTGTTTATTGTGATGAGTTAGCAATTGAGATACAAGCCCATGGATTGTAGAAGGGAGTGGTGGACTTGGCGGAGGCGAATGGACAGGAAAAGACCGAGCAGCCTACCAGTAAACGGCGTAATGATGCCAGAAAAGAAGGCAATCTGTTTCAGAGCAAAGACGTTGTTACGGTGATCATGCTGTTTGGTGTATTCTATATGGTCAAGCTGACGCTTCCACAGATCTATGAAACAGCCAAGGATTGCATTTCTCGTTTTTTCACTGCCATAGGGCAGGAAAATGCCATATATTCATCCCCCAATATCTATGTATACATGGTGGTTTCTGTGTTAAAATGCGCGCTGCCGCTGCTTTTAATGTCCATGGGCTTAGGCATTGTCGCTCACGGAGTTCAGACCAGATTCAATGTGACGTTTAAACCGCTGCATCCCAAATTCAGCAAGTTCAACCCAATTAATGGAATCAAGAAGATGTTCAGCCCGAAAAAGCTGATTGATGTGGCCAAAAATCTGTTGAAGATTGCTGTGTTGTTGGTGCTTCTATATAACCTGGTGAGGGATGATATTCTTGAGATCGCCAGAATGATTGATATGGATGTCTACAAATCAGCGATCCGTACATTGGAACTGGTGTTTGATTTGGTAAAGAAGGTTTGTTTGGCATTTGCGGTCATTGCATTCTTTGACTATCTCTATCAGAGATGGGATTATGAGAACAATTTAAAGATGACCAAGCAGGAAGTGAAGGAAGAGTTTAAGAATACTGAGGGAAATCCGGAGATCAAGGGGAGAATCCGAAGTATTCAGCGCCAGATGGCTTTAAGCAGAATGATGCAGAAGGTTCCGGAGGCAGATGTGATTGTGAGAAACCCAACACATTTTGCTGTGGCGCTTAAATATGACCCGGATAAGGACAGTGCACCGGTGGTGCTGGCCAAAGGGCAGGATTATATGGCCCTTCGGATCATAAAGATTGGGGAGGAAAACGGAGTAGTTATCATGGAGAACAGGCCTTTGGCCAGAGCCTTGTATGCCTCCTGCGAACTGGACCGGGAGATACCGGAAGAGTTTTATGGGGCGGTGGCTGAGATATTGGTATATATTTACAAGGCCAGCAACCGGGAAGATATGTTTGAATAGATTAGCATATATTTATAGATAGATGGAGTTTTTACATGAAAAGATTATTGAACTATTCCATAGTACTGTTTGTACTGACAGTCATTCTATTATTGATTATCCCTCTTCCGCCGGCGATTGTGGATGTGGCGATTATCGTGAATATGTCTTTGTCAATGATGATTCTGGTGATCACCATGACCATCAGGGAACCGTTGGAACTGTCCATATTCCCGTCTCTTTTGCTGATTACCACGTTGTTTCGTCTGGGAATCAATGTGTCCACCACCAGAAACATTCTGTCCAATTCTGGTTCTTCCGGACAGATCATCAAGGCATTCGGAGATTTTATCCTGCAGGGCAATGTGGTTGTGGGTATCGTAATCTACCTGATAATTGTCTTGATGCAGTTTATCGTTATCACTAAGGGTGCGGAACGTGTGGCTGAGGTTGCCGCCAGATTTACCCTGGATGCTATGCCAGGTAAGCAGATGGCTATCGATGCAGACTTAAACTCAGGACTGATCAATGAACAGCAGGCGAAAGCCAGACGTGAGAAGATTCAGAGGGAAGCAGACTTCTATGGTTCTATGGATGGTGCTACTAAGATTGTAAAAGGTGATTCCGTGATGTCGCTTATTACCACGGCGATCAACTTTATCGGCGGATGTATCATCGGTATGGTTCAGGGAGGCAGTACCCTGAATGAAGTTTTGAATACGTACTCCATCGCTACAGTAGGTGATGGCCTGGTTGGACAGATTCCGTCCCTTCTGATTTCCACGGCAACTGGAATGATCGTTACCAGAGCCGTTGCGGAAGGAAGCTTAAACGAGGATATCTCCAAGCAGTTTATGGCGCAGCCTACTGCAATTATGATAAGCGGTATGGTTATCGCCGTTCTGGTAGTGATTCCCGGAATGCCGGTGGTTCAGCTGTTGATTGTTTCCGCTGGTTTTATCGGCGGCGGATACTATCTGTCCAGAAGAATCCAGGCGGAACCGGCCCTTGCGACAGCGGGAGGAGGAACCTTAAGAGGTTATACTCCTGCGGAAGGAGAAGCGGAGGAGCAGGGAGAGGCCGAGGAGCCCAAGCAGATCAGCGAGGAAGAGTTTTACAAGGATGTCAACAATGTCTATACACTGCTGTCCGTTGAGGCTATCGAGATGGAATTGGGTTATAGCCTGATTCCTCTGGTAGATGAGACTGCGGGAGGACACTTAATCAATCGAATCATCATATTCCGAAGACAGTACGCCCAAGATATGGGGTTTGTGATTCCTTCCATCCGACTCAGGGACAGTTCTTCGCTGAATACCAATCAGTACTGTATCAAAATCAAAGGGGAAGAAGTGGCCAAGGGAGAGATTCTGGTAGATTATTACCTGGCTTTGGAACCGGAGAATCTGGAAAAAGAAATTGATGGAATTGAAACGATAGAGCCGGCATATGGTATTCCCAGCCGATGGATTCGGCCGGAGGATCGGGAATTGGCGGAAATCTATGGATATACGGTAATTGACCCCCTTTCTGTTTTGGTAACCCACTTGTCGGAGGTAGTAAAACAGCATGCTCATGAGCTGATAACCAGGCAGGAAGTGATGCATCTGGTAGAGAATGCGAAAAAGACATCTCCAGAACTTATAGAGGAGGCATTTCCCAATTATCTTTCTTACAGCATGTTCCAGAAGATCCTTACCAGTCTCCTGAAGGAAGGAGTACCCATCAAGGATCTGGAAACCATCATAGAGACAGCGCTTGAAAATATGTCCGATACGGTTGCTCCTGTGCGGGATGTGGATGGATTGATCGAAAATATCAGAATTGCGTTGAAGCGTACCATCACTCGTATGTACTGTGAAGATGGCAGCATGAAAGTGATTACCATGGATGCGGAACTGGAGCGGACGATGGTAGGTTCCCTGTCCAAGGGGGATCGGGGACTCTATCTGGCGCTGAATCCGGATGTGCTTCAGAGCCTGATCAATCAGATTACACTGCAGCTTAAGAAATTTAACGGACTATCTCAGAACCCGGTTATATTAACTTCGCAGGTTATGCGGGTTCACTTTTACCGGTTGATTGAACAGTTTTATCCGAATGTCCGTGTGTTGTCTTTTAACGAGATATCGAATAATGTCCAGATACAATCAATCGGCAGCCTGACTCTTGAAGGAAGAGAGAGACGGGGGGCCTAAGCCAAGCCGCTCATGAGGAGATGACGGAAAATGGTTCAGACAGATCATTTAGCAGCAAAGTCCAATGAGGAACTTCTGGATATGTACCGAAAAGAAGGGAAGCTTGAGGTGAAACAGGCGCTTGTTCTCCGCTATCTATATATAGTGAAGACCATTGCATTCCAGATGCAGAACATCTATTCAGGAAGTCTTCAGATGGAAGATATTATCAATGAAGGCGTAATTGCCATCATGAAAGGTATTGACAGATATGACCCGGAGCGAGATAATAAATTTGAGACGTTTATATCCAGACGCATCCGGGGAATGATTATTGACCTGGTGCGGAAGAATGATTGGATGCCCAGAGATTTCCGCAAGCAGGTAAAGGCGATGGAGACAGTTTCCAACGCCTTAAGCCGTAGCATGGGCCGTACGCCTTCCGATGAAGAAGTAGCGGATGCCATGAAGATGGATATCAAGAAATACAGGAAGTTTCAGAGGATGAGCACGATGATGAATGTGCTGTCCTTAGATATGATAACGGATGAGGAAGGGGAACACCAGTCGCTACAGCTGTCCAGCGGGGACGCAGACTCCCAGCCGGAACGGGCATTTCTGGAGGAAGAGTCCCGCCAAGTGTTGGCGGAGGCAGTAAACAGTTTGAAAGAAAAGGAAAAACTGGTGGTCTCTCTGTACTATGTAGAGGAACTGAATATGGGACAGATTGCCCAGGTTCTGGGAGTCAGCGAACCAAGAATTTCACAGATTCACAGTTCCGCTATCCGTAAGCTAAAGGCATATATGAGTGAATATTAAGGCAGCATTCAAAAGGCCCTGTGGGCCTTAGCCTAGAAATGTATAGGTATTGCTGCCATATCAGGAGGAATATAGGTATGTACCAGGGATTTTATAATCTGACATCCGGAATGTTGACACAGAATCGAAATCTGAATGTCATCAGCAATAATATGGTGAATCTTCAGACTCCCGGCTATAAGAGGGATAAGATGGTCAGCACCACATTTCAGGAGGAGATGCTTTACCGGACAGGAAAGCGCTATAAGGAGAATCCGGAGCCTTTGGCAACAACTTCCAAGATTCGCACGGCGGACAGAACCTATGTAAGTTATGAGCAAGGTGGTTTTGAAGAAACTGACGGAATTTTTGATGTGGCATTGAGCGGTGAGGGATTTTTTGTGATCAATACAGCGAATGGACCAGCGTATACCAGGAACGGCTCTTTCCGGGTGGATGATGAAGGCTATCTTGCCCTTAATAACCTGGGGAGGGTTCTGGGAACTGACGGCCAGCCGATTCAGATTGATAATGAGAATTTTACCATCAACAGCCGAGGTGTGATCAGCGTGGTTGAGACACAGGGCGATGATGAGGACGGTGGAGAAAGCGAGACCACGGTTCGGGAGATGGGAACCTTGCAGGTTGTGGATTTCGAGGATTATGAGCAGCTTCACAAGGAAGATTATGGTTTGTATACAACCAATCAGGAGGCACGTAATGTGGAAAATCCTTCTGTCTTGTGGAAAATATTGGAACGGTCGAATGTGGACATGATGGAGGAGATGACTTCCATGATCACGTCCCAGAGGGCGCTGCAAAGTGCTGCTCAGGTTCTCAAGATGTATGACCAGATGCTAAGCAAGGCAGTAACGGATGTAGGCAGGCTGTAATCGTTCAGATCGTGTATCCTTAAGAAGCCAGCGGTGTTTTAGACAGCCACAGGCAGATCAGGATGGATTTCAAGGAGGGGATAAAGATGTACCAGGCATTTTATACCGGAGCTTTAGGCGCCGGCAGTTGTACGGCAAAGATGAGTGTTATTTCCAATAATCTGGCCAATATTAACAACAATGGGTTTAAGCCCATGAACAGTTCTTTTTCTGACCTGCTCAATTATAATCTGAATGATTCAGAGGATGCAGTTACAGAACTGATGTCAGGAAACGGAATGCGGATGCAGAGGACTTACAGTACATTCAACACGGAGGCTTTGACATCCACCAACAGTGATATTGACTTTGCAATTCTTGACGACAATGCGTTTTTTATGGTGCGGGATACGGCTACCGGCCAAGTTACCTATACCAGAAGCGGCCATTTTTATAAAGGCGAGATGGAGGAAGGCTTTTTTCTGATGACCGATGCAGGAAAGGTGGTTCTGGATCAGAACGGTGAGCCGCTAAAAGCCGATACACCAGATATTGAGCGGATTCTTCGGGCAATGGAAGGAGAAGAGGGCGAAGAGGATTATGAGGATGATGAAGACGAGGACGATGAGGATGCTCCACGTTTAAGTGTCTATACATTTTCCAACCCCAGCCGCCTTCTCAATGTGGGAAGCAATGAATACGCCCCTCCGGAAGGCATGGAGCCGATTCTGGTAAATAAACCTAACATTGTGTCTGGCATGCTGGAGACTTCCGGAACCAGCTTGGCCAAGGAGATGGTTAAGATGATCGAATGCCAGAGGGCCTATTCTTATGCGCTTAAGATGGTGGTTACATCAGATGAAGTAGAATCTACAATTAATTCGTTAAGAGGATAATTGAAGCCTTGTGGCTAACCTATAATAATTATGAGGTGTGTATGAGACTAAAAAGTTATGAAGATATGAATCTCCAGGATTTGGATGTAATGAAAGAGATAAGTAGTATTGGTACCAGTCATGCTGCCACTGCTCTTTCCAAGCTTCTCCAGAAGGAAATCAGGATTTCCATTCCGGAGGTCAGTGTTCTGGGATATGAGGATGCGGTTGATAAAATTGGGGAGATTGAGGAGTTGGTAGCTGCCACGTTGGTCAGGATGTCCAATGAGGTGGAGGGTTTAATGTTATTTATCTTCAAACTGGATTTAGCCAATGCGGTGCTGGAGAAACTGATCGGTACGCGTCGCCAGTCTTTCGAAGAGATGGATGAGATGGATTACTCTGCTTTGGAGGAGATCGGAAACATTATCATCTGTTCTTATGTCAATGCATTCACTCAGTTGGTAGGAGTGGAGATTGATTTATCGGTTCCCAGTTCTACCATGAATATGTTAGGCGGGATTCTGACAGTCCCCATTGCGGAGTATGGTTATGAAACAGATAAGCTGATGTATATCAATGCAGAATTTATTATGGATGGAGAGAAGCTTTCAGATGGACTTTTGATGCTTCCGGACATCAAATCACTTAATAATATATTAGAGAAATTAGGGGTTTCATAATGGCTGAAAAGGATTTAAAAGTAGGTATCGGCGATATGAAGTTTACCAGGGGAGGAAATACGATTATTACATATGCCCTGGGTTCCTGTATAGGAATAACTTTTTATGACCCTGTCATCAAATTAGGCGGACTTCTGCATATTATGCTTCCTGCAAGGTCTGATCCAAATGACCCTAAGGTGTTTAAATATGCGGATACCGGAATCCGCGAGACGGTTCGCAAGCTTACTGCATTCGGCATGGTGAAGAGCAGAACAGTAGTGAAGATCGCAGGCGGAGCGAAGATGTTTGAGATGAAGGGCGGCGGTTCGGATTTTGGAAACATCGGGCAAAGGAATGCGGCGATGGTAAAGAAGGTGCTGATGGAGGAGCGGCTTAGAATTTCCGCGGAAGACACCGGCGGCAGTTATGCAAGGACTATGCTTTTGGATGTAAACAATGGAGATGTGGTAATACGTACAGTGGGAAGACCTGAGAAACACCTGTGAGTTATGCTGTGCAACTCTTCTGATTGGCAGTAGTCTTCTCTAAACGTAAGAAGAAGGCGGCCGGCAGCGCTGGCAAGTTTGGAAGAGGAAAGTAGCTTGTAATAGAAACCTGATTGAAAGAAGAAAATGGCTGATTAGGAGAGGAGAGGAAAGCGGTGGAAAAGGAAAAAGAGGGAATCCTTCTTGAGTCTGGTACAAATGAGATTGAGATCATGAAGTTTACGATTCAGGGAGAGTTTTACGGAATCAATGTGGCAAAGGTAAAAGAGATCATGATGGCGGAGCGTGTAAAGGCAATGCCTCATGCACATCCTGCAGTGGAAGGAATCTTTAAACCCAGGGATATTCTGATCACGGTCATTGACCTTGGATTTTATCTGACCAGTGAGTATCTGGAGCACAAGGCACGGGATCTGTTTATCGTGACCAGTTTTAACAAGATGACAGTGGCATTCCGCGTTCAGAGTATTGAAGGCATCAGCCGTATCTCCTGGAAGGATATCCAGAAGCCGGATAAGACATTGACTCATGGTGATGAGGGTGTGGCGACAGGAATTGCTCAGTGTAACGGAGAACTGGTGACGATCCTTGATTTTGAGAAGATTGTGGCTGAGATTGCCCCGGAGACGACGATTCAGTTGTCAGAGGTAGACCGGATGGGAGACAGACCGATCTGTGACAGCCCACTTGTCATTGCTGAGGACTCCATCCTTCTTCAGAAGATGATCGATGATGCGCTGCAGAGAGCAGGATTTACAGAGGTGAAAAACTTTAACAACGGACAGGAAGCATGGGATTATCTGAAATCTATCCGCAACGATTCGGATCTCTATGACAAGGTGAACCTGATTATCACGGATATCGAGATGCCGGAGATGGATGGCCACCGTCTGACAAAGCTGGTGAAGGATGATCCAAAGTTGAAAGTACTTCCGGTTGTTATCTTCTCATCGTTGATTGATGACCAGATGAGACTAAAGGGTGAGCAACTTGGGGCAGACGAGCAGCTGACGAAACCGGAGATCGGTAATCTGGTTCATGTGATTGATAAGCTTCTGGAACGGTTTAAAGACAAACTGGGGCAATCTGGAGAGGAAGAACAGGAATAAATTCATTTTAAGAAGAGGCAAAGCGCAGATCTTTTATGAAAGGAGGGTCAGACGGATGAAACAGCAGAAGGAAGAGAAAATTTTGAAGCACCTGCCGATGGAATACGGGACAGCAAAATTGCGGTCAATGAGATGCCGGATGATGGGAGTCATGCTGGCCCTTGTGGCTGGCTTCGCAGGAAGTGCCTGTGGGAGACCCATAGAGTCCAAAGCGGCAGAGTGGGGCAAGTCAGAAAACGGAAAGTATTGGATGTATTTTTGGGGGCCGGACGATCCGGTGACAGATGATTGGATTGAGGTTGACGGAAAGACATATTATCTGGACACCAAAGGCTATATGAAGACTGGTTGGGTGACGGATAAAAACAGCAAGAAAAAGTATTATATGGGGGAAGACGGAGCCATGTGTGTGAACATGTTTACTCCGGATGGTTCTTATGTGGGGCCGGAAGGTACCCAGGTAACGGAATATGATACTTATCGCAAGGCGATACGGTCTGAAATGAAGAAGTCCAACAGCAAGAAATCCAAAGGCACCAAAAAGGATCAGGCAGTACAGGGACAGCCCTGCTTTCTTCTTATAGATCTGAATAAGGACGGATATCGGGATCTGGTTGTGACAGATGCCATGGAGAATGGTGGAAGCATCCTCAAAATAGCTGTGTGGGATCCAGAAGAGTTGAATCTTCAGCTTTCCGCAGAATTTGACGTACCTGGCAATGGAGACAGAAACACATTGTACCTGGACCCGGAAGGGGAGGGCGTGTGGCTGGAGATTGTACGTAGCGGAAGCGATATCAGCCTTTTTCAGATGGAATATGACAGCAGCATGCTGGAAAGCAAATGGGAATTTAAGATGGAGCAGGATGACTGGGGTGGCCCGCTGTACTATGTGAATGACCTGGAAGAGAACCAGTATTACTGGGACAAACTGATGGGGGAAGCCATGGCAGCTAGGGGCAATGTTCCCCTGACAGGCTTTATTCCTGCCACAGAGGAGAACATCAAAAATCAGCTTGACCTGGTTTTAAGCCAGGAAGAGTTGTGGATGTGGGGGGAATAGGAAGTAAGGTATCGATGAAAAGTTGTGCTGGATAAAGTGGGGGATGTTGTCCTGCTGAGGTGCTGATATGTCTGGGATGTATCCCAAATACATTGCAGATATATCTGAAATATCCGAAACATCTAAAACATCCGAAATATCCCAGATACAACACCAGAGAATGTAGGATAAATGCAATGGTGAGAGATAGACTGACATAGGAAGTTTGGTGTCGGTCTATTTTTTGTTTGGAAGTAGAAATCGTTTGTTTTTGGCGCTTGTTGTGTAAACGTTATTCACTAATTGTTCAGGGTTTTGTTTTTGATTATCAGGGGGTTGGTCTTGATAGTTTGAGGGTTTGTTTTTGAAGTTTTGGGATTGAATTTTTGAAGTTTTGGGATTGAATTTTTGAAGTTTTGGGATTGGATTTTTGAAGTTTTGAAGATGAGTTTTTGATGTTTTAAGGTTGAGTTTTTGAAGTATTAGGGTTGAACTTTGAGGTTTTAAGGTTGAGCTTTTGAAGTTTAGGGTTGAGTTTTGAAGATTTAAGATTGAGTTTCTGACGGTTCAGGATTTTGTTTTTGACTATGTAATGTGTTTATTGTGTTTCTAAAAGATTTATTTTTAACTGGTGAACCTTTAGGATTTAGCTGGAGATTTTTTTGCTCTTTTAGAAGCGAAAAAACTTGTATATTGTATATAAGTTATGTATAATAAGTTTGTTTTTATTTTAAACATGAAGTTTAGAGGAGACCGGAGGAATATCTGTGAGCAGAGAGAAAATCATTGTAATTGATTTTGGCGGCCAGTACAATCAGTTAGTAGCACGCCGGGTTCGGGAATGTCATGTGTATTGTGAAATCTATTCGTATAAAACAGACTTAGAGCAGATTAGGGCGATGAAGCCGAAAGGGATCATTCTAACAGGAGGGCCCAATAGCTGCTATGAGCCGGGGGCGGCAACCTGTGATAAGCGGCTGTTTGAGATGGGAGTGCCGGTTTTGGGATTGTGCTATGGGGCGCAGCTGATGATGCAGATTCTTGGTGGTTCTGTATGTAAGGCACCGGTTCGGGAGTATGGTAAAATTGAGGTTACCGTGGATAAGACCAGCAAGCTGTTTGAAGCAGTATCTGAGAAAACCATTTGTTGGATGAGCCATAATGACTATATTGAACGGAAAGCGCCTGATTTCAAAATTATTGCCCATACCCAAGATTGTCCGGTGGCAGCGGCTGAATGGGAAGAGAAAAATTTATATGCAATACAGTTTCATCCGGAGGTCTTGCACACGCAGGAAGGCTCTAAGATGCTGCACAATTTTGTTTACAGAATATGTGGTTGCTCTGGAGATTGGAAAATGGATGCCTTTGCAGAGAACAGTATCAGGGCGATTCGCGAGAAAGTAGGAACAGGAAAGGTTTTATGTGCGCTGTCTGGAGGTGTGGATTCTTCTGTTGCAGCAGTGATGCTTTCTAAAGCAGTGGGAAGCCAGTTAACCTGTGTATTCGTAGACCATGGCCTGCTTCGTAAAGATGAGGGAGACGAAGTAGAGGAAGTATTCGGTCCATCCGGCCCATATGATTTGAACTTTGTTCGGGTGAATGCTCAGGATAGGTTTTATTCGAAATTAAAGGGAGTAGAGGAGCCGGAGAGGAAACGAAAGATTATTGGAGAAGAGTTTATCCGTGTTTTTGAAGAGGAAGCGAAAAAAATTGGAGCAGTTGATTTTCTGGTTCAAGGCACCATCTATCCGGATGTGGTGGAAAGCGGCCTTGGCGGGGAGTCTGCTGTGATCAAGTCTCACCACAATGTAGGTGGATTGCCGGATTATGTGGATTTTAAGGAAATCATTGAACCACTACGGGATTTGTTTAAGGATGAGGTGCGCCAGGTAGGACTGGAATTGGGGATTCCTAAAAAGCTGGTGAGCCGCCAGCCATTTCCAGGACCAGGGCTTGGGATCCGAATTGTGGGCGAAGTGACACAGGATAAAGTGGTGATGGTACAGGAAGCCGATGCGATCTACCGGGAGGAAATTGCAAAGGCAGGCCTTGATAAAACCATCGGACAGTACTTTGCCGCGCTGACTAACATGCGCTCCGTAGGGGTCATGGGAGATGAGAGAACCTACGACTACGCAGTTGCACTGAGGGCTGTGAATACTGTTGACTTCATGACAGCAGAGGTTGCAGAGATTCCGTTTGAAGTTTTGGTAAGGGTAATGAATCGGATAATCAATGAAGTGAAAGGAGTGAATCGGGTATTTTACGATATCACTTCGAAACCGCCGGGGACGATTGAGTTCGAATAGTACAGAGATATATTAATTATTTTAGATGACAGGTGGTCTATAGATTGTCTGTCATCTGCTGTATTATTTTGTTTAACATATATGTATAAATTATAATGTTGCCAAATATAAGAAGTGCAGCGAACATTAAAAGACTTAATAAACAAATGCAAAAGATTTTACTTTATATGTACAGGGGGAAACAAAAATGGGATTTATGGATGAAAAATTATGGGATGTATTAGAGAAAAAAGTTAAGGAAGAAGATAAAGATACTCAAAAGAAACAGCAGATTGGAAATGAATATTTGTCGGCTGTTATAAAAATTTGTAAGTATGGGGTACAACGAGCAGAAACGATTCGTGATACATTTCCGATGTTTACATTACATAATGAAACACATATTTGTAATGTTATGCAATTGATGGCAGACTTGTTGGGAGATGATACGAAAAAATTGACTAGGGATGAGACAGCAATGCTTATTATATCTGCTTGTTGTCATGATATAGGGATGAGTTACAGTGAGGAGGAAAAAGAAGAATTATTTAGTGATGTTGATAGGTTAAATAAATATTTAGAAAGTAATCATAGTGAATATGTAAAGGCTTTTTCTTCAGGGAACACTGTTCCAATAATGACTGAGGATATGATTCAAAACTATCTTCGCAGTATTCATCATGAACGGGTTATGGATCTTCTTTTTGGCTTTGAATGGCCAAGTGTGTTGAAGGGAAGAATTGATAGGGAAAATTTGATATGTATTTGTCAGAGTCATGGTAAAGATATAACCACATTAGATGAAATGGAGGCAACAGCAACAGTAGATTTGAGATTTTGTGCAATATTGCTACGATTGTCAGATATCTTAGATTTTGACACAAGCAGAGCGCCTGAAGCTGTATACAGATATAGCGGATTTCAAAAAGCAAATGATTCTAATTCGCTAAAAAGTAAAGAAGAATGGGATAAGCACTTGGCATCGCAAGGATTTGACTTTTTACATATAAATGAGCGTATACATATGTATTCTTTGGATTACAATGCAACTTGTAAATCAATGCAAGTGGAGCAAACAGTCAATTGTTATCTTGACTGGGTTGACCAAGAATTAAGTTATTGTGGCAAACAATTAAAACGATTTGCAGGGAAGTGGCAGGAATTTATTTTACCTGGAAAGATTAAACGTAATATTAAATCCGAAGGATATGTGTCAGGACAATATCGATTGTCACTGGATCAGGATAAAATATTGGAATTGCTTATTGGTAAAGATTTATATAGCGATCCATCTGTATTTGTAAGGGAGTTGATTCAAAATGCCATAGATGCTGTTCGTACACGGGAGCAATTAGACAAAAATTTACCTTCTGATTGGAAAGGGCAAATAAATATTCGGAGTTGGATGGATCAGGAGGGTTATCATTGGTTTCGGATTGAAGATAATGGAATAGGTATGACGGAAGATGTAATTATGAACTATTTTTTAAAAATAGGGAGTTCATATTATTCGTCAGATACATTTTTAAAATCAAAATTACAGTGTAACGCAGACTCAGATTATATGCCAATTAGTAGGTTTGGTATAGGTATATTATCTTGTTTTATGGGAGATGATCAATCCAATCAGGTAGAAATCAGCACAAAACATTTTAGGGAAGGAGAAACTTATTATCCAGCGCTACGATTATGTATGCATGGGATAAATGGGTATTATTATTTATCAAATAAAGACAAAAAGCATATGCCGGGACCAATGAAAGGAGTGACGCAAAAGGAAAAGGCACAATATTTAACACAGGCAGGCACAGTAGTAGCGGTTCGTACAAATCTTTACCAGACTGGAAAATATAAAGGATTTAAGGAGATTGTGGACAGATATGTGATTTATCCTCCTGTTGCTATTCATTATGATGGAGATGAGGGTTCTTGCGATTATTTAACAGAAGAAAATTTTATAAATGCGGTAAATTCCATTTATCCGTCAAGTGATTTAAGAGAAAATGGATTGAAGGAATTTGTGATTCCTGATGAAGAATTAAACGAGCTGTATAGAGAAGTACCGGAAATTTCCTTCAAAAGTTCGCCTAAATTACTGTTAAAGTGTATTTCGTTAAAAGATTATACAAGTACTCCGTTCCTAAGAGGTGCAGTGTTGACGGCAAAAGTAAAGGGCGAGCATGAACCCATTAGCTTAAATTTGGGTAATAGAAATGTAAGAGCAGAGGTAAATGTTGGGTTAAATATAGATAAGCAAAGGGAAAAGTTGGGAATAAAAATTCATATAGAGTTTGGGCATAAATTTGAAGAAGAGATGAAAGCACTGGGTAAGAATTATTCGAGACTGCAAGAAAGGAAGTATGAATTAGAAAGAAAAATAAATATGCAATATCCACATGATTTTTTGAGGAGGGAAGTATTAGAAGGGATAATTAGAAATTATATTGGTAAAACTGGTTGGAAAAGGATCGTTAGTGAGCGATATGATATTTCAAAAAAAGAATTAGATAAAACAATAAATGAAGTGATGGAATTTATTAAAAGAAATGATTATTCTGATATAGAAAAAGATGATTTTGCAACTTTAAGGGCATTTAAGGCGTTACAGAAAGTATGGAATTTTGATATCTGCTTATTATCTAGTTTTGAATGGTATAATAATTATTTTAAAAAAATTATAAATAATATAGGTTTATATAGTATTGTAGCACACAACGGAATATTGTGTGGAGATGCCAGTTTCTTTTACAAAAACAGCGAGAGTAAGAATCTTGCAACAATCATTTTGTTTAAAGATAAGAATCGTCCCTATTTAGATGTGGCACGTGATGGAGTACGTGGACTTACTTTGGAAACAGCTAGTGAAATTGAAATTATCAGATATGGTCTTGTACGGCAAGGTTTCGAGATAGATGGAACTTTTTCAGAATTAAGAGAGGCAAACTATCCATTTATAACGATGAACGATTATTGCAAACTGTTGTGTAAGAGAAGTGATTTGACAAAACAACTTGTTTTTAGAACAAGTGAGGGTTATCTTTCAAATGAAAATTTGGCTAATACATTAGTGCAGAAAGAAAAGATAACTTATGACTCATGTCCGAATATTTCCAATAAAACATTTTGGGGGAAAAATAAAAGCTTATATGAGTATTTATGTGCGGCATTTTTAAGAGAAAACTATTTATTGCAGGTTCAATTTGCGTCTTATAAAAGTGAAATTTTTATTTCTAAGAAGAAAAAAGAGATATCTGATGACTATAAGAATTTATTTCCGGCATGCTTTTTCTTGCCCGAGATAAATAATAATTGTAATATTTTAACTAATAAAAGTATTTATCAGCGTTGCGCTTGTAATGAATATCATAGGTTATCTCAGTATATTCTTAAATATGGAATTGAATTAAAGAGATATGTTTCAGGAATTTTTCGGGAGTTGTTGCGAATATTAGCGCAAGAAGAGGGTGATGAACTTATAGATGGTATTAATAGCTTGTTGGAAAGCTTAAGAAAATTTCCAGGAGGGTTATTTGAAGTTTCAGATGAACTTTTTCTTTCAGAAAAAGATTTGATTTAATGAAATTGTTTTATTAGAATGTAAAGGCTATAGTATTTATATGGCAACATTTTGGCAACAGAAAATCAGCAAGCCATAATAAATGATGTAATTGATGTAAAAATGGACGTGTATTTGCATAAAACTTAAACAAATACAGTTAATGGCAACAAAGAACACGCCGAGTTTGAATAGGGGATATTTGGACTGGAAACATGATAAAATAAGGGTTTTCCAGTCCTTTTTATATCTCCATGATGTTAATATGATGTTAAAAATAGAGCCAGCTACTTTTCCTACTCAAAAATGGATGAGGTTGAAATCCCTGCCGAAATGAGGTAGAATCCATTCATGGAACCCATGACAGGGGTGGTAGCCTCCCGAGCCAATGACCGGCTTGCCGGAATACATAGGAAGGGAGGTGGCGCCAATGACAGCTGCAGATATCATTTTGATATTCATAGGGGTGATCGGCTTGTTGATCGCTTTCGGTAGCTTTGTTATAGCGTTGCTTGCCTTTCTCGACAGAGACAAGGACCATAAGCGAAAAAAATAATGCCCACCCTGTTGCAACCAGGATGGGCGCCTCTTACTGAGAGGTAAATAGTCCGCTTGGGATACTCCACCTTTGGAGTGGGGCTCCTATGGGGGCGTCTGTTACCAGCAGGCGCCTCTTTCTATCTAAAGAATAGCATAAAGCGGCAGAAAGTTCAAGAGAATTCTTCTGCCGGCGACACTGCAACTCCGTAAAGGGAGCGCAGGCAAGCGAGATGATCTATAGTATCACAGAGACGGCGAAGTTAAATGAGCTGAATCCGCACTATTATTTAAAATATGTTTTGGAACGCATTCCGGAGCTAATGAATGCCGAGGGGGCCATAGCCGCAAAAGACATGGAACCTCTGCTGCCATGGTCAGAGAGCCTTCCAGCCAAATGTCATAGAATACGCCGCTGAGAAGCGGCGCTTTTTATAATGGGGGTGGATGGTTTTACGTTTACAAGATTTCCGCTAATATCTGTAGATAATTGTTTAATAAATTTTGATTTCGCCCTCATAGTTTTCGGCTTTTTCCAATAAAGGACCGGTTGCACCCATTGTAAAAGCTATATCACTGCTTCGGATAGACAATAGT
>CANDZL010000038.1:0-35238 GCA_947425205.1 uncultured Hungatella sp. | reverse complement strand
GAGGATGGAATAGAGAAGGGGAGGAAAGAAGGAAAAGAGGACGGGAGGGAAGAAGGGAACGACGAAGGAGAGTTCTTAAAACTGATAAAGTTGATTTGCTTAAAGCTAAAAAAAGAAAAGACGGTAAAAGCAATCGCGGAAGAGCTAGAGGAAGAGGAATCCAAGATCAGCCAAATCTGTGCCGTTGCAAAGGAATGCAATTTGGATGTTGATCGTATTTACAGCGAGTTTCAGGCAGTACTAGGGAAAGATGATGGTAAAGCTATAACTGGCCATTGATGAAACGATTCGCTTGAGGTTTAAAACGCCTGCAGCGTTTAGAGTCGCTGCAGGCAATGACTTTTTATATCGCTATACAAAATCTTCCCTCATTGGTGTAAAAAAGTCTACCAGAATCCCGGCTTCCAGGCATTCACAGCCATGGACGATATCGTTCTGTTTAAGCAGGGTATCCCCGGCCGTTACCTCCTTGGTTACGTCTCCGATGGTGAAGCGGAAACGACCGCTGGCCACATAGGTAATCTGTGTATGGGGATGGTGATGCATGGATCCGATAGCGCCTTTTTGAAATTCATTTTCCACACACATCAGCTCATCACAGTATGCCAGGACTCTCCGGATTACACCGGGAGCTGCCTGAACATCTTCAGCTGTGTCATGAAAACACCAGTTGTTTCCTTTTTTCTCGTTCATATTGTTCTCCTTTTGAAGTATCATGAAGCCTCCCAGGCTTCTTGTCATGAGTCTTAAGATTCTCTTGGCTATAAAAATATGTCGGCATAGATCAGGAAAAAATAATAGAAATTCAGGCAAGTCATCAGAGGAAATGGAATTGTGGCAATACATTGGTGTCTTGTATTCTTAAACGGACTATGATAGAGTGAAAAGAAATTAGTGCAGCGATGTACTAGACTTCTGAAGAAAGGAAAAAGAAATCATGTTAAAAGTATACGGTGCAGATATCTGCCGGGATTGTATGGCCATGAAGAAGATTTTTGGGGAAAAGGAGGTTTCTTATGAGTATGTGGATATTATTTCCAATACGGCAAATATGAGAGAATTTTTGACGATCCGGGATCATGCAGCCCTCTATAGGGAGATTCGCAGCCGGGAAGGCGGTGGAATCGGGATCCCGCTGTTTGTGAAGGGGGAGGACATGTCTTTTGATATCAACGAGGCCCTCTCCTGGGAAGGAGAGGAGCCTGTGGAGAAAAGCCAGTATGATAGGATTGCAGAGCAGATGGGGGAGTTTATAAGGCTTAGGGCTAAGTAGATGGGATTGCCAGGACTGCTTTTCTATAGGGATTGCTGTACAAATTCCCTTGGAGACAGGCCAGTGACCTTTTTAAAGACCTTGCTGAAGTAAAAGGCACTTTCGAATCCAAGGCGATCCGCCACTTCATATACCTTCATGTCCTGCTCCAGAAGCATGGTCTTGGCCCGGCTTACTTTTATCTGGCTGATATATTCGGAGAAACCGATGCCGCAAGTTTTCTTAAAGGTAGCGCTTAAGTAGTTAGGGCTTAAGCCGAAGACAGCGGATAACTCGTTGAGAGTCAATCGTTCATCGGAGTGGCTTAAGATATATTTTTGGATGTTGGAGATAATATGTTCCTTGTAAGAGACCCGTTTCGAGCGCAATATATCACATAGGCCGTCCCGGAGGTGGGTCATCCACTCGGCTACCTGTTCTACATTGCCCATGCGGTAGATGGAGCGGTAATTGTCTGCATCATCAGAGAAGATCTCCGTAAGCAGTTCCTCGCCGGAGGGCATCAGCGACAGGAACAGATACAGGATGTTGCAGGCACCGTCAATGGCCTGCAGATACCTTAAAGGGTTGGAGCAGAACAGGTCGATGATCTGGGTTAAGGTATCGTATAGAATCCCGGCATCCAGCTCTTCAAAGGCTTTGGTAAGGTCATTTTTGAAAAGGGTGATGTTAAAGGAATTCTTAATGTCTTCCGGCTTTACCTGATTGTAATCCCGAAACGGATCCTCTGGCGTGGCGGTAGTAAAGGCGACTCTGGCATCCTGGCAGGAATCGCTGATTTTCAAAGGGGAATCTGCCACAGAGCCAATGCCTGCCATCAGGCGGACATTAAAATACTTATGTACCATATTGGAAGCGTGTGAAAGGGCTTCCCACATTTTTTTCTGTTCTTCTGCGCCGGCTGAAGGCGTATAGAAGATCACAGAAAAATGCTTTAAGTCCAGGGAGATCACATAGCAGGGAAGATAGCGGTTTAGAATGTCCCTTACCATCTGCATGGTGCTGTTGTACAGATTCATTCGTTTTTCATGAGGCATTTCCCGGGCACCCTCTTCCACGATCTCGCAGTGGACCGCCACAAAGTATAGGTTGTCAAAATCCAGGTTTAACTCCTGGGCCTGAAGCTTAAACTGCTCTTCGTTGTCAAAAAGGTTATGGAGGAGCCGCAGAAAAAATTTGTCTGTGTAACTCTGCAGAAGAGGGCGGCCTGCGCTATGGACTGTATCGCTAGCTTTTCGCTCTTCCAACCTGTCTAAGGCCCGCCGGATGGATTTCTCCAGGGAACAGGCATCTAATTCCAACTTGATCAGATAATCTACTACCTCATAGGAAAGGGCCTGTCTTGCCAGCTCAAACTCCTCGTAGCTGGTAAGAATAAGGAATAATGGGATTTTGCCGTAGGTTTCCCTGCAGATTCTCACCAGTTCCAGGCCGTCCATGATGGGCATGCGAATATCTGTAATAACGATCTCCGGCGAATATTCCTCGATCATCTCCAGAGCCGCTGCGCCATTCATAGCGGTACCGCACACTTCAATGCCATAGTCTGCCCAGTTTAACATGGATTTGATGCCGATCTGGACCAGAGGCTCATCATCTGCAATCAGTAATTTTACCATGGATTTTGTCCTTCTTTCTCCTTTTCCTCAAGGGTTTCGTCTGATGAATCATGAAGTTTCCTGTGTGATATAGGGAACCAAAAGGGTCATGGTGGTGTAAGTGCCTAACTGGCTGTCAATGGATATGCCATAGGAAGCCCCAAACTGATGCCGGATCCGCTGGTTCACGTTGGCAATGCCTACCTGGCGGAAGAAATCGGCATTTTTCTCGGTGGGATTCTGGGTAAGCACTTTTTCGATGGTTTCCAGTGACATGCCGATGCCGTTATCAGTGATGGAAATATGCAGGTTTTTGTGCTGTCCATCTGACGTGCTCCACGCCTTTACCACAATGTTTCCTGTAGAACCTTTTGGTTCGATGCCATGGAACAAGGCGTTTTCAACAATAGGCTGCAGGGAGAAGCGGTGGACCAGGCACCGGTACAATTCATCGGATTCTATCTGGTATTCAATGGTGACGCTGCCGCCGTAGCGATACTGCTGGATCAGAAAATAATCTTTCACCAGGTTTATTTCTTCTTCCAGAGGAATCATGGAGGAGGAGCCTTTGGACACCTGCCTTAACAGACGGGCTAGAGCGGTAGTCATCTCGGCAATGCCGGAGGAACCCTGGATCGTAGCCATCCACTTAATGGAATTCAAGGCGTTGTATAAGAAATGAGGATTGATCTGGCTTTGGAGAATCTGATATTCCAGGTCTTTTTTTTGTTTCTCATCATCAATCCTTTTCTCCATTAGATTTACCACATCGAAGGCCAGGGTGTTGATGCCTTTGCCGATCTCTCCGAATTCATGCTCCCATTCGATGGATGGATCTCTGGAAAAGTCTCCTTGGGCAATGTCATTGATCTTTTTACGGATTCTGGCCACAGGCTGGCTGATGGTGCGGTTTAACAGCAGCACCATAAAACTTCCCAGAGACAGGATGGCGGCACAGATGGCGGCGATCAGAAGAAGGTAAACCTGCCTCTGCTTATTCAACTGCTGTCTGGAAAGGATCTGGTGAAGATACCAGCCGTCCTGACCAAGGGAATGGGTGATCAGGGTCTCCGTCCTGGCATCGTCCATCTGGATCTTCTGCACCAGAGTGCCGGGATCAATGTTTTCTACCTGTTCCAGGGACAGTACGGTAAAATCCGGCAACATTTCAATAAAATGTCCGTCCTGGATTTGATAAAAATGATCTCCCATGGTAAGGTAAAGGCGGCTGTCCTCAGGCAGAGGCAGGGACTTTAGGTAATCGGTAATGATCGTGGCGGAGACGGATAAGTATACCCACCCCACATTCTGTTTTCCATAGGTGTCGGAGATAGGACGCACGATGGGAATGACAGGGGCTTCCTGGAAATTTTGGTAAAATGGGTCATTAATAATGCCAGCCTGCCCCGGGCTGGCAGGACTTTCTAAAAGAGCCTTAAAAACCTGGGACTCTGCCAGGGATGCTACTGTATAAGATGGCGTATCTCCGGATCCGGACAATACCTGAAGATAGTTGGAGGTAGTATTGTTGGAGACAATGACTCTGGAAACATGCCGGTTGGTGTTGCGATACTCTTCTTTCAGCCGATCCGATGAACTGAGGGCAATGGTGCGAAGGCTTTTGTCTTCTTTGGAAGCCACAGCCAGGGGGGCTTTGTCGTGAAAGGTTTCCAGATATTTAAGAATATCATTGCTGGAAGTACACCATCTGCTGAAGTACAGGATGTCCTTCATATCGGAGGACACATTGTTGGCTACCAGCTGAAGCCCAAACTCCACGGACTGGATCTGGCTGCGCCTTAGCAGGGAATGAAATACAAAAAAACAGACGCTTACAGTGATCAGTGTGATGGCAAGAGTAGTACCGATGGCAATGGCCGCGATTTTTCCTTTTATGGTTTTTGCAAATTTTCTTATGTTCATAGGGAAAGTATGATACATTCTTTTTGAATTGTCAATATCCTTAGGGCAGGGAAACGGGGGGAAAGGCAGATTGGATAAAATATTACAGGATTATTGTAGAAAAGTGCATGGAATGGAAAAGGATAAAATTTTTCCGGTAAATAGTGAATTATTTGCAGGAATTTTTCCATGTTCTCAATGAAAAAGGTCCGCTATACTAACTATACAAAGTCAAAAGGCTAAGTGCTGGCCTTAAGGAAACCGGAAGGGAGCTTTCGGATCTGGCAGGCAGCAGGAAGTGGCGCGGGATACAAAGCGCCAGGTGCCGGTATTATAATAAGGAGGAGACTGGAATGAAAAAAAGGATACTTGGTTTGACATTGGCAGGCTGTATGACAGCCATGAGCCTGGCTGGCTGTGGAGGTGCAGGCGGAAACGAAAACACGGAGACGACGGCGGCATCCCAGGCAGAGGGGACAACAGAAGCTCAATCTCAGGCAGAGGAGACAAAAGCAGCGGAACCGGTGCAGGCGGCGGAAGGAGATACGGTTCTTAAATGGGCTGTCTGGGATATTTCTTCTACGGTATACTATCAGCCTCTGATTGACGCGTTCCAGGCGGCCAACCCAGGAGTTAAGATTGAGATGGTGGATCTGGGCTCCACGGATTATCAGACAGTTCTGGCTACGGAACTTACAGGCAGCGGCTCTGATTTTGATATTGCCACCATCAAGGATGTGCCAGGCTATACCACTCTGGTTAATAAAGGGGTACTGGAGTCTCTGGATGACTATATTGCAAAGGATGGAGTGGATTTATCCCAGTATGGCGGAATCACGGATCAGGTAATGGTGGATGGGAAGCTGTATGAACTGCCGTTTCGAAGCGATTTCTGGGTTTTGTTCTACAATAAGAATGTATTTGACAACGCCGGTGTTTCGTATCCTTCCAATGACATGACCTTTGAGCAGTATGACCAGCTGGCGAGGAGCGTTACCAACGACACCCCTGGCCAGGAGGTATACGGCGCTCATTATCATACATGGCGTTCTGCAGTCCAGCTGTTTGGTATTTTGGATGGCCAGCATTCCATCGTGGATGGGGATTATGCATTTTTAAAGCCTTATTATGAGATGATTCTCAAACAGCAGGAAGATGGCGTATGCCAGGATTATGCGACCCTTAAGACTTCCAGCCTTCATTATTCCGGTGCTTTTGCCCAGGGAAATGTAGCGATGATGAACATGGGTACCTGGTTCATCCCCACTTTGATTGAGAAGATCAAGACAGGGGAGTATGGTGAGGAAGTTGCCAACTGGGGGATCGCAAAGTATCCCCATGCAGAAGGCGTAGAGCCGGGTTCTACCCTGGCTACCATCACCTGCCTGTCCATCCCTGCTTCGGCTCCACATAAGGATCTGGCCTGGGAGTTTGTGAAGTTTGTGTGCGGTCCAGAAGGCGCTGAAGTGGTTGCCGGCACCGGTACGATTCCAGCTATCACGACGGATGCAGTGGTAGAGGCAATTTCCGGCATGGAGGGCTTTCCGGAGGACAGCGACAGTGCAGAGGCGTTAAAGACAGCCAATACATACCTTGAGATGCCAGTACATGAGAAAAGTTCTGAGATCGAGACGGTTCTGAACGAGGGGCATGACAATATTATGACCGAAGGAACGACCATCGACGAGGGCATCGCAGAGATGACAGAAGGCGTAAAGGCAGTGTTGGAGCAGTAAGGCAACAGGAAATCATAACGGGCGGGCTGATGATGTGGCCCGTCCGATTTTGAGAGAAGGTCGATACACAAAGACACTCCGGGAGTAAGTACATGGAGGGGAAAAGGAGGATGGCTGGATTGGAGAGATCGGAAAAACTGGAAAAACTGGAATCGCAGCTATTAAAGCTGCAGGAAGAGCTTAAAAAGACATCGAATAAGAGAAAACGTGACCGGATTGCCAACAAGATAGGGTACACGCAGGAAAAGATCAAACAGGTGAGAACCGGTGAAACCTTTGACAGGCAGACGAAGAGAGATATGGTGGCGTATTCATTCATTGCCCCTAACTTTATCGGATTCTGCGTATTTACTTTGGTTCCTATGATTTTTGCGTTTGTCTTAGCTTTTGCGGAGTGGGACGGGAACAACGCCATGAAGTTTGTGGCGTTTCACAATTTCATTGAGGCATTTCACAATGACCGTTTTCTGGCGGCTTTGAAGAATACGGTTATCTATTGTGTGGCCACGGTTCCCCTGACCCTGATCTGTTCTTTGGGGCTGGCGGTCATCTTAAACCAGAAAGTGGTGGGGAGAAATTTTTTCAGGACAGTAAGTTTTTTCCCCTACGTGGCTTCTCTTGTGGCTGTAGCGGCTGTGTGGAACATGCTGTTTAGCCCGCAGAAAAGCGGACCAGTCAATATGATTTTATACAATCTGGGCGTAGCGGCGAAGCATCTTCCGAAATGGTCGGCGGATAAGGACTGGGTGATGTTTACGGTGGTACTGTTCAGTGTATGGAAAAACATGGGATATTATATGGTGATCTATCTGGCAGGACTTCAGGGAATCAATGCAGAACTCTATGAGGCATGCAGTCTGGATGGAGCCAATACCTGGCAGAAATTTTTGTACATTACATGGCCGCAGCTGCAGCCCACTACCTTTTTTGTGACCATTATGCTGACCATCAACTGCTTTAAAGTCTATGATGTGGTATACATGCTGGCGGGAGGATCCAACGGCGTACTGAACAAATCAGCGATTGTTCTGGTTTACCATATTTATGAAGAGGCATTCCGCAACTGGAATCTGGGATATGCCAGCGCAGTGGCCATGGTGCTGTTCTTGATGGTTCTGGCAGTGACCCTGATTCAATTCAGAGGCGAGAAAAAATATGCCAACTAGGAGGGTGAGAGATGAAGGTACAAAGCAAGAGTTATAAATTGTGGCGTGTAATCCTGTATGTGGTATTGCTTGCCCTGGCGGTTCTGATGCTGATTCCTTTTGCATGGATGCTTTCCGCGTCCCTTAAACTGGATAAAGATGTATTTATCTTTCCGATTCAGTGGATTCCTCAAAATCCCAGATGGAAGAACTACGTGGATATCTGGACCAAGATTCCACTTATGACCTTTGTGCTAAATACAACAAAGCTGACAGTCATCGTTACCTGCCTGCAGCTTTTGACCAGCAGCTTTGCGGCGTATGCATTTGCCAAGCTGAATTTCCGACATAAAAATCTGCTGTTTATGACGTATATTTCCACCATAGCCATGCCGTGGCAGGTATACATGGTTCCACAGTTTATCATGATGAGGGGCATGGGGATGAATGACTCTCATATGGCTATCATCTGCCTTCAGGCATTCTCCGCCTTCGGCGTGTTTATGATGAGGCAGTTCTATCAGGAGATTCCGGATGAACTGTGTGAAGCTGCCAGAATCGATGGCATGAGTGAGTACAAGATTTATGCCAGGATTATGCTGCCCTTGTCAAAACCAGCCTTGTCTACCCTGACAATTTTTACGTTTGTGGCAACGTGGAATGACTTTTTAGGGCCGATGATTTATCTAAAGACTGAGTCTAAAAAGACCTTGCAGATCGGACTGAGAATGTTTATCAGCCAGTATTCCTCAGAGTATGGACTGATCATGGCAGCATCGGTTTTGTCCCTGATACCAGTTCTTATTGTGTTTTTGTCTCTGCAAAAGTATTTTGTAGAGGGGATTGCGGCTACTGGAGTGAAGGGGTAGGAGAAAAGACTGTAAGAAAGATTAAAGAAAGGCCGGGAAGCTGTTTCAGATCCCCGGCCTTTCTCTTATACTTAACCTGTTGTGTCAAAACTTAAGGGCCTGCCATAACGTTATGATCGGCAGTTGTTAGTGATGCCCTCTGCGAGAAGAATGGCAGCCGCCGTGGCCTCTGCCGGAGTGATGCCCGTTGCTGTATGTTGCTGTAGAACTATTGTGGCTATGAGTTCCCTGAATCTGGCACCCTTCTACAGAGCAAGTATGGTTATGGGCTCCCTGAATCTGGCACCCTTCTACGAAACAGTAGTGGGTATGTGCCTCATGATACTGGCAACCGTCTATGGTACAGTCATGGGAGTGAAACCCCTGAATATGACACCCTTCTATAGGACAGTTGTGGCTATGAGTTCCCTGAATCTGACATCCTGCTGCCGGACAGCTGTGATTGTGGGCCCCCTGAATCTGGCACCCTTCTACAGGACAGTCATGGGTATGGGCTCCTTCAATCGCACATCCTTCCACAGTGCATTCATGAGAGTGAGCTCCCTCCAGCAGACAGCCCTCTATGGGGCAGTCATGGGTATGCGCGCCCTGGATGCAGCATCCTTCTACTGTACAGGATGCAGCGAACGCATGGAATGGGAAAGACATCATGACAGCCAGTGTCAAAGTGGCAAGTAATTTTGTTTTCATGATCATTCAACTCCTGATAAAAATATTCTATAGGTTCCTTTACCATATAATATATCACATAAGGATAAAAAAGGAAAGAGAGAAGACATACAAAATACAATCGTTTCTGACTTAATTTTAAGGCAAAGCAGGCGATATGTTTCATTGAGAGAAGTGGTAAGCACGAAAGAACAGGAGGAGCGTACACATGAATTTTCTGGAAGAGCGAATTCAGAGAGATGGAATTGTAAAGGAAGGGAATGTTTTAAAAGTAGACAGTTTTTTAAACCATCAGATGGATGTTGCAATTTTGGATCAGATGGGGGAGGAATTTAAGCGTCGCTTTGAGGGGGTCAAGGTGGATAAAATCCTTACTATCGAGGCTTCCGGAATTGCCATCGCCTGTTCTGTGGCAAGATATTTCCAGGTTCCGGTTGTTTTTGCGAAAAAGGCAAAGAGCATCAATATTGACGGGGAAATGTATATTGTGGAGGTGGAGTCATTTACGCATAAATGCAAGAACCAGGTGATTGTGTCTAAGAAGTTTCTTTCGAAGGGAGAGCATATCCTGATTGTCGATGATTTCCTGGCTAATGGATGCGCCCTACAGGGACTTATCTCCATCGTATCCCAGGCAGAGGGAATCGTGGAGGGAATCGGAATTGCCATAGAAAAAGGATTCCAGAACGGAGGAAGGACCATTCGGAATCTGGGCTACCGTTTGGAGTCTCTGGCGATTGTAGATGACATGGATGCAGCTACCGGAAAGATTATTTTTCGGCAGCAATGATATGGCAGAAGACCGTCTCCCTGGCGGCAATGACATGACAGAAACTAGATTTGAGTGAAAATGGAATTATTTTGTAAGGCATCCGAAGCTTTTTAAGGTTTCTGATGCCTTATTTCTGTTATTCTTTTAAAAACTTTGGAATATAGAGGAAAAAAGAGAAATTGACAGAAAATGGCAGATATGTAAGAAATTTGTTAATATTTGTTAGAAAAACGTCGATAATAATAATGTATTGGTAAGGTCTTGCCAAAAATTTTCTGTTATAATGCATACTATATAACAGATTATAGAATTTTGATGAAAAGGGGGCAGATTTTTTTATGAAAGTTTCAAAAATTGTAAGAACCATTCTTCTTTTGATGATGACAGTAATGATCTGTTCCGGTTTATCGATTGTATGGAAAGGATACAATATTTACTTAAATGCAGTGGAGGAAGTAAGCCTGGAGGACAAGGCGGCATCCATTCTCGCCAAGGAGAATTTTACAGAATATGAAAAACTCCCTCAGGTATATATAGATGCAGTAGTATCAGTGGAGGATAAACGGTTTTTCAAGCATTTTGGGATGGATCCTATCGCCATTGGGCGTGCGGTGTTTCATGACCTTCGGGCAGGCGCTTATGTGGAAGGGGGAAGTACCATTACCCAGCAGCTTGCAAAGAATATGTATTTCAGCCAGGAGAAGGCGCTGACCCGGAAAGTGGCGGAGGTTTTCGTTGCATTTGACTTAGAGCGCAGTTTCAGCAAGGAAGATATCTTTGAGATGTATGTTAACAGCATCTATTTTGGTGATGGATACTATGATGTCTGCTCAGCCAGCAGGGGATATTTTGGGAAAGACCCCATCGATATGACGGAGTATGAAAGTACGCTGCTTGCAGGAATTCCCAATGCCCCGTCCAGATATGCTCCCACCACAAACCCGGAGTTGGCGGCTAAAAGGCAGTTACAGGTAGTAAGGCGGATGGCAGCCTGTGGATACTTTTCAGAGGAAGAGGCGGAAACTGTGGAGGAAACCGTTGAGGCACAGCTTATTTTGCTGCATTAAGAAAACGCTTTCCAGATGGCGGATGGCTTTGTAATGAATCGAAGGCGAAAGTCTTAAGGGATTAGGGCTTTCGCTTTTTGGTATTACAAAAAGAGGATTTGATGGATAAATGGTTCTGTGAGGACTGTAACACCAGGTGGAAGATTATGATGTTCATCCAAGAGGAAAGTTTTAAAATGAAAAGAAAATGATTGAAAAAGAAATGTTAAGGTGCTACAGTATGGTAGAAATATAAGATTCAGAACCTTGAATGGCAAAGGAAGCATGGATTGTTTGATGGAGGATGAAGAGTGAACAGAGGAAATAAGACGAAAGGACGTTTGGCAATCGCCACACTGCTCGTATGGTTTGTGGTAGCGTTTCTGTCTGGCTGTATTGTCCGGTTGGATCAAAATATAGGGGAGCAGCCGATACCAGAAAAACCAGCTCAGATGTCTGAAGTGAATACAGAGATATCTGGGACAGAATTGGAAGAGGCAGAACCGGCAGATAAGAAAGAAGTAGGACTGGAAGGCGCGAAAGAGGCAGAACTGACAGACACGAAAGAGGCGGGATCGGCAGATGCGAAAGAGGCAGAACCGACAGACGCGAAAGAGACAGAACCGAGTGGAATCGAAACGGTGGCTTATGAGGAAAGCCTTGACCCAAACGGTTCTTACACAGACAAAGATCGGGTAGCGTTGTATCTCCATCTGTATGGGCAGCTTCCAGGCAATTATATTACCAAAAAAGAGGCAGAAAAACTAGGGTGGGATGCAGGCAAAGGAAATTTAGATCAGGTTCTTCCAGGCAAAAGCATTGGTGGCAGCAGATTTGGCAACCGGGAAGAACTTCTTCCTAAAAAGGATGGACGAAATTACTATGAGTGTGACATTGACTATGACGGGGGATATCGTGGAGGAAAACGGATTGTGTACAGCAATGACGGCTTAATATATTATACGGAAGACCATTATAAAACCTTTGAGCTGTTATACACGGATGAAGGGAAGGCAGAATGAAAAAAATCATATTGGATTTTAAAGGATTGGATTCTAAGGAACAGATACAGGGATATCTGGCGGAGAAGATGGAATTTCCGCTTTACTATGGAAGGAATCTGGATGCCCTTTATGACTGCCTGACAGATATCATGGAGCCGACGGCAATTATGTGCAGTCTACCGGAAAAAACGGATGGCTGCCTGCCAGAGGGATATCTGGGTAAAATATGCCGGACATTTCAGGATGCAGAGGCAGACAATGGAAACTTAGCAGTTTTTTTTGGTAGATAGAATTGGCAACTGCCGCACAGTTGGCAGAGATGGAGGGAGCACGATGCCACCACAGAGTCCGCCACAGCGAAGCGAGGGTGTCGCCTCCCTCCTCCGCCTTGCAGACTGAAAAAGCATTCTGAGTCATTTAGCTGAACGTAAATCGTTCAAAACACTAGTGTCATGACTGAATATAATGCGGTCAAGGCACTAGTGGATCATATAGATGTCTGTGGAACCGTTACAGCAGAGTAATCCCATGCTCCAGGCAGGAGCGCACCATTTTTTCCGGCCAGATACTAGCCTGAACCTCTCCGATGTGGGCACGGTCCAGAAGCAGCATGCACAGCCTGGATTGGCCGATGCCGCCGCCGATGGTGTAGGGTAGCTGGCCGTTTAACAACATCTGATGATAGGGAAGATTTTTCCGCTCTTCGCATCCGGCCTTTTTTAGCTGCTGCGCCAGGGAAACCTCATCTACCCGGATCCCCATGCTGGAAATCTCCAGGGCACAACCCAGGGTTTCGAACCAGAACAGAATATCACCGTTCAATTGCCAGTCATCATAGTCCGGGGCCCTTCCGTCGTGGGGCTTTCCGTCAGACAGGGTATCACCGATCTTCATCAGGAAGACGCAGCCATACTCCTTAGTGATCAGATTCTCCCTCTCCTTGGGGGTTTTGTCCGGATAGCGGTTAAGCAGTTCCTGGGAGGTGACGAAGGTAATATCATCTGGCAGATGCTTTACGGCATTGGGATATTTGTACCAGACCTCATGCTCCATGTGCTTGATGATCTTGAAAATGGTACGGACAGTATCCTTAAGGGTTTCTGGGTTTCTCTGATCTTTTGTGATGACCCGTTCCCAATCCCACTGATCCACATAGCAGGAGTGGAGATTGTCTAATTCCTCGTCTCTTCGAATCGCGTTCATGTTGGTGTAGAGACCCTCGCCAGGTTGGAATCCGTACTGCTTTAATGCCATACGTTTCCATTTGGCCAGGGAGTGGATTACCTCGATAGTCTCCCCGGGAAGGGCCGCCATATCAAAGGATACAGGCCGTTCCACACCGTTTAGGTCGTCATTCAGGCCGCTTTTCTTTTCTACAAAGAGGGGAGCAGAGATCCTCTCCAGATTCATTTCCCGTCCAAATTCTTTTTGAAAGGTGTCTCGGATGTATTTGATGGCTTCCTGAGTCTGGCGTACAGTCAGACGGGGATCATAGTCCTTGGGAAATAATAAGCTCATATTGACAATCCTCCATTTCTGGTAAAATGTATTCTCCAAATCTCTCCAATTATAACTTTCTTGTTACAAAACTGCAACAATTTTCTTTACATGATTCGCCGGAGGGATTATAATACATATGACATCAAAAATGAAAAATAGACAAAACCTTTAAAAAAGAGGAGGTCTGTACTATGTTAAAGAAACATACCATTCTTGCAATCAATCGTTTGTACGGAAGTGGCGGGCGGATTATGGGAAAACGACTGTCAGAGGAATTGGGGATTCCGTTCTATGATGAGGAAATACTTAAGATGGCTTCAGAAGAAAGCGCGATCGGAGAGCAATTTTTCCGTTTGAATGATGAGAAGGCTGGCAACAATCTGTTTTTCAAAGCTTTGGGAGGGCTTCATACCAGCTTGGAGGAACCGTCCCTGGATGATGACATCACATCGCCAGAGAATCTGTTCCGATTCCAGGCCAAGATCATCCGTCAGGTGGCAGCCAAGGGCTCTTGTATCATCATGGGACGGTGTGCCAACCATGTGCTGGAGGCAGCTCAGATGGAGAATCTGGTGCGCCTGTTTGTGTATTCGGATCTGAATACCTGTGTCCGGCGTGTGGAGGAAGTGGACGGTGTGGATTCCAGGGAGGCTTTGCGCCGGGTAAACCGTATCAGTAAGCAGCGCCGGGATTATTATAAGTACTATACCGGCAAGGAGTGGGAGGACATGGCCAACTATGACCTTCCCATCAATACATCCACCCTGGAGATCGATCAGGCGGTGGAACTGGTGAAAAAGTATCTGGAGTTAAAGGAAGTTCTGTAGGAAACATACTTAAAGTGAAGGGAAGGCTGCCAGGAGGTTTGCCTGAATAGGATCCAGGCAGTACACTGCATTAAGAATATTAGCGTGACAGGTTCCATGTCTGAAAGACAGGGCCGTTTATGCACATCAGCAAAAGGAGAGGCACAAGGAGTACACAGATGTTTGATAAGGAAGATTACCAGGCCCTGCTAGACAGAGCAAGAAGAAAGAGAAACCAGCATCCGTATACCATGTATGCGGTCTTTGCAGCAGGGGCTGTTTTGGTGATTCTGCTGATCATCGGTATCGGTGTTTTAGTAAGCCGCCAGCTGTCTAAGGGAGCGGCAGCCACGGAGCCTGGAAGCCAGGTTCAGGGGGTACAGGAAAGTAAAGCAATAGATCAAGAGGCAGAAAGCAGGGCAATAGATGAATCACTTCAGGAAGAGGAGGAATCAACGCAGGCCATGGAGCTGGCAGAGAGACAGGCTGTGGTGGATGCCTATGGCAACCTGGGATTTGTACAGGTATCCGGCTATCTGAATGTAAGAAGGAGCCCGGATCCTTCCGGAGATATCATTGGAAAGATGCAGGAGAACACAGCCTGCGAGATTCTGGGGCAGGAAGGGGACTGGTATCATATCAGTTCCGGAGGTGTGGACGGATATATTTCCAGCCAATACGTCATCACCGGGGAGGAGGCCAGACAGATGGCCCTTGCGGATGTAAAGCTTCGTGCCATTGTCACAGCGGACAATCTGAATATCCGCAGCGCGCCGGAGATGGATCCTTCCAATATTGTGGCTCAGGCCCTGGCGGCAGAGCGATATGAGGTGATTGACCAGGCAGACGGTTGGATCCAGATTCCCAGCGGATATATTTCCGGTGATTACGCAGAGGTGAAGCTGGCGTTAAACGAAGCAAGGAAGATGGATTTGAAGGCTATGGCCATCAACCAATACAACAACATCCTGATATCCAAGGTTCAGAGTTATCTGAATATTCGCAGTTCACCGAAGGATGAAGGCAACAGCAATGTCATCGGAAAGCTTCCCGGCAAGGCGGCGGGAGAGATTCTGGAGACTGAGGACGGCTGGTATAAGATTCGATCCGGCAGCATCACCGGATATGTGACGGCAGATCCTCAGTACACAGCCACCGGACAGGAAGCGGTGGATCTTGCTATGGAATCGGCTTCCCTGATGGCGATTGTCAATACAGAACGGTTAAACGTGCGTATGGAACCCAATACGGATTCCAAGATATGGACCCAGATCTCTAAGGAGGAACGGTATTCTGTAGTTCAGCAGATGGATGGATGGGTGCAGATCGAGTTGGATACTGGCGATGAGGAGGAAGATGGAGGCGACGGCGCTTATATTTCCACCAGTGACAATCTGGTAGAGGTGCGTTATGCCCTGGCAGAGGCCATCAAATTCTCTCCGATGGAGGAATTGGCCAACCAGCAGGCTTCTCAGAGAAGCAAGATTGTAAATTACGCCCTGCAGTTTGTGGGAAATCGTTATGTGTGGGGAGGAACCAGCTTAACCAACGGTACAGACTGCTCTGGATTTACCCAGTCGGTGCTGCGGCATTTTGGGATCAGCATTCCAAGAGTGTCCAGGGATCAGGCTAAGACAGGAAAGAGCATTAATTCCAACCAGATGCGGCCGGGAGACCTGATCTTCTACACCAACAGCAGCGGTACAGTGAACCATGTGGCTATGTACATTGGCAATGGGCAGGTGGTTCATGCTGCCAGCAGGAAGAGCGGAATCAAGATATCTTCCTGGAATTATAGGACGCCGGCGAAGATTCGGAATGTGATTGATTAAATTATAATTAGGAAGACAGGAAGGGAGAGGGGTATTGTGGATTATCGAGTGCTTGATTTTGGGGCAAAGGCTGATGGGGTGACCAATGATGCGGCGGCGATTCAGAGGGCTATTGATACCTGTAGCCAGGCAGGTGGCGGCCGTGTGGTTCTGGAGGGAGGGAGAACCTTTTATTCCAGTTCCATTGTTTTGAAGGAGCATGTGGATCTGCATCTTGAGAGGGGAGCAGTACTTAAGGCCCACTCGGATCTTGAGACCTATTTTCATCCCAATGCAGGGCAGAGGGATGACGGAGTTGATCGGGTGGGGACTCCGGTAACCTTAAAGCCGTCCTATGCATTTATCTACGCAAAAGATGCGGATGATATTGCCATATCCGGTGCCGGGGCGATCGACGGCAATGCCTATGCATTTGTCAAGCAAGTCAGCCCTTACTATGTGACAGGGGATTTTTATCCAAGGCCTACGTTGGTCTATGTGGAGCACTGCAATCATATTTCTTTTACAGGAATCATCATGAGAAATGCACCGTTTTGGACATTGCACCCAGCCGGGTGTGACGATGTGCTGATCTCAGGGATCCGAATTTTAAATGATTTAAATGTGGCCAATTCGGACGGAATTGATCCGGATCATTCCACCAACGTAAGGATTCTGGGATGCCATATTACATGCGCGGATGACTGTATCTGCTTAAAGAGCTCTTCTGGCAACATGGAGTACGGGCCTACGAAGAATGTGGTGGTTTCCGGGTGTACCCTGGTATCTACATCGGCGGCACTGAAGATCGGAACAGAGGGAACCGGAGATTTTGAGAATGTGGTGGTGGACAACTGTATCATCAGCAACACCAACCGCGGAATCTCTATCCAGATTCGGGATGGCGGCAACGTGAAAAATGTTTCCTTCTCCAACATCATCATTGAGACCAGAAGATTTGCAGACTGCTGGTGGGGATGTGCAGAGCCTATCACCATTTCCACCCATGACAGGGATGAGAATACAAAGTCCGGACATATCAAGGGCATCCGGTTTTGCAATATCACCTGTGATTCGGAAAACGGGGTGTTCTTATCCGGAAGTGACGGAAACCACATCGAGGACGTGTTGTTTGAGAAGGTGTTCGTGACCATGCGCACAAAGAGTAAATGGCCAAAAGGAATGTATGACCTTCGCCCAGGATACGGACAGAAGATTGAGGAGATCAAATCCGCTGGATTCTATATGAGAAGGGCGGATGATGTGGTTCTAAAGGATTGCCGGGTAAGGTTTGAGGGACAGGATATGTCCCAGTTCGGGGAAGCCCTTTATGCAGAGGATTGTGAGAGACTTTCCATGGACGGTTTTTCTGGAAAGGCGGCTCAGCCAGGATATGAAGACATTAAGATCATATAAAATGGGTATCTGACACTTCATCCTGGCTGTGTAGGATGTCTTCATCTGGCATTTGCCTGGTGAGGCAGTGGGGTAAAAAATACCTGTTGACTGCGCCCGCCGTTACCGAAGTTTCTTAAGGGCAGCGCTGGCAGGTATGAATATAAAAATCAAGAAAAGAGGAAAAGGTTCTATGTTTAACAAAGAAAAAGTGAAATTAGGAATCGCGCCCATCGCATGGACCAACGATGACATGCCGGATCTGGGAAAGGAGAATACCTTTGAGCAGTGCGTCAGTGAGATGGCACTGGCCGGCTTTACTGGTTCTGAGGTTGGCAACAAATATCCCAAAGATCCACAAGTTCTTAAGAAGGCATTGGAGTTAAGGGGAGTGGAGATCTGCAATCAGTGGTTTTCTTCCTTCCTGATCACAAAACCATTTGAGGAAGTTGAGAAAGAGTTCCGTGCCCAGTGTGAATTTTTAAAAGCCATGGGTTCCAAGATCATCGGTGCTTCCGAGCAGAGCCACAGCGTACAGGGCCAGCTGGATACCCCTATCTTCGGACATAAATATGTGATGAATGATGAGGAGTGGAAGACCTTCTGTGATGGGTTAAACCGTCTGGGTAAGATTGCCAAGGAAGACTATGGCATCAGCTTAACCTTCCATCATCATATGGGAACAGTTGTACAGTTTGCAGACGAGGTAGACCGTATGCTGGACAATACGGATCCAGAGTATGTGAGCCTGCTGTTTGATACCGGCCATTTCCGCTACTGTGGAGAGGATCCTTTGGCTATGGTGAAGAAATACATTGGCAGAATCAAACATGTGCATCTGAAGGATATCCGTCCAGATGTGGTTGAGAAGGTAAAAGCAGAGAATAAAAGTTTCTTAGACGGTGTAAGAATGGGGGCATTTACCATTCCAGGCGACGGCTGCATCGATTTTGATCCGATCTTTAAGGTTCTGGAAGAGAATCAGTATGAGGGATATATGCTGGTGGAGGCAGAGCAGGATCCGGCTAAGGCCAATCCCCTTGAGTATGCTATCCGCGCCAGAAAATATATTGCAGAGAAGACAGGGCTGTAAATAGTTTTTATTTTATACATATAAAGGAGAGTAAGATTTATGATCAATGTAGGAATCATCGGGGCAGGAAGAATCGGCAAGGTGCATGTACAGAGTATCTGTACCCAGGTACCGGATGCAAAAGTGAAGATGCTGGCAGATCCATTTTTAACAGATGAGACAGCTGCATGGGCAAAAGATATGGGCGTAGCGCAGGTAACTAAGGATTACAAGGACGTTTTGGCGGATCCGGAGATTGATGCGGTGTTGATCTGTTCCTCAACAGATACCCATTCCCCTATTTCCGTGGAGGCTATCAAGGCTGGAAAGCATGTATTCTGCGAGAAACCCATCGATCATGATATTGAGAAGATTCAGGAGGTGATCGATGCGTTGAAGGGCAGCAAGGTAAAATACCAGGTAGGCTTTAACCGCAGATTTGATCACAATTTTGAGGCGGTAAGAGATGCGGTTGCGGCAGGCAAGGTAGGCGACATCCATGTGATCAAAGTGACTTCCAGAGATCCGGAGCCGCCGTCTGCGGAGTATGTAAAGGTATCTGGCGGTATGTTCTTAGACATGACCATTCATGATTTTGATATGGTTCGTTTCCTGGCTGGATGCAATGCCACAGAGGTCTATACAGAGGCAGCGGTTCTGGTTGACCCGGCAATCGGAGAGGCAGGGGATGTGGATACGGCGGTTATTACCCTGAAGATGGAGAATGGCGCTATTGCAGTGATCGACAACTCCAGAAAGGCTGTTTACGGATATGATCAGAGAGCCGAAGTATTTGGCTCCAAAGGCATGGTTGCCACTGGCAATGATACGGCGTCGGCAGCTGTGTTGAGCAATGAGAACGGTGTTACCGGTGAGGTTCCGCTGCATTTCTTCCTGGAACGGTATATGGCTGCCTATGCAAAAGAAGTGAAGTGCTTCATCGATGCTATTGTGAATGACACCGATACGCCTCTGGGCGTTATGGACGGCCTGGAGCCAGTTCTCATGGGATTGGCTGCAAAGAAATCCATGGAAGAGCATCGTCCGGTAAAGATTGACGAGGTTCGGTAGGTAAAAGCCAGAATTTGAGAATCTAAGATTTGAAATAGAAGGCCTGTCAAAGGTGTGGAGAGCTGCTTGATGAGAGGGAACGTGTTGGTTCCTTTCATGAGGCGGCTTTCTTTTTTAGGAAACAGAAAATAGGAAACAGAAAGCAGAATAGAACGAAAGAATCATATTGCACACAAAATAAATGTGTGCTATGATGAAAGCACGCAAAAAAATTCCGTGGAATGCACTGGAGCAGTGACAGATGATCCTGCAAAAAGAGGAGATAGAAAGCATGGCAGTGACGATACAGCAGATTGCAAACTTGGCGGGAGTGTCCAGAGGGACGGTGGACAGGGCGTTAAACCAGCGTGGGAGAATTGCTCCCGATGTGGAGGAGAGGATCAAACAGATCGCGCAGGAACTGGGATATACGAAGAAAGAGCGGAAGGGAAGAGGCAGCAAGGCGCAGATTCGGATCGGCGTGGTAACTCAGCTTGCAAGGGCTTCTTTCATGCTGGAGATCAACAGAGGGATCCGCAAGGCCAAGGAAGAGTTGGCGGAACGGGGTGTGGAAGTTCTTGTGAGGGAGGTTCTCTCTGTGGACTCCGGAGAACAGCTTAAGGCCATTGACCAGCTGGTGGAACAGGGGATTGACGGGCTTGCGGTGATGCCGGTGGAGTCGGAGGCAATCCGTATGCGTATCAATGGGCTGGCTGAAGAAGAAAAGATTCCGGTGGTAACCTTTAATTCCGATATTGTGGGAATCAAGAGATGCTGTTTCGTGGGGATGGACAACAAAAAAAGCGGCAGAGCTGCGGCAGGTCTCTTGGGGATGTTAACCAAGGGAAAAGGGAAAATACTGATTATTACAGGATCCTTTGGCAATCCGGTCAATAATTTTCGGGTGGACGGATTTGTGGAGGAGCTAAAACAGACATACCCGGAGTTGGAGATCGCTGGCGTTCAAGGAAGTTTTGATGAGACGGATGAGGTGCAGCGGATTATCGAGAATACGATGATGGCTGTGTCTGGGATCAGCGGAATTCTGGTGGTATCAGGAGGACAAGCCGGGGTGGCAAAGGCGTTTGAGACGCTAAAGCTGGACCGGCGGCCCTATGTGGTGATCTATGATCAGACACCGAAGAATGAGAAGGCTCTCAGGGAGGATACAGTGGACTTTTTGATTGACCAGAATGGGTATATCCAGGGGTACAGGCCTCCCAATATCCTGGCGGACATTCTTTTAAAGGGAAAGATGCCGAAAAAAGAGTATTGGTATACAGAGATAAAGATTATGACCAAGTATACCCTTGCATGACCGCTACCGGAATCAGGTGGGAACCTGGCTTTGATTGGCAGGCAGAAAAGATTACAATGATTGGATAGAAATATAGAAAAGAAATCATCTGGATGACCGGTGGGAATTTCCGGTGTTCGTGAAAGAGAAGGGAAAGGAATAGTAAACAAGGTATGGAACTTAACAGGAACAATATGAACAAGATTCGAAGTTTGATCCTATTTACGGTAGTTGCAGTGGTGGCAGGCATAAATTATCAAAAGGTTCTGGGAGTTTTGGGAAACTGCGTTTCCATGATTTCTCCGTTTCTTTTGGGAGGAACCATTGCGTTCATCCTCAATGTTCCCATGCGGGCCATTGAGTGCCATACTCCAGCGAGACGGATGAAAAGGTTCAAGCGGCCCCTCAGCTTAGGGTTAGCCATAATCGGAGTGGCAGGTGTTTTAGCATTGGTTGTTTTTGTGGTGGGACCTCAGTTGGTAGAGACGGTTATGAGCCTGCAGAAAAGCATTCCTGCATTTTTTGAGACCATCCAAAGGCAGGCGGAGGATCTGTTTGCCAGATATCCGGAGGTGGTGGATTATATTGAAAGTGTGGACATTGATTGGGAACAGATCGGCAAGGATGTTATGGGGTTTTTGTCCAGTGGGGCAGGTACCATGCTTAGCTCTACGTTCAATATGGCAGTGTCTATTGTAAGCGGGGTTACCAGTTTCTGCATTGGGTTTGTATTCGCCATCTATGTACTGTTACAGAAAGAGACCTTGGCACGGCAGATTAAAAAGCTGTGTAAGGCCTATTTGCCGGAGAGAGTATGTCAAAAGGCATTGGGGATTGCGGTTTTGACCGAGAAAACATTTTCCAATTTCCTGGCGGGACAGTGTATGGAGGCAGTGATTCTGGGCACTATGTTTTTCATCACCCTTACGGTTCTTAAGATTCCTTATGCACTGCTGATCGGGGTTCTTATCGCGTTTACGGCGCTGATTCCCATATTTGGAGCATTTGTAGGCTGCGCAGTGGGGACATTTTTGATCCTTATGGTAAATCCGGTGCAGGCACTGGTGTTCTTGGTGGTTTTCCAGATTCTCCAGCAGATAGAGGGAAACTTGATTTATCCCCATGTTGTGGGCGGTTCCGTAGGTCTGCCTTCCATCTGGGTTTTGGTGGCTGTGACCATAGGCGGAAGCGCCATGGGCGTAGTGGGGATGCTGGTATTTATCCCGCTATGTTCCGTTTTGTATGCGCTTTTGCGTGAGGCGGCGACCGGAAGGCTTGAGAAGAAAGAGATAAGGGCCAAGGGACAGAAACAGCCAGGGAAGCCTCAAAAGGGAAAAATGGCCTGATAGGCTGCAAGGCTTTGGGGGAATTTAGTTTTGGATCTGGTTTATGATAAAAGTTACATTTTCTTCTATGGGCCTTGTACCATCCACTGGTATGACAGGGCAGGTTAAAGAGGATATCCATTCTTCAACTGTATTTTCTGCCCTGGATTTCACAAAATCAAAGAACTGCTCTTCACGGTCATGCAAATCTCCGCCGGATAACATGCGATTGCCGAATTTCTGAAAGGAACGGTTTCTGACTCGCTGTATCCGAATCGTTTTAGGAACATCCATCCATATGGCATACTGAAGGAAGGGATAGAAAGCCTCCCCATAATCCCCTTTTACAGAGGCAAAAACAAAGTTTTCATGTGTTTTAACTTCATGAAAAAGAAGCTTCTCAACTTCTTGCCGGGTTCTTGGAGAGGCATAGATATAATCAGGATCTGTCTTGGGGAAATATAAGTCTTCATTATCTATAAAATAGAAATGCAGTTTTTCTGCAAGGGCTTTTCCCAATGTGCTTTTTCCAGTGCCATTCAGGCCGCATATAAGGATTCCTGTTCCCATAAGTTTTCTCCTTTCAATCATTGTGCCCTTTTATGTAGATAGCAGGATAATCAGGTGGGATTGTCTGGCAATACTACCTGTGCAATAATAGATTACAGGAAGCAACTACCTTTAGACACGATTGCGCTTTGCTTACATTATAATATGAACCCTTCTTTTTGACAACTTTTATCAAATTCATGATAACAATATTCTCTCCACAACTGGAGAAATACTGTCACTACAATTCTAATTCTTTAAGGTTAGATTGAGTATTAGAAAGGGAAAAGGGGAGATATTTCCATATTATACATTCATGGTTAAGCATATAGCGATACGAAAGATGGAAATAGGAGAAGAATGTTGACAAAATTAAGGGCTTTCCACGACTTCTCATATCATGGAAAACCCTTGATTTTACGCTATTATATAGAATTTTCTTAGAACTTCCCAGCCTTCGCCGCTTCCTCGATGGAAACTGCCACAGCTACAGTCATACCAACCATGGGGTTGTTGCCTGCACCGATAAGACCCATCATCTCTACATGGGCTGGCACGGAAGAAGATCCTGCAAACTGTGCGTCAGAGTGCATACGCCCTAAGGTATCGGTCATACCATAGGAAGCTGGACCTGCTGCCATGTTGTCTGGATGGAGGGTACGTCCGGTACCACCGCCGGATGCTACGGAGAAATACTTCTTGCCTGCTTCCAGACGCTCTTTCTTGTAAGTACCTGCTACTGGATGCTGGAAACGGGTTGGGTTGGTGGAGTTGCCGGTGATGGAGACATCCACATTCTCTTTCCACATGATGGCAACGCCTTCCGGAACACTGTTAGCGCCATAGCAGTTAACCTTTGCACGGAGGCCTTCGGAATAGGACTTGCGGGAAACTTCCTTTACTTCATTGGTATAGGGATCGTACTCTGTCTCAACAAAGGTAAATCCGTTGATACGGGAGATGATCTGTGCTGCGTCTTTTCCCAAGCCGTTTAAGATAACACGCAGTGGTTTCTGGCGAACTTTGTTTGCCTTCTCGGCGATACCAATCGCGCCTTCTGCTGCTGCAAAGGACTCGTGGCCTGCCAGGAATGCGAAGCACTCGGTCTCTTCTTCCAGAAGCATCTTGCCTAAATTGCCGTGTCCCAATCCTACTTTACGGGTATCAGCGACAGAGCCTGGGATACAGAAAGCCTGAAGTCCCTCGCCTACAGCCGCCGCTGCATCTGCAGCTTTTCTGCAGCCTTTCTTGATGGCGATGGCTGCACCTACTGTGTAAGCCCAACATGCGTTCTCAAAGCAGATGGGCTGAATGCCTTTGATCATATTGTATACATCAAGGCCGGCATCCTTCGTAATCTTCTCAGCTTCTTCCAGAGAAGCGATGCCATAACTATTCAATACGCTATTGATATTATCAATACGTCTCTCATATGATTCAAATAATGCCATGATATGTAATTCCTCCTCAAAATTCTGGTTATGACACAAAATTTCTTAAATTTCTGATTGCTGCGAAACGGGAAGTGCAATGGTTCCCTGCTTCGGGTTGGAGCGGGAATAAACGAACATTCTTTGCTTCAGGTTGAAGCGGGAAACGCAAACTCCATTTCATTCCGTTTGCGTAGCGCAAAATTTCCCGCTTTGCGTGAAATTTTGCTTTATTCTTGACGTGGGTCGATAATTTTTACTGCGTCTGCTACACGGCCGTACTGGCCTTTTGCTTTCTCCCAAGCGGTGTTGGGGTCATCGCCTTTTTTGATGAAATCAGTCATCTTGCCAAGGGAAACAAACTGGTAGCCGATAATCTGGTCGTCTGCGTCCAGAGCGATTCCGGTTACATAACCCTCTGCCATCTCCAGATAACGAGGTCCTTTCTTCAGAGTTCCATACATTGTGCCTACCTGAGAGCGTAATCCTTTTCCAAGATCCTCAAGACCTGCGCCGATTGGAAGGCCATCCTCGGAAAATGCAGACTGGGAACGACCGTAAACGATCTGCAGGAACAGTTCTCTCATAGCAGTATTGATTGCATCACATACCAGGTCGGTGTTCAGTGCTTCCATAACGGTCAGGCCTGGAAGAATCTCTGCTGCCATAGCTGCGGAATGAGTCATGCCGGAACATCCGATGGTCTCAACCAGAGCTTCCTGGATGATGCCCTCTTTAACATTCAGGGAAAGCTTGCACGCGCCCTGCTGAGGAGCACACCAGCCGATACCATGAGTAAAGCCGGAAATATCCTTTACTTCTTTTGCCTGCACCCACTTTGCTTCTTCCGGAATCGGAGCAGCGCCATGATGCACACCCTGAGCTACCGGGCACATTGTTTCTACTTCATGTGAATAAATCATTGTAAAACTCCTTTCAATAAGTAATAAGTGTGAAGTATTTTGTTGGTATTGTTAAATTTATCACATCATACTTAATTATTATTTTCTCACAAAATGTGACATTAGTCCAGTGGTTTTTGAAAAAATCCACCAAAAAAATTGACAAAGAGATAACTTAAAAATTAGTGAACAGATATAGATAAATACCTATAAAACTTATAGATATAATAGCCTTTGAGGACCTGGCTTTGGCCATGTCCTGAAAAGGCAAGACAGTACATTTGGCCCTTAAATCATATCTAAAAAGGCGCTTACGATCTTCGGCATATATCGTTTCCGTTTATAATAGAAATTCACTTCTCTGGAGGCATCCTGGTGATTCAGCTTGTAATAGATCAGGCTTTCATCCTCTGGCACGTGGCGGATCAGGGTATCGGAACAGAACGAGATCCCCATGCCATAGCGGGACAAGTTGTAAGCGGTGATCTGCTGTTCCAGCTCTAACTGGATCCGAGGCAGAAAATGGAAACTGCGGCAGATTCGGTCGGCGCGTTCTCTGGTGTCATTGCCGGTTTTTAAGAGGAGAAATGGCTCATTTTGAAAGAGCTCCAGGGAAACCGGAGGGATCCGGGAGTTCAGATGGCGGTTTTTTCGTATATCCCCTGCAGTGAGGGCATAGTTTTTTAACTTTTCACAGACAGAAAACCGAACTGGAACCGTCAACAGAAGATGCTCTTCACAGAAAAAGCGTTTGCCATAGATGGACAGATCCATGCTTTGGTTATCGATCAGAAGATCCAGGGAGCCGGAAAAAAGCCGCTCCGTCAAGGCGGAAGTAGTGGCTTCTGTCAGGTCGATATGGATATGGGGGTAATGCTCTGTGAAGCGCACCAGAATCGGTGGCAGCACGTAGGAGGCAAACAGATTCGTCCCCCCTACGGAGATGGAGCCGCTTTTCAGCTCCCGCATGTCGTTGACATAATTCTGAAAGCCATTTTCCACATCCATGATGATTTCAATGGAACGGATGTATTCCTTCCCCAACTCTGTAAGCTGGATAGGGCTGGAGCTGCGGTCAAAGATGGGATAGCCAATCTGAGCCTCCACCTTCTTGACAGCAGCGCTTAAAGACGGCTGGCTGATATACAGGTTTCGTGCCGCCCTGGAAAAGTTCATTTCTTTATAAACCTGGTAGACATAGTGCATCCCCTGGAACATGGAAAGCCCCTCCTGTTCCTTCTATAGACATATATCTATAGAAAGTATGATATTATATGTATTTGAAACTATTGTAGTATGGATTTATACTCAAGTCAAGAACAGCATACCGGCAATACGGTCCTTTTTCATAAAGATTTGTGACGGTGCAAGGGGCAGCTGAAGGGTTACAAAGATTTTGGAAAAGACAGGAAAACAGGAAGAATGGGGAGAAGAAAAGGATGAAGGAAGAAAAAAAGAATTATCGTTTGGAGCATGATTCCATCGGAGAAAAAGAAGTCCCTATGGACGTGTATTATGGAGTACAGACCTTGCGTGCTTATGAAAACTTTCACATAACCGGATTGAAAATGCATCCGGAGCTTATTAACAGTGTAGCCCAGATCAAAAAGGCTGCGGCTATCACCAATTTTGAGGTGGGGGAGTTGGATAAACGGCGGGCATCCGCCATCACCCAGGCCTGTGACGAGATCATCGCAGGAAAACTTCATGACCAGTTTATTGTGGATCCTATCCAGGGAGGAGCAGGAACTTCCTTAAATATGAATGCTAATGAGGTGATTGCTAACCGGGCTATTGAGATTCTGGGCGGAGAGAAGGGGGACTATGCACTGGTCAACCCCAACGACCATGTGAATTTCGGACAGTCTACCAATGATGTGTTCCCTTCCTGTGGCAAGATGGCAGCCCTGAAGCTGCTTTCCAAGGCCCAGGAGCAGCTGAAACGGCTGGAGAATGCGTTACTTGAGAAATCCAAAGAGTTTGATTCTGTGATCAAGATGGGCAGGACACAGCTTCAGGATGCAGTGCCCATCCGCCTGGGGCAGGAGTTCCACGCCTATGCCTCTGCAATCCGGAGGGATATTAAGCGTTTTGATAACGCCAAAGAGGAAATCCGAAGCTTGAACCTAGGGGGTACAGCCATCGGAACCGGGCTCAACGCAGACGTACAGTATTTTCACCGGGTAGTGAAGAATATGTCCACCTTAACCGGAGAAGAACTGGTGCAGTCTTATGATATGATCGACGCTACCCAGAATCTTGACAGCTATGCATCCATATCTGGCATTGTTAAAAATTGTGCTGTAAATCTGTCTAAAATGTCAAACGACCTGCGCCTTATGTCCTCTGGTCCCAGAACCGGCTTCGGAGAGATCAATCTTCCGGCAAGACAGAATGGCTCTTCCATCATGCCTGGTAAGATCAATCCGGTGATCCCTGAGGTGGTCAATCAGGTGGCGTTCAATATTATTGGAAATGATGTGACTATCACCATGGCGGCGGAAGCCGGGCAGTTGGAGTTGAATGCATTTGAGCCTATCATTTTCTATAAGTTGTTTGAGTCCATTGAGACCCTGACCTTTGCCGTGAAAACTCTGGTGGACAACTGTGTGACAGGCATTACGGCCAACAAGGAACACTGCCGCAGGCAGGTGGAGAATAGCATCGGGGTAATCACCGCCATCTGCCCGTATGTAGGCTATGAGACAGCGGCAGGCATCGCCAAGGAGGCGCTGCGTACCGGACGCCAGGTAAGGGATCTGATTCTGGAACGAGGGTTGATGGATCAGGAGCAGCTGAATACGGTTCTGGATCCTTATACGATGACAGAACCTGGAATCCTGGGAAGAGATCCAATGGAGCAGCTGCGGGCATAGAAAGAACATTCTCCTGAAAATCACGTTTGCACACATATTCTGATTCCCACATAAGATATAGTACAAACTTGATCAATATTAGGAGAATAAAGATATGTGTTTAATTTGTGGATGCAATCCTTGCAGATGTGGCCGCAGGTGCTGCAATAGATGTAATAACTGGAACTGTGGATGTGGAAATAACAACTGCGGAGTAGGCGGTGGAATTAGCAACGGCACCAATTGCGGATGCAACTGCGGCTGTGGTAACGGAAACAATAATAATAACAATAACAACAACGGAGCCAACTGCATCTGCCGCTGTAATTGCAACTGCGTATGCAGCAATGGAACCAACAGCGGAAACAACAATAATTGTGGAAACAACTGCAATTGCGGCTGTAACTGCGGCAACAATAACGGAAGCAATAACAACGTAAACTGCGGTAGCTGCTGCAGGTGCAACTGCAATTGTCACCGTCGTCCCTGCGGCTGCAATTGTGGTTGTGGATGCGGGAACAACAGCGGGGTAAACGGCGGAATCAGCAATGGGCCCACCTGTGTCTGCCGCTGGGTATGCAGATGCACTGATAACAATAACTGCGGCTGCAACAACGGTGGCACAATCTACAGGGACAATACGAACCAGTATGCGTTTCAGAATGGGTTCCGCACTGGTTTTCAGGACGGATGGGATAATGCGGTTCAGGCAGAGAACGAAGGAAGCTGCGGCTGCAACAGGCCTATGCCATCCCCGTACGGCGGCCAGATCTACAGCGCCCAGCAGGCTGCGGGCAGTGAGTACAGCGATGAGGTAAGCCTGGCAGAAATGCCGCAGGATAACAACTGTAAATAAAATAGTGACCCATATAGGACATTTGCCGGAAACAAGGTTGACGACCTTGCCGGTTACACCCTGCAGAGCTACAGGCTCTGCAGGTTTTTTATTCCATAGGAAAGTTCGTCCTATGGAACGAAAAGCCCTCCAGGCAGGATGCGCAACACGTATGGGCTTGTTCACTAAGCTCATTGCATCCGCTAAGTGAGCCAATACCTACGCGAGGAGGAAGATGGCAGTTTACGAAACCGCGCTCCGGCGCGAGAGTCCGGTAAGCCGGACTCTTTATTCTGAGCATCTGAATATGGATACGTTTCACCGGTTAGGCGCTGACAGTTAACCCAGCTTCTCAGGAAAACGCCGGGAGGAAGAAATGCCAGTAGTCTGTTTCTGGTATTCCACAGGGGATATACCCATATATTTTTTAAACAACCTGGAGAAATAATTGGAGTCTTCGATTCCCACACACAGGCAGATATCCTGTATTTTCATCTCAGAATCCTGCATCATGGGGAGGGCATGGTAGATCCGTTCCCGATTGATATAGCTGACGATGCTTTCCCCCATCTCATCTTTGAATACTTTGGACAGATGGCCTTTGGACACATGGAGGCAGGAAGCCAGGCTGTCAATGGTGATGGATGTACTTAAGTGAGAACTTATGTAGGCCAGGGCTTTTTTTATGTGGATCGAGTGCTGCCGAAAGCTTTTTCTCTGAACCAGGGCACAGTATGAGGTAATCATATCTGCACCGAAGAAGCTATGGTCAAAAGAAACCAGCCGGTTGTTGATCCGGTGGTTCCATTTGTCCTGCAGTTCCTGGATATAGAGGGCAGGGACTCCAGCGGCGTACGTGATAATCCGGTAAAGAATATTGAAGCTGTAGTCATAGATTAAATGGCTGAAGGTGTCCTTTTTCTTGGGATCCAGAGGGATAAACCCGTAATTTTTGACATGCTGGATCCGAAGGCAGGTATCCAAATCCCCTGCCAACAGGGCTTTGCAAAGATTTAGATCGTTCTGATATTTTTCTTCTAACATGGTCTGATAGGTGTCCAGATGATTCTCCTGAATCTGAAGCCAGGTTTCCCCGATGTCTGCTGATTTTTCCACCGAATGGATGTAAAAAGGGCCGGAGGCCAGATAGCCGGCATAGTCTTTTAGAACCTCTGTCACAGACTGAATCCGAATATGGGTTAAGATGGGAAGCTGGCTGTAAAAATGCTTCAGGGAAGGGATCATGGACAGAGGCAGCCGATTCTCTCTGCTGACACAGTTTGTGAATTCCTCTGTAGGCTTTCCTGTAAGATAGGGGCCCAGGATCAGGAAAGAATCCTTCTCAAGAACCATCAGGCAGGTATAGGTATGAAAGCATTCGGTGATGCAGCAGGTGGTTCCGGGAACCTTGTGGTATACGACATTCTCCAGAAGCTGCTGGTAGCCGGTCATAATCTCATCTGCGAAAAAAATCCGATTCTTAAAGTAAGCGGTCAGCTGTTCCATGCCCTGAACGATGACAGCAGGACAGTCCAGGCAGCAGGTGACCATTTTCAGAAGTGTATTCCATTCCATTTTAAAATCCTCCAAAATAAGCATATTATATTAGAATCGTGCTATGAATATGATTTTTATTCTAATACATTTTTGTCATTTATGCTACTATAATTTTGTAATTAAAAATAATATTATGCATTATGCATAGGAGGAAGGCAAAACAATTGGAAAAAAGAAAATTAAAGGTTGCCATCGCCGGATTGGGGCATAGAGGCAAAGACATCTATGCTTACGGTTCCAGAAAATTTCCAGACCTGATTGAGATTGTCGCCGTGGCGGACACGGATCCAGAGAGAGTAAAGCTTGTGGCCAGGGAATTCGGCATACCTGAAAAACAGTGCTTTTTGTCAGCGGAAGAGATGATTGCCCATGAGAAACTGGCGGATGCCATGTTTATCTGTACTCAGGACAGACAGCATGTGAGCCAGGCAATTCCGGCTCTGGAGAAGGGATATGACCTTCTACTGGAAAAGCCTATATCACCGGATCTTGCAGAATGCCGAACGATCATACAGGTAGCCAGACGTTGCGGAAGGAAGGTTTTGGTCAGCCACGTGTTGCGTTATACGGTATTTTACCAGGAATTGAAGAAAATATTGGATCAGAAGCAGATCGGAGAGATCATTTCTGTGCAAGCCAGCGAGAACGTAGGCTACTGGCATCAGGCCCACAGCTTTGTCCGGGGAAACTGGAAGAATTCCGATACCACCAGTCCCATGATCCTGCAGAAATGCTGCCATGACATGGACATCCTTACATGGCTTACCGGAAAAACCTGCCGGAAGGTGACTTCTTTTGGGAGCACTTCTTATTTTAAGGAGGATCAGGCGAAGGAGGGGACACCTAAGCGGTGTACAGACGGATGTCCCTATGAAGCGGAATGCCCTTATGACGCACAGAAAATATATCTGCCAAACCGGGAACACGGTGTGCCTGTGGCGATCACAGAGTGGTTTGACAAGGTGCTTACGCTGGAACCCACAGAGGAGAATATCCGTGAGAAGCTAAAGACCGGGCCTTATGGGTGCTGCGTGTTCCACAGTGACAACAATGTTGTGGATCATCAGGTGGTAAATATGGTGATGACCGACGGGACAACCATGGACTTTACAATGTGTGGCTTTACCCATGAGAATGCCAGATACACCAGGATTATGGGAACCATGGGAGAAATTGAGGCCAATATGGAGTCCAATCTAATCAAGATCTACCGTTTTGGATATGAGCCGGAGGTAATTGACGTGACGAAGTTGGCTACGGATTTTTCCGGGCACGGCGGCGGAGATATACGGATGCTGGAAGAATTTGCCCATTATGCCCTGGGAGATCCGGTTGAAACCAATACCATCACTACTTTGGAGCAATCCATGGAAAGCCATTTTATCGCATGGGCAGCGGAGATTTCCCGCTTGCGTGACGGGGAACCGGTGGAACTGGAGGATATCCGAAAAGGGACGGCTGAACTGCCATTTGGCAATTAAAATGAGGCCAAAGGCCTGGAAGACAGGATGATTGCCTTGTAAAATCAGGCATAGAGTGACTCGCAGAATGGATTCATAAAAAGGAGAAAACAATATATGAGAAGAATGATGAAAAAGCTGATGGCAGCAGGAACATGCACAATCATGGCAGCAGGGCTTGTAGCTTGCGCAGGGCAGGGCGGGGCCCAGAAAAATGGGGGACAAGGAACCGCTAAGGCAGCTGGCAATGAGGGAAGTGCCGATACAACAGCAAAGGACTCAGACAAAAAGGGAGAAGACGTGACGCTCCGCTATGCCATCTGGGGGGCTTCCCAGCAGGAGATCTCCCAACAGCTGGCGGATGCATTTCATGAGAAGTATCCAAACATTACGGTGGAAGTAGAATATACGCCTCAGAATACGGGAGAATATTGGACAAAGCTGGAAAGTTCCTGTACCGGAGGCTCTGCGCCAGATGTGTTCTGGATGAACGGGGTTCATGCAGACACTTACATTGACGGGGAAATGATGATGCCTCTGACAGAGATGATTGGCAATAGCCAGGTGATTGATATGGAGAAAGACTATCCGGCAATGCTGTCCAACCTGTATATACGAAACAGGGAGATCTACGGGGTTCCCAAGGATTTTGATACCATTGCAGTCTGGTACAACAAGAAAATCTTTGACGATGCCGGTGTAGCGTATCCAGAGAGTGGATGGACCTGGGATGAGATGATTGAGACAGCCAGAAAGCTGACAGACAAGGAGAAGGGAATCTATGGCATCAGTTCAGAATTCGGAGGACAGCAGTATTACTATCCTACCATATCGGCCAATGGAGGATACATTCTCTCAGATGATTTTAAATCCAGTGGGTATGACAGCGAAGGCACCATAAAGGGCATCCAGTGCTGGGTTGACTTGATTGACGAGGGGCTTTCCCCAACTTTGGAACAGCTGACAGACACAGGCTCCAATACGTTGTTTGAGTCCGGACGGCTGGCTATGCTGTGGGCTGGCTCCTGGAATGTGGCTACGTTTATGAAAAATGAGCAGTTGAATACGGTTGTGGATGTGGTGGAGACACCTTCGTTTGGCGGACAGAACGGCAACTGCATCAATGGCCTTGGAATCGGCATCTATGCCAACACCGCCCATCCAGAGGAGGCCAAGCTGTTTGTGGAGTGGCTGGGAAGCAAGGAAGGACAAGAGATCCAGGGAAAATCCGGTACGGTTATCTCTGCACGGTATGACTGTCAGCCTCTGTTTGTCCAGATGTATCCAGACTTAAACCTTCAGTCCTACTTAGACCAGGTGGATGATGCCATGCTGTATCCGTGCTGTAAGGTGACCAACGAGATGCTGACCGTTGAAAGCGACTACTTAAAGCAGGCGTATATGGGGCAGATCAGTGTGGAGGAGGCGTGTGCTTCCATTGCAGCGGAGGTGAATCCAATGCTGGAGGAAGCGTACCGTTAAGAGAGAGGAGGAAGTGGAAATGGGCAGAAAGAAGCCGTCCAGACGAGATGTGAAGGACTGGCTCTGGGGATATGGTATGGTGGCTCCGCTGGTGGCAGGACTGATAATCTTTTATTTTTATCCGTTTTTCCAGAGTATTTATATGAGTTTTACGAAAACCGGCGCGTTCAACCGTTCTACCTGGAACGGGATCACCAACTATGTGGAGTTAATTGGAGATAAGACCTTCTGGCAGTCTTTGAAGAATACACTGGTATACGTGATTATGACTGTGCCGGTGGGAATTCTCTTATCAATTGTCATGGCCGGGCTGTTAAACTCGAAAATCAAGGGAACCTCGTTCTACCGAACAGTCTATTTTCTGCCGTCAGTCACCATGGCGGCAGCCATCTCCCTGGTGTGGAGATGGATATACAATGGGGATTACGGCCTGTTAAATGCAATCCTGGGATTTTTGGGAATCAAAGGGGTCAGCTGGCTGACCAATCCCAATACGGTGATGATCGCCATTGGGATCGTGGGAATCTGGTGTTCCTGCGGGTACAACACCATCATCCTTTTAGCCGGGCTTCAGGGGATCAGCAGCAACTACTATGAGGCGGCAGCCATTGATGGGGCAGGGCCCTGGTATGTATTCTGGAAGATCACCTTCCCTCTTTTAAGCCCTACTATCTTTTTTGTCATGGTGACCAGCCTGATCAACGGGCTGAAAACGTTTGATATGGTATATATGATGGTTCCTACCTCCAGTCCAGTCTATAAGGAGGCTCAGACTGTGGTTATGTACTTCTACAGGAATGCATTTGAGTACGGAGACAAGGGATACGCATCTTCCATTGCAGTGGTGATGTTCGCCCTGATCATGTTGATCACTGTGTTTCAGATGAAGTTCCAGAAGAAGTGGGTTATCTATGATTAGGAGGTAGAGGATGAGAAAGAGAGATTTGAAAAAGGCCCTGATCCACCTCATATTGATTGCTGGAATCGGGGTGACCATACTTCCGTTTTTCTGGATGATTACCACCGCATTTAAGACTCAGGGAGAGTCTGTGCAGATGCCGCCTATATGGCTCCCGTCTGCCTGGCGTTTTGACGCATTCCGGGAGGTCCTGGCAAAGCCGAATTTCCTGACGGTGTATGGAAATACAATTATTACCACGGTGGTAACGGTACTGGGACAGGTAGGCCTGTGCGCAATGGCAGGCTATGGATTTGCAAGGATTCGTTTTCCAGGGAGGGATCTTTTGTTTGTATTGATATTGGGGGTTTTGATGATTCCCTCCCAGATCTTTTTGATGCCTCAGTACTTGATCATCCAGAACCTTGGGCTTTTAAATACCATTCCGGCCTTATTTTTGCCCAACTTATTCAGCGCATTCGGCACCTTCCTTTTGAGGCAGTCTTTTTTATCCCTGCCGAAAGAGCTGGAGGAGGCGGCGATGCTGGATGGATGCAGCCGGTTTCAGATTTTTTACAAGATCATGTTGCCTCTTACCAAGTCCAGCATGGTGGCCTTGTCTATCATGGTTATGAAGTTTGCATGGAATGATCTGATGTGGCCTTTGATTGTAAACACTTCCGCCAAGAAGATGACTCTGGCGCCTACCCTGGCATCCATGATCTCTGAGTATGGCAGTAATTATCCGGTTCAGATGGCCGGGGCAGTACTTTCCATTCTGCCCATTGTGATCCTGTTTATTATTTTCCAGAAACAGTTTATCGAGGGCGTGGCAAGTACTGGCGTAAAGGGGTGAGGAATCCATCTTACTGTCCTTGGCAAGATAAAGGCGTAGGGGTAGAAAAATATTATGGAAGGTGTATAGCCGTTACTGAAAAAGGGTTAGGGCTATACGCCTTTTTTGTAACGATTCAGCCTTCAGCTTCATAATTTCGGCATC
>CANDZL010000037.1:0-35418 GCA_947425205.1 uncultured Hungatella sp. | reverse complement strand
ATCATACGCCAATTTCCTCGCATCATCAGGATTCAAGATCAACCACCTAATTTTCTCTGCCAATGACAAGCTGTTTCTACACTCATATAATAGTTTATCGCAATTGATCAGTTCTGGTGTTGCCCCTTCATCACTGCCAATGACAATAGTTCCAGCAGCCATAGCCTCAATGGTAACTCTGCCGAATGCCTCACCCCTTGAACACATAAATGCTATATCTGTTTCTGCCCATCTCTGTGGCATATTACATGTATATCCTGCAAAATTTACGTTGTCTTTTATTCCTAAATCAGATATTATTTCTTCCAGTTTTCTTTTATAGCTTTTCTCTACTTTTCCCCATATCGTTAATTCTAGGTTTGTAATCCCTTCTGAGTAAAGAATGCCGGCCGCTTTGATTGCGTCCTCATGGCCCTTAAATGCATCAAATCCACATATCGATAGTTTTATGATTTCTCCTGATAAAACCTCACGTTTTCTTAACTTTTCATATCCTTCTGTGTATACTCCATCATAAATAATCATTGTATTTTCAGGTGATTTCTTTGAATAAATGTCATATATGTATTTTGAGATACATACCACTTTGTCAACGCTCTTCAGATACTTCTTTTCCAATTCATAATTAACTACATGTCTGTTCCAATATGTTTCCGGCACTTCCCTGATATGCCATACCACAGGAATTCCTTGATTCTTTGCACTTTGTATTCCAACAGGAGAGATTCCTGTATTTATATGAATAACATCGGGTTTTTCTTTTGACAGAACCTTATTTACTTTCTTTTCTGCTCTCTTTGCAAAAATCTTTTTAATATTCCATTTTATTTTTCCAGCTATTGACCCCAATTCACCATCAAAAATCAGATAAGAGTAGTATAAAAGTTTATATGTCTTGACCTTTCGATCCCTAAGCTTATCTTCCAGAGGACCTCTTGATGCCGTAAATACGATTGACTCAATTTCTCGTTCTCTCAATGCATCAATGATCTCCAATAAAGCTAACGTCGCCCCACTTATATTTGATGCTGTAGAAATAAAAGCAACCTTTTTAAGCAATACTGTTTCCCTCCGTTTACCGCTTTCCACCCATAAATGTCCATATATACTCACAAATCCGGTACATATCCTCTTCTGTATACCTTTGATCACATACAAGGCTCAACGCATTCCTATATATGAGCGATTCTCTCCAATCCAGTTTGTGATAATCACTCATTGGCCAATGCACAGGGCAATAGATATTATTGCTAATTAAATAGTGACTTAATGCATCACGTTTACCATCTGGAATGAAAACAGGAACGAACATGGGACAATCCGTCTCCCTCAGTTCTGGAAAAATAAGCCAGTCCGAAAAACATTTCCTTAGGACTTTTGCATTTGCTCTCCGCCTGTTCCGGATGAATTCTACGTCGATTTTTTTAGCCAGTTCAATATCTCTCTTTGCAGCTGATCCGATTCCTATGTTCTCCAAGCAATCCTCTGCCTCGTTGTAAACGTTCAAATATCCTTTATCTGCTACAACATTTCCCGAAAGGTTCGTATATCCGTTTATGTAACGGTTCTTCAGTTTCATGGCTTTGTCCCTAAGAAGGATGTATCCACTATCATCATTTTCTTCCATCGGCAAGGAATGCCCATCTTTTGTCCAAGCAAAACCTCCTGTCCATACTCCGCACCATTTGCGCAGAGAGCCAAAATAAAAGTCTGCATCAAAATAAGAAGATGAAAAAAGCGAGTGTGTAATATCACGGATAACAATACCTTTATATCTGCTCAAATCAGGGGATTTAACTGTATATCCAAAGTAATCCATGATAAAAAGTGCATCACTGTCCATACTTATTTCCTGTATAAGGCCCTCCTTCCAGAAAACTGGATAAAAATCAACCTTTATCCCGGCATCAACAAAAGGCTTTATCATAGTATGGCAGCACCACGACGGCATTGCAACGCTACAACAACCATATAATTCTTTCGTAATCGCCTGTAATGCACTTCTTCCCGCAAGAAACCATTGTGTAGATTTCGGAAATAACTTATTATTTTTGTTCATGGTCGGTACTGACCAATATTCACTTCCAATTTCTTTTTTCGCTGATTTCATGCATCTACCAATTCCTTTGCCTGACTAACTCTAAACCCATAAATCCGCCAATTCATAAATAAGACGTTCTGTCTTCTCCCATCCAAGGCAAGGATCGGTAATCGATTTGCCATATGTATGTTCATGTGGTGTCTGGCATCCGTCTTTTATATAACTTTCTATCATCAAGCCCTTAATCAGTTTCTTTATATCTGTTGAAGAATTTCTGCTGTGAAGGACATCCTTGCTAATTCTGATTTGATCTAAATAATGTTTATTTGAATTTCCATGATTACAGTCGATAATCACTGCCGGATTCGGTATATTTCTTTCGTAATATAAAGACAGTAGAAACTGTAAATCTTCATAGTGATAATTTGCTCTGCAAGCTCCTGATTTTGACTCATACCCTCTTAAAATAGCATGAGCCAATGGATTGCCATCTGTCGAAACTTCCCAATTACGATATATAAATTCCTGCTTCGCTTGTGCTGCCACAATGGAATTAAGCATTACTGTCAGATTTCCGCTTGTAGGATTCTTCATACCTACGGGAATCGAAAAGCCGCTGGCAGTCATTCTATGCAACTGATTTTCAACTGACCTTGCACCTACCGCCACATATGAATGCAAATCACTAAAGAATCTTTGATTTTCCGGATATAGCATCTCATCAGCGCAGGTAAATCCTGTTTCGTTTATGATATTTAAGTTCATCTTTCGAACCGTGATTACCCCTTTTAACAAATCAGAGGCTTTTTCAGGATCCGGTTGATGCAAAATTCCTTTATATCCAATTCCAACTGTCCTGGGTTTATTAGTATATAGTCTGGGAATAATAAATATCGTTTCTTTCACCTTTTCCTGTACGATTCTTAATCTGCTTATGTAATCAAGAACCGCATCTTCTCTGTCAGCTGAGCAAGGACCGATGATAAGAAGCAGCCGCTTATCTTGTCCTTGAAAAATATCCTTTATTTCCTTATCCCTTTGTTTTTTCAGCCTGTCCAACCCAGGAGACAATGGATATCTCTTCTTTAGTTCCTCTGGAAGAGGAAGCTTTGTTCGAAAAACCATATTCATCTCATCCATAAAGCTTCCTCCAATAATCATTCATCAAATACGATTTTTTTTCCGATTTCTCCTGACATATACGCAGCATACGTGAGTTTGGCTGTATCGTAGGCAAGCTGGAAATTTGACAGTGGCTCCTGTCCCAAAGCTACACAGTCCATAAAATCTTGCATTTCATTTACATATCCACGCATAATCTCATCAACCAAGAATGGGTTATTCCATCCTGTTTTTGATGGAAGCATTTCTGAGATATAAACATCATCAAGATGGTCTTCATCAAGAAAATACGTACTAAGCGCATTGTTCATAGTAAGTGTGCAGTAAATGGTTGCATCGTTACAATAGAGCTCAATATAATTTTTACTTCCCCCCAATAATGTATCTGTAGCCATAACTACACCTTTGGTACCGTCTGAAAATGTAAGAATCGTAGTCCCAAAGTCCTCAACATCCATGGGCCTGGCTGCAATATATCTATGTTCATATTCACTCATGGACGGCGTGATCTGAGCCATATCAGCGATAAGCGATTTTACGTAAATCTCTCTGCCCGCAGTTTGCGCTTCCACAGTCTTTAACCATAAAATGGCACATAGCGGATGGCTGCCTGTCCTCGTAAAGGTTCCACCACCTGTTTTATTCCATTCCCCAGCTACTCTTGAGCTAGATCCTTTCAGGCTTTCTTCCCCTTTCATACACAAAATCTTGCTACCTTTTTTGCGAATGATCTCAGCGGCTTTCTGCACTGCCGGGGCATAAATAAAGTTCTCAGCATACATAAATTTTCCTGGGTACTGATTTACTACTTTTGAAAGTTCATCTAAGGATTGAATGATCTTTTCATACATCTTTACTTTGCTTACGTTTTTCCCTATTGGCTCTTTATCCCCGTCAAACCCAAAGTAACCCGTCAGTGGTTTTTCACAAATTACATATTTTCCTGCCTTTAATGCCCTAATTGTATAATCATCATGCGTATATGGAGGCGAACATATGTCAATAACATCAATCTCCGGATCCTGAAGAATCTCCTCAATATCATCAGCAGTCTGCTCAAATCCGTAAATCTCTTGCCCTTTTCTCGCCGTTTCACTATGGCCGGCCATAATAATTTTTTTCCTTATATTCACACTGCGGACATAGCTAAGGGCCTGCATGTGGAGTTCCGTTGCTCTTCCAGCGCCAACCATACCAATAACGACTTCATTTTTCATAAATTATTTCCTCACTTTTGATCTTTGTATGTTATGTGTACCAGTTGGTTTATCTGAGGAAGATATTGATTTTTCTCATCATCACTATGAAAATGGAATGCAATATTTCCTAACTTTTCACTTAGATAATTCGTTATTTGATACCCGCTTTCCCGCCACTGAGTAACTTGATATACGAATCTCTGAATTTCTGGTTCAATTACGATTCCGTCGAATATGCCATTGTGATCACCCATTATCATATGATATCCAAAATGTCCTTTTGCCTGTCGTGGTTCTGGAATTAAATGGCAATCCATGCCCGCTTCGGCGCGGATAACCCATTCTGGCCAATTTATGCCAACAGAGTCATTCAACATGGTCATCCAGTTATTTCCAATATTTCTCCGCATCATCTCAATGATAGTTGGCTTCCCGTCACGCATAATATATTGCATATGCAGTTGTCCATCTACTAATCCTAGAAGGCCAGCGATTCGTTCTGTTTCCGGAATTAAAGTTTTTATTGCGATTTCCCATTGATCGGCAGGCGAGGAACCTGTGTTTGTCATATATCGATTAAGATAGGAATAATCATTTGCCGTACAGTATGATCTTACCTTTTGATTCACAATAAATGTATTTAAGCTGTGAAGAGTTCCTGTAATGTACGGCTCAATAACAATATGCTTAGCCTTTGACTGTTCTAACGCATCCCGTACATACTGAGCATACTCCACATCATTGTTGGCAATTTTTATTCCTTGACCACCTGCTAAATCTGTAGGTTTGATTATACAAGGATATTCTATGGTATTCATCATACAGAGAGCCTGTTCAACAGCTGCAAATCTTCTGGATACAGGAGTTAGCACATTATTCTTTTCTGCAAATTCCTTAAACTTATCTTTTCTATGAATAATACATGCGTTCTCATATGTATCATGTCCCTTTAAGCCACATACCTGACCAACATATGATGCCGACAATGCACAATCATCCGTACAGCCATGTGATATCGCATCTATCTCTTCCCTATTTACCAAATCAATCATTTCCTCATAGTTATTATAGTTACCTGCGATATACTGATCTGCATACTTATGACCTGCATAATTAGGCTTTGTACTGGTCGTCACTACATAAAACCCCAATTTTCTTGCTGCAAGTATATAGGGTATTTCATGCTCACTGGCATTAAGCATCAATAACTTTTTTTGCCGCATACATCTGTTCCTCTCTTTGCCTAAGTTCCCGTTCCGATAACCCTGATCTGTAAACGTGAAAATCTGGTGGTGCATCCACGCCTCTGGAACCGATATCCTTATGTTCAAAAACTACAGTAATCGTCTTTAAGAATATCTTTGCATCTGTTACAAACGTAATATTTTTAACATACTCGATATCATATTTAAACCTCTCTTCCCAGCTTACCGTATTTCTTCCATTTACTTGTGCCAAACCAGTCAAGCCACCACGCACCTGATGTCTTACTCTTTCCTCATCCTTAAACCAGGGAAGATAATTCATCGGCAGCGGCCTTGGACCAACGATTGACATATCTCCCTTAAGAATATTCATCAAAGAAGGTAATTCATCAATACTCAATTTGCGAATTATTTTGCCAAGGGATGTTACTCTCTGTTCGTCAGGCAACGGAATACCATATTCATCAAATTCTATTTTCATACTCCGAAATTTTAAAAGCTTAAATGGTTTCTCATCTTTTCCAATTCGTTCCTGTTGAAATATCACCGGGCTGCCTAAGTCCCATCTTATCAATAATGCAATTACTGCCATTGGGATAGCCAATAATATAATTGCGGTTATTGACAAGAAAATGTCGAATATTCTTTTAATGAACAAACGATACATCTGTGTTACCTTCTTATTTCATTTATTTTCCCCCAATTCAACTGGGATTGGTGACTAGAAAACATTATAATCAGGAAAGTCCAGAACCATAGCATCTCACATATCTTGATTTTCAATATAATATTCTGTTATTCCAGCCATATCTATCTCTCCTCCGTGTTGATTCCTTTAGATACAATTTATTGGAAGCACCTGTGTATAATGTCGATAACCACTTCTTGTTCCTCTACCATCATCTTATTATCACTAGGCAAACACAAACCTCTCTCAAATATATCTGTTGTCACTTCCGTATCTTCACCATATTCAATATAAGCATTGCTGCTTCCTCTTCTTACTCCATCCATTGTTATATAATCGTTACACCGAAACAAAGGTTGCAGATGCATGGGTTTCCATATCGGACGTCCCTCAGCATTAAAAGTATATAATGCCTCAAGAATTTCTGTAGGACATGACTTTCCGCTTACAATCTCATATACAGCGCGCCTCCCATTTCTCGCCATGGAACTCATCCCATCCCTATCAATCAGAAGTGTGGATAGCCAATAATTCCCGCCACCGTGAACAGTTACAGGAAGTTCTTCCAAAGCGTCCCTATATTTCTCAAATATTTCTCTCTTCTGCTTAATATGAGAAGATAAATAATTCCATTGTCCCCTCACAATTCCTGCTATTACATTACTAATCCGATAGTTATAGCCCAGTTCCTCATGCTCATACCAGGGCGCTGCTTCCCGAGATTGTGTAGACCATTTTTTGGCCTTGTTGTATGAATACTCATCTGGAACAATGAGCATTCCTCCGGAACTTCCTGTAATAATTTTGTTTCCATTAAAACTGATGATCCCATAATCTCCCACACTCCCTGTCGGCACTTCTTTACCATCAACGAGAGTATATGTTCCCAAGCTCTCAGCTGCATCTTCAATTAGTACGGCACCATGTTCACGGCAAATCCTTTGCACTTCCCCAATTTTACCAGCTAATCCATACAGATGAACAAATATCACAATTCTCGTATCAGGGTATATTTCAAAAGCTCTTCTCAAAGATTCCGGATTCATATTCCAGGTCTCATACTCGGAATCAATAAATACAGGCTCACCCCCTTCGTAGACAATTGGACTAACAGATGCATCAAAAGTCATATCTGAAACAAACACGCGACGGCCAAATAAAGAGCCTCCGGCCCCTTTTCCATCTGGTGTAGTAATTCCTGTTGAACTGTGGTAAACCTTCTCTGCAGCCAGCTTAATAGCCAAATGAATCGCCGAAGTTCCATTTGCAAGAGCTACTGCGCGCTTTTTCGCATCAATGTTTTTTCCCCCATTCATATATTCGGAAATGATATTCTCCAACTCGTCGATATTCTTCCCTATCGTAGTAAGCCATCCGGTCTTATAACATTCCTCAATGTATAACATCTCCTCTTTTTTGTGGGGAGTTGGGGATGACAGATGTACTCTGTTGTTAAGAGGCTTTATTCCCTCAAATCGTTTATCATTTAGAAAATCATGCATTTGTATGTTCCTTATTCAATCATTCTATTTTTTATTTTCATTGCTGTAATACATTTATTGATCTAAACGGGCTTAGCCCTTCCGTAAACTTTTCTATATAATTTCTGAAAACCTAATCACCATATGAAATACTCTTAAAATTATCCTCCCTTTTCCGCCCTTAAATAATCCACCACTTCAATTCCTAACTTTAATTCCACAGGTCTCCCCATAAACTCCACCTTCACCACCACTTCTCTCTTATGCAGGTTCACCTTCACCACTTCCCCTGCATAACTTTTCAGCGGCCCGTCTATGATACAGATTTGCTTACCTTCCTCCACCATAATCCTGGATATCCCTGTCTTATGCTCCTGGTTTCCCATTTTTTGAACCAGTTCTTCGTCTTCCTCACTCAACGAAAAAAAGTACTCTTCCTCTCGTCCAAGTACTTTTGTCAGTCTGGGAATCCCTTTCAATTCCTCATATAATTCTTTCGGTTTGTCTGAAACTACAAATACATAGCCCTGAAACAGAACCTCCTCCACCTGATTCCAGGTTCCGTGAAACTTCTTCATTCGCTCTCTTTTTGGGACAAAGCATTCTTCAAGGCACGCTGAAGAAACCCGTTTCCGTATCATATCAGCCGTCCCCTCTTCCTTCCCGCCAAGAGTCTGTATCACATACCACATCTGATCCTCTTCTCTCCTGTCCTCACATGGCTATGCCTGCGTATTTACAAAAATATAGTCGCAGTAATCTATGATTGCTTTGCAAGAAACTACATTTCACATTTTATACAATTTATGAAAAGCCTTTTACAATATACAGCAATTGTATAGTGTTAAGTCTATACTTGCAAAACATCTGTTCAGTAAAATGTGTATATTTATTGTCTTACAGTACATTCCCTTCCCGCCATCTGGGCAAGGGCAGGCTTCGCCATATCACAGCCGGATGCTTATTTCTGTCCCGTCTGTGACTCTCTCTGCCAATATAACCATAAGTCTCAAATTCCTGTGCCAATGCTTCAGCAATTTGATTCTTAATCCTGTTTCTTTCGAGTCCTTCTCTTTTCAAATCCTACACTGCCTAAAAAACTTATCATTCTCTGCCAGTATACTAACACACCTGATTTTGTCGTTTTCTCTTCTCCGTCTCCTCATTGCTTCTCATAGATTTCCAGCCCTACCGTCACCCGCGCGCTTTTCTCCCACAGAGGGATCTCAATCTCGGCTGTCCTTTTATGGCGGTCTATCCGCCGGATCAGCTGCTCTCTTCCTTTTAAAGGGCCGCTTGTTATGACTGGCTTTCCATCTTTGATGATGCCTCTCGACATACCAATCAGATATTCTTCCTGACATAGCTTCTTCACAAACGGCATCTCACAAGGCATTGGGGAAACCGTTTTGTCTGCCTCACAGCCACCCACTTCATATCCTCCAGATGCCATATCCTCTGTTCCAGACAAAAAAACCCATCCAGGCAGAAGCTTTTTTCTCTCCAGATGCCAGCTACCGCCATATCGCATCATGCGCTGATACTCAAAGCAGACAACTTCCTGCAACCTTTCACCATTTGACGTGGCCAGCTTCCGATATTTTTCTGTGTATTCTGCTTCGCTGCCTTTCGGGCATTTCAATACATACCAGATTGTATTCATCTCCTTAACAAAGACTGGCTGCAACTATTGCTTGTCTACAATGCAGACTGCCATGCCAGAAAACGTATTCTCCCACACAGCTATTTGTAAGTGAAGAGTTCTTCATAAAAGGTTCGCTTAACTGGTTATTAAGCGTACTTTTTATAAATTGAGAATAAAATTTTATTGAGATAATTTTCGAAAAACCGAAGAATATTAAGATAATTTTTTATATTATTGGAAAAAAATGATAAATTGACGCGGTTGACACCTGTCAGAAATGATGCTATAATCAAAAATGTTATAGAATATTTAATTTTTACGTTTTTACCATATAAAAAGTGTCGCTTAATAACCAGTTAAGCGACACTTTTTTCTTGACTCCCCATGCCTTCTATCCCTTATGAATCATCCGGCAAGCAAGGTTATCCCCTTCATCACATCTTATTCAAAATCGCCTTCCTGGCATGATTACGAAACTGATGGGGCCCAAATTGTGTCAGCAGTTCCAAAAGCTTCTCCTGGGAATAGGGCGGCTGTATCTCTCCCAGTTCAGAAATCACAATCTCCTGCTCCCCTGCATTCAAGAGAGACAGGCCGATCTGTACCAGCCGCCTGTCACGGTCTGTCATGGAAGTAAACTGTCCTGTCACATGATCTTCATACGGAAGCTGAGGCAGATGCTCCTCCCCAATGATTCCTGTCTTCGGAATGCCAAGCCGTTCAAACTGCTCATCCGGAGCCTGATTGGCTGCCATAAGGTCACGCATATGAGTAAGCATCCGAAGCTCGGTCTCATGATCTGCAACAATCTCTGTCTCCTCCGCATCCGTTTCCAGGTCATACAATGCATTGCCATACCAGTAGGCATTGTTATTCTGGCCGGCAGGAATCCGCAGCACCTTGCTTCCGTTCATAAAGGGAAATCCCTCTGCCAACTCCGCCTGTCTCAACTCCTCAATCCTATATGGGGTGTTCATATGGTTTGGCATTATGGTATATTCATAGAGAGGACCGTTTTCCACTGATTTCGGTGCCCTCATATAGACGTATCTTCCGTCTGTCACATTTACATGGCCTCCGAAAATGCCGAATATTCCATACTCACGAACCGGATTATCCCGTTCGATCACAGGTGTTAAGCTTGTTCCGTCCATCCACCGGGGCGGTTCCATCTGAAAATAATCCGCCAGAGTGGCGGCTATGTCAATGGTCTGGGCCAGACTGCGCCGGCGCTCTCCCTTTGCCTTAGGGAAACGGGGATCGTAGATAAAGAAGGGCAGGTGGACGATCTCCTGATACATGGGCTGTACGTTTTTTCCCATCCACTCCTTCTCACCCAGCATGAACCCATGATCCGTGTTCACAATCAGCATGGTATCCTTCCACATGTCCAGTTCATCCATTTTATCCAGAACCTTTCCCAGATAGCGGTCGCACATGCTTAAAAGCGCCCCATACTCGTAGCGGACATGCCTGGTGGCTTCCTCCCCATATGTATTTTTCCCATAATCCGGCCAATCCAGATTCTTCCCGTGATAGTCATCCGGGTACAGCTTCTTGTATTCTTCCAGTGAATAGAAGGGCTCATGGGGATCAAAGGCCTCGATCTGAAGGAACCAGTTGTCATAGCTGTGATTCCGGCGGATAAAATCCAGGCCGCATTCAAAGGTACAAGCCTGAGGCATCTGCTCTTCTTTCGTTAAGAAGGAACGGTTTACCCAGTCATGCCTCCAGTTCTGTGTTGTCTTCCGTTCAGACAAGGTGGGAGGGACATCCGGCCACGGCACCTGCCCCATCCACGGGTCTCCCTGCTGCCCCCGAATCATCTGATGGCTGTCATACTTGGTTAAGTAACCGCTTCCTCCGTCTTCCCAATAGTGGAAATGATCTGTGGCAATATGTGTGTAGATACCTGCCTGCCTCATCCTGCTGATCACCGAATCATCGTAGGGCTGCATGGGACACCAGCTGGAGTGAAGGAAATTGTATCTGCCTGTATGAAGCTCTCTCCTTGCAGGCATACAGGGCAGGCTGGCAGCATAAAACTTGTCGAAGGAAAGGGTTTTCTCCTCAAGCCGCCGAAAATTGGGCATAACCGTCCAGTCACAGCCGTAATTTGGCAGAAAATGCCGGTTCAGGGAATCGAACATAACCATAATTGCTTTCATTTCATGTAGCTCCTTTCTTTTCCCGGTACGAGGAGGGAGATACCCCCTGCGTCCGTATAAATACTTTATACATACTGTTGGAGGAGGAAAAACCGCTTTCAACCGCAATATCGCCAATGGTCTTTTCCGTGTTCTCCAACAGGCGTATGGCTTCTTTTATCCGAAGTTCTGTAATCAGGCTGTTTAACGTCTTTCCTGAAGCATCCTTCACAAGCTGAAAGATATATTTCTCGGACAACCCAAAGTGGTCGGCAATGGTTCCGGCGCACAGATTCATATCCCGGAATTGTTCTGTCACAAAGGATACCACCTCTTCCCCCTTGTCACGCTTGACCCGTTTCAGGTTCTGATGATAGCATTCCTTAAGGGTATGGTTTAGGGAGAGACAGAATTCTTTTAACTTGTCTGGAGAATTGTCTTCTAAATCCTTAGGAAGAACCGGCCACTCCTGTGGATCCTGGGTATTCTTTTCTGACTGCTCCCGAAAATGGGAAATCAGTGCAGCATAGACAGAACGCAGGGAGAAAAACAGCTGCCGCAATTCCACAGAGTTCCAGCTGCCGCCGGAGACATCCTCAAACAGGCTGCTAATCAGGCTGTCTGCTGATTCTGCCTGTCCGATCAAAAGCATGCTGTGAAGTACATTCAGTTGAGACACGGTTACAAATTCCCTGTTTCCTGCTGCTTTTAATGTGTGCTGAAATACAAACATTCCTTCATATTCTATACCTGCTTCCAGGCGGCGCAGGGCATGCCTGATTCCATACTCGATGGAAGACAGGCCGGATATGCGGTTGCTAAGCCCGGCCTTTGCCACAATGGAAGTCTCCCGGGCTGATTCCTCCAGAATCAGAGACAATTTCTCCTCCAGTTGATCCTGGTATTCCAAAACTAAAAAGTATTGACTGTCCTGGAGCAATCCAATATACACGGTAACCTGGGCGGCCTGGAGTTTGGGAAGGAGCCAGCTGTCAAAAAAATGGGACACATCCGGAACCTGAGACCAAGGGGTAAAGCCTATGACAGCTGCGACTGCTTCCACAGGCATCTCTCCGTACATGATACCAAAGGATTCCTTCAGGCTGGATGACTCGATTCCTCCGAAAAAAGCACGTTCCAGCAGATCTTTGCGGATCTGCCTGTCCAGCTGATCCATATCTGAATATGATTTCTGAAGTTCTCTTACCATGTTCGCAATATTCTCTTCCAGCGAGTCCTGAAGGGAATTCTCCCTGGTCTGGTATTCGCGGATGGCCTCAATGGAATTCTTGATGGGACGAAGATGCCTTTTGGACAGGAAAAATGAGACGGCCGCTCCAACCAGCAGCGCTCCCAGGATACTGGCTCCAATGGACTGAAACGCCTCTGCCTGGACGGTCTGAAAAAATCCGGTGTCAATTCCCAAAGTGATCGTCATATTTCCGGGGCCTTTCATGGTAAGCCTTGTAAATGAATCGGAGTCAAGGGCTTCCTCCTTGTAGATCCCTTTGGGGCCGTACCACATAAATGCCTGGCCGGATGTGTCCTGCACCATAGCGTAAGACCGATCCGCCACCTCTGGAAACAAAAGGCTTTTTGCCACACTCTCTGAGTCCAGGCACAATAACATGGTTACCGGAATCTTGCTGTCCCCTGCCATGGGAAAGGACAGGATCTGGATCATACAGTCTGTTTCCTGTTCTCCGCTTAAACGGTTGTCCAAAACTGTGCTGTAGTACGAAAAGCCAGAATACGGCCATGTTTCAGACAGCCAGTCTTCCTTATCTATAAACATCTCAAACTGCATATAAGAATAAAATTCTTCCCTGGAACGGAAAATATAATTGGTTGTCAAAACGTAATCGTACTTAGGAATGTATACAATCACATCTTTTAAGTATCCTGCGTTCAGGAAATGAAGCTTCAATGTTTTCTGCAGAAGGTTCATCTGATAAAACGTTTCCTGCTCTGTAGCGGACAGACAGCCATAATAGATATCTTTTAATGTATCGTCTGTATAAAATCTTCTGGCTGACTGAAACAGATAGGTTTCTGTCAAGGTATATTCACTGGCGCTTTGTTCGGCGTAGTCTAAAAGAGTCTGTGAGGCCAGCTTTTTTGATGAGTTCACCACAGAAAGGAAGACTGGTGCAAGGCAGAGCATGGTAAGGATTACGACCATGATATAAGTAAAAATAAATGAGGCAAATATCTTCTTTGTATTCATGTAATGTGTACTCCTTTCTGTTTTTAATCATAACCGCTGCAAAGATACCAGTCAAGAATGAAACTTTTTGTGCAAAGTGACCAGTGTTAAAAAGTATACTCCTGTCACTTTGGTTCAAAGGATTTCCATTTTACTTTTGTCATGACTGCGTTTAATCTTAAGGGGAGCACTTTGGTACGAAAGGAGGATTTATCATGAAGAGAGCGGCCAAACAACAGGCAGCAAGCTTTCAAAAACCCGCCATTAAGGAACAGGTAACCGGATTCCTGTTTATCCTTCCAGGCTTTGTAGGTTTCATCGCTTTTATCCTAATACCAGTAGCCATGTCATTGGGATTAAGCTTCACTGAATGGAATTTCTTAAAAGGCTGGGACGGCATCCATTTTAACGGGCTTAACAATTATATGAAACTGTTTTCTGATTCCTGGTTCACTAGGTCATTGGTGAATAATCTTCTTTACACAGGGGTGACCATCCCGGTTCTTCTCATTCTGGGGCTGATCACAGCTGAGATTATCAACCATCATTGTTATATGGGGAATCTGATTCGGGTACTGATCTTCATTCCCTATATCGCAAGCATCGTAGCTGTCTGTACGGTGTGGCAGGTGATGCTGCAGCCCAGCTATGGTCCGGTAAACCAGTTTCTGATGTCTTTAGGCATTGAGAACCCTCCACGGTGGCTGGTAGACCAGAAATGGGCTATCTGGGCCATTATCTTCATCAATATCTGGACGCAGCTGGGATATTATGTAGCGGTCTATATGTCTGGCCTGCGCAACGTATCAAGAGACCTGTATGAGGCAGCCCAGATAGACGGTGCCGGCGGCATCCAGCAGTTTTGGTATATCACCATCCCTATGGTAAAGCCTACCACATTTTTTTTGGCTACCATGGGAATCATAAGCTCTTTCAAGGTATTTGACGTGGTAAGCGTCCTTACCCAGGGCGGTCCGGGAAACTCCACCTCGGTCATGGCGTACTACATTTATAAGACTGCCTTCCAGGAATTTAAGATGGGATATGCATGTGCTCTTGCATGGGCCCTTTTCATCATTATCTTTCTTGTAACCGTGTTCCAGTGGAAGTTCCAGTCAAGCTTCTCCAATGAGTAAAGGAGGGTATCATGAAACGCAACGGCAAAAAAATGTATCTACATAAAATGGTACTGACCATAGTATTGCTCTTTGTAGGGTTTACTATGCTGACTCCTCTTCTCTGGATGATCTCCACTTCATTTAAGACAGAGACAGAGGTATTTGAATTCCCCATCCGCTGGATACCCAAACGCAGCGTGGGATGGGCTAATTATAGAGAAGTCTGGGGAGAGACCTACCGTTTTGGCATGTATTACTTAAACAGCGTCAAGGTAACCATCTTTTCCACCATCCTTCAGATTCTTATCTCTGCACTGGGCGCATATGGATTCACCAAGATACGCTGGAAGGGAAGAGATTCTGTATTTCTGCTTTACCTGGCTACTATGATGATTCCACCCCAGGTGATGATTATCAGCCGCTTTGTGGTCATGCGGGAGTTAAAGCTTTATAATACCCTTCACGGAATCATCATCATGACCATGTTCAGCACATACGGTGTATTTCTTTTAAGACAAGCTATGATGGGAATCCCGGATTCCCTGTGTGAGTCTGCAAAAATGGACGGAGCCAGCCATTTTACCATATTTTCCAGAATTTGCCTGCCTTTAATCACTCCGTCTATCGCAACCTTGGCTGTCCTCAAGTTTGTCTGGACATGGAATGATTATCAGACTCCGTTGATCTTTTTAAATGACCGCTCTCTCTTTACCATCCAGTTGGGGATGAAGCAGTTTGCAACCGAGTCCGGAAGCATCTATTCTCTTGTGATGGCTGCAGCGGTATCGGCCACGTTACCTCTGATCCTCATATTTTTGCTGGGTCAAAGATATATCATCGAAGGCATTGCATCTGGTGCCGTAAAGGAATAAGGAACTATTCAAATAAAGAAAGGGGATTATCTCAATGAAAAAAACAAGAAAAACGATTACATCCGTAACTCTTGCCATCTCCATGGCAGCAATGCTGGGAGCATGCTCATCCGGAGGCTCTTCTACGGAAGGTACTACTTCTTCGGCGCAGGCAGACGTTTCTCAGGCAGAAAGCAGCCAAAACAGCCAGCCTTCTTCTGACCAGGCTTCGGCCCCACAGGAAGGGGAAGCAATCACCCTGCGGTTTGCCAGCTGGCAGTCCAACCATGATGCCGGAAACCAGGCGGTTGCCGACGCGTTTCATGAACTTCATCCCAATATCACAGTCCAGTTTGACTATTATGGTGATATGAACAGCAAGGATTATCTGCAGAAGGTAGATATCATGCTTATGGGCCAGGAACCCATTGACCTTGTGATGGCGCCTAACTTTGCTGACTATGCCGTTCGGGCGGAATCCGGCTCTTATCTGGGCCTTAACCAGTTCTTCCAGGAAGAAGGCCTCTCCGCTGAAGATGAATTCAATGTGGTTGTTCCTGTCAATGGAGATGTGTATGGAATTCCGGGGGAGTTAAAATATAACCTGGTACTGATCAACAAAGATATGCTGGATGCAGCCGGCCTTTCTGTTCCCAGCCTTGACTGGACCTGGGAGGATTACAGAACCTATGCAAAAGCCTTAACCTATGGAAGCGGAGCAGATACCGTATACGGTTCCTACTTCCATTCCTGGGGAAATACCAATCTCTACGGCGTTTCATCGGCCAAAGAAGGCAACAGCTATTTCAATTCGGATGGTACTTTGACATTTGACAGCGATGCCTTCCGTGATTTCCTTCAGATGCGTTATGATATGGAAAATGTTGACTTGAGTTCCACTCCTCTTGCCGATGTCAAGGCGTTGAACATGAATTACCGGGATCAGTTTTTTAATGGAACCATTGCCATGCTTCCTATGGGCTCTTTTATGTTCAGCGATATCGGAAATGAAAAATATGCCCATGATTTTGTTACCACCTTTGCCCGTATGCCTCTGTGGGACAGCCAGGATCCGCACTACAATACGGTATCTGGCAACTTCTTCTCCGTGGCATCCACCAGCCAGCACCCCAAGGAAGCCTACGAATTCTTAAAGTTCTGGTGCCAGGAGGGCGTGTCCATCAAGGGAATGTTCATATCCAACGAAAAGGGAGCAGACAAGATGGAGAGCACCTCACGAATTGTTTCTGGCTTTGAGGATCTGATTGATATGGATGCTTTAACGGTCGTTATGCAGGATCCGGACTGGGTTGACAGCTATGAGGAGTTTACGCCTTCTTATCAGAGTGAAATCGACAGCCTGCTGACAGAGGAAACCGATATCTATCTTTTAGGTTCCCAGTCTCTTGACGATACCATTTCCAATCTGATGAGCCGCGGCAATGTGATTATAGAAGAGAATCAATAGATGGATCTGTGTTTATACATGATATTTGGCCTGGTAAGCTTTTGTGCATCCGTCGCCGGGGCCATCTGTGGAATCGGCGGCGGGGTTCTTATAAAACCAGTTCTGGATACATTCCATGTGCTGAATGTATCCAGCATCAGCTTTTTATCTGGATGCACAGTACTGTCCATGTCCTGCTATTCCATTGTGAAGGCCAGGATAAGCAAAACCTGCCTTGTGGATAAGCATATTGGATTTCCCCTTGCAGCAGGCGCTGCCCTGGGAGGAACTGCCGGAAAGATCCTTTTTTCGTATCTTTCCGGCAGCTTCCCAGATAAAAATCAGGTGGGAGGCATTCAGGCTGCCTGTCTTTTAGTGATTACGTTTTTCACAATGGTTTATACCTTGAAAAAAGATCGCTTAAAGACGTATCATATAACCAGTGTTCCTGCCTGCGGAATGCTGGGCATCATCCTGGGAATGCTCTCCTCCTTTTTAGGCATCGGAGGGGGACCTATAAACCTGGCTGTTTTCTATTTCTTTTTTTCCATGGACGCGAAAACCGCTGCCCAAAATTCTTTGTACATCATCGTTTTCTCTCAGACAGCCAGCCTGATCCATACCCTGGCCTCCCGGACGGTTCCAGTGTTTGAGGGCGGCATTCTGGTGCTTATGGTTACGGGAGGTATTCTGGGAGGAATTATAGGCCGCATCATAAGCCAAAGGCTTGAAAATACCGCCATCACCAGACTCTTCGTTGTGCTGATGAACATAATCATGCTTATATGTGTATATAATGTGATTCAGTTTTTGTGAAAATTTGGAATCGATGTGTGGACTGCGCAGGTGGGATGCACACCGAATGCAATAAAAGCATCTGGAAAAATATTCTCCAAATGCTTTTAATATCTTGCTATTTTTCTATCACATAAAACTGATTGTCAATTCTTTTGCTTCATTGTTTATAAGTTACCACTGCTCATTCCCTACTGGATCACCTACATCAACCTCTTGCGCACTTTCGACATAAATTTCGCCAATCGGTCTTTTGTAGAATGCCTCCAACCTTTCTGTTAAATTAAGGTATTTAGGCTTATTGATTTTCTCAACAGTCATCTTTCCATCGTGAACATTTATTCCTACAGTGTCATTCTCTTGTAAATTCATCTGTGCCAATATTTCTTTTGATAATCTAATCCCCTGACTGTTTCCCCACCTTCTTCTATAATACCCAAATTGAAATACAAATTCTATTCCATCTGTTCATTTCTTAAAATGTGTCCAAGATACATTTTGTACATTCCAGCAATTTCCCACTATATACCTTCTCATAAACCATCTTATATTTTCTGCAAATTATTCCTTTCATCTTCCACAATCAGAATCTTCGCCATAGCGTAATCTCCTTTCCACTCACGATGTACTCCCAAAATCTCCCTTGCATCTGCGAAATCAAGTAGCAAATGGTGAATCGCCCCTACCGTTAGTATAGCGAAACAGCCGTCTGTCCGCAACAAACTTCTTCTTTCTGGGATCCCCCTCTGCCCGGTAGACATTCAAACTTTTCAGATCAAATACAGAACTCCAGACAGTCTCAAAATCCGGCTGGTCATCATATTGGCACATAAACCCATATTTACCCGTAAGAAGATTCTTCACAGTCTCAATGGAACCATCCAGCAGCCCTTGGGAGAAGCTTTCCATAACAACCTGATATCGTTTCCTTGAATGATAATCATCCCCCTTCCCATCGTCATAGTTTTTCATTCTATCAGAGGTAAAGCTGTTGACGGTACAGACGATTTTTCCGTCAGGGAAGGTTGTCGCCTCCCGAATGTTTTTGACCTTGGACGTACACTCCGCCACCGCCATGCTGCCACTTTTATCCGCCAGCAGAATGTTGCAGTTTGAAGCCACCGGCAGTTCCATAAGCAGAGAAACCGCCTGCTCTACACAATCCGCCTTCTCCAGCAGATACCGCACAAGAAAGCAGGAGTTAAGCCCCGCCTGAATCTTTTCAAGATCTGTCATCACAAAGGTCATCGCCACAGCAAGACCATGCTCATTTAGCCCCTCTTCCCCATTAATGAAAGAAGATGTGGTAATCTGGAACCGGTTTCCGTTCTCCGGCATATAGATTTCACTTTTGCTTCCTTCACGCAGGTATGGCGGCAAATCATTGTTTCTTCCATAGAGCAAACTACCGTTTCTTTCAAAAGCAAACGCCGTACATCCCCGGATTTCAACAGGAACATTCTCCTTTAAATTGTACATACAGCATCCCATACACAGCATCCAGGAAGCAAACTGGAGATAATCCGCACCTATGGCTTCGCTCACCCCTCGGATTTCCTGGCAGACTTCCGGAAAACATTCCCTTAAAATCCGTTCGCTCTGTTTTCCATGTTCCAGCTGAAACCCATCCAGCCGGAGCGGGAAAACGATCCTTCCTTTCTTAAAAATCATCCCTCGCTTCACGCCCATTTCATAATGACTGCCCTTTAACCTTAAGTGATACATTGCTTATCCGTCCTCCTTGCTGATTATTTTTTCTCTATAGGCATGATACCCGAATCCAATTTCTATTTCTCCTCTTTTTCTGCTTTCTATTGTACGTAAAAATTGCAACGCTTCTTAAGGCCTCAAGTACCAAAACTTCCCCAAAAGAAAAAGGCAGAGTTTTTACCCTCTGCCCCATGACCCCTGTCATATGGTTTCTGCCAAAATCATGTTCCTACATCCGATTCAGAATATCCTGCCACGCTTCCTCATCAATCTCTTCGTCGCGAAACGGCTTCCGTTTATCCTCATCCGTAAGTTTGTCATTGTTGTTTTACGCATCCTTAAGCTTCACCTCACCTCCCCTTTTCCTCACAATATAAGCCTTGCCACCTATGGAAACATGAAGTTCAAATTCTTCCAGTCCCTCCGGCACATGAGGCTCAAACGAAAATCCCTTCTCTGCCGACGGATCCGGCTGTATCCCTGCAATCCTCTCAATAAAGAAAGAGATTGGAGCACAGGCCCATGGGTGGCATAGGCTGGTATTCCATTTCTGCTCCTTCCCCCATGCCTCAAAACAGGTGGTGGCCCCTTCTCTCACCATATTCACCCATCCCTGTTGTGAGTCATTTAAAAGCAACCTATAGGCTTCCCTCCAGTACCCGGCATCTGCCAATCCATGGAGTATAAAATAGCTGGTAAACACCCCGCAGCAAAGCCCTTTCTCTGTCAGGAACCTGGCAACATTTTCCTTTATCCTCTCATCCGTAATCAGACCGAAATACAGCGCATACAGATTGGAATGCACCGCACAATGGCCACTGGTGGTACTGTCCGCCAAAAGCCCCTGTTTTGGCCTTAAAAAAGCCTTGACATAGGCATCCCTTAGCCTTTCCCACTTTCGGTTGGGTTCCACTCCCAGAATCTCCTCCATCACTGCCAACGTCTTCCAGGCCCCTGTATAAAGGGCATTGACCACATTGTGACACCCTGGCGCCACCACCGGCCTGCTAAGCGTAAAATCATATCCATCCCGCAGATTCTCCGGCCAGTCCACCAGATTCCACTTATCCGCTACCTGCCACAAAAGTTCCCCTTCCCCCTCATATTTTGAGAAATGCTCCAGCACCCCTTTGGCTACCGGATACATTTCTGAAAGAAACTGCCTGTCACCGGTAAACCGGTAATGATTCAGAACCATCTGGGACCACAGAAGGGAAAAATCAGCGATCTCCTGCATAAAATTCCCGGGAGCCACTCCCATAAGCCCTGGGCAGATCATACGGGACTGTGCAAACTGGCGAATACATTTTTCCATCATCTCGGTAGAGCCGCTTAACCATGCCTGGGCATGAGACGTTACCACCGCATCCCCCAGATACTGCCCTTTCTCCCTGGTAGGACAGTCCAGATATCCCTCCTGGGTTCCATACTTTACCCCGTTTTTACAGATCCTGAAAATCTGATCCAGCATCGGCTCGCTGCTTTTCAACGTACATAAGCTGTCGTCCATCGGATAATGACGCACCTCAATCTGGATATCCTTTATCGTCACACCTGGATCCAGAATCAGCTGGGCATAGCGAAATCCTTTATAATCAAACGGCTCATTCCTGCATAACTTCCCATTCAGTTTCCAGTGCTCCTCATACGTACAGTTACAGCGCATCTCATAGCGGACGCTTCCGTCTTCCCTTTGTTCTTCTCCATAGCGAAGAAGAACCTGCTGGTTCTTTCCTCCGTCTGCCAGAAGCCGCAAGGCCCCGGTTACTTCCTCCCCTGCGTCAATCAGATATCCATCCTCTGTCTTGGCAACTGTCTTGGGCATTTTGGTATAGCAGGAAAGAAGCCTGGTAGGCTGAAGTTCCACCCCATAATCCGCCCACCTGGCTGGCTTCATAGCCGTCCAGTCCGAATCATCGAATCCTGTCTGGTTCCAGTCCTCTTCCCACAAATTGCTGTCAAAATCTTCAAGATACTGGGTTTCATATCCGATTGCCTCACCTGAATACGCGTCACATCTTCGGTAACGCCACGTAAGTTCCTGGGGCACACTGCCTTTTGGTACACTGTCTTCTGGCATGCCATTCTCTGACATGGTATCCTCTGGCACGCCGTCCTCCGACATACCGTTCTTAAAAGCACCGTCATCCCCTGCCCTCCATCGAAACAAGGCCGTCCCCAGGCCAAACCTTCCGTCTCCGCTGTTCCAGACCCGGTTCACCGCCCCCTGATAATACAGATGAACCGCGATCACATGATCTTCCTCTCCGTGGTGCCCTGCCAAATACTCCGTCAAATCAATCTCATTATAGTAGTAGTACTCCGGATAAGCAGGCGCAGGACCCTGGGCCACATAAACTCCGTCCACATACAGCTTATAATAATCGTCTGCAGAAATCCGCAACAGATACCGTTCTTTCTCCTTGACCGTATCTCCATAAACAACATCTGTACAAGCCTGGGCCATACCATTCATATCTGTGTGAATCCTGTCTGTACCGCTGCCGGCCATACTGCCCCTTCCATCACAACTTAATCCCCCGGTTTTTACATGGGCCCTAGCCAGGATATGCAGGTTTCTCACCGTCTCCAGACTGGCATCCCCTTCCTCCTGTTCCTTGTGATAAAGCTTCCATGGCTTTCTGTTTTCAAACTCATCAATGGTAAACCAGTGCAAGGCGTTTTCTGTCATCCGATTTTCCCCCATCCTATTCTATGTACTCTGGAAATCTCTCCTGCACATGCCTTTGTGGCTGATTTTTCGTCACAAAACCAGGCGCAGAGAGACTTTTTGAGTACATTTATTCCACGAACTGAGTCCTGTCAGTCCCCTTTACATATTGAAATTTGTCCTCACCTGCACAGAGACACTGATTGGCTGCATCATAGGACGGCTTAAGGGCCTTCGCCTGCTCTTTGAAAGCCTGGAAACTTCCATACTCCTTTTCCGCCCCCAACAGGCAGACATACGCCGTCTCCGATCCGTACACCCGCAATTCGCAACCAAAGATCTGATCATTGTGCTCCACGTAACTGCCATTGGTCCAGAGAGCCAGGTATCCCTTCTCCTTTCTCAAAAACAGCCAGTGTTCCTCTTCTGCCACCTCATTATAACACATTTTTGGACAATATACATGGGTAAAATGAATGGGATGCTCCTCTGGTATCCGATAGATCGCCTCCAAAAGACTTCCATTCTGCCGAACCCCAGGCATCACTCCATTGCCGAACCAGTACCCAGGCCTCATCCCCGACTTCTCCGCCGTTGTACCCGGGTGATTCACAAACAACACTGCGTCGCCGGAAAGGGCCGCCATCCACAGATGCTGCTGATAGCCATATGTCCCCGGCGCAAACAGCGAGGTCCCGTGAAAGCTTTCGTTCAGCGACTTTGTAAAATCATGGCAATCCGTCCGTGCCGTCACATCCTCCCTCAGGTTCGGCCACCGCTTCCACCCATCCATCCTTGGAGACTGCACGGAAGTCAGACAGTAATCATCGGTCTTCTTCAGCCGGACAAGGGCATTGCCTGTGGAATACTCCTCCTCCATCTCCTGTCTTAAATACCCCTTCACCGACTCTGGAATCTGATAACAGCTTCCCACCAGGTAAGCCATCCACCCCTCGCCAAAACAGTAAGGAGCCGTGCCGTCCATAATATTGATGATGGACTGGGTGCCACAGCTAAAGGGATAGATAATCCCACGGTACACCCTTCCCATGGGAGCGATCACGCTGCCCTTAAAGGTATGCTTCGCCAGTTCCTCCATCAAAAGGTCACACAGCTTTTTCGCCCTCTGTGCGATCTCGGCTTCCGCAAAATCAACCAGATTGAGAAGTGCTGCAAATGTCACACACATATAAACCGCACTCAAGAACTCTTCGTACCCATAATCCTCCAGATCCCCAAGCCAGTCCAGAAGCTTCTCCTTTCCATAAGCAGAAAGCTCCCTTCCCGTCATCTTAGCACGTGGGAAGTACTCATCTGGATACATTTCCCCCACAAACATAGCAGAAGAATAGAACATCATAGCATGGTTCTCGCTCCAGAAGCACATGGCATCCATCCCCTCCATGGTCATCCAGTATCGGAAATTTAAAAGAGCCTCCTTCACCCGTTTTCCCATTTCCTCATCCATGCCAAATATCTTGATATAACGAACTAAACCGCAGATCAGAAAATCCGCACAATCCACCCGCTCCTCAATCCGTGCCAGATCCTCCATCAGAAGATCCCGATCCTCTTTCGTCTCCTGTCCCAGATACCGCCTTGCCAGAAGATTCATAATGGCAAATCCAAACTCCCCCCGGTTCAGGCTCTTCACCTGTGCAATCCGCCTCATCACCTCATCCAGCTTATCCTTACCGGTCCAGGAAACATCCTCCGAATACTGCGGCTGGTTCCTCTCAGCAAACTCCAGTGTCCTCTCCAGTGTATACTTCTCTCTCGCAACCGAGACATTAACCCCGATAATCTCCTCCGGAACCGGAACCTTCTCCATCCCCTTCACATCCAACTCCCTGGCCGGCCTATGGGCCTCAAAGAAATCCGGGCTGTCCCAAGGGCAGAATACATGAACCCCTTCCCCAGCCTCCTTAGGAAAAACGACCGCCCCATCCTCTGGCCTGCACGCCGCAAGAAACGCTTCATCCTCATACACCTGTTCCTGCAGACTCCCATCTGCCAGCACCACCTGAATCTCATCCTGCCTCTCCAAAATCTGTAACCCTAAGATATTTCTGGTATCCCGCACCCCAAGATTCTCGCAGACAAACAGAAGAAGATTCTCCCCCTGTTTTAGAGAAAGAGTAACCTCCCTGTTGGAGATCGGTTTATACACCGGGTATTCCACCTTCCCAGCCAACTTCCCGTTCAGATAAATCCCCGCTGCCATATAAGTCCATACCTTTGCCCGAACCTTGCAGTCCTCCGGCACACACAGCACAGCTGCCACCTCCATAGACACCTTCTTAAGCGTAGAATAAAACTTGGATGTATCCACAAACACATTCTCATAAGGTGCCCACACCTGCCAGCGTCCTCCATTCTTTGCCATTTTCCCTGCCTCTACAGCCTCATTCCACTCCTCTGGCATCTCCCCCACAATCTCATGCCTAAGCTTCCCCTCCAGAGTCATCTGATCCCTGGCCGTGGTCTCCGAGCTATAATCCATCTCCACCGGCCCGGCGATCATATACTGCATCACAAACCCGTCATTCCCCAATTTCCATCTCTTCATCTTCCATCCGCTCCTTTTTTAATAGTCATCTTGTTTACAGAAATAAAGGCATTGGCGGCTTCCGCCATCCAATGCCCACTAAAACTCTCACAATTTTTTACCTTGGCGATAACGCAGCCCATCACCCTTTCACAGCCCCCGCCGACATACCACTCATAAAATATCTCCCAAAGAAACAATACACAACCAGCATCGGAACAATGGCAATGGTAGCCCCTGCAAACATAATATTCCAAGCGGCCGTGCCATCCCCCGCATTCTTAAGCATATTCACTCCAACCGTCAAAGGCCTCATAGACTCATTGGTCATGGTAAACACCAACGGCAGAATATACTCATTCCACCCCTGCCTAAAGGACAGAAGCGCAATGGTGGCAATCACCGGTTTAAGAAGCGGCAGAATCACCATCCGATAAATCTGCACAAAGGTACACCCGTCAATCTTAGCCGCCTCGTCCAATTCCCTGGGAAGAGAATCCACAAATCCCCTTGCCAGGAATATATAAGTGGCCTGCCCCGTTCCAGCTGAGATAAACACCACCGACAACAGGCTCTTGTTCATCTTCAGCTTCACTGCCAGTTCAAACAACGGCCTCAAAGACACAGACCCCACATTAATGAACATAAAAGCAAGAAACAAACTGTAAATCAATGTTTTCCCCCGAAACTCCTTCCTGGAGAAAACGTACCCTGCCATGGTAGAACTTATCAGTGACAAGACCATAACTCCCACCGCCAAAAACACACTGTTTAGCGTATACCGCGCAAAATTCGCCTGCTGCCACGCCTCCGTATAATTATCCACTCTCCACTCTGACGGGAAAATCTTCGTTCCTCCCACCAAAAGCTCTGCATTGGACTTAAAAGACCCCAGAATAATATACACTGCCGGAAAAACCATCAGCACTGCCAAAAGAAGCAGCAATGCCCAGCAGATCCCTAACATCACTTTCGTTTTCCTCGAATAAACCGCATGCGTCTCTCTCATATTGCTTCCCTTTCCAGCTCCTTTTCAATGAATCGGCACGCGCCTTACGGTGCCTGCCAGGTCGTCCTCTTCTTAATCCGTAATGTGATCCAGTTTCTTGGATACAAACATATACACAATGGTCACAACGCCCACAATAATCGCCGCCATAACACTAAGAAGCGCACCATAACCGATCTGCGCCTGGGTCACCGATGTATTGGTACCGCCAAAGATCAGGTTATAAATATAAAGGAACATAACCATAGAACGGTTACCCGGCCCACCCTTGGAAAGCACCATGATAGCCTCATAATCCTTAAATGCACTGGTGATTGCCAGCATCAGCACCACCTTTAAAACAGGCGCCAGCATCGGCAGAGTAACAAAGAAAAATGTCTGAAACGCATTGGCCCCGTCAATCTTGGCCGATTCGTACACATCCGTACTGATGCCGTTCATACCAGTAATAAAATACAGCATATAATTCCCAAGTCCGCCCCATACAGCCAGAATCGTAACCGCTGCCATAACAAAATCCGTGCTGTTCAACCAGGGAATGGGAGCCTTAATCAAATGCAGTGCCTGCAGCGCCGCATTGGCAATTCCGTTCTGGGTCGCAAAAATAAACGCAAAAATCATACCTGCAATGGATGTGGAAATCACGGTAGGCATAAAATAAATTCCACGGAATATAGCCGAACCCTTCATCCGCAGATTTAAGAGAACCGCAATCACAAGTGCCAGCGGAATAATAAAAACCAGCTTCAACACCGCATACTCAAAAGTAATCCCCACGCTGTGCCAGAAAAGCGTATCTGAGAACATACGCTTAAAATTGGCAAGCCCTGTATACGTAGCTGTAAAGCCATTATAATTATAACATACATAGCGGAGAATCCAAATAAAAGGATAGATGGAACATACCGCCAGCATCAGAACCGCCGGAAGCAGCATCAGCATGTAGGAAAAAGAATCTCCCTTGCCGCTCTTTTTTTTCGTTTGATTTGCCATATCAATATTCTCCTTATACAAATATGTAACACCTCTCCCGCACCGAAGCGGATCCCTGTAAATCAAACAGGGGGCCGGATATCCCAATCCAGCCCCCTTGTCTCAAGCCCTTTATTTTGTTTCGTAAGTGGCCGTACCTGCGCTTGGGTGCAGCGGATCATAATCCTTGATAATCAGACGCTTTACGGTTCCGGAAGCCACATCGGCATCCAACGCGCTGTTGTATCTGGTATTTAAATCCTCAATCGCCTCATCGATTCCCACATATCCCATAACTGCATTCCACAGAGTGGTTCTGTAGTCATCTCCCTGCAGGTTCACTGCTGGAGGCGTGGGATATACAGACTCATATTCAACCAGTGAGAAATCTGCCAGGCGGCCGATCTTGGACTTGTCGATAACCCCATCCATATAAGAGGTAATGGGCAGTGCATATCCATTCTCAAGGTATCCCTTTATGAATTCCTCAGACTGGAAATAAGAGATAACCTTCCATGCCTCATCCTTATGCTCAGAGCTGGAAACAATGCTGTAGCCCTTTGAAGGAGTCGTAAGCAAAGCACCCTTTATCTCGCCGTCCAGAGTCGGCACCTCTCCTACGCCCCACTCAAAATCCGTCACCGGAATCTGATCTGTAAATACGCCTGCCTCCTGAGAAGCATTGCTCCACAGAGCGAAGGAACCCTGGGCAAACAGGGCTCTCATGTTGTCCACACCCTGCTGATCTGGATAAGCCGTCTTCACTAACTCCTGTCCCTTTTCCAGGAAAGGCTTGTATCCGCTGAAATCATATTTTCCGTTTACATAGTCATAATAGAACACGCCTGACATCTGGGCAGACATCTCAAGCAGTCTCTCAAATGGAGAAGATGATGTAAAGCCGATGCCGTAATACTGACCGCCGCCGCTTTCCGTAATCTTCTGGGCCATTGCAATATACTCGTCTAAAGTTTTCGGAATCTCCGTATAACCGTTTTGTTCCAGAAGATTCTTGTTGTATTCCACACGTACGCCGGAACGCATGGCAGTGTAAACCCAGTAAATATTGCCGTCCTTTGCATTAAGTCCCTCAAACATATGCTCATAAGGCTCGTTGACCTTCTGATATTCTTCATCCTGTGCAATAAAATCATTCAGAGGAGAAAGAATCCCTGTGTCTGCAAACAGGTTCAGAGTCACATCATTGCTGTTGCCTACAATATCCGGTGCCGTTCCGCCGCTGTACGCCAGAGCCAGCATGTTGGCATAATCCTCTGTGATAATGGTCAGCTTGATCTCAATATTGTCTGTGTTCTCTGCATTGTATTTATCCACCATGCTCTGAACATACTCCATATCGTGCCGGTCACCAGTCCAGACCTCTACCACAGTCTTGTCTCCTGACGGCGCAGCCTCCTGCTTTGTTTCCCCGTCCTTCTTGGCCTCTGTCTCCTGCTTTGCCCCTGCATCTCCGGAACCGCCGGCTGCACCAGTTGCAGTGGATCCGCTTCCAGAACCACCAGAGCAGGCAGACAATGACATAGCCATAACCACTGCCATCGCCGCACATGTCAATCGTTTCATTTTTTTCATGAGTTCCCCTCCTGTTTATTGTGTTTTGCCTTGATGGGTTTAAGTTTAGCATCTCTCCCTCTTTTTGGGGAGGACATTTCCTATGAACCATGTAACAAAATCTTAGAATCTCTTTTTGCGCCCTCCCCGGCCCCTTGTCAAAACCAATAAATTCCATTATTATGAAGCCATCAAATTCAACACACCGGACAATACATAGGAGGAAATCTTTCATGGCCCAGAAATTTACTGTCATTCTTTGCGACGACGAAGCAGCCATCATCTCGGAGCTTCAGGCCGCGGTAGACTGGGAAAATCTGAATGTGCAGATTGTGGCATCCGCTGTCAACGGAAAAGAAGCCTTAGATCTGATCATCCGCCACATACCTGATCTGGCTATTATGGACATCTGCATGCCCGAGTTGGACGGCCTGGATGCCATCTCCAGAGTCAGAGACGCAGGCATCAACACAGATTTCATCATTCTCAGCGGCTATGATGAATTCCAGTATGCACAGCGTGCCATCCACTATGGTGCCCGGGCGTTTCTGCTAAAGCCTTTAAATATTTCCGAGCTTACAGACGAAATCTACCGGATCCTAAGCGATCGGGCAAAAATATCCGGAAACCGTATGAATCTGTTCTACAAGCAGCAGATGGATCTAAACTGTCTCCGGGGAATTCTTGACGGCAAATTTCCGGATCAGACCCTCCTTCACTCTCTCCTTGACAATTCGCCTCTGGGAATCAGTGATACCGAGAGTTTTGTCATGGTGCTCTCCTACCCGGAAAACGATACCCCCCCAGATCCTGATTCCATTGCTGTATGCTTAAACAATGCTTCCCTGGCCACTGCATACGTATTTTTCTCCTACAAAAATTATATCACGGGAATCTTCAACCAGACCCAAGACCTGCCCTTACAAGCTGCAGAACGAGTCCTTTCTATTCTTCAGGAACAGACCGCCAAAAAAATGCTTCCCTGCATCGGCACCGGCGATATCGTGCCCACTTTGATGCAGTGCCAGTACTCCTTCAGCCGCGCCCTCACTGCCCTTACCTACCGCCTGTACAACGAACACCGGCAGATCTTCCACCCATCCGATATCTGTACCGTACCGCCGGCCAAAAATCTTTCTGATTTTGATGTCCTGCCTCTGGTTCAGCATATCATCAAACGGGAGCCAGACCACATCCGTCAGTTCTGCCTTGCCTTTATACAAGAACTCCTGTATGTGAAAATGCCGCCGCCAAGCTATATTTACAGTACTTGCTACGCTCTTCTCTACCATATAGAAAAAGAATTCAGCCAGTACTCCCACGAGGAAATCTCTGAAATTACAGACCCTCAGGCCCTGTACCGGTGCAAAACCCTTCAGGAAATATCCGGCTTTATGATCGATGCCTTCACCCATCTGTCTGAATACATCGATGCCGTGTACGGCTATGCCAGCAACATAAACGAAGCCGCCATGGAAATCCAGTCAAATGACGAGCTGATTCTCGATGCCCTCTCCTATATCCGGGAGCACATCGCAGACCGTATCAAGATAAAGGACATCGCAGACCAGATCCACCTAAGCGCTTCCTACTTTGCCATCTACTTCAAAAACAAAACCAATGTCTACTTAAGAGATTACCTGATCCAGGAAAAAATGGAATACGCGAGGCGCAGTCTGGTCAACCCAGATCTGTCCATCTATGAGCTTGCATACAATCTGGGATACCGGGATTACCGATCCTTCTCAAGAGCATTTAAAAAAATCCACGGAGTAACACCATCCGATTTTCAGAACCGGTACCGCCACGGAAAGGACCTTTATGAACCCAATAAAAAAAATAAGGAACATTTACCACAACAGCCCTCTTCTGATTAAACTGAACGCCCTGATTCTGTCCATCACTGTCCTTCTCTGCATCACTCTGCTGGCCTTCGTTTTTGTCTCCTATCACTTCATGGTAAGCCGGCGGAACGAGCAATCCGTGGAGGCATCCGTAGAGCGGGCTGCCAGCAGCCTAAACCAAAGCTACTATGATATCCTTCAGCACTTCATCCGTATCTGCAGCGATGTTGACTTTCAGGCAGAAGTCCAATCCATTGCCGACGATCCGGCCAATGTCCATATGCACAGGCAGAACCTGCAGACTGTAACCAGCGACTTGACCCACAGCCACTACCTGATCTCCTCCGCGCTGATTGTATCCGGCTCTGCCCCACACTACGCCTATGCCCCATTCAGTTCCCCTTTGCGCCAACCTCTGTCTTCTGTCTTCCCAGACAGCGAACTCTCCCGCATCCATGGTATCACCTGGTGCTCTGAGCGTGGTGAGCCCAGCAAGCCTGCCAACCAGGTCATTCCCCTGGTCATTCCAGTAGAGAACCGCCGTGGCCTTACTCAGATCGCCTCTGACAGTGATACCGCGCCTTCAGCCTATGTGATCCTCTTTCTGGACTCCGATATGCTCCAGTCTATGCTGGTAAACACCGGGCTAAACGACCAACAGCTTCGCTACCATCTGATCCGCAGCGACGGCACCTTGATATCCGATATGAATAACACCATTTCCCAGCAGATCCAAACCACCGATGACTTCAACCACATGATTGCCCAGCTGAAAGACAACAAAAAAGCTGTAGTAAAATCCCAATATAAAACCCACAGCCTGTTTCTTCACAGCCTGGAAACTCCAGGCCTCCTTCTCCTGTGCGACTTACAGAGAGAGACTTTTTTAAGTATCCTGGCATCCACGGCTCCATCCTTCCTTGTAGCCCTGATTCTCATTGTTGCGCTGATGCTGGGAACCTCCTACTTTATGAAACGTTTCGTAGCCAACCCTATCCTGAAGCTGAACCATATTGTAGAAAAGATCGGAAGCGACAGCTACAACACCCCAGAGCACTTCTCTTTCCACGATGAACTAGGCCGGCTTCTGGAAGCCATCAACAGCATGAACGCAACCATCAACGCCCAGAAGCAGCAGATCAAAGAAGAAGAGGCTGTCAAATACCAGACCGAGTTAAAGCTTCTAACAGAACAGATCAACCCTCATTTTCTCTACAATACCCTGGAGGAAATCCAGTCAGAAGTATTCCGAAACAACAACGATACAGCCGCTTCCATGATCCAGTACCTTGCCGATTATCTTCGCATCAGCCTGTCAGGCGGTGCCGATATCATCAGCATCTCCAACGAGTTGCGGCATATCAACGCATACATCAACATCATGAACCAGCGGTTCGGCCAGACCATCCTTCTGGTTCACAAAGTGGATCCTTCTCTGGCTGATGTAAAGATCTTAAAAACCATCCTGCAACCTTTGGTAGAGAACTCCATCCGCCACGGCTTCGGCATCGATTCCTTTGGAATCCCTGCCTCTGTGCCCATGATTGAGATCTCCTTCACAACGCCCAGGCCTGGCACTATAAACATTGATATCACGGACAATGGCAGCGGATTCGATGTCTGCCATGTCCGGCAGCTTATGATGTCAAAACCGTCCCCCCAGGCCCAACCCCACGTGGGCGTCAACAACGTCTATCACCGGCTGATCACATTTTACGGGAAAGAAAATATAGAAGTGTCCATGGAATCCATTCCTTACTACCAGAATCGTATCCAGATTTCCATACAAGAAGGTATAACCCACGCTGGCACCGGAGCGTGTCTGCGATAGCAACCATCTTCCTTACGCGCACAGTGCGCCCTGCGCTCCCCTTCGGTCATCGTAAAACCAGTGCCACTGGCATGTTAGCAGCCTCCGAAGGGCTTTTTCGTCCTACAGGACATGCTTTCCTATAGAATAAAAGAGAGGATGCCAAAAACACCCTCTCTTTTTCAGCTGCTATTCACTTTTCATCGGCGGCTTTTGATACAGTTTACGCTCAACAAATTTCTTCTCGATTGCCAATTGTCTTTTCACCGCCTCGCTGTCATCCGCAACCATTTCAAGCCGCTCAATCAGTTCAAGCTGGTCCAAAAGGTAACCGTTGTATTCCTTTTCGTTTGTCGGCATTTCATCACCCCTTTATAATAAAAACGTTTACTGTCATGCCTTTAGTATATCACACTTTAAAACATATTACCATCCTATTATCAGGAAACCATTGTTTCAACCACATATCGTCCTGCCGTAAATTCCTTCTTAAGCTCCTTCCTGTCTGTTTCCACACCATTCACTGTAACCGTCTCACCCAATATTCCAGGCGCAAAGGCAGCCGCACAATCAAAGGGCACCTGGAAGGTATACGTTAACCTGTCACCCTCCCATTTCCATCCGCATTCATATTCACCTGCCGCCGAACGGTACACGCCTCGGGCAGACTCCAGCTGCCTCCCCGGCTTCGGTGCAAGAAGCATCCGCTTCCCGCCCACACCGTCCTCCCGGTGCCGGATTCCACAGACCGCCTGGTAGATCCACTCCACAATCACGCCGTAAGCATAATGATTCAGGCTGTTCATACCTGTGCTGCTGATAGATCCATCCGGCAAAAGAGAATTCCATCGCTCCCAGATGGTGGTGGCCCCCAGGTTCACCTCATACAGCCATCCCGGATATTCCTCATTCAAAAGCAGCCCATAAGCCTCATCCAGATACCCTGTCTCCGTCAGCGCGTCACACAGATAAGCCGTTCCCACAAATCCTGTAGCCAGATGGCCGCCGAATTTCTCAAGAAGGCTCTTAAGCTCCTTCCCTGCCGCCTCCTTCTCCGATTCCTCAAACAGATCAAAACAGATCCCCAGGGCATAAGCCGTCTGGGTATCTATGGTAAGCTTCCCATCCGCCGTCATATAGCGGTCTCTGACAGCCTGGCGAACCTGAGAAGCAATCTCCCCATAATACCTGGCATCCTCCTCTCTTCCGATAATCCCTGCCGCCTTGGCCGTCAGCCCGGCAGAATACATATAGAAAGCCGATGCCACAAAATACCGGTCCGTCCCGCCTTCCCGATTGTCCTCTCCCTCCGCATCCAGAGAAAGCCAATCGCCAAAATGGAACCCACAGGTCCACAGCCGCCCGCCGCCGCAGTATTTTTCATCCATTGTAATAATGAAATCCACCCACTGCTTCATATTATCATACTGCTCTTCCAGCCACGTTTTATTTCCATAGTGAAGGTACATATTCCATGGGATAATAGAAGCCGCGTCTCCCCACACACAGGAGCCGGCCTCGCCCCATCCCGGATCCGCCATATCAAACTCCGGTTCCCCGTTCATCCGCCGGCCCAGCGTCAGAATATCCGGAACTACATAAGGAACCGCGCCGCCCTTCTCCCTCTGTTCAAACGCCATATCCTTCAGATACTTCCTGAAAAACGCCGGAGTCTCCATGTGGAAGGAAGCCGCGCCGCTGAAAATCTCTGCATCCCCTGTCCAACCGCACCGCTCATCCCTCTGAGGGCAGTCTGTGGGAACATCCAGGAAATTATCCTTCTGGCTCCACTTGGTATTGGAAATCAGACGGTTCACCTTCTCATGGGATGTCTCAATAAACCCAGTCTCCTCAATATCCGAATACAGAGCCCATCCCTCAAAATCTCCTGCATTGGATTCGTCCACCTCCATCCCGGTCACCTTCACATACCGGAATCCAAAAAATGTAAAATGAGGCCGTACAAACTGCTTCTCCCCATTGGAGATAAAGGTATACTTTGCCTGGGCTGTACGCAGATTATCCCTGTAAAACCTGCCGTTCTGCATCACTTCACTGTATTCCAGGATAATTCTCCGATCTAACGGCCCATCCGCCTGGAAAGCCACCCATCCCGTAATCTCCTGCCCAAAATCCAAAACCGTCTCCCCTATCTCCGTGCGGATGATCTCCTTCACGTGAAGAATCTCCCGCCTTCTCACCGGAACCCCTGTCATAGGGCACAGCGTTCCCCTGGGAGCCTCCGCTGCCACTGCAAATATCCGCTTCCTGTCCGGAACCTGAATCAGCTCCTTCTCTATCCGGGAATCATACATTTCCCCGTCATAGATCCCTGAGCTGATCACCGGCGATTTCATTGCCATCCAGGACTCATCCGTGGCAACCACCGTCTCCTTTCCCGTTTCCTCCCTCACATACAGATCCGCCAGCAGCTTAAAGCTGTCACCATAGTAATTTCTCAAGGTCCCCTGGTTGGTATACCCAAACACCCCCTTATACCATCCGTTCCCCAGGAAAATATCAATCTGGTTCTCCCCGGCCTGCAGGTATTTCCCCACATCATAGGTCTGATACTGAATCCAATAACGGTAATCCGTCCAATAAGGCGCCAGGTAATCCTCCCCCACCTTCTGCCCGTTTATGTAAACCTCATAAAGCCCCAGTCCGCACACATACAGCCGTGCCCTGCCCTTTCCTTCCTGCTCCCACGCCTCCACAGAAAAATGCTTCCGAAACACCGGATGGATTTCCTGGACAAAGGGCGGCTTAATCCAGGAACCACGCCACGCTCCTTCCGGATGGCCTCCCTCAAAGAAAGCCACATCACTCTCTGCCTCATCCCCGGCATCATCCCTCACCATCACCTTCCAGAAGTAAGTACGTCCCCCGTGAAGTTCTGCCTCCGGCGCAAAACCGCAGGAATTCAAATCTTCCCACCCACTGTCATACACCGGCTTCTCAAAACCTTCTGCCTCACTGATCAACAGCCTGGCCGATTTCTGAAACTTTCCCTTTGACTCCTCCACCTTCCAGGAAAAAACAATTCCAGAAAGTTCGATTCCCAGTGGATTTACCTGATAATTGGTCTTTAACCCCGCAATCTTCATACTGTCTGCTCTCCTTTTCATCTCATAATCCCCAAGGCTGTAGGAACCTTTCCCTTAGGGATTATGTACATATTTTTTACATGCCTATTTACGTACCTATCTGCATCCGCTTCTCCTTGTCTTCCCACTGCCGGAGAGATGCTTGCTTAATGTAGTTGGTTGGGGGCCGCCGGGAGAGGGACTTATGTTGTGTTCTCCTGGGCACGCTCGCGCTTCGGTGAACACTTGGC